>NZ_JBARWZ010000229.1:0-89036 GCF_049647105.1 Actinophytocola sp.
TGGCCCGCACGCCCGCACCGCCGCGACGTCGGCGGCCAGCTCCACCAGGTCGCGGATCGCGCGTGGCGCGGCGCGGAACAGCGGCACGAACGGCAGCGTGACCCGCAGCGCGTCGACGACGGCGACCAGCAGGTGGTGCCGCCCGGCGAGGTGCGCCCGCTCGTGCGCGAACACCGCGGCCACCTCGGTCTCACCCAGGTGCGCCGTCAGTCCGTCGGTCGCCACGACGACGCCCGGCCTGCCCGCCATGCTGAACGCCAGCGGCGTGCCGTGCGGCAGCCACAACACGTCCGGCGGCCCGTCCTGTGCCCGGCCCGCGAGCCGGAGCACGTCGTAGCTCTCCTGGCGTTTGCGGGCCCGCGCTCGCGCGCCGCTGGCGAACACGACGAGCACCCGGACGGCCAGTGCGCACAGCAGTGCGACCCCCAGCAGCCCGGTGAGCACCTCGACCTCGGGCGGCGACCCGTGCTGGATGACATGCCAGCAGTGGTGCAGCAGCGCGAGGACCGACCCGCCGTGCCCGGGGAGCAGCAACAGCGCCACCCCGGTCGCGGCGGTGAGCACGACCCCGGTCATCGACAGGAGCCACGCCACGATGACCGGGGCCGGATCACGGCGGCGCATGTCGAACCGCAGCAGGAGCAGCGGGACGAGCCAGCCCGCCGCGGCCGCGCTCGCGAGGATCGTGAGTGCGGGGATCACGTGCGCCGCTTCTTGCGCAGCGCACTGCGCAGGATGTCGGTCTCCTCCTCGGAGCCCGACGCCACGAAGTGCATCAGCACCGCGTGCGGGTCACCGGAGGCGTCAAGCACCTCGCGCAGCGCCCTGGCCGCGGCCTCCTCGCGGGTCGTCCTCGCCCGGTACAGGTAGGCCTTGCCCCGCAGTTCCCGCTCGACCCACTGCTTGCGGTGCAGGTTGTCGAGCACGGTCATCACGGTCGTGTAGGCGAGCGTCCGGTCGAGGTGGTCCAGCACGTCGCGGACCTTCATCGGGCCGGGCGCACGCCACAGCACGTCCATCACCGCGGCTTCCAGTTCGCCGAGACCGTGCATGGCGCCCATGCTACGACCTGCTCGCCGCCAGCACCGCCAGGTTGAGCCCGAGCACGTGCACACCGGGTTCGCCGACGACGCCGAGGCCGCGGCCACCGGTGTGCTCGGCGACCAGCCGCCGCACCCGCTCGTCGGACAGCCCGTTCTCCCGGGCGACCCTCGGCACCTGCAGGTCGGCATAGGCCGGGCTGATCATCGGGTCGAGCCCGGACGCGGACGCGGTGACCGCGTCGGCGGGCACCCGTGCCGGGGCGACGCCCTCGCGCTCGGCGATGATGTCCTTGCGCAGCTGGATGGTCGCGGCCAGGTCCTCGTCGAACGCGCCCTTGTTGGACCCGCCGGAGGTCGACGGGTCGGCCGGGCCGAGCACGTCCGGCGACCCGTCCCCGTCGAGGTCCAGCGCGACCGCCGATGGCCGGTTGTGGAACCACGGGTCGTGCGCGGGGTCGGCCGCGACCGGGTCGATGCCGATCAGGTCCGACCCGGCGGCGGTGCCGTCCACGGTGACCACGGAGCCCTCCGCGTTGGCCTGCAGGCCCGGGAGCCTGCTCACCAGCCAGACCCCGAACGGGTAGAGCACCCCGGTGAGCACCGTCAGCACGATCAGCACCCGGAGACCGGCAAGGCTTTGTTTCAGCAGCGAGTTCACGGTGGTCACATTCCCGGGACGAGTCGGACGACGAGGTCGATGAGCCAGATGCCCGCGAACGGCGTGACGACGCCGCCCAGCCCGTAGACGAGCAGGTTGCGCCGCAGCAGCGTGGCCGCGGTCGACGGCCGGTAGCGCACCCCGCGCAGCGCCAGCGGGATCAGCGCCACGATGACCAGCGCGTTGAAGACCACCGCCGAGGTGATCGCCGAGGACGGCGAGTGCAGGTGCATGATGTTCAGCTTGTCCAGCTGCGGGTAGATCCCCGCGAACATGGCCGGCAGGATCGCGAAGTACTTCGCGAGGTCGTTGGCCACGCTGAACGTGGTCAGCGCGCCTCTGGTGATCAGCAGCTGCTTGCCGATCTCCACGATCTCGATCAGCTTGGTCGGGTCGGAGTCCAGGTCGACCATGTTCCCGGCCTCCTTGGCCGCCATGGTCCCCGAGTTCATCGCGACGCCGACGTCGGACTGGGCGAGTGCTGGCGCGTCGTTGGTGCCGTCGCCGGTCATCGCGACGAGCCGCCCGCCCTCCTGTTCCGCGCGGATCAGCGCCATCTTGTCCTCGGGCCTGGCCTCCGCGAGGTAGTCGTCCACACCGGACTCGGCGGCGATCGCCCTCGCGGTCAACGGGTTGTCGCCGGTGATCATGACGGTCCTGATGCCCATCCCGCGCAGCCGCGCGAACCGCTCCTTCATGGCGGGCTTCACCACGTCCGACAGCCGGATGACGCCGAGCACCGTGTCGTTCTCCGCGACCACGAGCGGAGTGCCGCCCGCCGCGCTGATCCCGTCGGCGACCCGCCGCACCTCCTCGGTGGTCTCGAACGCGCTCGCCGCGCCCTTGCGGATGTGCCGCGTGCCGATGTCCACGCCACTCATCCGGGTCTGCGCGGTGAACGGCACGAACACGTGTGGTTCCGCCACCGTGACCGGGCCACCGCACAGCTCGAGGACGCTGCGGCCCTCCGGGGTGTCGTCGGCAAGGCTCGCCAGCCGCGCCGCTGCCCGCAGAGAGTCCATTGTGGACTTATCGACGGGGATCAGCTCGGTGGCCTGCCGGTTGCCGAAGGTGATCGTGCCGGTCTTGTCGAGCAGCAGCGTCGACACGTCACCGGCGGCCTCGACCGCGCGGCCGGAGGTGGCGAGCACGCCCCGCTGCACGAGGCGGTCCATGCCCGCGATGCCGATCGCGGACAGCAGCGCGCCGATCGTGGTCGGGATGAGGCAGACGAGCAGCGCGGTCAGCACGATCACCGACTGCGTGCTGCCGGAGTAGCTGGCGATCGGCTGCAGCGACACGACGGCGAGCAGAAAGATGATCGTCAGCGTGGACAGCAGGATCGTCAGCGCGATCTCGTTCGGTGTCTTCTTCCGTTGCGCGCCCTCGACGAGCGCGATCATCCGGTCCACGAAGGACTCGCCGGGTCTGGTCGCGATCCGCACCACGATCCGGTCGGACAGCACGGTGGTGCCGCCGGTGACCGAGGAGAAGTCGCCACCCGACTCGCGGATCACGGGCGCGGACTCGCCGGTGATGGCCGACTCGTCCACGGTCGCGATGCCCTCGACGACGTCGCCGTCGCCGGGGATCACCTCGCCCGCCTCGACCACCACCCGGTCGCCGACGCGCAGCTCAGCACCGGGCACCGGCTCCTCGGTGCCGTCGGCCGCCAGCCGCCGCGCCATCGTCTCCTTCTTGGTGCGGCGCAACGTCTCCGCCTGTGCCTTGCCCCTGCCCTCCGCGACCGCCTCTGCCAGGTTCGCGAACAGGACGGTGAACCACAGCCACACGGCGACGAGAACCGTGAACACGGTCGGCTCGCCGATCGCGAAGACCGTGGTGAGCACGGAACCCGCCCACACGACGAACATCACCGGGTTGCGGACCTGGTGTCGCGGGTCGAGCTTGCGCAGTGCGTCCGGGAACGACACGAGGAGCTGGCGCGGACTGAACGCCCCGCCGCCGACCCGGCCCGCCTTCCCGGTGTGGTGCTGCGGTGCCGCCAGCGGAGGCCGGTCAGTGGTGGTGGTCATGCCAGTGCCTCTGCGATCGGGCCGAGAGCGAGTGCGGGGACGAAGGTGAGTGCCGCGACGAGCACCACGGTGCCACCCAGCAGCGTGGCGAACAGCGGGCCGGTGGTGGGCAGCGTGCCCGCCGTCGCGGGCACCTTCCTCTGTGCGGCAAGGGATCCGGCGAGGCACAGCACCGCCAGGATCGGGATGAGCCTGCCGAACAGCATGCAGATGCCCAAGGTGGACTGGAACCAGCCGTTCGTGACGGTGATCCCGGCGAACGCGCTGCCGTTGTTGTTCGACGCCGACGTGTAGGCGTAGAGGACCTCGCTGAAGCCGTGGCTGCCCGAGTTGTTCATCGCCTCCGACGTGCCGGGCAGCATGATCGCCGCGCCGACGCCGAGCAGCAGCACGGTCGGCATCGCGAGGATCGCGATGGCGGACGCGGTGATCTCGCGGCGCCCCAGCTTCTTGCCGAGGTACTCCGGGGTGCGGCCGACCATCAGCCCGGCGAGGAACACCGCGATGATCGCCATCACCAGGATCGAGTACAGCCCGGTCCCGACCCCGCCCGGCGTCATCTCGCCGAACAGCATGTTCAGGATCGTGCCGCCACCACCGAGCCCGGAGAAGCTGTCGTGCATGGCGTTCACGGCGCCGGTCGACGTGGCGGTGGTGCTGTCGGCGAACAACGCCGACCCCGGGATGCCGAACCGTTGTTCCTTGCCCTCCATGGCGCCGCCCGCGAGCAGTGCGGCCGGGCCGTTCGGGTGCGCCTCCGCCCACCAGATCACCGCGAGCATCGCGCCCCACAGCACACCCATCACCGACAGCAGCGCGTAACCCTGCCTGCGGTTGCCGGCCAGCGTGCCGAACGTCCTCGTCAGACAGACGGGGATCACGAGCAGCAGGAAGATCTCGATGAGGTTGGTCCAGCCGTTCGGGTTCTCGAACGGGTGGGCGGAGTTGGCGTTGAAGATGCCGCCGCCGTTGGTGCCCAGCTCCTTGATCGTCTCCTGCGACGCGGCGGGCGCGAGCGCGATGGTGCTCGACGACCCGTCCGGGTTGGTGACGGCCACACCGGAGCGCAGGCTCTGCACGACGCCGAGCGCGATCAGCACGATCGCGAACACGAACGCCATCGGCAGCAGGATCCGCACGGTGCCGCGGGTCAGGTCCACCCAGAAGTTGCCGAGCCTGTCGGTCGTCGACCGGGTGAACCCGCGAACCAGCGCGATCGCCACGGCGAGCCCGACACCGGCGGACAGGAAGTTCTGCACGGTCAGCCCGAACATCTGCACGCTGTGCCCCATCACCGCCTCCGGCACGTACGACTGCCAGTTCGTGTTGGCCACGAAACTGACCGCCGTGTTGAACGCGATGCCGGGGTCGACCGCGCCACGGCCGAAGTCCCACGGCAGCAACGGTTGCAGCCGCTGCAACAGGTAGAGCACCACGATCGACACGAGCGAGAACCCGAGCACCCCGGCGGCGTAGACCGGCCACCGCTGCTCGGCGTCCGGGTTCACCCGGACGACCCGGTAGACGGCCCGTTCGACCGCGAGGTGCTTAGTGCCGGTGAACACACGCGCCATGTAGTCGCCGAGTGGCTTGTACACCGCGACGAGTGCCACCATGAGTACGCCGACCTGAAGCAGGCCCGCCACGGTGGGTGACATCAGAACTTCTCCGGCAGGATCAGAGCCACGAACAGGTAGACGATCAGTAGCAGCGCGAGCACGCCGCCGACCACGTTCGCCACCACACCCACGCCGCTCACAACCGCTCCAAACCGCGCAACGCCAGCGCGAGCACGAGGAAACCGGCGATCAGCAGCACCGCGAAGGCCACGTCGGCCATCTGGTCCGCTCCTCACATCAGGGGCTGCCCGGATTGGCGGCCGACCGCGACACTCCACCCCCGGCACGGGCGGTGGTAGCGGCCTGACGGCTCCTTGACGCGTAGGGCCCGCACCTTGACGGGTTCCTGACGGCCGTGGTGGCGTGGACCACGAGGACACCGGGCGCACCCAGACACACGGGAGACCGAGATGACGAACCCCGCCGACGACTCCGCCGACTATGACGACCTGCCGACGGGTGCGGTGCGTGACAACGTCCGCTCACTCAGCGTCGACGAACTCCAGCACCTGATCGACGAGGAGCGACGGGGCGACAACCGGGCACCGGTGATCGAGGTACTCGAGTCCCGGCTGGCGCAACTGCGCGCTGGTCCACCTCCCCGGGATTAGACCCCGCCCCCGCAGGGTGCGATCCCAGTGCCCCGAAAGACGCAGGGCGTTGAACGTCCCAAAATCGGCTTTCGGAACACCAATTATGCCCCGAAAGGGGCGGCCGAGGGCGCAAAGCCCGCCACCATGGCAGGCAGACCCGAACCCAACGCAAGAAACCCACCAAACCCCAGGCCATCTCGGAGACCTGCCCCTCCGGCGAGGAGCCGCCGGAGGCAAAGCGCAACCAAAGGACACGCTCTACCCGACCGAGGAAGGAGGCCACGTGGCGAGGTGCAGGCGGCTTTCGAAGCGGCGTGGTTCGCCGGTGACCGGGTCGTCGAAGGCCAGTGCCTTCGCGAGCAGCTGCAGTGGCCGGGTGAAGTCGTCGAGCGGCCGGTCCTCGAGTACCGGGTAGAACGGGTCGCCGAGGATGGGGACGCCGAGGCCGCACATGTGGAGCCGCAGCTGGTGGGTGCGCCCGGTCGTGGGCAGGAGGCGGTAGCGGGCGAGGCCGTCGTGGTGGGCGAGCAGTTCGACGCGGGTCTCCGCGTTCGGCTCGCCGGGCACCTCCTGCGCGGTGATCACCCCGCGCTCCTTGACGATCCGGCTGCGCACGACCGTCGGCAGCGCCAGGTCCGGCCGGTGCGCGGCGATGGCCTCGTACTCCTTGTGGACGCGGCGCTTCGCGAACAGCGTCTGGTACCGGCCGCGCAGCTCGGGCCGCACCACGAACAGCACGAGCCCGGCGGTCGGCCGGTCCAGCCGGTGCGCGGGCGAGAGCTCCGGGAGGCCAAGGCTGGTGCGCAGCCGCACCAGCGCGGTCTCGGCGATGTGCTGCCCGCGCGGGATGGTCGACAGGAAGTGCGGCTTGTCGGCGACCACGATCCGGTCGTCGGCGTGCACGATCCCGACCTCGAACGGCACCGGCACCTCGTCGGGCAGGTCGCGGTGGAACCACACGAACCCGCCGGGCAGGTACGGGGCGTCGGCCGCGAACGGGCCGTCGGCGCCGACGAACCGGTCGTCGGCCAGCATCGCGTCGATGCGGGCCGGGTCGACCCTCGGCAGCCGCTCGACGAGGTAGGCCCGCACCGTGGGCCACGTGCCGTCCTCCGGCAGCCGCAGCCGCGCGGCGTCGAGCCCGCCGCGTTGCGGCAGGGGAGAACGGGTGGTGTGGCGCACGGCTCGTTCCTACCAGGCCCGCCGCCGCGGCGGTCGGTCAGCCGGCGCTGCGGTACCGACGTCGTGCGGGACTGCGCCCCATGTACGTGGTCAGATCGGTGACGGCCGTGGCCAGCTCGTCGAGATCCTTGCCGATGAGCGCCTGCGCGCCATCGCAGAGCGCGAGCTCCGGTTGCGGGTGCACGTCGACGATGATGCCGTCCGCGCCCGCGACGAGGCCCGCCCGGCTGAGGGGGAGCACGAGGTCCCGGCGGCCGCCGGAGTGCGAAGGGTCGATGATCACCGGCAGGTGCGAAAGGCGCTGGACCACCGGCACCGCCGAGATGTCCAGTGTGTTGCGGGTCTCGGTCTCGAAGGTGCGGATACCGCGCTCGCACAGCACGATCTCGAGGTTGCCCCGCTGCGCGATGTACTCCGCGGCCATCAGCCATTCCTGGATGGTCGCGTTCATCCCGCGCTTGAGCATCACCGGCACGTTCGTCTCGCCGATCGCCTGCAGCAGCGCGAAGTTCTGCATGTTCCTGGTGCCGATCTGCATCATGTCCGCGTACTCGGCGACCATCGCGACGTCGTGGGCGCTCAGCACCTCGGTGACGATCGGCAGCCCGGTCTCCTCGCGCACGTCGGCGAGGATCCGCAGGCCGAGCTCGCCAAGCCCCTGGAACGCGTACGGCGAGGTCCTCGGCTTGAAGGCGCCACCACGCAACATGGTCGCGCCGGCGGCCTGCGCCATCCGCGCCGCCGCGAGCGTCTGCTCGGGCGTCTCGACGGCGCACGGCCCGGCGATCAGCGTGACCGTGTCCGGCCCGACCGGCACCCCGCGCACGTGCACCACAGAACGGTCCGGGTGTTGTTCGCGGCTCACCAGTTTGAACTCGGTGGACACGCGCGTGACCTGCGCGACCCCTGGCATGCCCGCCAGGTCGAGCGTCGCGAACGTCTCCACGTCGCCGACCAGGCCGACGATCACCCGGCTCACGCCTCGGCTGACGAACGCCTGTCCGCCCGCCGCCTCGACCCGCTCGACGACGGCCTCCACGTCCGTTGCTTCCACACCCGGTTGCATGACGACGACCACGGGTTTTCCTTCCTGCTATGCGGCGAGGTCCGGTCGCAGCCGGGTGGCACCGCGCAGATACACGTGGCGCACCGCGGCGCGGGGACGATCGCTCTCGACGTGGGCGAGCAGCCGGATCACTCGTGGCAGCGCGCCGGGAACCGCGACCTCGGTGGCGCACAGCAGTGGCACGTCCACAAGTCCGAGGTCACGGGCCGCGGTGGCGGGGAAACAGCTCGTCAGGTCGGGGGTCAGGGTGAACACGATGCTGATCAGGTCCGCCGCGTCGATCCCGTTGCGGCGAACGATCTCGGTGATCAGCTCCCGGGTCGCCGCGAGGATGTCGGCCGGGTCGTCCCGGTCGACCTGGACCGCGCCTCGGACGGCCAGAACCACCGTCAGGTCCTGAACTGGCCAGGGCGCCTGCCTTCGCCGGCCGGGCCGCGGTAGGCCTGCGCGATGTCCAGCCACGCCTCGGCATCGGCGCCGGTCGCGGTGAGCGCGAGGTCGTCGCGGTGGCGGCGCCGGGTGGCGAGCAGGCACAGGTCCTCGGCGGGGCCGGTGATCTTCTGCTCGGCCTCGGCGGGCCCGAACGTCCAGGTGTCGCCCGACGGCGCGGTGAGCTCGTACCGGAACGGCGTGGCAGGCGGGGTCAGTCCACGGCTCTGGTAGCCGAAGTCCCAGGTGAGGGTGACGAAAAGAGCGATCCACCACAGCCGGTCGGTGCGCTCGCGGGTGACGCCGAGCGCGTCGGCGACGTCCTGGCCGTGGGCGAACAGCTCCATCATGCCCGCGGCGGCGAGCACTGCCGGGGGCAGCGGCCGGACCAGCCAGGGGACCACCTGGTCGGCGGGCACCGCGGCGAGTGCCTTGATCGCGGTGTCGCACTCGGCGCGCCAGCGCGACAGCAGCACCTCCGGCGGGTCCCCGAGGTACTCGGCGAGTGACGCGTTGACCGCGCCCTCGAAGTCGGCGGCCGCCTGCGCGGCCATGGCGCCGAAGACCTCCGCGTCGGAGGCGGCGGTGCCCGCGAGGCGGAAGATGAAGGCAAGGTGCGCGACCTGGTGGGCGACTGACCAGCCGGGTGCCGGGGTCGGCAGCTGCCAGCTCGCCTCGTCGATCCCGGTGACCAGTCCCTCGAACTCCTCGGCCTCCGCGGTCAGGTCGGAGATCACGTCTCGCTGTGTCACGCGCCTTGTCCTCTCGCCTGTCGCTTCGTCCCTTCCAGGATGACCGCGACGGGCCGGACTGTCTTATCCGCGCATGCCGTGTGTGGCGCGAGCCTTCTCAGCCCGCGCTGTCACGGAAGCGGGCCGAGGAGGCGGGCGGTCCGATGTGGACGACGCCGAACGAGTCGAAGCAGTTGACGCGGATCTTCATCACCAGGTCGTCCTTGACGACGACGAACAGCTCGTTCGGCCGCTGGTAGTCGTCGATGACCCGGTAGGTGCGGAACAGGGAGCCGTCCACCATCGCGAACAGCGCCTTGTGGATGACGTTCTTCTGCGACTGACTCGCGGTCTCGGACCAGTCGTCGAGGACTTCGAGCCCGGTCTCGAGACGGAAAGACGTGCCGGGGGCGGTGCTGTCCTGCCTGCGGGATTCGTTCATGACTGCACCTGCTTCGAGGGGTCCGACGAGGGACGGATCTATAACGATGTTGTACTACCAAAGGTAGCGGCGTTATGTAACATTGTCAATATGAGCCCGAGACCTCGTGACCCAGCCACCAGAGCCGAACTGATCGAGATCTCCGCGCGCCTCCTCGCGCAGGAGGGTCCGGAGTCGATGTCGAGCCGCCGCATAGCCAAGGAGGCAGGCACCTCGACGATGGCCGTCTACACGCACTTCGGCAGCATGAGCGGTCTCGTGCGTGAGATGGTGCATGAGGGTTTCGGCAGGCTCGCGGCCGCGTTCGCCCGGGTGGAGTCCTCCGATGACCCCGTCGCGGATCTCGCCATGATCGGGCGCGTGTACCGCGGCACGGCGATCGCGAACGCGCACCTCTACTCGGTGATGTTCGGTGGCCGCGGCCTCGCGGGCTTCGAGCTCAGCGAGGAGGACCGGCAGTACGGCCGGTTCAACCTCATCCCCGTGGTCGAGTGCGCGGCGCGCTGTATCGAGTCTGGGCGGTTCCGCGCGGAGGACGCCATGCTGGTGGCGCACCACATGTGGCTCGCCATGCACGGCGGGGTCGAGCTGGAGCTCGGCGGCTACCTGATCGACCCGTGCGACGCCGACCGGTGCTTCGAGAGCCAGACCGTCACGCTGATGGTCGGTGCGGGCGATGCCCTCGATGCCGCGCGGGCGTCGGTGCTCGCGTCGGCGGAGCGGTTCGCCGCCGTCTTCGGGGAGGCCGGGGCCGACGGCGTGTCAGCAGAGCCGGAGGCGGCCGGCGACGGGCTCGACGGGAGCGGCGGGCGGCGTGAAAGGGCCCCAAGTGAAAGCCGGTAGCCACCGGTGCGAGTCGCGGGTCCACTCGAGTTCGGTGATCTGTGCGTGGCTGCGGCGCCCGGCCAGCGACCGGTAGAGGTCGTAGCGGCTCGCGACGACCGTGGCCGATGGCTCGCCATGGCCGACCGTCCACTGTGTACTGCCGGTCGACAGGCACAGCGCGGGCAGGTCGTTGTCGCTGACGGCGGCGGCGAACCCGTTGGCGAGCACCTCGAACGCGCTCGCGAACGCGGGGTGGCTGTGTGGCAGCTCGGCACCGATCGCGTAGCGGATGTCCAGCTCGTGGGTGAACGCGTCCATCACGAGGATGCTGCCCCGGCGGCCGCCCGCGTCGGCGAGCAGCAGGTCGGCCTCCTTGCCCAGCCGCTCCCATGCCGCAAGCAGTTCCGGGATGTCCATGTCCGCCGACGAGGACGGCTGGACGGACGGCCACCCGGACATCCGGCCGATCGCCATCGCCGCGACGCCGACCAGGTGCGTCACCAGGCCCCTGAGTGTCCATTCAGGACAGGCCGGGACGACGGGGTCGTCGACCGGCCGTGCCTGCGTCAGCAACTGGGTCACGTTGCTCCGCACCTGCCGGTAGCACTCGTGGTTGGCGGCCCGGTCGCCGCGCAATGTGGGGGTGCCCACCTCGTCCAGTTTCGTGTCCATCGGTGAACTCTCCCGGGTCTTGTGTGCCGCGTCGTGGTCGTCCGGAGCGGTCAGGCGGACCGCGCCGCGGGCGGGTCGTACTGGTGCATGCCGCCGCCGAGGAACAGCAGCGCCTGGCCGGTGCCGCGGCTCGCACTGCGCACCAGGCCGAGGAAGATCGAGTGGTCGCCGCCCTCGTAGACCTCCTCGAGGTCGCACTCGAGCCAGGCGAGGGAGCCGGTCAGCAGCGGCACCCCGGTGTGCTGCCCTGGGAACCAGTCGATCCGGTCGAACTGCGCCATGCCACCGGGGCGGCCGCGGCTGGCGAAGTACCGCGCCAGCCCTTCCTGCTCGTGGCTGAGCACCGACACGCCGAACCCGTTGGCGTCGAGGATCGTCTCGTGCATGCGTGCGGTGCGGGCCACGCAGCACAGCACCATCGGCGGGTCGAGGGAGACGGACGTGAACGCGTTGGCCGTCATGGCGTGGGCCAGCGTGCCGCGTGCGGTGAGGACCGTGATCCCCGTCGCGAACTGGGCCATCACGTCGCGCAGCCCGTGTTTGGTCGTCTCCTGCTCAGTGCTGGTGCGCAGGACCGTCACCGGCTCGGTGCCCGGCTGCGCTTCGCGTCGCCGGGCGGTCATCGGGACTCCCGGTTCATCGTCGCGCGCAGGCGCGCGGGTGCCGCGGTCCCCGAGTACGGCGCGAGCGCCTCGCGCAGCGCGGCGGGAACCCGCGAGGGCACCGTGTTGTCGTTGGGGCCGCGCATACACGCGAGCCGCTGATTTCCCCTGGCCACGAGAGTCTCCAGCCGGTCGGCGATCTTCACATAGTCGAAGGTGAACTCGATCTGCGTCTGGGTGAGTTCCTCCACCCGCATCCGCAGGCTCAGCACGTCGAAGGCGGTGATCTCGGCGAAGAACTCGCACTCCGCCTTCAACGTGAACAACTTCAGGTCCCCTCGGAGATCGTCGAGCAGCTCCGGGGCCTCCTCCTGGATGAACATCTCCCGGCACCGTCCCTGCCAGCGCAGGTAGCTCACGTAGTAGACGTTGCCCGCGAGGTTGGTGTCCTCGAATCCCACGGTATGGCTGAGCTCGTAGTACGCGGCCATGTCAGTCCTCCCTGCCCGACAGGACGGTGATACTCACCTGGTCGGGGACGTTGTCGACTGTGGTCACCCGAGTCGCGGCCCGCGCCTCGTTGTTCGAGAGCACGGCCGGTTCCTCCGGTGCCGTCCTGCCCGGGCCCGGCAGGAAGCGTGGTTCGTCGTCTTCGCCGACCGGCCGGATCACCCGGTCGGCGAACAGCGGGGTCGGGTCCACGGCGGCGCCCAGTGCGTAGGCCGCGCCAACGGCGGCGAGCAAGGGCGACAGCGACGCGCTGTCGGTGTCGCATGCCAGCACCGGCGTGCCCGGCGCGACCCGTGCGACGTGTGCGGAGAGCGCGCGGCCAGGGCCGACCTCGATCGCCAGATCCGCACCCGCGACCGCGTCGACCGCCTCCTCCTGGAAGCGCATCGGTTCGTCCGCCGCGCGGTCCTGTGACGCGCACGGGTCGGCGTTGGCGGCCAGCCGCCCGCCGGTGACGGTGGAGACCACCGGCCTGCGCGGCTCGCAGAAGACGACCCCGGTCGCGCCATCGGCCCGGCCTCGGCTGCCCGCGATGCGGATCAGGTCGCCGCCGTCCAGCGCGCCGCTCCATGACAACGCGGTCAGCTCGCCGATGCCGTGCCCCACCGCGATGTCCGCGTCGACGCCGAGCGCGTGCAGCACGCGCAGGCCGGCGAGCGAGCCCGCGACGACCAGGTCGGCGCCGAGGTGATCGCCGTCGGGTGCCATCCCGAACAGGTGCTCGGCCACGGGGAACCGGCGGCGGAGCGCGCCGCCGCGACCCGGGCCCGCGCCGTGGCCGGGGAACAGGTAGGCGATCCGGGGTGCGCGGGTGCGGTGCGCGAGGAACACGCCGTCGGCGGGGGAAAGCAGTGTGGTGCGGCCATCGGCGAGCGCGTCCGCCGCCAGCGACAGCCGCGTCGTGGCGGTCACCGGATCACCGGCGACCACCGCGACGCGGAAGGCGCCGCCGCGCTGCTGTATCGCCAGTGTGCCCGCCAGGTCGGTGATTCCGGCGGTGGACAGACCGGCCGCGGTTTCGGCGAGCCGTGCCACCCTGGCCAGCAGCTCGGCGGCGGAGTGCGCGTCGACCAGCAGCACGTCGGTGTCCTGTCGCCCGGCGACCAGCGCCGCGGCCCACCGGCCGACGCCGGTCCGGCGTTCGCGCCCCGGCGCCTCCTCCAGCGCGAGGTGGGAGGTGGTGCCGCCGAGACCGGTCGCGGACACCCCGGCGCGCACCGGGAGTCCTGCGGGCCACAGGGCGGCGTCGTCCGGCACGTACACCGGTGCGTCCCGGCCTGCCTGCACCGGACGGGGATGGCGCCCGGTGACCGGCGGGATCACCTGGTGGTGCACCGCGAGCGCCGCCTTGATCAGTCCGGCGACGCCTGCCGAGGCCCTTGGGCGGCCGACGTTGCCGCTGAGCGTGCCGAGTGCGGCAGGCGGTGCCGCGGGGTCGGCCGCGCGCCGCGCGGCCGCGAGCTCCTCGACCGCGGTACCCGTGTCGTGGCCCTCGAAGTAGGAGACGGTCGCCACGCAGTACCTCGCGCGCTCGTAGGCGCGGGCCAGCGCGAGCCGGTGGCCCGCGCAGACGCCCCACCCGGTGATCGAGGCGTAGATCCGGCGGCGGCGGGCGAGTGCGTCGGCCTCACGCATCAGCACGACCACACCGCAGCCCTCGTCCTGCGCGCCGCCCGCGATCGCCACGTCCAGGTCGCCGTCGGCGAGCACCTCCGCGGCACTCACGACCGACTGCAGCGACGAGGAACGCGTGCTGTCGCCCGTGGGCTCGCCGTCGGTGAGGAGCACGCCGGTCGTGGCCGGGGGAAGGCCGTCCGCGCCGGGGAAACCGGCGTCCGCCAGCGCGGCGGCCGCGGTGTCCATCGCGAGCCGGTGCCCGGCGTCGCTACCCACCTCGGCCGGGCTGGCGTGGCTCCGGCCTGGTTCCCGCGCAGGCTGCCGGAACGCCTCGCGGCCGGCGAGCACGTTCTCCCAGAGCTCTTCCGGCGAAACCGCATCCGGATAACGCAGGCCGACACCGACAATGGCGATCCGCTCGTTGTTCACGTTCACCGCCTTCAGGGCCAGGCAGAAATCGCACAGGAGTCACGCCCGTGCTGACTCGCCGCCCGACTAACGGATTCCAGCATGCAATGTGGAGGCGGCGGGTAGCTACTCTCCTTGTGCGGTGGGCGAAGGATCAGCACGTGGCCGCCCGGTCGACGGGGTCGACGACTCCGAGAATGCGGTTCGGCGGAGACGGGACAATGTAAGCGCCGTGGGCGCATTCCAGGATATTCGTGGAAACCGCGCACGGCCTTACGCTGCCAGGAGGTATACCGGTGAAATGAGCTGACCATGCGAGCTGAGATCGATGTTCTGGGAACATTCGAGGCGACCATCGACGGGGTCTCGATCGTGCCGTCGGCGGCCAAACCACGCCATTTGCTTGCGGTGCTCGCGATCAACGCGGGCCGGGTGGTGACCGCCGCGTCGCTCATCGAGGAACTGTGGGGTGTCAAGGCGCCGCGCAGCGCGAACAGCACGCTGCAGACCTACGTGATGCAGCTGCGAAAGTTCATCGCGGGCGCGTCGTCGGGCGCGGACCGGTACCAGCCGAGGAAGGTCCTGGAGACCAAGCACACGGGTTACGTACTGCGGGTCGACCGGCAGGCGCTGGACGTCGACCGGTACGTGCGGCTGGCCTCGGCCGGACGCGCTGCGGGCGCGGCGGGCGACTACGAGAACGCGGAACGGCTGCTCCGGGCCGCGTTGTCGGTGTGGCGCGGGCCGTTGCTCGTGGACCTGACCATCGGCCCGCACCTGGAGATCGAGGCGACGCGGCTGTCGGAGAGCAGGCTGACCGACCTCACGCTGCGCATCGACGCCGACTTCTGTCTCGGCCGCCACCACCAACTGCTCGGCGACCTCGCGGCGCTGTGCGCGCGGCACCCGCACATGGAGAACTTCCGGGCGCAGTACATGCTCGCGCTCTACCGCTGCGGCAGGCCGGGGCAGGCGCTCGAGATCTACCACCAGATGTGGGCGACCATCCGCGAGCAGTTCGGGGTCGACCCGTCGCCGCGGCTGCGGATGCTGCACCAGGCCATGCTCGTCGGTGACCCGATCATCGACGACCCCAGGTTCGTGGTGAACGGCTGGGCGCCGGACGCCATCACCCGCTGACCTCTCCGGATGCACCGGTGTGAGGGACAGAAGAGAGCTGGAGGAACCGACATGCCCCCCATTCTGGGTACGTTGCGCAGACTGGTGCTGACTCCGAAGCTGCGTGCGGTGACCTTCGCGCGGCGTGGCTTCCCCGGCGCGAGCGCACCGGCGGCCGAGCACCTCGAGTCGATCCCGCAGTCGGTGATCTGTGGCTTCGAGTGGGGCATCGAGCACCGCGAGCTCTGGGACGTCGAACGGCGGCTGGCGACCGTGGCGCCCGAACTGCGCGGGTTCGCCTACGAGGGTGCGGCCATGGCGTTCGCGGTGCGGGACGCGATGGCGGGCGGCAAGGGCACCAGGACCAAGGTACTGCTGGAGGGTCCTGGGCTGCCGCACATCTTCCTCACCTACATCGGCATCGGCTTCGCGATGGCGCGGCTGCCGAGGGTGCTGTGGCGCGGGATCATGCCCGACCTCGAGAACGTGCCGTTCTTCCCGACGATGAGCTGGCTCGCCGTCGACGGCTACGGGTTCGACCGGGCCTACTTCCACACCCGCAAGGTGGTCGACGAGCAGCAGCCGTTCAAGCCCTACCCGTGGACCGGCAGGCCCGACTACTTCCCCCGTGCCGCGGACCAGGGGGTCGGCCGTGCGCTGTGGTTCATCCACGGTGCGCTGCCGGACCGGGTCGCCGCCGCGGTCGCCGCGTTCCCGCAAGCGCGCCAGGCCGACCTGTGGAGCGGGGTCGGGCTCGCCGCCACCTTCGCGGGCGGCTGCCCCGCCGACGGCCTCGCCGACCTGACCGTGGCGGCTGGCGAGCACGCGGCGGAACTCGCGCTCGGTGCCACGTTCGCGGGCACCGCACGGCTCGCGGCCGGGCACGTGCCAGAGCACAGCCGGCTCGGTGTCGAGGTGCTCACCGGCGGATCCGTGGAGGACGCGGTCACGGTCGCGGCCTCCGTAGCGGTCGAGGCGGACGACGCGGGGACCGAGGAAAGCCCGGCCTACGAGCTGTGGCGCGAGCGGATCAGGGACCACTTCCGGCGGCCCGTGTCGAAGGCCGCGTAGTACCCCGATCCTTACCAGCAAAAGAACGAAGCCCCGCCCGGCACATGTGTGCTGGACGGAGCGTTCCCACTCGTTGGTCAGGCTCCCGGCAGGGCGGTCTCCTCAGCCCTGTCGGGAGCCCGTGCACCGGTGACCAGCATGGTCTCGTCGAGCTGGGCCAGCAACGCGGGCGGGTCGAAGATCAGCCTCGGGCGAAGCCACATGTCCACGGAACGCAGGGGTTTGCCGTCGGCGACCGCGATCGGACCGAGGGCGGAGACGTACACCTCGCCTGCCTCGTGCGTGTCGAAACCGGCGCCGACGGACCGTGCGATCAGGTACCACTTGCCCGCCGGCACGTCGGAGAGGGTGAACGCACCCGCCTCGGCGAGCGTGATGTGCCGGACCGGCATGCCCTGGGCGATCCGGTCGGGGAACAGACCCATCAGGATGTGGCCAGGCCGGGAGTCCGCCGCGTGGTGCACGTGGCCACGCACCACCGAGTGCTCGCCGTGACCGTGCCTGCCGGGGCGCAGGTGCTCGTCGAGCGGGGCGACGAGGCCGCCGAACTGCCGGTAGGTCGTCGGGGAGACGCCGACGCTCATCCGGAAACGGGAGCTGAACGTGCCGATGCTGTTGTAGCCGACCAGGTGGCTGATGTCCGCCACCGTCAGCGAGCTCGTCAGGAGCAGCCGCTTCGCCTCCTGCAGGCGAAGCGCGGACAGGAAGCGGCCGGGCGAGATCCCGGTCACCCGCTGGAACATGCGGGAGAAGTGGAACTTGCTGAACATGGCGGTACGCGCCATGTCGTCGATGGTGATCGGTTCTCCCAAATTGTCCTGCATGGCGCGGATAACGCGCTCCACCGCTTTTACGATGAAATCGTCCATTGCTGGCACCGATCAATTGAAGGATTTATCTCAACGTTTGGCTGAATTGACCGTAAGCTGGTAGAAATTGGCTGGCAACCGTGGTCATTCCTTGCTCGATGTCTGGACTACCGGCGACTCAAGAGCGGTCGACGATGACTCCAGGAACACTCGATATCGCAGGTAGAACGCCCCGAGGGCGAACGGAGGGTAGTGGCACGGGAGAAGATGCGACCTCGGTGTCCTGCCGTCAGAATTAGTCAGTGGCCGGAACGGTTCCGAACCGCGATCAATCCGGCGTGCGGCACAGACTGGAGGAGCCGTGGCAGCAGGCGCCGAATTTGACGACCAGGTTCTGACGAGCACTCTCGAAGCATTCGCGGACACAATCGTTCCCGGCGTCAAGCGCGGTCCGGACGATCGCGCGATCGCCGGTGTGTGCGACGATCCGGGTGCGGTCGAGGCGGGTGCGCTCGAGTTGCTGAACGACCCCGCGACCGGGATCACCGCGGGACTCGGCCCGCTGGCGCAGACCCTCAACGGGCACGCGACGGCGTACGCGCAGGAGCACGGCCGCTCGCTCGACGAAGGCGTGCCGCCGTTCGTCGCGCTGGACTACGAGGACCGGGTGGCGCTGGTGGACGCGCTGACCACGCCGGGCCACCCCGAGCAGAGCGGCTGGGTGCTGCTCTCGATGTTCACCAACATGGCCTACGACAGCGCCGCGCACCGCAGCACGGGTGAGGCCATCGCCGACGGGCATCCCGGCCTGATCGCGATGGGCTTCGCGAAGCCCGACAGCGACGGGTTGTGGCGGTTCCCCGACTTCAGCTACGGCCAGGAACTGGCCAAGCGGCACCCCAACACGACGGAATCCGGGAGCCCGGCATGAGCGAGCTTCCTGGATGGGCTAGTGCCCCGTCCAGGTGGATTGGGGTGGTTATCGGCGGATCCCGGTGTTCGCTGGCAAGGCGCCGGAAGGTCGTCGTACCGGGTTGTACTTGGGCCTTTCGGCAACGCGGCCAGCGGGCGCCGGGGCCGTCGAGAATCGTGCCGTATCCGCCTGGATGGGGCACTAGCGAATCGATGACACAGGGCGCCCGTGAGCGGTTGCTCGGAGCCTGCGAGGAGCAGCAGTGAGCGCAGTGGAGACCACCGACGTCCTCGTCGTCGGCAGCGGGTTCGGCGGATCGATCGCGGCCTACCACCTCGCGGCGGGCGGCGCGAAGGTCGTTGTGCTGGAACGCGGGCCCTGGTTGGAGGGCAAGGACTTCGATCACGACTACCTCCTCGGCAAGTCCTACACACGGGTGTTCGACTTCGTTGCCGGGGACGGGATGAGCGTCCTCGGCGGGAACTGCGTCGGCGGTGGCAGCGTCGTCTACTTCGCCGCGCTGCCGAGAGCGCCCCGGTACGTCTTCGAGAAGCAGGGGTCGATCGGCCGCCGCATGTGGCCGGCCGCGATCAGCCGCGAGACCCTCGACCCGTGGTACGACCGGGTGTCGGAGGTGCTGCCGGTCAGCCAGCAGGACTGGAACGACATCAGCTACGCGGGCGGCCTGTGGGCGGCGGCGTGCCACCATTCGGGGCACACCGCGAACCCGGTGCCGGTAGGCATCGACACCGCCAAGTGCACCAACTGCAACTGGATGATGGCCGGCTGCCGGTTCGACGCGAAGCGGTCGATGCTGCTCAACTACCTGCCTGCCGCACTCGCGCACGGCACGCAGATCCGCCCGCTGCACGAGGTCCAGAAGATCGAGCGCACCGACACCGGCGACTACCGCGTGTACTACAACAACATCGACGAGGTCGACTACCGGGTCAGCACCGGCAGCGGCGTGATCGAGGCGAAGATCGTTGTCCTCGCGGCGGGTTCGGCCGCCACCCCGGTGATCCTCCAGCGCTCAGAGGAGGCGCTCGGGGAGATGCCGCACGGCGTCGGCCGGTACTTCTCCGGCAACGGCGAGCGCCTCAACACCGCGATCATCAACGAGGAGCGCGTCGGTGAGGTGCTCGGCCTGCGCAGGCCGAACGGCGCGGTGTACGAGGCCAACCAGATCGGCAAGGGCCCCGTCGTCGCGTGCTGGGACAACGTGAACGGCGACAGGCCCGAGTACTCCCGGTTCTCCATGGAGCAGCTCTACTTCCCGCCCGGCCTCGGCACGATCCTCGCGCAGGTGCCAGGCAAGTCCGGACCGGCCTGGTTCGGCAAGGAGAAGAAGGAGATGCTCAAGCGCTGGAAGTCGTGGCTGACCATCTTCCTCATGACGGAGGACGACAACGAGGGCGTCTTCGGCCCGCCGCCGCCCACCGGCAACGCCTACCGCATCTCCCAGCAGATGCTCGGCAAGGGGCCGCTGCGCTACGACCCGACGCCGAACACGCTGCGTGGCTGGGCGGAGGCCGACGCGGCGGCGAAGGAGATCCTCGAAAAGGACGGTCTCGCCACTGTCGCACCGTGGACGAACGACCTGGTGGGCGCGTACACAGTGCACCCGTTGTCGTCCTGCCGGATCGGGGACGATCCGGCGACGTCCGCACTGGACGACCGCCACGAACTGCGCGGCCACCCCGGCATCTTCGTCACTGACGGTTCCGCGGTACCGAGCGCGCTGACCGTGAACCCAGCGCTCACGATCGCCGCGCTCGCCGAGCGGGCGATTCCGGGTATCGTCAAGGCGGCAAGGGATCGCGGTGTGGACGTGACCTATGGCGCGCCCCTGCCCACCGCGGCCGCGACCAGGCCGGTGACCGGAGCGGCCTGACGCTCCGGTGTCCTTTTAGGACAGATCGGGAGTATTGAGCAATACCGGGTCGTGTGCGAACCTGAGATCCACAGAACACTCGCTCGGTGAGTACTGCCGGTCAGTCTGGGAGGTTCGTTCATGTCGTCGCTCGAGGTACCGGGGTTGGACGTGGCGGGGCGGGTCCGTGCCCGCGACATCCAGATGGCGGGGGTCGCCGACGTGCGCCGCCGGGTGTTGATGATCTCTGGGGCCATCGACGCCGTCGACTACGACGTGTCGGTGTCCATCAACCTGCCGGAGCCCGGGCGCTGGCAGATCATCAAGTCGGAGACCAACCTCACCGACCAGACCTGGGTCGCCATGCAGGTCACCACCGACGACGACACGCACTTCGTCGAGGGCGGGGACGCGCTGGTGATGTCGCGCCAGTTCAGCAAGACCTTCCTCACCCCCGACATGCGCAGGCTGACGTTCTTCGACGGCGAGGTCCGCCCCGGCGAGGCCGTGCTCAAGGTGTTCGAGATCGAGACGGAGGCACGCAGGCCCGCGTACGCGCACGCCAGGTACAGCCCGGTGTCCTCGGACAGCGCGGAACGGTCCGAGGAACTGTTGCAGCAGATGGTCACCGACGGCATGCCGCAACGGCCGACCATCGAGGTGATCGTGCCGGTCACGGTCATCGGGTGACCAGGTTCCTGCCACACCCCGACCTGCTCACCTCGCCCCGGCACCGGGACTGGCCCGCGTATCCGGTCCCTGCCGTGGCGCGGAAGGAGAGCCCGCCGTCCGCCGCCGACGTGGTCATCGTCGGCGCGGGCCCGGCAGGGCTCGCGGTCGCGGCGGCTTTGTGGCACCTCGGGGTGCGCGACGTGGTGATCGTCGACCGGGACGGCCGCGCGGCAGGCCGTTTTCTCGACCGCATCGACCGGATCGGGCAACGGGTGCTCCGTTCGCCCTACGAGCACCACCCCGGTGTCGAGGGCTACCGCGACTGCGAACTGCGTGACTTCGCCAGGACGCACTGGGCGCTGCTGACCGAGGTCGAGCGGCGAGAGGTCCGGATGTCGCAGGCCGGGCACCGTTCGGTGGTGCCGGTCGACGTGTTCGAGGCCTACTGCGACCACACCGCGGTCCTGCACGGCGTGCGGAGCAGCCTCGTGCGGGGCGAGGTCCGCGAGCTGGCACCCGGCCAGGACCGGGTGTCCGTGCACGGTGTCGCGGGCGGGGCGGAGTTCACGATCACCGCCGGGTACGTCGTGCTGTGCCAGGGCGAGGAACGACGCGACGCCCCGGCCAACTGGTGGCCCGGCGACCGGCCGGCGGCCGTCGGCTACTGGGACGAGCCAGGACCGCGGCAGGCCGGGCGCGAGGTCGTGGTCGGTGCCGGGCTGACGTCCGCGCACCTCATCCACAACGCGCTCGGCCGAGGCAGCCACGTGACGTGGCTGCTGCGCGAGGAGTCCGAGCGGTACCAGTGTTCCGACGTGAACGCGTCGTTCTTCCGCGCGGAGGGCCGCGCCCGGTTCGACGGCGTGCCGTGGGCCGACCGGCTGCGGCTGATGGGCGACCAGCGGCGCGCGTCGGTGATGTTCGAGTTCCGCCCGCCGCTGACCGAGGCTGAGGCGGACGGCAGGCTCACCGTGCACCGCGCCGCGGCGGTCGAGGCGGTCGGGGACGGCGAGGTTCTTGTCGCGGACGGCACGTCCGTGCGGGGCGAGCACGTGTGGCTCGCACTGGGCACCGTCCCGTCGATCGGCCACGGGCTGCTGCCCGACGCCGTGGTCGGCGCCCGCGACGGCTGGCCGGACCTCGAAGAACGCACCCTCGCCTACCGCAACGCGCCGAGGGTGTTCGCCGCGGGCGCGGCGACCTGCATGGTGCTCGGCCCGGCAGGCCGCAACATCGACGGCCACCGGGTGGCCACCGCACGCATCGCGACGAGCGTGGCCGCCGGGCTGCGCGACCGGACGGCAGCGCATGTCTGAGTACGACACCGTGTTCTCCCTCCCCTCGGTCGACGAGCACCCCGACACCGAGCTCGGGGTGCTGCTGATGGGCCTCGGCCCGGAACGCCTGCTCGCCGCGCTGGCTGTCGCACCGTCCTTCGGTGACGACCCGGCCACGACGATGTTGTACGTGGACCAGCTGCGCCACGACGCCCGGCCGGACCGGACGCTCGCGGCGGCGCTCGCCGATGGCGCGCGGCGGTGGCGGGCGGCACGGGCACCCCTCGCGGCCGCGGCGCCCGCCAACGAGACCCGGTCCGCGGCGCTGCGCAAGCTGTGGTCCACGGCGGTGGACACCGTCACCGCAGCCGGCGTGGCAGCCGGGCGTGCTGAGCGGTTGTACCTGGCCGCCTGCTGGCTGCGCCGGGACGAGATCGACAAGACCGCGGCAGGGCACTGACTCCACCCCGCACTGACCACCGGCACCGACCCCCAGGAGGATCCCCGTGGCACATCTGCGATCTCTTCCCGACAACGCCGTGCTGATGGACGTCTTCCGCGCGTACCCGGAGACCTCCCGGCCGCTGCTCGACTACCACGAGGTCGTGATGCGCGGCCCGTCGCCGTTCACCCCCGGCGAGCGCGAGCTGATCGCCGCGTACGTGTCGGGCGTCAACGCCTGCGGCTACTGCCACGGTGTGCACACCGTCACGGCGGAGGCCTGCGGGATCAAGGCCGGCGCCGCGCCCTCGGCTGTCGCCGACCTCGACACGGCGCCGGTCGACGAGAAGATGCGGCCGGTCCTGCGCTACGTCGGCAAGCTGACCAGGGAGCCATCGTCGGTCACGCGGGCCGACGCGGACGCCGTGCTCGCCGCCGGGTGGGACGAGCGCGCACTGCACTCCGCGATCATGGTGTGCGCGTTGTTCAACTTCATGAACCGGATGGTCGAGGGGCACGGGATCCGCGCGGACGCGGACTACTTCGCGACCTCCGGCAAGCGGCTCGAGGCGCTCGGCTACGCCGGGCTGAACCAGCTCCTCACCTGACGTGGCCCGTCAGGCGTTGAACACGACCGACGTGTCCTCGACCGAGGCCTGCCCCGAGAGGATCGCGTGGTGCAGCTGGCGCACTCGTGGCGACGGCTCGACCCCCAGTTGTTCCACCATCTCGCCGCGCAGCCTGCGGTAGGCCGCGAGCGCCTGACTCTGCCTGCCGCTGCGGTACAGCGCGATCATGTGCTGCACGCAGAAGTTCTCCAGCATCGGGTGCCGCACGCACAGCGTCGCGAGCTCGCCGAGCAGCTGGTGATGGCGGCCGAGCTTGAGGTCCGCCTCGATGCGCAGGTGCAGGTCGCCGAGCCGGTTCTCGTCGAGGCGCAGCGCCTCGATCGCGAGCTGCGGTCCCACCGGCACGTCGGAGAGCGCTGGCCCGCGCCACAGCCGCAGCGCCTCGGCCAGTGTCCGCGAAGCACGCTCGTGGTCGCCCTCGTTGACCGCCGACCGCCCCGCCGCCGAGAGCCGCTCGTAGCGGATCGCGTCCACCGCGGTCGGCTCCACGTTCAGCAGGTAGCCCGCCCGCCGGGTGATCAGGATGTCCTTGGACGTCAGGTCGCCGTGGTCGGCCAGTGCCATGTCCAGGTTCCTGCGCAGCTTCAGGATGTAGGTGTGTAAGGTCGGCACCACACTGCGGGGCGGATTACTGGCCCAGATCTCGTCGGTCAGGGAGTTCACTGTCACGACCCGGCCGGCATTGAGTGCCAGAATCGCCAGCAACTGACTCGGCTTGCTGGCCGTCGGCACGATGGAAATCTCGCCGACGTCGACTTCCAGGGGACCGAGCACCTTTATTTCGATTCGCATGTTGTTTCCTCTTCTCGATACTTCCGGATCGAGCCGAAAACACGAATGCCCATTCACCTAGGTAGGTGAATGGGCATTCGTGAAATGGGCGCAGCTCCGCTGCCAAAAAGCGTGACAGATGCTTGAGTTGTTGTCAAGACGGATTCGAGGACGTATCCGGGACGGTGGCCGAACAGCGTTCCGCACCGCGGTGCCCATTCGGCGAACAATGCTCCGTCGTGTCCCATGGCCCTCTCCCCATCTTCGGTGCCCTCGGCCTACGTCACCCTGGTGCCCTCACGCTCGGAGACCAGGACGTACAGCTCGGCAAGGTCGTACTCGGCCCGGCCCGGTGTGCCGTAACGGGTGAGCCTGCCCCGGCTCGCCCACTTGCGGATCGTCGCCTCGGTCACCCCCGCGGCCATCGCGGCCAGCTGGGTGGGCACCGTCGTGCGGCGAGTACTGGTCGTCATTCCCCACCCTCCCTCGAAGAGTCCAGCCTGCCGCCACGCAGCAGCAGCCACTGGTCCGGCGGCCACTCGTGGCCCGCCTCGCAGAGAATCCGCTTCGGCGGGTGCCCCTCGGCGCGCAAGGTCCAGCCACAACCGGGGCGGGGGCAGGGCCCCAGCGGCATCACGGTGAGGGGGTCCGGGGTCAGCACCGCGCGGGCCCGTTCGGCCAGTGCGGCCAGCTCGTCGGTGAAGTCCGCGCCGGCCGGGTGCGCGGTGAGCCACCCGAAGTGGATCTGCACGAACGTCGACAGGCGGGGGATGCTCAGCTCGTCGGGCCCGGTGACTCCGCGCTCGCTCGCCACCAGTCCGCACCACGACGCGAGCACGCCGAGGATGTCCGACCGGATGCTCACCACCGCGTCACGCAGCACGATGCCGCGCGGCCGGTGCCCGCTGACCCGCTCCCTCGGCTGCTGGCGGGGCACGTCGAGCATGTAGGCACACATGTCGTACAGCTGGGGCAGCTCGACCAGGTTCTCCTCGGCCTCGTCCCGGCATTCGGTGCAGATCGAGAGGCCCGCGGCGGTGCGGGACGCGACACCACCGTGTCGCTGGCTCCGGCAGAACCTTAAGTCCTGACTGTCCCGTTCCCCGTCATCCATGCTGGTCACTCTCCATCCGGCGTGGGTGCCACGGTCTGAGGTGGTCATGCCGTCACCCGCTCGCCGAGACCGCAGCGCACGGCGGTCTTGGCGATCACGTGGGCGAGGGGGGTGTTCGGCACGTTCGTGCTCAGCAGCTCGACGACGACGATGTCGTCCTGCTGCTCGCGGCCAGGGCGGGAGCCGGCGAGCAGCAGGCCGAGATCCGCCGCGATCTCGGGCGGCCTGGCGTGCCCGCCCGCCCACATCGCGCCGGAGGTCGAGTGCGTCAGGTGCCGGGCGACGACGTGACGGTCGGGGTACTCCGGCAGCAGAGCGAGGTCGTCGACGTAGACCTGGTCGACCTGGTCGACCAGACTGGTCGGCAGGTCGTGTCCCGAGGCGTTCACCAGCACGGTGCCGCGCACCAGTTGGTTGACGCCTGCCTGCTCGGTGCCGTCGACCAGCGCGTCCTCGCTCACCGCGATCACCAGGTTGGCGCCGAAGAGCGAGTCGGCCAGCTTCGTCCCCACGGACAGTCCGATGCCTGCGAGGTCGAGCTGGTCGAGCAGCCGGGGCTCGAGCTCGCCGGCCTCGGTCTTGTCGGTGATGCGCATGGCGACGTGCACGATGTCGGGCACGTGCTCGACGAGGATGGCGAGCTGCGACTGGGTCTCGTGCCGGGTGCCGAGCATCGCGACCGTGATGCCGCCAGGCGGAAGCAGCTCACGCGTGGCGAGTGCGGAAAGCGCGGCGGCGTGGACCATCCGCAGCGCCGTGGCCGGCATCGCGCAGCTCAGGCCGAGGGACTGGTCCTCGGCGAGGACGTACTCACCCTCGCGGTCGCCCCACGGCACAAGCAGGCAGTCGGGCTTCCTGTCCTGGTCCGGGTGGTTGATCGCACGCTTGATCAGGACCTCGGCGAGTACCGCGACCGGGTCGAGGGTCTCGAGAGTGCGCCACACATCGTCTGCGTCGAGTCGCAGGACCGTCTCGGCCATCGCGCTCGCCTCTCCATCTTGCCCATCCTGACGCTGGCAAATCTTCCGGAGGTCTCTTCTTCCGCTCCATCGATCCGCTATCGACGGGCGATAGCGGGCGGTTAACCCGTGAAATGTCAACGCAAAGCGAGGCGTCGTTGACTGGTTCTCGAGCAGGAACACTGCGATTCGAGAAACACACTGGGTCAAGGGGAAAAATCATGTTCCGTCTGCAGAAGATTGCCGCCACCACGCTCGTCACGTTGGCCGCCGCCGCCGGATTGCTGGTGGTCGCCGGGCCGATCGCCGCCTTAGGTCAGGACAACGCGGTGAACAGCGAGGTGTCCGTGCTCGCGGACTCGCCATGGGATGCGCCGAAGCCCTGAACAGACCGGCACTGATCGGTGACAGGGCTCTGGCCCGGTGACAATGGCGCCGTTTCCGCGGTCATCGCGGAAATGGCGCCATTCGTATTTCCGGTGTGTTCAGCCGATGCTGTTGACGACGTGCGGGAACAGCGTCGCCTTGACCGCGTCCAGTTCCGAGGACAACCGTTCCGCCTCCTTGGAGTCGGTTCGGGTGAGCAACGCGTCGGCCTGTTCGAGCTCCTGCCACGCGAGGTCGAGTTCGCCTGCGCCCTGGTGCACGTCGGACATGAGGATCAGCGCCTTCGCGTGCCACACCGTCGAGCCGAGCTCGGCGAAGAGCCGGCATGCCTCGGTCAGGTGCTCCAGCCCCGTCTCGCCGTTGCCCCTGGCGAGCGCGATCTCCCCGAGCGCGTACAGGGACTGGGCCTCGATGAGGCGCTCACCGACCCGCCCCGCGAGCGAATGGGCGTGCTGCAGCGTGGACTTCGCGTTGTCCAGCCTGCCGGTCCGCAGCCGCACCACCCCCACCCCGTACAGCGCGTGCGCCTCACCGATCCGGTCGCCGATGTTGCGCACGATCAGCAGCACCCTGTTCAGTGCCCGGTGTGCCTCGTTCACCTGGTTCTCACCGAGGTACAGCTCGGCGAACCGGATGACCACCTGTGCCTCGCCACGCAGGTAGTTGACCCGGCGGGTGCACTCGAGCGCCTTCTCGAGCAGCTCACGCGCGTGGTCGGTGTTGCCCTCGTCGATCCGCAGCTTCGCGAGACTGCGCAGGATGCCCGCCTCGCCGACCGGGTCCCCGACCTCGCGCATCAACCGCAGCGCCTCGTGGTATTTGGTGAGCATCGCCGTTGAACGGCCGCGCAGCCGGTCGACCATGGCCGAGTTGCGCAGCACCAGTGCGCAACCGTGCATCTCACCGTCGGCGCGGAAGATCTCCAGTGCGGCGGCGAAGCGTTCCTCGGCCGCCTCGAGTCTGCGCTGCGACATCGACATCGAACCCAGCGAGTACAGCATCGCCGCGCGCCCCCGCCGGTTGCCCGCCCTCGTGGTCGCCTCGAGCGCCACCTCCGAGGTCTCCCGCCAGTCGTCGTAGTAGCCCTTCACCTCGAACAGCGTCACCGCGGTCAGCGCGAGGTCCCAGCACAGCTCGTCCTCGCCCATCTCCGCCGCGAGGCGCACCGCGGCCACGAGCGAGCGGCGCTCCGATCTCAGCCACTCCATGGGGTCGTCGATGTCGTGGTCGCCGCCACCTGCCGGGCGCCAGCGCGGTCCCGAGCCGTGCAGGATCGTGTAGTCGCCGCCGTACTCCTTGCCGTGCGCGTCCTCCGCCTTCGCGAGCAGCGCGCCGATCAGCCTGACCATCGCGGCGTCACGGTCCTCCGCAGGCTCCTCTTCCTTGAGCCGTTCCTGGGCGTACACCCGGATGAGGTCGTGGAAGCGGTAGCGCGGGTGCTCGCCGGGATAGGCGACGGTGTCGAGCAGCTGGGTCTCGACGAGGTGCTCGAGCACCTCCTCGGCGTCGAAGGGGTCGCAGTCGAGCAGCGCGGCCGCCGTCCAGCCCGCGAAGTCCGCGGTGGGTACCACGGAGAAGAGGCGAAACAGCTGCTTGGCATCGTTTTCGAGTACCCGGTAGGTCAACCCGATGCTCGACCGGAGCTCCAGACCGCGGTAGGTCAGCTCGTCGAGGCGCCGTGCGGTGTTGCGCAGCCGCGCCACCAGGACGTCCAGCCGCCAGTGCGGGCGGGAGGCGAGCCGGGCGCCCGCGATCCGCATGGCGAGCGGCAGCCTGCCGCAGAAGTCGACCAGCTCGATCGCCGCGTCGGTCTCCGCTGCCATCCGCTCCGGACCGATGATCTTGGTGAGCATCTCCAGTGACAGGGCCACGTCCATCGGGTGGATGGCGATCAGGTGCGCCCCTGGCAGCCCGCTGAGCGGTGACCGGCTGGTGACGATCACCGCGCAGCCCGAGCCCGCGGGCAGCAGGGGGATGACCTCCTCCTCGCTACTCGCCCCGTCCAGCACGATCAGCACCCGCAGGTTCGCCAGCCTGCTGCGGTACATGTCCGCTTTCTCCTCGGCGTCCGCCGGGATGCTGTTGCCGTCGACGCCGAGCGCGCGCAGGAACCGGTCGAGGACGTCCTGTACCCGGCCGGTGCCGGACGGCGCCTCCAGATCGGCGAACAGGTGGCCGTCCGGGTAGACCTCCCGTAGCTCGTGGGCCGCGCGGATGGCGAGCGTGGACTTGCCGACGCCGCCCTTCCCGGAGATCGCCACGATCCGGATGCCGAGACGGGAGTCCTGCTCGTCGCCGGATAACGCTTGCCTGATCTCGGCGAGCTGTTCGTCCCGGCCGGTGAAGTCGGCGATGCTGGCCGGCAGCCTGCGGGGCATGGCCCGAGGTCTTTCCTCCCGTGCCGGTGCACCCGCGTCCCTGGGCAGTGCCCTGGGGCCGGTGTCAGGGAGATCGAGTTCCGGCATCCGGTTCAAGATCGAGGTTTCGAGCTCCTGCAAGCCTTTTCCCGGCTCGATGCCGAGCTCCTCGACCAGGACGGTCCGCGCCCGCCTGCACACCTCGAGCGCCTCCGCCTGCCGCCCGGAGCGGTACAGGGCGAGCATGAGGAACTCGTAGAGCCGTTCCCGCAACGGATGTTCCTCGACCAGCGTGGTCAGCTCGCCGACCACCTCCTCGTGCCTGCCGAGGGTGAGGTCGAGTTGGAGGCGCTCCATGACGGCGGTCAGCCTGGCGTGCTCCAGCTGGTCCGCACCTCGGCGGATGAGATCGCTGTGCAGGTCGGCGAGCGCGTTGCCGCGCCACAGGTCCAGCGCGGTGCGCAGGGTCGCGACCGCCTCGGAACAGCGCCCGGCACCCGAGTGTGCCCGCGCGGTCGTGACCAGCGACGTGAACTGCTCGGTGTCCAGTTCGTCCGGCGGCACATCGAGCTGGTATCCGGGGCTGCGGGTCCGGATGCGCATCGCGTCGTTCGAGTCGAGAAAGATCTTGCGCAGCGTGGAAACGCAGATCTGGACCTGCGCGCGTGCGGTGGTCGGCGGCGCCGTGTTCCACACGGCGTCGATGAGCTGTTCGACTGGTACGACCCGGTTCGCGTTGAGTGCCAGCATGGCCAGCACCACCCGCTGGCGCGGCCCGCCCAGATCGATTTCCCGTCCGTGGTTGGACAGGGTCAGCGGGCCCATGAGTCGTAACACCAGCACCTCCCCCAAGCGCGTCCGCGCCGTACCGAGCTGGACGCGCGAAGCCGGGGTCAATTCACCGCTGTGATCCAACTCACGGCGCTGACCACTTGTCCGAGAGTAACCCACGGGACTCGCAAACAGTAGCTGGTCGAATACTCATCGACAGTGCGTGACCAGGGCCGGTGTGCGAAACGGCACGCGCGGAGATGCGGGTGGCAGCCGCCGTCGAGAGGATGGGACAACACGTACCGACTGTCGCTGCTTGGCGCGAAACCGTGGACTCCCTTCGGTTTCCGCGTCCGGTGAGCGGGGGAGATTGGACGCTGGGCCATGACCGAATCGAACTGGAAGGTGGTCGTCGACCGCGACCGCCTGACGATCTCCAGCGACGCCTACACGTTCACGACCAGCGGGACGGACCCCATGCACCTCGAGGCGGTCGTCGCCGACCTGCAGAGTGCGGTGCGGGGTACGTACGGCCAGTATTGTGGCCTGTCCCGGGCTGCCGAAATGGTGGGGGAGCGGTGGGGTTTCCTGATCGTGCGCGACCTCCTGGCAGGCCCGAAGTCCGCTGAGGACCTGTACACCGGCTTGCCGCTCATGTCGGCGAAACTGGTGACCAGGCGGCTGAAGGAGATGGAGTACAGCGGGATCGTCCAGCCGATCGACAAGGACACCACCGACAGCGAGCGGGTGCGGTACGAACTCACCGAGTACGGCCGCGAGCTGGAGGAGGCGGTGCTCGCCTTCGGTCGTTGGGGCGCCGCGAGTCTGGCGACGCCCCGTCCCGAGGACATCGTCACCGACTCGTCCCTGATGATCGCGTTGAAGGCGACGTTCCTGCCGGACGTGGCGCGCGGCGTGCGGCTGAGCTACGAACTGCGCATCGCCGACGAACACGTGCTCAACGTGCGCATCGACGACGGCAAACTCGACGTCGGCGCGGGTCCGTTGCCTGACGCGGATGCCAAGCTGGATCTGGGTTTCCTGCTGCTCGCGCTGATGAGCGGCGAGATGACCGCGGACGATGTCCTGGCCACCGGCCAGGTGCGCGTCGAAGGTGATCCCACGCTGCTCGGAAGTTTCGTGGAGATGTTCCAGCTGCCAAGACTGCATGCGCCGAAGGCGATGGCCTGATACGGCCGGTGCCGGAACAGCGGCCGAATGACGACCGACCGGCGGCCGAACGACAGCCGACCGGCGGCCGACCGGCGGCCGTCAGTTTGGTCCGTCGAGCCGATGGCCTATGGTCTCGCTCACATGGCAGGCTCGGAATCACTGTTGGGAACACCTTCTGTTACAAGGATTTGAGGCCATGACGACGTCTGTTGACACGGATCGATGGTTAGGGCCTGGTGGCAGGCTCAACACCCGGTATCACAAGGCCGGGGTGATGGTGTTCCTCGTTGTCGTGATCGGGCACTGGGCCGAACACCTCACGCAGGCCTACCAGATTTACGTGCTTGGCTGGCCGCGTCCGGAGGCCGGTGGCGTGCTCGGGCTGGCGTTCCCGGTGCTGGTCACCTCCGAGTGGCTGCACTACGGGTACGCCATCGTGATGCTGGTGGCGTTCGTGATCCTGCGGCACGGTTTCGTCGGCAGGTCAAGGACATGGTGGAACACCGCCATGTGGATCCAGGTATGGCACCACTTCGAACACCTGCTGCTCCTCCTGCAGGCGTTGACCGGCGCGAACCTGATGGGCGCCAAGGTGCCGACGAGTATCGCGCAGCTCGCGTTTCCGAGGGTGGAGCTGCACCTGTTCTACAACGCCATCGTGTTCGTCCCGATGGTGGTGGCGATGATCCTTCACATGAGGCCGAAACCGGCCGAGGCAGCGCTGATGCGGTGTTCGTGTGCGCGGATACCCGTGCCGGCCGGTGCCTGAGGTGCTCCAGCACGCCGTGCCCGCCGTCCTGCTCGCGCAGGGCGGCGGGCACGGCCATGTGCTCACCGTCGGGGTGAGCATCGGCCCGCTCGTGTTGCGGATCGCCCTGCTGGCGGTGATTCCCGTCGTCGCGGGATACGGCCTGATGCGTGGGTTCCTGACCGAACCCGGTCGCCGGGGCCAGGCCGCCGTGATCGGATGCGCGGGCGGCGGCGCCGTGCTGGTGCTCATGCTTTCCGGTGGTCTGAACCTGTCGGAGCGGCTGGTGCCGCTACTGCTCGCGCTGCTCACCGTCCCCCTCTACCTCGCGCTCTCCAGCGACCCCCGGTTCGCGCCCGCCGTCCACCTCGCGCGGCGATTCGCGCCGTGGGTCTTCTGGCCCGCGGCGGCCCTCGCGGCCGACCAGTTCGCCAGGGCCTGGCTCGCCGGCGCGGGGCCAGTGCGCACCGCGACCCTGCTGCACACGGGGGTGGTGCTCGCACTCGTCGCGATGGCATGGTTCGCGGTGTCCCGCACCAGACGCCGCGCGGGCACGGTGGGGGTGCGGCTCGGCGCCGCGGTGCTGGGAATGGTGCTCATGGCGGGCGCCGCGCAGGCCACCGTGCTGCTGCGCGCGGCCGATCCGGTGCCCGGCGTGGCAACCGTGGCGGAGTAAGACAGTCGCGAAAAGACAAGCCCGGATCCACCGGTTGCGTTTTGTCTCACCGGTTTGCCTCCGGCGGCTCCTCGCCGGAGCGCCAGGTCGACGGGATGGCAGGGATCCCCTTGTGGGTGAAGGGCTTGCGCCTCGGGGACCCGATGTCCCGAAAGGCGGGCTTTCGGGACGCTCAACGCCCTTGAAAGGCGCTTTCGGGACATCGCGCCTGTCCGCCATTTCTGACGGGGACACCGCGGGGCCGGGCGCTCCGCGCCCGGCCCCGCGAAGCGGTTCAGGCCGCGTCGCGGAGTTGGCGGCGTGCTTCCTCGTCTGCGGCGATGTCGGCCAGTACGTCGGCCCAGACGATGCCCCTTGCGAGGTTCGTGTGGGTCGTGGGGTGCAGTTCCTCGACGACGCTCAGCCTTGCGACCGGGTTCTCCTCGTCGTTCGTCGCGGTGCGCTCGCGGGGTAGTCCGTCGAACTGGGGCACGGCTGTTCACTCCTTCGTCGGTGAGTTCGAGTTGTTTCGCGCTCTGCCCGGTACTGCTGAAGAGCACCACAGCTATGAGAAAACCCTCACATTTGTCACCCGGCATGGCATCTCTGGCGTTGCGGGTTCACCGGTGGTTCAGCGTCGCTCTTTCGAAACAGACATGACCAGCGACACCCTTTTCTCATCGTGCTTCTGGAACCAGCTGGCCAGTGGTGAGGTCATCGCGGTGGAGACCAGCGCCATGATCACCAGCATTGTGAACATGGTCGGCGACAGCACGCCGAGGTCAAGTCCGATGTTCAGCACCACCAACTCCGTGAGGCCACGGCAGTTCATCAGCGAGCCGATCTGCATCGACCGGTTCCAGGTCTCGCCGACGCTACGCGCGGCGAGCGCGGCGCCACCGAGCTTGCCGATCACGGCCACCACGAGAATGGCGCCACACCACAGCCACAGCGTGGCATCGCCTGCCAGGAGGCCCATGTCGGTGCGTAGTCCGCTGTAGGCGAAGAACAGCGGCAGCATCAACGCGGTGGTGAGGCCACCGGTGTTCTCGTGCAGCCAGGTCTCGATCGCGTTGCCGCGCGGGAACACCAGTCCGAAGAGGAACGCGCCGAACATCGCGTGCACGCCGATCCACTCGGTGGCCATCGCACACAGCAGCACGCCGACCAGTGCCAGTGGTGCCATGCGCCGCAACGTCGAGTTGTCGGACCGGTTGACGAGCCTGGTCATCAGCGGGCGGAACACCAGGAACAGCACCGCGGTGAACACCGCGGTCAGCGCGATGGTCACCAGGACGCCCGCGAGCGACGACGCGGTGACGAGCGCGACCACCAGCGCGAGCAGGCACCACGCGGTGACGTCGTCGACCACCGCGCACGTCAGCGCGACCACCCCGGCCTCACTGCGGAACATGCCGGTGTCCTTCAGGATCCGGACCAGCACCGGCAGCGCGGTCACACTCAGCGAAACACCGATGAACAGTGCGAAAGCCAGGTAGCTGATGCCCTGTGGGGCAAACCTGACATAGGCGGCGATGGCGAGCCCGACGCCGAGCACGAACGGCACCGCGATGCTGACGTGGCTGACCACCACGGCCAGATGTCCCCTGCCGCGCAACAACTTCGTGTTCAGCTCGAGTCCGGTCAGGAACACGAACAGCACGACTCCCACCTGTGCCAGCACATTCAGCTGGGGCAGGATCGCGGGAGGGATCAGCGCGGCCGCACCTTCCGGCCACGCCGCACCGAGCACCGACGGGCCGAGCACGATGCCCGCGCCGATCTCGCCGATCACCGGCGGCTGGCCGACCCGCCGCAGCAGCCATCCTGCCGCCTTGCACGCGGCGACCACCGCCGCGATCGCCAGCAACAGCTGCGCCAGCGGGTGCCCGGCGACGGCCTCCACCGCCGGCGCGCCGGTGTTCGAGCCGCTGTCCCCGGTGAGCAGCACGATGCTGAGCATGACGGGTACCACGACCAGCAGTGCGTAGATACCGACGACGCGCCGTGCCGTGCCGAATTTGCGTTCCGCCATCGAAAATCTCCCGTCAGGCGTGACATTCGGTTCGTGACGAAGACCTGTCGATTTATCGTCCCGCTATTGTCGCGCGAGATTTACCCAGGCGACCTCTCTGGTATTGCCGTTTGCGGCCACCCTTCTCCGACAATGCGATCGTCGCCGCACGGCAAGTGGTGAGGCGTGCCCGTCCCGGTCGCGCCTCCCGCCGCGCGGTCACCCTGACGCTGACGTCTCGCTGGCGGCCGGGCACATCGACGACTTCCTGAAGGGCCACCGCCGACACCCTCGACTCCGTACGCCTGATCAGTGACGGGTACCGCTGTCCACTCCGGACACCTACACGATCTTCCTGGAGATCATCGAGCGGGCGGGCGCGAGCACGTTCGGCGGCTCGAACACCAAGAACCTCTACCAGGCAGTCGAGACACAGCGCGACAAGTGCGGGAACTGACGAGCGTGCCCAGCGTCGGCACGCGGCAGAGCAAGCCGCCAACACGGCAGACGCCGAGGGGCCGCCGGTGCGCTGACCGCGGTCAGGGTGTGGCGACCATGCGGACGTGGTGCTTGTCGATGACCACGCCGGTGGGCAGAGTCTCGTCGGCCGTTGCGGCGGGGTAGGCGGTGATGACGGGCTGGGCGGTGCGGTCGCGGTCGAAGCGGCGGATCTGCTCGACCAGCCGCTCGGCGAGTTGGGCGGCGGCGGGGCCGTGGCCGGTGGCGCCGAGTTCGTAACGGCGTTCGCCGTCGTGGTCGATGGGGCGAGGCTTGGCGAGGTAGGCCAGGGAGTCGCCCTCGACGATCGCGGGCGTGCGGTAGGCGAAGGCGGGGCGGCAGAGCCCGGCTTCGACGGCCTCGTCCTCGGCGTCGAGGCGGCAGGTGCCGGGTTCGGTGGCGGTCAGCCACAGCCAGATGTGGTCGAAGGGCTCGCCTGCGACCACGGAGGTGCCAGACCACACGGTGGTCTCGGGTCCGGTGAACACCTCGTGCAGGGCGGCCGGGTCGATGTTCTGGTCGGTGTCCCAGTACAGGGCGACGTTCTCGACGATGGTGTCGGTCTGCTCGCCGGTGGGCACGATGCCGATCATGGGGATGAACCCGCAGAGCTGGCTGTTGGTGGCGCGCAGGTGGGTGTCGTGGCGGGTGAAGGCGACGCTGCGGGCCTGACCGCGCCAGTGCAGCGGGACCACGAGGGTGCCGCCGGGGGCGAGCTGGTCGAACCAGGCCGGGGGCAGGTCCCACGGCCCGACGGTGACGATGATCTTGTTGTAGGGGGCGTGGTCGGGTGCGCCGAGGGCGCCGTCGCCGGTGACGATCCGTACCCGGTCGTAGCCGGTGTCGGTCAGGGTGTGGCGGGCGTGGTCGGTGACGTCGGGGTGGATGTCGACGGTGGTGACGTTGCCGGTCGGTCCGACGAGTTCGGCGAGGAGGGCGGCGTTGTATCCGGTTCCGGCGCCGATTTCCAGCACGTGATCACCGGGCTGCGGGTCGAGCTGGCCGAGCATCATCGCCACCACCGTGGGCACGGAGATGCAGCTGGCGGGCCGGTCCTTGCCGGGCTTGATGGTGATCGCCTTGTTGGCGTACGCCTCCTCGATCGAGGCGGCGGGCACGAACCGGTGCCGGGGGACGGCGCGGAACGCTTGCTCGATGCGCTCGGAGGGCAGGTGACCGGCGGTGCGGATGTGGTTGATCATCTGCTCGCGCAGGTCCTCGGGGCGGGTGCTGGTGGCGTTGGTCATCCGGTTCCTTTCCGTGTGCGGGGTGGTGAGCAGGCAGAGATCCCAGCCGGTGCCCGCGGGTAGATCGGTGAGCGCGATTCCGGCGTCGCCCTCCAGCATCCCGCTCACCTCCGACAGTTCTCGAGCGACCTGGGTGCGGCGGGTGCTGCGGGCGCCTCGTTGGTTTGCGTGGCTCGTCCGATTCTCGCGTTTCCCGCACGTTCGGAGATGTTCGAGGCTCTCCTCCCAGCGGACGATCGCTCTATGTGATGAAGGAGCGCCCAAACGGGTGGTCCATGACGGAGGAGGACCAATGTTGAACCGAAGGCGATTACTCACCGTGGGGGGAATGACTGCGGGGGGTGTAGTGGGTGGCGTCTTGCTGCTGCCACCGGGGCCCAAAGCGGCGACGAGTCCCGGCGCCGCGGGCCATACCGAACATGCCCCGGACATCGAGCGGGTGGCAGGCACTCGGACGATCAGTCCGGGCACCCGGTTCTCCCGGCGGATGCCGGTACCGCGTGAGCTGACCCCTCGGCGCCGCGACGGCGTCGACGTCTACCAGGTCCCCATCAAGCCCGGCGAGGCCGAGATCATGGCCGGGCACCCCACCCCCGTGCGCACCTACGGCGGCCAGTTCATCGGGCCCACGATCCGTGCCAGGACCGGCACCCCGGTGCGGATCACGTTCGGCAACCAGCTCGACGTGCCTGCCAACGTGCATCTGCACGGCGCGCACGTGCCGCAGGGCAGCGACGGCCATCCGATGGACACCATCGCGCCAGGTCAGAGTCGCGCCTACGACTACCCGAACAACCAGCAGGGCGCGACCCTCTGGTACCACGACCACTCCCACCACCTCGAGGCCGAGAACATCTACAAGGGCCTGCACGGCTTCTACATCATCGAGGACCCGGCGGAGATCAGCCTCGGGCTGCCCACCGGTGAGTTCGACGTGCCGATCATGCTCCGCGACGTGCAGCTCGACGCGAACGGCGATCTCGTCTTTCCACCCTCCGTCCTGGGCGGCACGATCCTGGCCAACGGTGTGGAGACCCCCAACTTCCCGGTGGCCGCGCGCAAGTACCGGTTCCGGTTGCTCAACGCGGGCAACGACCTGATCCTCCGCCTGACGCTCGGCGGCCTTCAGATGACGCAGATCGCCTCCGACGGTGGCCTGCTGCCAACACCGGTGCGACGGTCCGAGATCGTGCTCGGCTCCGCGGAGCGGGTGGACATCGTGGTCGACTTCTCCCGGCAGCCGATCGGCTCGCAGTTCGTGCTCAACAGCGCGAACGGGCCGGTGCTGCGGTTCGACGTGACGCGCACGGCCGTCGACCGCAGCCGGGTGCCCGCCCGGCTCCGGGCCCTGCCCGCGCTCGCCACCGCGACCGTCGAGCGCGACGTCTCGATGCGGTTCGACCTGTCGGGGCCGGAACCGGTCGGGCTCGTCAACGAGCAGGCCTACGACCCGAACCGGGTGGACTTCGTGATCAAGCGCGGCACCACGGAGATCTGGCGGATCCGCAACGACGACACCGAGTTCGGCATCCCCCACACGTTCCACCTGCACCTCGAGCAGTTCCGGGTGCTCGACCGCGACGGCGCCCCGCCCGGGCCGGACGACGCGGGGCGCAAGGACACGGTGTTCGTCGCGCCGGGGGAGACGGTCCGGATCCAGGTCACCTTCACCGAGCAGCTCGGCAGGTACGCCTACCACTGCCACTACGTCTACCACTCGGCGATCGGCATGATGGCCCAGATGGAGATCGTCCCGTAGCTGTCGTTGAACAAGGGACGGTCGGGCAATCCGTTGCCTGACCGTCCCTTGTCTCGTGTCATGCCTGGTGCGGGCTGACGGTGACCGGGACGCCGTTGAACACCGCGTTGCCGGACGGGACGTCCACGACGAGTTCGTTGGTCAGCGCGTTCGCGTTGACACCCGCGTGCTCGGCCGCGACCCGCTGCTTGCCGCCCGCGTGCCCCCACCCGTGCGGGAGGCTCACGACGCCGGGCATGACCACGTCGGTCGGTTCGACATCGACGACCAGCTCGGACACGGCCGAGCGCACGATCGCACGCGCACCCAGCCCCAGCCTGGCGACGTCGGCCGGGTTGACGTGCAGCGTGCACGTGTTGCTGCCGCCAACGAGGGATTTCACGTTGTGCAGCCAGCTGTTGTTGGACCGCAGCTGGCGCCGCCCGATCAGCAGCACGTCCGGGACGGGCTCGGCCGCCTTGGCGCGCAACCGGTCCAGGTCGGACACGATCGGCTCCGGGGTCAGCTCCACCCTGCCCGACCGCGTGACCAGCAGCTCCTTCAGCCGCGGCTCCAGCGGGCCGAGGTCGATGCCGTGCGGGCTCTCCTTCAGCTTCGCGAGGGACAGGCCGTACTGACCGAACTTGAGCAACGTGTCCAGGATCTGCTCCCGGGAGTTGTCGCCCTCGATCGTGGCCCGCAGCACCTCGACGTCCATGCCCTCGACCGGCGAGCCGGGCATCTGCGTGGCGCCGGTCAGCAGCTGGTTGATGAACATCTCGTCGACACCGGCCGGGTCGGCACCCGCGCCGGCACCCGCCGCGATCAGCACCAGCCGGCCAAGGATCTCCTCCTCAGAGCGCTGGTCATCGTCGAGCGGCAGGACCGCGGGGGAGTAGCGGGTGTAGTTCCGCACCATCACGAGCTGCATCAGGAAGTCGTAGTGCGCGGCCTGCAGCATGCGCGGCGGCGGCAGGATCACCGTGGCGTGCCTGGTGGTCTCGTTGAGGTAGGGGTCGACGCAGACCATGAAGTCCAGCCGGTCGAACGCATCCCCGAGCCGTGGCCCGTTGGGCGCCGCGATCACCTGGTTGGCCCCGATGTTGATCAGCGCCCTGACCTGGCCGTCGCCGGGGGTCTCGATCTCGTCCGCCAGCGTGGCCGTCGGCAGCTCGCCGAGCACCTCGGGGAAACCCCTGACACGGCTGCGCCAGCGGCCCCACTCGAACGGCTGCCCGGTGCGGAACACCTCGAGCGCGGCGGTCTTCGCGAACATGGTCCCGCCGGGGTTGTCCAGGTTGCCGGTCAGGATGTTGATCACGTCGACGAGCCACTGGGTCAGCGTGCCGAACTCCACGACGGATCCGCCCATGCGCGAGTACACGGCGGCCGTCGGCGCCGCGGCCAGCTCGCGGGCGATCCGCGCGATGTCGGCGGCGGGCACGCCGCAGATCCGCTCCGCCGCCTCGGGAGTGAAGTCCTTCGTCAGCGCGCGGAGCTCGTCGAGGCCGTCGACGTCGAGGGTGACCGTGGCGAGGTCCTCTTCGAGCAGTGTGTGGACGATGCCCAGCAGCAGCAACGGATCCGTGCCCGGCCGGACGAAGAAGTGCTCGTCGGCGGTCTCCGCGGTGCGGGTGCGGCGCGGGTCGACCACGACCAGCTTGCCGCCACGCTTGCGCAGCGCCCGCAGGCGCCCTGGCATGTCGGGGGCGCAGAACAGGGAACCGTGTGACTCCATCGGGTTCGCGCCGATGACCAGGAAGTAGTCGGTCCGGTCGATGTCCGGAACGGCGATCGCGAACGGGTCGCCGTAGAGGTGCCCGCACGCGACGTGCTTCGGCATGTGGTCGATGGTGCCGGACGAGTAGACGTTCTTGGACGCCAGCGACTGGATCAACGGCACGCGGTACAGGAACCCGGCCATCGTGTGGTAGGTCGGGTTGCCGAAGTAGACGGCGACGGCGTCGCGGCCGTACTTCTCGATGACGCCGGTGATGCCGCGCTCGACAGCCTGGAACGCCTCGTCCCAGGAGACCTCCCGCCACTGTTCGCCTTCGCGGATCATGGGGTGGCGCAGGCGGTCCGGGTCCTCGTCGAGGCGGCCGATACTCGCGCCCTTGGGGCAGATGTAGCCGCCGGTGAACGGGTCCTCGGTGTCACCGCGCACCTTCGTGACACGGCCGGCGGGGTCGAGGTCGATCTTCAGGCCGCATACGGAGTCACAGATGGGACATGTTCGGTGCGCGGTGGTCATCGGCTCTCCAGTGGTGGGATCGCCCGTACGGGCACGGCCACGGGCATCCCGGCGGGACACCCGTGGCCGATGTGGACGGTTGGTGCGGTCATGCCGCCTTCGGCAGCTCGGCGGGCTCGCCGATCGCGGGCTCGACACCCGCGGCCACCTCGAACACGAACGGCTGCCTGCTTTCCTTTGACGGACCGAACAACGACTTCCACAGCACCTTCAGCGCGAAGCCCGGCTTCATCAGCGCCTCCGGCTTCTGGACGAGGCCCGCGGTCTTGAAGTACGCGGCGGTGATGTTGCCGTCGTGGGTCGCGGCGATCTGCACCCGCCGCAGGAACCAGTTGCCCATGCGAACCTGGAACGTGCGGTCGCCCTGCACGCCCGGCAGGCTCAGGTCGATCATGTTGGTCATCTCCCACGCCTGGTCGATGGCGTCCGTCGCCAGGTCGCGGAAGTAGTCCTGCGGCACGGGTGCGGCACCGCTGTGCAAGTGCTGGCGGATGACCAGCGCGCACAGCGCGGCGACGCTCATGCCCTGTGCGTACACGGGGTTGAACGTGGTGACCGCGTCACCGGTGACCAGCAGGCCCTCGGGGAAGCGGCGCAGCTTGTGGTAGTGGCGGCGCAGAGTCGTCGGGAACTTGAACGGCATCGCCTTGTCCACCGGGTCCGCGTACCGCAGCGTCTCGTAGACATCCTTGGCAGGCAACGACTTCAGCCACGCCATGAGGCCATCGTAGTCGGTGGGCGGGTGGTCGCCGAGGATGCCGTAGGTGGTCAGCTCCACCTTGCCGTCCTCGACCAGGAAGAAGACGTTGCCCCGGGGTGCGCCCGCGTGCGCGATCTGGTTGATCGCCACGTCGTTGACGAACCCGTTGGCGCCCTTACGCAGCCGGAAGTGCTGCGTGACGTAGCCGAGGTCGATCTTCTTGCGCTCCTCGAACGGCTTCTCGTAGCCGAGCTGTTCGAGCCAGACCGGGGTCCGCGAGCCGCGGCCGGTGGCGTCGACCACCAGGTCGGCCTCGATGACCTTGTCGGTGTCCGTGCCGCGTTCCTGCACCCGTGCCCCGGTGACCCGGGACTTGTCGGCCGTCGTCGTGAGCCCGAGGATGTCGTGCTCCTCGATGAACGACACGTTCGGGATCTGCTGCACCCGCTCGCGGATGAAGTACTCGAACAGCGGCCGGACCACGCCGAGGGTGGTCAGGCCAGCGTGCTGCTGCTTGAGGCGGTTGCCCCTTGCGTACCAGCGGCAGCTGCCGGACAGGTCGCCGGACGGGACGCCGTAGTCGATCATCTCCTGCGTGAGTCCTGGGAAGAGCTCCTCCATCACCTGCACGCCACGTGCGAGCAGCCCGTTGGCCTGGTGGCTCTGCGGGCAGAACCGTCGCACGCCCTTGACCCCGACGAGCTTGTCACGGTCCACGATGTGGACCTCGTCGTAGGCGTCCGCGAGCACCCTGGCCGCAAACAGGCCGGCAATGCTGCCTCCCAGCACCACCGCGCGGGTCCCGGCATCCTGGCCCATCGCGGTCACCTCCTTGATTCCGTGGTTGACATTCCTCACGCGGGATCCAGTTCCTTTGCCGCGGTGTCGATCAAGTCGTCGCGCAGTGGAAAACCGATGTGAATTCGCTTGTACTGCAAGCCTCACACCGGCGGGCCTACGCGGCATCTCCGGCGTTGCGAAGTTCGGAAATCGTGCGGACAACGGGTTTGCGTGGCCTCAGTGCGGCTCGAAGGGGGTGATCCCAGTGCCGCGTCCTTCGGGGCGGTCAGGCTCAGTGCAGCTCGAATCCTTCGTAGCCGTTGCCGGCGACCTCGTCGCACTTCTGCCGGTAACCGACGACTCCGCCGACGTAGGGCATGAAGACCCTTGCCTTGCCGGGGACATTGGCGCCGATGTAGTAGGAGTCCGCTTTGGGGAACAGCGTCATGTCACCGACCGCGCGTACGTGGTCGGTCCACTCCTTCTCGGCGGTGTCGACCGCCTCGACCACGGAACGGCCGTTCGCCGCCACGTGGTCGATGAGATCGGAGATCCAGTCGACGTGCTGCTCGATCGAGAGGACCATGTTGCTGAGCACGGACGGGCTGCCGGGGCCGGTGATCGTGAACAGGTTCGGGAAGCCCGAGACCGCGAGACCGAGGTAGGTGCCGGGGCCGTCCTGCCACTTCTGCCGCAGCGACTGGTCCGCCTTGCCCGTGATGTCGATGTCGAGCAGTGCGCCGGTCATGGCGTCGAAGCCGGTGGCGATGACCAGGCTGTCGAACTCGTACTCGCTTGCGGTGGTGCGCACCCCGGTTTCCGTGATCTCGAGGATCTCCTCTTCCCTCAGGTCGACGAGGTGGACGTGGCCGAGGTTGTAGGTCTCGTAGTAGCCGGTGTCGAGGCAGGGGCGCTTCGTGCCGAACGGGTAGCCGCGCGGCTCGAGCTTCGCCGCCGTCGCCGGGTCGTCGACCTTGTCGCGGACCTGCGCCCGGATGAACTCCGCGGCCGTCTCGTTGGACTCCTCGTTGAAGATCAGGTCCGTGTACGCCTGGATGATCGCGTTCAGGTGCCCCCGGTCCCAGCCCTTCTGGTAAGCCGCCTGGCGTTCCTGTTCGGTCGCCTCGAGCGCCGACTGCGTCGGCATGTCCACCGCGATCCCGAAGATGGAGTTCCGCGCCGCTTCGCGGGCCTGCCGGTAGTTCGCCTTGATGTCGGCGACCCGCTCCTGGTCGATGGGCCCGTTGAACGCCGAGAGGACGAAGTTCGGCGTGCGCTGGAACACCGTCAGTTCGCCTGCCTGCTCGGCGAGATGCGGGATGGCCTGGATGCCGGACGAGCCGGTGCCGATCACGCCGAGCCGCTGCCCGCTGAAGTCCACGGGGCCCTCCGGCCACAGACCGGTGTGGTACCAGGGACCCGAGAACCGGTCCAGGCCGGGCACCTCCGGGAACTTCGGCACGGAGAGGCAGCCGGTCGCCATGACGCAGTACTGCGCGGACACCTCGTGCCCCTGGTCGGTGCGGACGATCCACCGGGACGTGTCCTCGTCGAAACTCGCCTGCGTCACCTTCGTCCGCAGGACCACGTCCTTACGCAGATCGTGACGATCGGCGACGTGCCGGATGTAGGCAAGAATCTCCGGCTGTCCCGCGTACTTCTCCGTCCACTCCCATTCCTGCTCCAGCTCGGGATCGAACGAGTACGAATAGTCCATGCTCTCCACATCGCACCGGGCCCCGGGGTACCTGTTCCAGTACCACGTTCCGCCGATGTCGGCACCCGCCTCGAAAACCTTGACCGACAGCCCCTTTTCGCGGAGTCTGTGGAGCATGTAGAGACCGGCGAAGCCGGCTCCCACCACAACAGCATCGAGTTCCTCGGCCGCACTGGCCATGTGAATCAATCCTCCCTAACCCAGGGTGGTACCAGGTACGCCTTGATCGCTGGGAGCGGGCGACAATACCGTGCCACCATGTTAACGACGGTCGACCATTCGACTTCCTTTCCCGTGCGGTGACCGCGAAACCACGCACTTGCGGACAAGACGCTCCGGATCGCCGGTGAGACAGTCATGTGCGGAACCATTCCCTTGGGAGGGTCACGATGGGTGCCGACTACTACACCGCAGAGGTGCAGGGGCCATACGAGCGTTTCGAGCTCGGTTCGTACACATTGGACAGTGGAGCCACGCTGCCGGAGGCGCGGCTTGCGTACCGGACGCACGGCAGCCTGAACGCGGCCAAGGACAACGCCGTGCTCGTCCCGCACATGTACTCCGGCACGTCGGCCTCGATGCAGGGGCTCATCGGCGAGGGGCGTGCGCTGGACCCGTCGCGGTACTTCATCATCCTGCCCGACCAGTTCGGCAGCGGCCTGTCCTCGTCGCCGAGCAACACCCCGGCGCCGTTCGACCGCGGCCACTTCCCGGCGGTGACCATCGCCGACGACGTGCGCGCACAGCACCGGCTGGTGACCGAACAGTTCGGGATCACCAGTCTGCACGCGGTGGTCGGCTGGTCGATGGGCGGCCAGCAGACCTACGAGTGGGCGGTGCGTCACCCGGAGATGGTGGCGCGGGCGGCCGTGTTCGCGGCGACCGCGAAGACCCCGGTGCAGAACCAGTTGTTCATCGATGTGCACAGCGAACTGCTGCGTTCGGATCCCGCGTTCGCGGACGGTTTCTACACCGACTCCGACGACGTGCACCTCGGCCTGAGCCGGCACGCGATGACCTTCTCCATGATGAGCACCACCTACGGCTTCTTCCGTGACGAGGTGTGGCGCCGGATCGGTTTCGCGGCGGTCGAGGAGTTCACGCTGGGCTTCATGCGTGGCCACTTCCAGCCGATGGACCCGAACAACCTGCTCCGCCAGGCGGCGAAGTGGCGCGACGCGGACGTGAGCCTGCAGACCGGCGGAGACATGAGGGCGGCGCTCGGCCGGATCACCGCCAGGTTCTACGTGTTCCCGTTCGGCGGCGACCTGTTCTTCCCGCCGGAGGACCACGAGCCCGACGTGGCCATGATCCGCGGCGCGCGACTGCGGGTGATCGACAGCCCGGTGGGGCACTTCACCATGTTCGGCCTGCTCCCCGAGGACGTGGCCGCCATCGACGACGCACTGGCGGAGGTCCTGAAGTCCTGAGTACACACGAAGAAGGGAGCCCGGCCGGTTGGCCGGGCTCCCTTCTTCGTGTGCGCTCAGCTGAGGAGGTCGCGGCCCATCTGGCCGAGTTGTTCGAAGGAGGCGAGGTCGGGTACCTGCCAGCCGTCCAGGTCGTACTCCGCGAGGCACTTGTCGACGAACGCCTTGTAGCCGTCGAGTTGCCCGTCGCTGACCTGACCCATCAGCAGTTCCACCCTGGTGTTCTCGTGGTTGCCGGTGTAGTTGCGTTCGTAGAGTTCGTGGCGGCCGCCGAATTCCGTGCCGACGGCGTCCCACAGGAGTTTCATCACCTTGACGCGTTCGACGGAGTCGATGCCGTGTGAGCCGCGCAGGTACTTGTCCAGGTACGGCCGGACCTCCGGGTTGTGGAAGTCCTTCGCACTGGAGTTGAGATAGATGAGTCCACTTGCGACATCCTGCAGAACGATCTCACGGAGCCGCGCGTACCCGAGCTGGGAGAACCACCGCCAGGCCGCCCCGTAGTTCGGGTTGGGGAGTACGGAGCCGTTTCGCCATGGCACTGGGTTGCGTGCGGCTGCGTCGGAGAGTCCCCAGAACAGGTTGCGCCAGGCGAGGACTTCGCCGAGTCGGGTTTGTACGCCGCGGAAGTCGCTGACGCCGGTGATCTCGAGTGCCTTGGCGAGCAGGCCCGCGAGGAACTCGAACTTCACCGCGAGGCGGGTGCAGCCGTGGAACCAGGCTCGCGAGTTGAAGCCCGAGTGCCCGGTGAACATGCCGACCTTGGCGACGTCGCCGTAGGTGAACACGTTCTCCCACGGGATGAGCACCTTGTCCATCACCAGAATGGTGTCGTTCTCGTCGAACCGGGACGACAACGGGTAGTCGAACGGGCTGCCGGTCAGCGTGGACGCGGCCGCGTAGGACTGGCGGCAGATCAGCTTCATCCCCCGCGCGCCCGTCGGCACGGTGGCCACGATGGCGAACTTGCGGTCCTTGATCGGCATCCCGGTATGGGTGACGAAGTTGTAGTGGGTCAGTGCGGAGCCGGTCGCGACGACCTTGGCACCGCTGACGATGACCCCGCTGTCGGTTTCGCGTTCCACGTGGACGAACACGTCGGCGACCTCGTCCGGTGGCCGGTTGCGGTCCACCGGCGGGTGCACGAAGGCATGGTTCCAGTACAGGACTTTTTCCTGGGACTCGCGGTACCAGCGCCTGGCGTTGTCGGCGAAGGGATTGTAGAAGTCGGCGTTGGCCTGGAGCGTACCGAGGAACGCCGCCTTGTGTTCCGGGCTGCGGCCCAGGTAGCTGTAGCTCAGCCGGCCCCACGCGGCGATGGCCTGCTGGTCGGCGACGAGGTCCTCTGCGCTGTGTGGGGTGGTGTAGAAGCGGTGGGTGTAGCCGGGGCGTCCGCCGTGGTCGGTGGCCGTGGTGAGCACGTCCCGATGCTCGGGGTCGTGCAACGCGTCGTAGAGCCGCGCGGTCATCCGCGCCGGGTTGTGGAACGCGGGGTGCTCTGTGACGTCCTTGACCCGCTCGCCGTAGAGGTAGATCTCCCGGTCGTCACGCAGGCTCTCGAGGTATTCGGCCCCTGTCAGCGGCCGGGTGGTTTCGTTCGTTGCGTCGCTCATTGGTCACCTGCCACGTCGAAGACCGTTTCGGCCAGCTGCCGGTTGGCCACCTTGCCGAGGAAGATGCTCACGCCGGCGTGGCTGTGCAGAGTGGACATGTCCCGCCAGATGCGTTCGAGGCGTTCACCCGTCCGCACGGCGCTCGATCCGGCGGTCGGGAACAGGTGGTCGGACACCGCGCTCCAGGACAGGCGGACGGCCTCCCGGCTGATCAACGACAGCCGGAGGTCCACTTCACGGGTGAACGCCGCCGATCCGCGTGCCGCGGTCTCGTGCCACTGCCGCACCGCGTCCGTCAGTGCCGCCCGCGCGGTGGCGATGCGGCCCGCGGCCTCGCCGTAGGACTGCTGGAAGTCGGGGTTCTGGGCGCGTGTCGTGATGGGTGGGTAGATCGTCATGCGATCGCGCATCAGCTGTTCGTAGGCCTCGAGGGCGCCGGTGGCCATGCCGACCGCCAGCGCGCCGTTCTGGAACTGGATCATGCTCAGCACACCGCCGCCGTACAGGGGGTTGCCGTGCAACTCGAGTCCCGGTGTGCCGTCGTGGACGGTTGCCAGGCCGATGTGGGTGCCGGGGAGTGCGTTGTGCGCGGGGATGTGGGCGTTCTCGATCTTGATGCTGTGTGACCCACTGCCTTTGAGGCCGAGCTGTGCGCCCCAGTCGTCCAGCCGCTCCCACTGGTTTCGTGGCACGGCGAACAACATCGGTGCGGGTGGCTCGCCTTCTTCGCCCGCGACGAGGGTGTGGCCGAGGAAATGGGTGGCGTAGGGGGAGCCGGAGCAGTAGCGGTGGACGCCGTCGACGATCCAGCCGCCGTCCTCGGCCTGCTGGGCGAACCCGACCGGACCGATGGTGCCGGGGCAGATGAAGTCGCCGCCCGCGAACAGCTCGTCCTGCGCTGCCTGGCTGAACAGGGTCGCGGCGACGTGGGCGTGGGAGGCGCCGAAGGTGTACATCCACGCCGTGGACGCGCAGCCGCGGGCGAGCGCGGTCACCACGCGCAGGTAGGTGTCGAGGCCGAACTCGTAGCCGCCGTACCGCCGGGGCACGAGCAGCCGGTAGAAGCCCGCGGCGAGGAACTCGTTGTGGGTGTCCAGTCCGTAGTACCCGCGTTGTTCGGTGTCCTGCTGCCGGTCGACGAGGTCGTCCGCGATGCGCTCCGCGCGGGCCACGACCTCCTCCGCCGTCAGTCCCGGCTCGGGCGGGGACGGGTAACCATCATCTGCGGGCAGGCTCCTGGCGGCGGCCGTCATGTCCTGGTCATCCCTTCCACGAACGTGAGTCACCGCCGAGCATCACACCCGAAACGCAACCCCCACATCCTCAGGAATGCGATTCGCGGACGCCGGAATACCGCACTGGAAAATGAGCAACGAACAAGATGCACAACCGGTACCGACGCGGCAGCCTCGAGTCGAAACATCCACGACTCGGAAGGTGTCGGACCTGATCCCGCTCCTGCGAAAGAACGCGCCGTGGCCCACCCGAGAGGAGCAACAGCTGTGACGTTGAACCTGGAAAGTGACAGCGATCAGAGGTCGCCTGAGCGCGCGCAGCCGCCACCGCGCGCAGGCAAGCCGTTCTGGCAGCGCCCGTGGGTGGCGCCACTGGCCGTCGCCGTGGTGGCCTACATCTACCTGGCGTCCGAGCCGTTCGTCGGGGTGCCGAAGGCGCAGGCGCCGCTGCAGCCGCACGAGAACTTTCCGCTCTACTACCCCCTGCTGATCGTCCACATGATCGCCGGCACGATCGCGATGCTGACGATGGTCCTGCAGGTGTGGCCGAAGCTGCGGCAGGAGCGTCCGAAGGTGCACCGGGTGAGCGGCCGGATCTACGTCGTCTCCGTGCTGGTCAGCGCGGGTCTGGGGTTCATCGTCGTCTGGTGGGCGCCGCAGGTCGGCAAGGTCGGGGCACTGAGCCTGTTGCTCTTCTGGTTCGTGACGACCATTGCCGCGTACCGCGCCGTTCGCCGGGGGGACCTCAACAAGCACCGCCGGTACATGCTGTACAGCTTCGCGGTCTCCGCGAACAACATGTGGGCCTTCTTCGCCCTGCTCCTGATACAGCGCTTTCAGATCCCGCTCGACATGGTGTACTACCAAGAGGCCGCTCGGTGGATTCCCTGGGTCGGCAACGTGATGCTGGTGCAGTGGTGGCTGTACCGCACCGCGCGCCGCCGGTCGCCGTCGCTGTCGGTCCAGATCAGCCGCGGCTGACGAGAGACATTCGCCGATCTACCGGGAACCGCGTTCCCGGTAGATCGGCGTAGCACTCAGTGGCGGTGGTCTGGCGAGGTGCCGAGGTCGTCGTCGCGGCCTGCCTCGATCCGAGGCCACTGGGCGGTCGGGCGGCCGTCCAGCTGGAACTGGCCACCTCGGGAACCCCAGCGCTGCGGCCAGCCGTCCGGCGAGTCCTCCCAGGTCTCCTGGCGGCCGTAGACGGTCCGGTCCAGCAGGCCGTACGACGGTGTCATCGCCTCGTTGCCTCGGCCGGTGGTCCAGTAGGTCTCGAAGACCCGGTCACCGTCGCGGACATAGCAGACCAGGATGCCGAAGTGGCGGTTCGCGACCAGTGGGCCAACGGCCGTCTGCGGCACCGAGTACCAGGGCATGGTCCAGCCCATGAAGTCGCGGTACCGGGAACTCACCTCGTACGGTCCCTCGCTGAAGATCGCGTAGCTCGCGTCCCGCGAGTGCAGGTAGGCCAGCTCGTTGACGTGGGAGACGTTGAAGGTGCAGCCCTCGCACTGGTTGGCGGCGGACTTGCCGGTGTGCCACATCTGGAAATAGGCGACCAGCTGGGACCGGCCGTCGAAGACGTCGAGCAACGACACCGGCCCGTCGGCACCGATCAGCTTCGTGGTCGCGTCGACTTCCACCATGGGCAACCGGCGTCGCTCCGCGGCCAGTGCGTCACCGGCTCGGGTATGGGCTTTCTCCTTGACCCGAAGCTCGTCGATCCTCGCCTGCCAGGTCTGACGATCGACGGCCTGCGGGAGTCGGTGGCTGGTTGCGATTGGCTCGGACACCCAGCATTTCTACCCCCGCCCGGCACGGAGCACCAGTCGAGTCACCACGACGTGTCGTCAGTGCCTCATCGCGGTTCGTGCAGGTCGTCGGGGCGCTTGTAGACCAGCGTCACGCCGTCGAAGACGGGGAGCATGCTGAGCTCGACCCGCTTGTCGTCGCGCAGTGCGGAGTTCAGGGCGCGTAGCGCGTCCGTTTCCGGGTCGCTGAAGCCCTTCCGCGCCACCCTGCCCGACCAGAGCACGTTGTCCAGCACCAGCAGTCCGCCCGGCCGGAGCAGTTCGAGGCACCGTTCGAAGTAGGTGGAGTAGTTCTGCTTGTCGGCGTCGATGAAGGCGAAGTCCACCGTGCCGGCTGCCCCGTCGGCCAGCAGCGCGTCCAGGGTCTCGACCGCGGGACGCAGCTCGAACTGGATGCGGTCGGCGACGCCAGCCCGTGCCCAGAACGGCCTGCCGATGTCGGCCCACTCGGCACTGACGTCGCAGGTGATGAGGCGGCCGTGCTCGGGAAGCGCGCTGGCCATGGCCAGCGCGCTGTAGCCGGTGAACGTCCCGACCTCGACAACGGTGGTGGCGGAGATCAGTCCGACGAGGAAGCGGAGCAACTGCCCCTCTTCCGGTGGGGCCAGCATGCCGTGCTGGATCAGCCGCATGGTGGCCATCCGCAGCTCATGCGCGATGGCGTCCTCGCGGAGCGACACGTCCACCACGTACTGCTGGATCTCGTCCAGTTCGCCGGTCGCCATCAGCATTTCCTCCTGGTAATAGTACGCACGCACAAAAATAGTCCCACCCAGGAATACCGGCGGCATCTCGAAAAGTGCGACGCGCCGCACGTGGAGAGCAATCGCGGAGGTGCGCGCACGTGCGACGAATGCCAGTCTCGATGTCGGAGACAGTGATTTTGGCATGAATCGGCTCGACGGTGCACAGGCTGAACAGTCGAATAAGTCACGGAGGATGCTGTGCCGGATTCGATCGAAACCGACGCGCCGATCATCATCGACGTATGGCTTGGGGACAGCCCGAAGTTCGAAGATTCGGACGATCAGAAGCTGCCGGGTTTTGGTGAGCCGATCGTGGCGGCGGCCGAGTCGTTCAACCGGGCGCACCCGGAGTACGAGGTGCGGATCCGCAAGGTCGACTTCCGTGAGCTGCCGAAGGTGGTCGCCGAGGCGGCCGCGCAGGGAAACGCGCCGGCCCTCGCGGAGTACGTCTACACGGCGACCCAGGTGGCGCTCGACACCCGAGGCCCGGCCGGTGAACCGCTGTTCGTGCCGGTCCAGCGTGCGGTCGGCGACCGTGCCAAGATCCTGGGGGAGCCGGTGGTCATCAACGACCTCGTGCCCTCGGTGCGCGACTACTGGAGCCTGCGCGGCGAACTGGTTTCCGTGCCGACGTCCGTGACGAGCAACATCTTCTACGCCAACAAGGCCGTACTCGAGCGCGCGGGCGTCGAACGGATGCCTGCGACGTGGCAGGAGCTGGCGGCCGCGTGTGCCGCCGTCGCCGAGCTGCCCGACGGTCCGGCGCACGGCGTCACCTGGCCCAACTACGGCTGGCTGTTCCACACGGAGGTCGTCGGGCAGGGCGGGTTGCTCTGCGACAACGACAACGGCCGGTCCGGCCGGTCCTCCGAGGTCTTCCTCGACTCCCCCGAGATGCTCAGCTACGTGCGGTGGTGGCAGCGCATGCACGAGAGCGGCCACTACTACTACACCGGTGAGGTGAACGACTACTTCGGTGGCATGGCGGCCTTTGCCCGTCAGGACGTCGCCTTCGTGGTCACGTCGTCGGCGGTCGGTCAGCTCATGACGGATATGGCCACCGAGGCGGGCATCGAGCTCGTGGCGGGTCACCTGCCGCGTTTCGACGACCAGCCCTACACCGGCGGGCCCTTCGGCGGCCAGTCGTTCTTCCTGGCGGGCGGCCTGCCGAAGGAGAAGGAGGACGGCGCGCTCGCCTTCCTCCAGCACCAGCTCAACCCGCAGCACGCGATAGCGCGGATAGCCGACCGTTCACTCCCGTTGACCCTCGCGGCGTACGAACACGTCACGTCGGACCGGTGGGTCGAGCCGTTCCCCGGCTACCGCGTCGCGACGGAGCAGGTCGCGTCGCCGAACCGGACGCGGGCATCGGCCGGGCCGCTGCTCGGCAACCTCAACGGCATCAACGGCGCCACGATCGCGGCGATGGAAGACGTGCTGCTCAGGGGAGCGGACCCGGCAACCCGATTCCACGCGGCGAACGAGCAGGCACAGGCGTTGCTCGACCGCCACAACGCGGCGGTACTCGCCTGCCCGTCCAAGACCCCGGACGCGCTCACGGTAACGGCCTGACCCACTCCGGCACCGCACCCGCAGGGTGCGGTGCCGGAGTGCCCGAAAGGCGCTTTCAGGACGCCTCAACGTCCCGAAAGCGCCTAATCAGTTCTGGGAGTCGGCCGTCGGGCAGACTCTTGGGTTGGTGGCCGACTGGCGGGTGAGCACTCTTTCGGGGCATCGCGCATCCGGTGGATCCGGGCACGACACCCCGCCTCTGACGGGGACCTCAGCTGAGGAGGTCGCGGCCCATCTGGCCGAGTTGTTCGAAGGAGGCGAGGTCGGGTACCTGCCAGCCGTCCAGGTCGTATTCCGCGAGGCACTTGTCGACGAACGCCTTGTAGCCGTCGAGTTGCCCGTCGGCCATCTGACCCATCAGCAGCGCGACCCTGGTGTTCTCGTGGCTGCCGGTGTAGTTGCGTTCGTACAGCTCGTGGCGGCCGCCGAACTCGGTGCCGACCGCGTCCCACAGGAGTTTCATCACCTTGACGCGTTCGACGGAGTCGATGCCGTGTGAGCCGCGCAGGTACTTGTCCAGGTACGGCCGGATTTCGGGGTTCTGGAAGTCCTTCGCGCTGGAGTTCAGGTAGATGAGTCCACTTGCGACGTCCTGCAACACGATCTCCCGGATCCTGGCGTAGCCGAGCTGGGAGAACCACCGGTACGCCATGCCGTAGTTCGCGTTCGGCAGCACCGAGCCGTTTCGCCACGGTACGGGGTTGCGGGCGGCGGCGTCGGAGAGGCCCCAGAACAGGTTGCGCCAGGCGAGGACTTCGCCGAGTCGGGTTTGTACGCCGCGGAAGTCGCTGACGCCGGTGATCTCGAGTGCTTTGGCGAGCAGGCCCGCGAGGAACTCGAACTTCACCGCGAGCCGGGTCGCGCCGTGGAACTGGGCTCGTTCGTTGAACCCGGAGTTCCCGGTGAACATGCCGACCTTGGCGACGTCGCCGTAGATGAACACGTTCTCCCACGGGATGAGTACCTTGTCCATCACCAGGACGGTGTCGTTCTCGTCCAGTCGTGAGGAGAGCGGGTAGTCGAACGGGCTGCCGGTCAGCGTGGACGCGGCCGTGTAGGACTGGCGGCAGATGAGCTTCATGCCGGGTGCGTCCATGGGCACGGTGGCCACGATGTTGAACTTGCGGTCCTTGATCGGCAGCCGGTCATGGGCGATGAAGTTGTAGTGGGTCAGTGCGGATCCCGTCGCGACGACCTTGGCACCGCTGACGATGACCCCGCTGTCGGTTTCGCGTTCCACGTGGACGAACACGTCGGCGACCTCGTGCGGCGGCCGGTCCCGGTCCACCGGCGGGTGCACGAAGGCGTGGTTCCAGTAGAGGACCTTCTCCTGGGACTCCTTGTACCAGCGCCTGGCGTTGTCGGCGAACGGGTTGTAGAAGTCGGCGTTGGCGCCGAGGGTGCCGAGGAACGCGGCCTTGTAGTCCGGGGTGCGCCCCATCCAGCCATAGCTCAGCCTGGACCACGCGGCGATGGCCTTCTGGTCGGCGACGAGGTCCTCCGCGCTGTGCGGCGTCGCGAAGAAGCGGTGCGTGTAGCCATCGCCTCCGGCGTCGGTGGCGGTGGTGAGCACGTCGTGGTGCTCCGGGTCGTGCAGGGCGTCGTAGAGCCGCGCGTTCATCCGCGCCGGATTGCGGAAAGCCGGGTGTTCGGTGACGTCCTTGACCCGCTCGCCGTAGAGGTAGATCTCCCGGTCGTCACGCAGGCTCTCGAGGTACTCCGCACCGGTCAGCGGCCTGGTCTGCTCGGTCACCGGGACACCTCACCTTTCGATAGCATCGACGTGAACCCGACGTGTTGCGCCCTGATTCTCTGTGCATACGATGCTGGAGGTGCCGACGTCGACGCATCTCGCTGGATGCGCAAAGACGTCCCAGCCGCCTCGGAAACGTGACAGGCACCCGGGCGCCTGATCCGGGCATCCGGGTGCCTGCCAATGGTCGTCGACCGGTCCGGTCAACGACCTGGAGCTGCTGTTGCGTCTGCGGCGAACGCCTACGTCACGTGCCTCAGGAGTCGGACCTCGCGTACTCCGGGCGGCCGGTGGGCCGGTAGACCTGGATCGTCATCCCGTTCGGCGTTGGCCGCGACTCCAGCAGCTCGAGCGCTGTGTCCAGGCCGTTGTCTGGGAACAGGCGCGTGCCCTGGCCGACGATCACGGGGCTGACGAGCAGGTTGATCTCGTCGACGAGCTCGTTGTCGAGTAGCCAGCGGATCAGGGCGCCGCTGCCGTGCACCTGCAGCTCCCCGTCCTGCTTGGCCTTCAGCTCGCCGATGGCGGCCGCGAGATCACCGGAGAGGACGGTCGTGTCCGCCCACCGCGGGTCGGTGAGGGTGTTGGACGCGACGTACTTGGGCCGCGAGTTCAACGCCAGCGCGATGACGTTGTCGCCAGGATCCGCCGCCATCGCTCCCCAGTAGGCGACAAAGATCTCGTAGGTCCGCCTGCCGAGCAGGAACGCGTCGGCGCGCGAGAAGACCTCGTTCAGAAACTTCCCCGCCTCGTTGTCCCACAGCGGTCCTTGCCAACCGCCGCGCTCGAATCCGCCGCTGCGGTCCTCGTCCGGACCGCCGAGTCCCTGCATCACTCCGTCGACGGTGATACACGTGGTGGTAGTGAGCTTCACGATCGCGGTCCCTTCTCATCATCTCGTGGTTGAGTCCCTTTTGGTGTGCGGGCACCAGCGTATCCCCGCCGGGTCGGGGACGCGGGCTCGACGGAAGGCAGAGCAATCTCGAAGAAGGTTCCGGAGAATGCGGGCCGGAATTCGGTCGGAAATCACTGACAACCATCGTGGCGATCTTGTCGTCAGGGAACGAGAACGGTGCAACTGTCCGGAGGATGGGTCCCGTCGACCAGGCTGGCGAAGACCGCCGCCACCGCGTCGGGGCCACCGTCGTTCTTGACGGTCAGCCACGACTCCGTCGCATCGATGAACTCGTTCTCCGCCGCATGGTAGCGAGCGAAGAACGCGTCCTCGCCCTCCGCCTCGATCGCCTTCTGCTCGAAGCCGGGAGAGAAGAGGACCTCCGGAGCGGGATCGGCGAGGTCGAGCGGTGGCTGCGCGCCGTGGGTCCAGCCCAGCAACGCGAAATGCACCAGGCTGTCCCGGAACGCGCCGTGGATGGCGGACACCACCGCGTTGTCGCCGGTGATGTCGACGCAGGCCACCGGACCGTCGGCGGTGACCACCGAGAGGTCCGGGTAACCGGCCACCGCGTCGTACAGTCCGAGGCCTGCCACGAACTCGCGGTGGTGTTCTGAGGTGAACCCGACGGTCCGCACGTTCGGGTTGCCGTGCAGGCGATGCGCGATCCCGATCGCCACCTTGCTCGACGCCGACGTGACCAGCACCGTCAACCCGTCATCGCCCGCCTTGCCGGCCAGGAGCTCGGCGGCGTGGAACGACGCGGGATAGATCGGACGCACCAGCGTCCTGCGGTCCTCGCGGTGGTCGGCCTCGCCCGAGGGCCGGAAGGTCCGGTACCACGGCTGCGGGTAGTGCCGGTCCGGTGTGGTGTCGGCGAAACCTGCCGAGATGGGTGCGGGCAGCACGAGGTGGTGGCTCGAGGGAGGCAGCAAACCGAAGAAGCGCTCGCCGACCCCGAAGCCGGGATGGCGCGAGCGCGTCACCCGTGCGAAGCCCCACGTGGGAACCCGGCCCCAGGCCGGATCCGCGGTGGGGAACGTGGCCCAGAAGTGCATCGGCGGATCGCCCCACCGGGCATAGGTCACGTTGTTCATGGTCAGGGCCAGCCGTTCGACGGCGAGCTCGACCTGGTCCGCCGCCAGCTCCGGCGTCGCGACCCGGCGCACCTCGGTGACCCCAAGCTCGTCGCGCTTGACCAGCAGCTCCCATCGTGCTGCTTCTGGCATCTGTTTCTCCCTTGCTCGGTCAGGAAGGTGGGCCAGTGTCGGGTACGGGTGTTTCTCCCCATCCGTCGAATCGTCCGTCGAATTCAGGAATGCGGCTCATTGTCGTCTTCCGGCCGATCGCGGCGCATCTCTCGCACTGCGGTCCTGATCGGTGGCGCAGCACGAACCAAGATGCCGACGACATGGTTGGCGGGCACGATGAATCGCAGCCTGGGAGATCGTACGAGCCAGAAGACAGGCGCGCATGAGAGGAACTACGGTCCGATGACCATCGAAAAAGAACTCCCGATCGTCGGCGACGGAACTGAACGGCGTCATCTTTCGGCCAACCAGGCATTCATGTGCGCCTTCGACCGGGGCAACGACCTTGGTGCGTTCGGCCCCCGGAGTCTCATCACCGCGGGCTGGCGCCTGAAGGGTCACCTGGACCTGGCGACGCTGCAGTCCGCATTGGACGATGTCGCCGCGCGGCACGAGGGGTTACGCACCCTCATCGTCAGGGACGACGGCGAGCCCTACGCCCGTGTCTTTCCGCCGAGCGCCGTCGAGCTGACGGTCAGCGATCTCTCGTCCTCGGTGGACGAGGACACCCGCGAACGGCGCGCGCACGAGTTCCTCAACGAGGTCGAGGGCACCGGCAGGTGCGACCTCAGGCAGATGCCGTTGCTGCGAGCCAGGTTGGGGCGGTTCGACGACGGCGACGCGGTACTCGTGCTCGTCACCCACCACACGGTCAGCGACGCATGGTCCATCCACCTGATCCTCCGTGATGTCGCCACCCGCTACGCGTCCCGTCGTGGGCTGCCGGTGCCTGAGCTGCCGGAGATGCGCCAGTACGGCGAGCACGCGGCATGGCAGCAGCAGGAGCTGGCAGAGGAGTCCGCGAACGTCGCGCGCAAGTACTGGCAGAACAAGCTGGCGGGCGGGAAGTTCGTCACCATCCCTCCCGACCGGGTCAGGCGGCTGGAGGTCCCGCCGGTGTACTCGGTGTACCGGTTCCTGTTCGACCAGCGGCTCTACACCGCCGCCAACGCGCTGGCCAAGTCGACGCGAAGCTCGGCGTTCATGGTGCTCTACGCGTGCTTCAACCTGTTCCTGCATCGCAGGACGGGCGTGAACGACATCGTGGCGCCGACCCTGACCTCCGGTCGCGCGGAGCCGGAGTTCCACGAGACGGTCGGTCCGTTCTTCAACTTCATGCCGGTCCGGACCGACGTGTCCGACTGCGTGACCTTCCGCGACCTGGTGAACAAGACGCGCGCCACCCTGCTGGAGGCGATCTCCTACGAGCTGCCGTTCCGCGAGATCGCGGCCCAGGCCGAGCCGGAACTGATGCAGCCTTTCATGGATCCCAACGGTGTCGTCAGCGCGTTCGAGGTCAACCACTACCCGGCGACACTCGACGAGCAGGTCATCGGCGACGTCGGCTACACGGGCCTGCGCAGGCGGTTGATCTCGGCCAAGGACACCTCGGAAATTCCGGACGGAAACCTGTGGGACTTCGATCTTGACCCGGCAGGCGACGGCATGGTGGGCCTGGTGAAGTACAACAGCCTCGATTTCGATGAGCCGAGCATTGTCGCGATGGTCGAGGAATACCGGGAGCTGCTGACCTCGTCGCTCCGCTCTCCGGACTCGGCATTGCGGCGCTGAGGAAGCCAAACCCGACACCATAGGGGATTTTCCGTGAGCGAACTGAACTCGACACCGGCCGAGATCGCTGAGTTCTACGACGGCGCGAGCGTCATGGCCGACAAGTACTTCGGTGGTTACCAGCGCCAGGGCTACTGGTACGACGACGCCGACGACGCCTCGCTGGAGGAGGGCGCGGGGCGACTCACCCGCAAGATCGTGGACGTGCTCGGCCTGCGTCCTGGCGAGAGCCTGCTGGACGCCGGTTGTGGCACCGGCACGGCGACGATAGACATCGCGGGCGAGTACGACGTCCGGGTCACCGGCATCACGATCAGCCCCGCCGAGGCAGCGAAGGCCAAGGCCAGGGCGAACGACGCTGGTGTGTCCGACCAGGTCGGGTTCGAGGTCGCCGACTACCACACGCTGCCGTTCCCCGAGAATCACTTCGACGCCCTGGTCGCGTTCGAGTCGCTCTTCAACGCCTACGACCTGGAAAAGGCGCTGCTGGAGTTCCACCGCGTGCTCCGGCCCGGCGGTCGCGTCGCCATGTCCGAGATAGCGAAGACGACGGACGCCTCACCGCTGGGGAAGCCATTTCCCCAGGCCCGCGAGCCCATGACGATGGACAGCTGGGTCACGGCGTTCGAGTCCGCGGGCTTCGTGGTCGAGGAGCGGATCCAGAGTGCCCGCGTGTACGTCAACACCGGCAAGCGCCACCTCGCCCACTTCGACAAGGTGAGCGGTCCCATCGCCGAGGAGTTCGGCAATGAGCTGGCCGAGGCCATGAGGACGGGAATGCGAGAGGCATTCCACCTGGGCCCGGAGGACGTGACCTACGTAATCCTCTGCGCCAGAAAGCAGTAGTACGACAGTCGAGTACGGCGAATGGCTGGGTGACGTTCGTAGCCACCCGGCCATTCCTGGGTTCCGGCGGAATTCGTTGCCCGGGTGCACAGTCACCCTCATCAGCCAGCGTCGCATCGCGAAATACCGGGAGACTGCCATGACAACAGACCGTCCCTTCATCCTGGACCGCACTGGCCGTGACATCCACGCGGAAGCGGACCACCTGCGCGGGCTCGGCCCCGCCACCCGGGTGGAACTGCCCGGTGGCGTGCTGGCCTGGTCGGTCAACAGCTACGAGGTCAGCAAGAAGCTGCTGAGCGACCCGAACGTCAGCAAGAGCGCCCGCAACCACTGGCCTGCGTTCATCAACGGCGAGGTTCCGTCCGACTGGGAGATGATCAGCTGGGTGGCGATGGACAACATCTCCACCACGTTCGGCAAGGACCACCGCAGGCTGCGGCGGCTGACCAGTAAGGCGTTCAACGCGCGCAGGCCGGACGAGGTCCGCCCGAAGGCGCAGGCCATGATCGACATGCTGCTCGACGGCCTGGCGGCCGCTGCGGCCGCCGACGAGGTGGTCGATCTGAAGACGCAGTTCGCCTACCCGCTGCCCGGCATGCTCGTCGCCGAGCTCATCGGCATGTCGGACGAGGCCAGGGTGGCGGCGGCGAAGATGATCGACCTGATGGTCGCCACGGACGTGACCCCCGAGCAGGCCCAGGACACGCTGCTGGGCTGGCGTGACGCCATCGCCGACCTCATCGCGCTCAAGCGGGCCGAGCCGGGCCCCGACATCACGAGCGACCTGATCGCCGCGCGGGACGAGGACGGCTCGCGGATGACCGAGCAGGAGATGACCGACACGGTCTTCGCGATCCTCGGCGCCGGCTCGGAGACCACGATCAACTTCATCGACAACGCGGTCACCGCGCTGCTCACCCACCCAGAGCAGCTCGAGCTGGTCAAGTCGGGACAGGTCTCGTGGGAGGAGGTCATCGAGGAGGTGCTGCGGTTGCAGTCGCCGCTGGCGAGCCTGCCGCTGCGGTTCGCGGTCGAGGACATCGAATTGGACGGTGTGACCATTCCCAAGGGCGACCCGATCCTGGTCAACTACGCCGCGCTCGGGCGCGACCCGGCGCTGCACGGGGGGTCGGCGGCCACGTTCGACATCACCCGCGCCGACAAGGAGCACCTGTCGTTCGGTCATGGCCCGCATTACTGCCTCGGTGCCGGCATCGCCAGGATGCTGGCCAAGGCGAGCCTCTCCGCGCTCTTCGAGCGCTTCCCCGACCTGACGCTCGCCGTCGATCCCAAGGACCTCGTGCCCTATCCCACGTTCATCATGAACGGGCACCGTCACCTGCCCGTCCGCCTCACGGGTGCGCTGTCCGCGGCGGCATGACGATGTCGGCGTCGCCCACCCGTTCGGGTGACCTGTCACCTGGACGTGGAACCGCCGGGACATCGCACTTTCGAAGATGCCGGGCAACCCGGCGATGTCAAGAATCTGAGGGAACGATTGCCGGCCGTCTTTCGGTGGTCAAATGGCAGAGTTCATCGATCTGGGAGGTATTATGAGCGAGGCTGTGGTCGACACCGCAGGTACGAGTCCGTTGCCAGGAGTGGCGGCCGGGACCTGGGTGATCGATCCCTCTCATTCGTGGGTTGGTTTCTCCGTGCGCCACCTGATGAGCAAGGTGCGGGGTAGATTCACCGAGTTCACCGGCGAGATCGTGGCCGGCGAGACCCTGGACGCGTCGTCCGTGAACGTGGTCATCGAACTGTCCTCGGTGGACACGGGCAACGAGATGCGCGACAACCACCTGCGCACCAAGGACTTCTTCGACGTCGAGCAGACGCCCAAGATGACCTTCGCCAGCACGGCCGTGCGCCAGACTGGCGACAAGTGGGTCCTCACCGGGGACCTGACGATCCTCGACATCACCAAGGCGGTGGACATCGAGGTCGAGTTCCTCGGCGTCGACCCGACGGGCATGCAGGGCGAGCAGCGGCTCGGGTTCGAGGGCACGACCTCGATCAACCGCAGCGAGTTCGGCGTCAGCTTCGGCATCGCGACCGAGGGTTCCAAGGTGTTCGTCGGCGACAAGATCGACATCCAGCTCGAGGTCGAGGCCACGCTGAGCGAGTGAAGCGGCGGCCATCGCGCCGCCATGACAACCGTATGACAGTGCGCGTCGCCACGGGTACGCGCCGAAGACAGGACTTGATCGTGACTGCTGTAGACACGACGCGCGTACCCGGGCGGCGGGAATGGGTGGGACTGGCCCTGCTCTGCTTGCCCACGTTTCTCGTCTCGATGGATTTCTCCGTGCTGTACCTGGGGGTTCCGCACCTCACGGCCGATCTCGCGCCGACCGGCATCCAGCAACTGTGGATCGTGGACATCTACGGGCTGGTGATCGCGGGCTTCCTGGTCACCATGGGAACTCTCGGTGACCGGATCGGCAGGAAGAAACTGTTGCTCGCCGGTGCCGCGTTGTTCGGCATCGCTTCGGTGTCGGCGGCGTTCTCCACCGGCCCGGAGATGCTCATCGCCAGCCGTGCGCTGCTCGGCGTGGCGGGTGCCGCGGTGCTGCCGTCGGTGATGGCACTGGTCACCAGCATGTTCACCGAGCAGAAGCCACGCGCCAAAGCCCTCGCCATCTGGACGGCCTGCTTCATGACCGGGTCGACGCTCGGTCCGCTCGTCGGTGGCGTGCTGCTCAACTTCTTCTGGTGGGGTTCGGTGTTCCTGGTGTCCGTGCCGGGAATCGTGCTGCTGCTGGTGTTCGGCCCCTCCCTGCTGCCCGACCAGAGGTCACCCCAGGCGGGCAAGCTCGACCCGGTCAGCGTCGTGCTGTCCCTCGCGGCGATCCTGCCGTTCGTCTACGGGCTCAAGGAGCTGGCGCGCAACGGCTGGGAGTTGTTCCCCGCCGCGGCGCTGGTGTTCGGCATCGGGGTAGGGGTGGTGTTCGTCCAGCGGCAGCGGCGCCTGGAGCACCCGCTGCTCGACCTGCGCCTGTTCGGCAACCGCATCTTCCGTTCCACGGTGGCTCTGTTCTTCGTGACCGCCCTGGTGGGTGCGGGCACCCTCCTGCTCGTCACGCTGTACCTGCAGAACGTCACCGGCCTCACCCCGCTGGCGGCGGGCATGCTCCTGCTGGTGCCCAACGCGCTGATGATCATCGCCAGCCTGACCACCCCGTCGGTGGCGAACCACATCCGTCCGGCGTACCTGATCGCGGGCGGGCTGTTCGTCGCGGGTATCGGCTACCTGATCTTCACGCAGACCGACTCGACCTCCGGCCCCTCGACGATCTTCTTCGCGATGTGCGTCGTCATGCTCGGCACCGCGCCGCTGGCCGCGCTCGCGAACCACTTCGCCATGGGTTCGGTGCCGCCGGAGAAGGCAGGCTCCGGGGCGTCGATCGTGCAGACGGCCACCGAGTTCGCCATCGGGCTCGGCATCGCGACGCTCGCCACGCTCGGGACCGCGGTGTACCGGACCAATGTGGAGGGTGCGCTCGGCGCGGTACCACCCGATGCGGCCGACGCCGCCAGGGAAAGCGTCGACCGTGCGGTCGACGTGGCCGGCCGGCTGCCCGCCGAGCAGGGCGGCGACCTGCTGGCCTCGGCCCGCGACGCGTTCACCTCCGGCCTGCACGTGGTGGGTGTCATCAGCGCCATCTTCTACGCGGGTCTGTGTGTACTCGCCCTGCGTGCTTTCAAGGGCGCGAAGAACGCGCAGGGTGAGGTTGACGACAACGCCAAGAAGGACGACGACAAGGCCGATTCGGAACCCGAGACCGCGTCAGCCGTCGAAGGATAGGCGTAAACCGGTAAACACACGGCAAAGCCCGCGCGTTCTCCACGCGCGGGCTTTGCCGTGTGCACGTGCGTGGAATGTATTGCCATACGCAACGGAGATTCCTTCGTAAATGCTGCGATCGCGTCGCGGGCTGGAGTCGTGTCGGTGCCATCCGTTACCGTTGATGGCATGGCATCCATCGTCGATGCCCCGCCGGTGTTCCTGACCGCCGACGGGGCGCTCACTGACCCGGCCCGGGCGGCCGGTGTACTGGGTGCCCCGCCCGATCGATGGATTGCCTGCGGCACAACGAAAGGGCGCCGGGATCGCGCCCGACGCCCCTTCATGGTACCTCTGGTGCTACGCGTCCCGGTCGCTGTGGACGCTTGTCGAGCCGGCCGTGACCGCGGCCAGCTCGCGCCTGCGCCGCGAGGTGGCGAACCGCCTCATGAGGGGCCGTTCGACGAACCTGAAGGTCGCCCAGGACAGCGCCAGGGTCGCCGCGAACAGCAGGACCATCACGGCGATCGCGGTCGACGTGCTCCAGTTCTCACCCGCGCCAAGCAAATGGTGGCCGTAGGTGATCACCAGGACGTGCCACATGTAGAAGGCGAACGAGATGTCACCCAGCCAGACCATCTTCCTGCTGCCGAGGAACATCGGCTGGCTACCCGCGTCGGCGGCCGCGGTAGTGGCGACGAGCAGGCCGATCGGGACCAGCATGACCGCGCTGAACTGGTAGAGCGGCCCGAACAGCGGGGTGACGAAGTAGGCGACGACGGTCAGCGCGACCGCGCCGCCGAAGGACACCGGGAGCCGTCTTCCGGTGAGCACGATCTTCGCCATGAAGATGCCGAAGACGAACGTCAGCATCTGCGTCGGGGGGAAGTGGAAGACGAACCACAGCTCCCAGTCGGAGAAGCCGTACGGGAACTGCTGGCCGGCCGGCAGCAGTTTCGCGAAGGTCGGCAGGGAGATCACCGAGGCGGCCGAGAGGATCGTCCAGAACCACAGCCGCTCCGGCCGGACCTTGTCGACAAGCCTGATGAGGAACGGGAAGCAGAAGTAGAACAGCGCCTCACAGGACAGCGACCATGCCACCACGTTGAAGCCGGTGCGGACGCTGAGATCGGGATCCCAGGACTGCAGCAGCAGCACGTTCAGCACGCTGTCCCAACCGTGGATGGTTGCCTTGGTGACGCCGGTCAGGAGGATGAGCGCGGCCAGGAAGGTGAGCAGGTGGTTGGGGTAGATCTTGAAGAACCGTCTCCGCCAGAACTGCGGCGCCGTGTCTCCCGGCCGCACGGCCCAGGTGAGGACGAAGCCGCTGAGCACGAAGAAGAAGGTCACCCCCGTCCAGCCGGCCGTCGCGAACAGTGTCGTCGCGCTCTTCTGCGCGCCCGGTGAGGCGAAGGGAAACAACACGGTCGCGTGAAACAGGAAGACGAGAACGGCCGCGACGAAACGTGTGCCGGTCAGCGAGGGTAAGCGCAAGGGCACCGTTCGCGCCATCGAGGATCCCGAACGAGATTCGGCTGTCTTGTATGCCATGGTGCGCTCCATTGGTCGTGCTGACTTGAGTGACCCGTATCGGTCTTACCGATCAATTCGGTCGGCCAAGTTTTTCATGGAAAACGCACGTCGACACGTTCCATAGTGCCAGGTGTGGGTGGTCGATTGAGTGCTGAGAGTGATATCGGCCCTCGCCGGGACGAACGTATTCACGACTTCGGGGTGTGGCTCACCTGAGCCACACCCCGAAGTCGTGAATACGTTCGTCAGTTGTCGTTTTCGTACGGTGGGTTGACCGGTGTGAACGACGTGGTCGGCTTGACCGCCGCGTACGGGGTGAAGTCCGGGCGGTTGGTGAAGGAGGCCGACATCGGCGTCGCGTACGCGTCGAACTGGGTCAGCGGCTTGATGCCGACGATCAGTTCGATGGTGCGCAGCATGGACACCGTGCTGTAGAAGGTGGAGTCCACCTTGCCGGTCTGCGTGTACGGGCTGATCACCAGGGACATGGTGCGGTGCGCGGACACGTGGTCAGCACCGGCCTGGGCGTCGACCTCGGTCACGAAGATGGCCGTGCTGGCCCAGTACTTCGAGTGCGACACCGCGTCGACCAGCTGGCCGAGGGCCCAGTCGTTGTCACCGATGTACGCGGAGGGGACCGGCTTGGCCGGCCAGTTGCCGAACGTGTTGTCGTTGGGCAGCCGGACGAACTGGACGGTGGGCAGGTCGCTGTTCGCAACGTAGCCCGCGAACTCCCGCTTCCACTCCTCGATGCGCGGCGTCAGGCATTCGCTGCCCTGCGGCGGGAAGGTGCCCGCCGAGTCGGGGCAGTTGGGGTTGAAGCCCATGTAGTCCGCGTTGGTGTTCGCGTCCAGTGTCGGGTCGACGGCCCGCATCTTGCCCGCCGCGTCCGGCGTCACGTAGAAGCCGTAGTTGCGGAAGGAGACTCCCTTGCTCGCCAGCCTGTCCCAGAGGTAGGCGTCGGCCGGGTTCCGGTTCGGGGCGATGACCGGGTCGCTGCTCTCGGAGGGGGTCGGGTGGGTTTGGCGGAAGTGCCTGCCCACCCACGTCTGCTGGGTGTACAGGTTGGAGTTGGCCGCCACGGCCCAGTTCCAGCCCTGCGCCTGTACGTCCGCGTTGGAGTAGAAGTTGTCCAGCGTGACGAACCGGTTCGACAGCGCGTAGTGGTTCGGTTTGCTGTCGTCGCCGAACAGGGCGAGGCTCGGGTCGCCGTTGCCCTTGCCCAGGTTGCCGAGCATCTGGTCGTAGGGCCTGGCCTCCTTGACCACGTAGATCACGTGCTCGATGGGCGTCGATCCGCCGATGCGGCTTGGCACGACCGAGTTACCCGCTGTGCCGCGCACCCGGTCGGCGAGCGCGAAGCCGTTGTTGTCCGCGACCTGCCTGGTCCACCCGGCCAGTTGCCTGCCATCGTCGCGAAGCAGCGGGATGGTGGACAGCGTGCCGACCATCATCGTGCCGACGAACTGTGCCCGCCACCGAGGGTCTTCGACCGAGTGGGGGTAGTCGATGTAGGGGTTGGGGCCGTCGGGGTTGGGTCCTGCGCCGAGTCCCTTGGCGTTGAGGACGAACAGCCGCTCGGCCGTCGCGAGCACCGACGTCGGATACCACGCGGTCGGGATCAGACCGGCGACCCGGCCGCGGTTCAGGTCGATCACCGCGACGTCGTTGTTGCCGGAGTTGGCGACGTAGAGGCGGCGCCCGTCCGGCGAGAGGGTCAGGCCGGCCGGGTTCGTGCCGACCTGCGCGTTCTCGTACGGCGCCAGGCTGATGGTCTTCACCACGCGGTTGGCCGCCGTGTCGAGGACACTGATCTGGTCGGAGTCGCCGCCCGACACGTAGAGCGTGCGGCCGGTCTGGTCGAGGACCAGCTGGTTGGGGTGCGTGCCGACGGTGATCGTGGCGAGCAGGGCAGGCGTGCCGGTGCGCACGTCGAGCACGCTGACCGTGTTGCCGCCCTGGTTGGTGACGTAGGCGGTGCGGCCGTCCTTCGACAGCGCGACCGCGTACGGGGCGTTGCCGATGGTGATCGTGTTCGTGTGGCCGGTGGCCAGGTCGACCACTGTCGCGGCATCGGTCAACTGGTCGGCGACGACGAGCCGGGCGCCGTCCGGGGTGACGGCGAGACCGGTCGGGGAGAGGTTGGCCGTGGCAGGCAGCGGGATCGGCGCCTGCTCGGTCAGGCGCGCGCCGGACACACCGAACACGCGGATCTTGTTGCTGCCGCCACCGCTGACGTACACGTGCGTGCCGTCCGGGCTGAACGCGAGGCCCGTGGACAGGGACTCCGGTGGCAGGTACGAGATCGTCTGCGTCACCGTGCTGGTGGTGGCGTCCACGACCTGCAGAGACTGCACGCCGTCACCGGCGTTCGCGACGAGGACATGCCTGCGGTCCGGGAAGAACACCGCGTGGAGCGGTAGTTCGCCAAGGTTGGTCTGGTGGCCTGCGGGTGTCACCCGATGACCGACCGGGGTGACGGCCGTGCCGTCGCCGCTCGGGCCCGCGTGCCTTGGCGGGTACGTCGCCGCGCCACCGCCGCCCGCCGATACCGGGGTCGCACCTCCGCCCGCCATCAACAGGGCAGCGACGACGGTGATCGCCGCGCGCTTGGGTAAACCGTTCGGACGAAACTTCATCGGCCACTCCAACCCGATCACCGGGCCGGCCCCGAGGCCGACCCGAAACGCGGCAGAACCTGGACCGCGCAGCCAACAGGTGCGCAAGTCTGTTCCGCCGCCGGCGAAGCGTGCATCTCCTGGGATGCCGAACTCACGCGTGCTCGGCGACGAGCCGGGACAGCCGCCGCACGCCCTCCGCGATCCGCTCCGCCGCCAGGTAGCTGCAGGACAGCCGGAGCGCGTGGTCGCCGCCATCGGAGTAGAAGAAGCTCATCGGGGTCCACAGGACACCGAACTGCTCAGCGGAGAGTTCGAGCAGCTTCTCGTCTGCGGCGAACGGCACGTCCACGACCGCGAAGAACCCGCCGGTCGGCACGTTCCACCGCACCCCGCGCATGCCGCGTTCCGGCTGCGGGAAGTGCTCCTCCAGGGCGGCGAGCATGGTGCGCAGGTTGTTGCGGTAGAACGAGAGCTTGTTCTGGTTGGCGGTGCGCATGCTGCAGCCCGACTCGACGAGCACGCCGCCGATGACGGCCTGCGAGATCGGCGAGGTGTTCACGGTCAGCATGCTCTTGATGGCCGACATCTCGTCGGCGAGCAGGGTGCGCCCGCCCTCGTCGCCGACCACGGTCTGGTCGGCGACGAGGAAGCCGACGCGGGCGCCGGGGAAGCAGGACTTCGCGAACGATCCCAGGTAGATCACGCGGCCATCGGTGTCCAGCGACTTCAGCGCCGGGCGCGGCTCGTCGTCCAGTCCGAACAGGCCGTACGGGTCGTCCTCGAGCAGCAGCAGGTCCTGCTCGCCCGCGACCTCGAGCAGCCGGCGGCGAATGGCCGTCGAGAGCGAGATGCCCGACGGGTTGGAGAAGTTCGGCACGAGGTAGAGCGCACGGGGCCGCTTGCCCGCCGCGCGGACCCGCCGCGCGACCTCCGCGACGGCGTCCGGGTCGAGTCCGCCGGCGGCTTCCGGCACGGGCACCACGTCGACGCCGAGGATCCTGGCCGCGCCGGTCAGCCCGACGTAGCAGGGCTCGACCGCGAGAACGACATCGTCGGGGCCAGCACAGAGCGCGCGCAGCGCGATGATCATGGCTTCCTGGCAGCCCGCGGTGACCATCACCGACTCCGATGGCACGACGATGTCCTCGTCTATCTCGAGCATCCTGGCGATCAGGTCGCCGAGCTGGCCGTTGGTGCGTCCGTACTGCAGCAGCAGACCGCGCACCCGCTCCTCGGCGAGCCCGCCGTTCCGCAGATGGTCCACATAGGACCGCTGGTACCGGACGATGTCCTCGACCGAGTAGAACCCGTCGTACGGTCTGCCGGCGGCGAGCGAGATCGCGTCCGGGTACCGGCCCGCGATCTCGTTGAGGAAGTTCATCGACGTCGCCACCGGGTCGGAGACCGAGACGTGCAGGCCGGCGCGGGACAGCTCAACCATGGTGCTCCGATCCGTTGGCGGCCAGCGTGATCAGCTCGACGAGCCGGCTGCCGACGTCGATGACTGGCAGTTCGCAGGAGGCGGTGACGAAGGGTAGGACGGACGTGAAGTGCGTGCAGGCGAGCACGACGGCGTCGAGGCCGAGCTGCTCGGCGAGCCGCAGGCTGGTCGGCAGGTGCGAGGCGGCGAAGGCGGCTTCCGGGTCACCGGCCTCGATCCCGCGCACCAGCGCGGGATCCGACACGCCGAGCATCCGGTGGCCGGGCGCGGTCCGCCACGCGGTGCGTTCGACCCCGAGAACGGCCTGCGCGTTCCCGGTGACCACCAACGATGAGCGCAGCTTCGGCAGCAGTTCACTGTAGACGGTGACGGGTGAGACCACCGGCAGCGCGGCGTCGTCGTGGTCGACCACCGCGGACATCGAGTTGCAGAACAGCATCGCCAGCTCGGTCCCGCCCGCACGAAACTCGGCGAGACGCTCGTGGAACGCGGCCGCCAGGCCGTCGGGATCCCGGTACTGCAACGAGTCCTGCTCGTCCGGCGTCGCCGCCATGGCGTGTGGTACCGCGGCGACCCCCTCGGCGCGCAGCAGTTCGGCGCCGAGCACGGAGTCGTAGGGTGTCCCCGCGATGACGGCCACCGCGGGGAACTCGCCGTCCACCACCATCGCGTCTCCTCCCGGCATCCGGTTCCGATGCTCCCAGCCGGGACGGCCGCCGCCATCTCCCCTCGTGCGTCAGTCCGGCGCGATCACCTTTCCGGGGTTGAGGATTCCGGCCGGGTCGAGCGCGGCCTTCACCGCCCGGTGGACCCGCATGCCGACGGGACCGAGCTCGCGTGCGAGCCAGTCCCGCTTGAGCAGGCCGACGCCGTGCTCGCCGGTGCAGGTGCCGCCCAGGTCCAGCCCCAGCCGCATGATCTCGTCGAACACCACCCGTCCACTGTCCACACTGGACGGATCGGCAAGGTCGACCACGATGACCGGGTGGAGGTTCCCGTCGCCGGCGTGCCCGACCACACCCACCAGCACGCCGTGCCGTGCGGAGATCTCCTCGACGCCCGTGACGAGGTCGACGATCCGTGACCTCGGCACCGCGACGTCGTCCACCACGAGGCCGCCCCGGCCACCGGGAAACGCCTGCGCCGCAAGGCGTTCCATTGCCGGGTGGGCGAGCCTGCGGGCCGAGGTCAACGCCTGCGCCTCGACCGCGTCGTCGGCGACGTACAGCTCGCTCGCGCCCGCTTCCCGGCAGCACTCCGCGATCAGGGCGAGGTCGGCCGCGGCGCGGTCGCCGGTGTCGGTCGCGACCAGCAGCATCGCGGCGGCGTCGGTGGAAAGGCCCATCGGCTGGTACGCCTCGATCGCCCGCAGGTGTGTGCGGTCGAGCAGCTCCAGCATGCTCGGCACGTGGCCGGCCGAGGTGATCGACGACACCGCCCGCCCGGCGGCCGCCACCGTCGGGTACACGGCCACCATGGTCAGTGCGTCCTGGGCCGATGGCCGGAGCCGGACGGTGATCTCGGTGATGATCCCGAGCGTGCCCTCCGAGCCGACGAACAGCCCCGTGAGGTCGTAGCCCGCGACGCCCTTGACCGTGCGGCGGCCGCAGCGCAGGATCTCGCCGTCGGCGAGCACGACCTCCATGCCGAGCACGTACTCGCCGGTGACGCCGTACTTGACGCAGCACATCCCGCCAGCGTCGGTCGAGACGTTGCCGCCGATCGTCGAGGACTCCCAGGAACCGGGGTCCGGCGGGTAGGCGAGGCCCTCCTTGGCGGCGGCGCGGCGCAGCTCGGCGTTGACCACACCCGGCTGCACGACCGCGATCCGCTCGGCCGGGTCGATCTCGAGGATCCGGTTCAACCCGGTCAGTGACACGACCAGAGCGCCGTCGACCGCGTTGGCCGCGCCCGTCAGCCCCGTGCGCGCACCCTGTGGCACGACCGGCACGCCGTGCGCGGCGGCCACCCGGACCGTGGCGGCGACCTCCCCGGTGTCCTGCGGGCGCACCATGGCGAGCGGCGTGCCGGCTGCGCACAGATCGGCCTCGTCGCGGCGGTGGCCGGCCAGTAGGTCCTGGTCGGTGATCACCCGGTCGGCCGGCAACACCGCCAGCAGGTCCTCGACTGTGGATCCCATGCCGTCAACGCTAAACGACCGCACCGGCACGACTCCAGCCCACGACGCGAACACCGCATTCCGAAGGACGTTCGCGGCCGGCTCAGCCCGTCATGACCCTTTGCCCGCGTGGCAAGGGCTCCTGCGCCGGTTCGTCCATTGGGGACCGGCTGGCCGGGATCGCCACGTCCACCGGGTACCGCGGTTCGACCGGCAGCGACACCCGCACCGCACCGGCCGCCAGTGCGCCGGTGTAGGCCACGTGTTCCATGTGCCGCAAGGGATGGCTCTCGCCGTCGGTGGCGTGTTCGCGCATGCTCAGGCCGTAGCCCGCGAAGAGCAGGACCACGCCGGTCTCGGTGGCGGTGGGGAGCCAGCCCTCCGGCAGGTCCAGCGGGATGTGGTCGAACAGGGGCCGGTGGTGCGGCCACTCGAGGGTCACCTGGTGATCGTCGTCTATCACCACTCGCCAGGCCCGCACGGGTCTCGGGTCGAGGAGTGCCAGGTCGGTGGTCAGTCGCAGGCCGCCGCGCAGCGCCACCTGGTACAGCGCGTCCTCGGCCATGCCGCCACCGGTTCGCCGGTCGGGTGCCTCGCCTTCCAGGAACAGCACCGCGTTGCCGTGCCAGAGGCCGGCTTGTACATGGAGTTCACTGTTCATCTCTGCCACCACTTTGTTCGGTTGATCCGTCAAAGCTCTCCGCTCAGGCGGCCCGGGTACCGAAGTGGCCGGTGTCGTCCCGGGAGAACACCGCGTCGAGCCACCGCTGTGCGCTCTCCTCGCGGAGCAGCGCCCGGCGGGCGGTCGCGTCACCGGTTCGCGTGCTCCGCCCGTCGAGTGCGGCCTCCATGGCGGCACTGGTCTGGTCGATGTCGAACGGATCGATCGCGACGGCGAACTCGCCGAGTTGCTCGTGCACGCCCGCGTTCTCCGACAGCAGGATCGTCGCGGAGTCGGGAAGCACCAGTGCCGCTTCCTTGGCGAACAGGTTGAGCCCGTCGTAGGTGGAGTTGACCAGTGCCGCGTCGCTCATGCCGAGTGCCGCGATCACGCAGTTGCGTGAGTCGCCACCCGTTCCCGGGTAGATCAGCGAGACCGCCTCCCGGTCAGGAGTGCCGAAGCGCTCGTTGATCCTGCGCACGACCGCCTCGGTCTCCTGCCGGTAGGTGTCGTGTCGTGCGGCTGCCCGGCTTGGCACGGTCGCGACGGAGGCGAACCAGCATTCGCCCGCGAGCTCCGGGCGCCGCGCCAGCATCGCCTCGTAGGCCAGGAAGCCCCGGGTCATGTTCTTCCACAGATCCAGCCGGTCGGCCCTGGTCAGGATCCGCCGACCGGCCGCGAGTTCGGCGAGCCTGCCCTGCCAGCGGGTGGTCGCGGGCTCCTCGCGGACCTGCTCCACCGTGTCCACGTCGAGCGGGAACGGTACGGCGACCATCCGCGTCGTCCCGCCCCGGTAACGGATCGTGTTGCCGTCGATCGTGGCGCCTGGCAGATACCGGCGGCAGCACGCGAGGAACGCGTCCACCCAGCGGTCCGCGTGGAAGCCAACGACATCGCATCGCAGCAGGCTTGCCAGGATCCTGGTGCGCATCCAGCCCGGCAGGATCGAGAAGTAGTCCGGCTCGCACCACGGCGTGCCGAGGAAGTACGCCAACCGGTTCGCACGCTCTCCCTGTTCGGCGTAGTACTCGGGCACCAGCATCAGATGCGGGTCGTTGATCAGCACCAGCTCGTCAGCCGCGTTGCCGGCCAGTTCGCCGAGGCGCCTCGCGTAGGTCCGGTTGACCTCCTCGTACCCGCCCCATGCCTCGACCATGTCGCTGTCGACGACCGGTTGCCTGGACGTGTCGTGCAGGTAGTGCAGCATCCCGAGCAGCAGTCCGATGGACACGGTGTCGTAGTGCTGCTGCCGGGAGGTCTCGTCCAGCTCCACCGGATGCAGCCAGACATCGCCGTCCAGTGGCACCGACCCCGTCGACGGGCTGCCGGGCGGAGCCGTGAAGACCCAGTGCCCGCCGTGTTGGGTGAGCAGCGCGATGAGCATCGGCACCAGCCCACCCGGCGAGCGCGGCAACAGCCCACCGGCGTCCCACCGGGGACAGCTGTTGCTCAGCGTCAGCAGTTTCACGCGGGGATCCTCCTCAGGAACAGGAACACGGCGGCCGGTATGGCGATGAGGCAGTACGTGAGATAACCGCCGAGTTCGGCGACCAGGCCGGAGACCGGGCCCGCGGCGGCCGCGGCGAGCCCCATCATCACCTCCGCGATGCCCTCAACATGGGGCCGCGTCCGCGCGGGGACAGCCGTGCCGAGCAGCGTGCTGCCGCCGACGACGCCACAGTTCCAGCCGACGCCGAGAACCAGGAGATGGACGGTCATCACCAGGACGCCCGAGCCTTCGACGAACAGGCCGATGACCATGGCGACGGTCAGCAGCAGGCCACCGAGCCTTGCTACGACGGCCGGTCCTGCCCGGTCGGCCAGCAGCCCGGTCAGGGGCGCCACCGCGAACATCCCGGTGACGTGCAGCGCGATGATGGCGCCGACCTGGCCCAGCGAATGCCCGTGCCCGGTCAGGTGCACCGGCGCGATGGTCATGACACCGACCATGACGAAGTTCGTCGCGGCCAGGACGATGACGGCCGTCACCGCCGCCGGGCGGTGCATCGTGTCGGCCAGGACGGCCACGATGCCACGCCCGTCCCCGGGCTCGGGGTGCGTGGCGAGCGCACCGGACCGGGCGGCGAGCAGCACCGCGGCGCCGCCGAACGCGAGCACCGCCACCAGGTACAGACCCGCCAGCGGCGGCAGGCCCATCGCCCGCGCCACGGACCCGCTCGGTCCGAGCAGGGTGGGGCTGACGATGGCGCCGAGTGCCATGGCGGCGAAGACCACGCCGATCGCCCGGCCTCTGGTGCCCTCGGTGGCCGCGTCCATGGCCGCGTATCGCGACATGAACACCGACGAGTTCGCCACCCCGAGCACGAAGCTGCCCGCGAGGAGAAGGGGCAGGTTCTGCCACAGTGCGGCAAGGACCACGATCAGGGCGCCTGCCACACCGATGGCGTAGCCCAGCGCCAGGCCCCGGACGCGGCGGCCTGCCGCCGCCTGCTGGGCGAGCAGCGGCGCGCCGGCGGCGGAGCCAACGACGAGCAGTCCCAGCGGAACACCCGCCATCGCGTGCGCCCCGGTGATGTCCACGACCAGCAGCGCGCCTGCCGTGCCGCCCGCGGCGAGGCCGGTGCTCCCGACCGCGGTGGCCGCGGCGAGCAGGGCGAGTGCCCGTCGCCGCGGCCCGGTGCCCGCACCCGGGGACACGGGGTGGGGCTGTGGTTGACGCACTGTCATCGCGTCATGCCGCCAGTGCGTCCCCGGCCATGGGCCTGGACTCGTAGGACAGCCGGCCGGCCATGGTGGCGTGGCGCATGGCCCTCGCCATCTTGATCGGGTCGCCCGCCTGCACAAGGGCGGTGTTGACCAGCGTCGCGGCCGCTCCCAGCTCCATGGCCAGTGCGACGTGCTTCGCGCTGCCGAGGCCGCCTTCCACGACCACCGGGATCTCGCACTGCTCGATGATGGTGCGTATCGACCTCGGGTCGACGATGCCGCGGCCGGACGCGACCGGGGCGGCCATCACCCGCAGCGCAGAACACCCGAGGTCCACCAGCTCCCGCGCGACGCCGAGGTCGGGCAGGATGAACGGCAGCAGGTGGGTGCCCCGCGCACGCAGTTCGGCCGCCGCCTCGACGGTCTGCCGGTTGTCCGGCACGTTGTCGTGACCGCGCACGTCGAGCTTCAGGATGTTGATACCCAGTGAGTCGTGCAGGATCTCGGCGGTCCGCAGCGCGCTCTCCTTCGACCGGGAGAACGATGTCGTGCCGATCCACACGAACTGGTCCAGCGGTAACTCGGCGTCGAGGTCGGACAGGAGCAGGCTGGAGCGCCTGCTGTCCGGGTCGACGGTCGTGATGAACACGTCGGCTCCGGTCGCCTCGAGCACGTTCTTGACGTCGGTCACCGAGTCGTACTGCTCGATCCCGACGATCAGTCGCGAATGGAATTCGGTGTCACCGATCGTCAGCCAGGCCTTCTCGCCACGCGTGACGTCCAGATCATGGATTGTGCCCACGAATTTCTCCCTCAGCTACGGGCGACGGATGAACGCCGACAAAGGCTCCGGCACGGGTTTGGGGTTTCAGAAACCAGAAGCGTAGAGTCGCGGCTCGTGCGTGGACAACTTCCAGGATGCTCAATGGGTTAATTATCTGTGAATGGTCCGGGAAACGCGCTTTCGGCGATGGTTCAGGCATGCGGGGTGGGCCGGTAGGTGAGCTCCTGGGTGTGGCCGTCGAGCGTCCGGCTCTCGATCAGCTCGAGGTCGAAGCCAGCCGCGTCCTGGAACACCGGGTCCACTCCGGACTGACCGGAGATCACCGGGAAGAGTGTCACCTGGACGCGGTCGACCAGCCCGGCGGCCATCAGGGCCCTGTTCAACGTCAGGCTGCCGTGTGAGCGCAACGGCACCTTGGACTCCTCCTTGAGCCGGGCGACGATGTCGACGGGGTCGCCGCTCACGACTGTCGCATCCGGCCAGTCGAGCGCTCCCTTCAGCGTGCTCGACACCACCGTTGCCGGCAGGTCCCTCATCCGGGTGACCCATGGGTCACGAACCTCGGCGCCATCGGCGCTCGCGGCCAGCATCCGCGCGTGCCTCCGATACGTGGTGGCGCCGAAGACCATCCGCTGATCCTCGCTGTACAGGGCAAGGCGGTGGTCGAGCAGCTCGGGGCCCTGCTTGCCCCAGTAGCCGCCCCAGTCGCCGCTGTGGGCGCCGAAACCGTCGAGGCTCGAAAAGACGTCGAAGGTGTAGGTGGCGGTCATGATGCTCTCCTCGGGGTAACGGTTCCTCGGCAATCAGAAAGATGCGCGTGTGTGTACCGGATGTCAACGTCAGTGGGAGTCTCGTATGTCAGCGTCTCTGGCAGCTCCTGGAGGGTAGATGACGATATCGCGAGCGCAAGTATTCGAAAACATGGCCGTTGATTATGTCGAGTTCTATGTCGCGGACATCGAGCAAAGTATCAACTGGCTTGTCGATGGTTACGGCTGCGCGGTACGTGCGATTCCTGTGGACCTGTCAGGGGATGTCCGGTCGGTCGTGGTCGGGCAGGGCGAGATCGACCTGGTGCTGACCCAGGCGGTCGAGCAGGATCACCCGGCGGCCGCGTATGTCGAGCGGCACGGTGACGGGGTGGCCAACATCGGTCTGCGGGTGCCGGACGCGGCCGGCGCCTTCGAACAGGCGGTGCGCGGTGGCGCGCGCCCGGTCGCGCCGCCGGCCGAGCGCAACGACGTGGTGACCGCGTCGGTCATGGGTTTCGGCGACGTGACGCACACGTTCGTGCAGCGTCCGGCCGGCTCAGCCGCGTACGAGGCGCGCGGGCTGGGCTCCGTCTCCGTTCCCGGGGACGGCGACGGCCTCGGGCTGACCGCCGTCGACCACTTCGCGGTCGTCGTGGAGCCGGGCCAGATCGACGACACCGTCGAGTTCTACCGGCAGGCGCTCGACTTCGACCTCACGCTCACCGAGCGGATCGAGGCAGGCGACCAGGCGATGTACATCAAGGTCGTGCAGAGCAAGTCGCGGGCGGTCACGCTGACGCTCATCGAGTCGGACGTCTCGCTGGAGGCCGGGCACATCGACGCCTTCCTGAAGGACCACGGCGGGCCCGGCGTGCAGCACATGGCGCTGCGCACCAACGACATTCTCGCCTCCGTGGGGCAGATCGGGGACCGCGGCATCGAGTTCCTGTCCACTCCGGACGCTTACTACACCTTGCTGGCCGAGCGCGTTGAGCCCGACCGGCACAGTGTCGAGGAGCTCCACGCACTGAACATCCTGCTGGACGAGGACCACGGCGGTCAGCTCTACCAGATCTTCGCGAAGTCGGTGCACCCGAGGAACACGATCTTCCTGGAGATCATCGAGCGGGCGGGCGCGAGCACGTTCGGCAGTTCGAACATCAAGTCGTTGTACGAAGCGGTCGAGACCCAGCGGTACCGGGACGGCAACTGAGCAGCGTAGTGACTGACGGAGGAATCACGACAATGGCTGGCACGGAAGACTTCGACGTCGTCATCATCGGCGGCGGTCCCGGCGGGTCGGCGACAGCCGGTCTGCTGGCACAGCAGGGCCACAAGGTGCTCGTGCTGGAGAAGGAGAAGTTCCCCCGCTATCACATCGGCGAGTCGCTCATCACCGGTTCGATGCCGACGATCGAGGCGCTCGGCCTGCGCGAGAAGCTGGACCGGATGGGCTACGTCCGCAAGTACGGCGGCACCCTCATGTGGGGGCGCAACCAGGGCGCATGGGACTTCCGGTTCACCGAGGCGTCGGAGTACGAGTACACGTTCCAGGTCCGCAGGGCCGACTTCGACTCGGTGTTGCTCGGGCGGGCGCGCGAGCTCGGCGCGCTGGTGATCGAGGAGGCCACGGTCCAGGAGGCGATCTTCGAGGGGGACCGTGCCGTCGGCGTGCGTTACCTGCGCAAGGGCGACGCGGAACCGACCACCGTGAACTCCAAGCTGCTGGTCGACGCTTCCGGCCAGCAGCACCTGCTCGCCCGCAAGCTCGGGCTCATCGAGTACCACAACGACCTGCGCAACATCGCGGTCTGGGCGTACTTCCAGAACTGCAACCGCTACAGCGGAACGCGGTGGGGCGACACGCTCACCGAGAACCGCCCGCACGGCTGGTTCTGGTTCATCCCGCTCTCGGACGGGACGGTGAGCATCGGTTACGTGACGCCCATCGACGAGTACAAGAAGGCAGGCAAGTCGCTGGAGGAACTGCACGCCAGTGAGCTGGCCTCGGCCGACGAGATCACCTCGCTCACCGCGCCGGCCACCAGGGTGAGCGGGTACCGCACGATCAAGGACTGGTCCTACACCTGCACGAAGTTCTACGGTCCCGGCTGGGCACTGGTCGGCGACGCGGCGGCGTTCATCGACCCGCTGCTCTCCACCGGCGTCGGCCTGACCTTGCGTGGTTCGCTCGGCCTGTTCGAGACGGCCAACCTCGCGCTGCGCAACCCGGACCAGGAGGCGGCGCTCTACGAGCGCTACGAACGTAACTACCGTGAGTTCCTCAACTCGCTGCTGGAGTTCGTCCGGTTCTTCTACGACCGCACGAAGTCCGTTGAGGACTACTGGGAGGCGGCGCAGCAGAGCATCGACCCGAAGCGCCTGCGGCCGCGCAAGATCGACTTCGCCCGGATGTTGTCCGGTGTCTCCGGCATGCGTGACATCTTCGACGGACCGTTGGCGCTGCGGGCGTTCCAGGACTCCGACGCGCCGCAGACGCCGGACACGCTGGCGGGATAGGGATGGGAAACACGGAGATGGGATCACTTGCAATCCCCGAGCGGTTCGCGGAACAGGTCGCGAGGACGCCGGACGCGGTGGCGGTGTCCGCCGGTACGGCCAAGCTGACCTACCGGGAACTGGACGAGCGTGCCAACCAGCTCGCGCACCGGCTCATCGGGCTCGGCGTCCGCCAGGACGACCGGGTGGCGGTGTTGCTGGAACGGTCGATCGACCTGGTGGTGGCGATCCTCGCGACGGTCAAGTCCGGCGGCGTCTACATCCCGGTGCACGAGGACTACCCGGCCGACCGCCAGCAGTGGGTCGTGGACCACTCGGACGTGGCGGTGCTGCTGGCCGACACCACGATGCGTGACGCGGGCCTGCCGACCGGCGTGCCGGTCGTGATCGTCGACGACGACCCGGCCACCGAGGAGCAGCCGGTCACCGACCCGTCGGTGCCGATCCACCCGGACCAGCTGGCCTACGTGATCCACACGTCCGGCTCCACCGGCCACCCCAAGGGTGTCGCGGTGACCCAGCGGGACGTGGTGCGGCTCATCTTCAATACACAGTGGACGGTGGAGCGGCACGCGCGGGTGCTGATGGTGGCGCCGTACGCGTTCAACGTGTCCACCTACGAGATCTGGATGCCGCTGCTGCACGGCGGCCAGGTCGTTGTCGCGCCGCCGGGGCTCCTGGAGCCTGCCAAGCTGCGCGAGCTGATCACGGAGGAGCGGATCACCGGGATCCACCTGACGGCCGGTCTGTTCCGGGTGCTCGCTGAGGAGTCGCTGGACACGTTCACCGGACTGTCCGAGATCCTCACCGGCGGGGACGTGATCTCGCCGGGTGCGGTGCGCCGGGTGCTGGACGCCTGTCCGGACATCGTGATCCGGGCGATGTACGGCGTCACGGAGTGCTCCCTGTTCTCCGCGCACCACCCGCTGACCGCGTCCTACACTCCCGGCATGCTGGTGCCGGTCGGGGACGCGTTCAACGACGTCACGATCTACATCCTGGGCGACCGCCTCGAACCGGTGCCGAACGGCATCGAGGGGGAGATCTACATCGCAGGCCGTGGTGTCTCCCGCGGTTACTTCGGCCGCACGGACCTGACCGCGGAGGTGTTCGTCGCGGACCCGTTCGGTGGTCCGGGCGCCCGCATGTACCGCACCGGAGACCTGGCCCGCCGCAACGACGACGGCCTGATCGAGTTCGTCGGCCGGGCGAGCAGCCAGGTGAAGATCCTCGGCTTCCGGGTCGAGCTTGCCGAGGTGGAGGCCGCGCTGGTCGACTACCCCGGTCTCGCGCAGGTTGTCGTCGTGGTGCGGGAGCTGGAGTCGGGGGAGAAGCGGCTGGTCGGCTACGTCGTAGCCGAGTCGGGTGAGATCGACCTGGGGGCGCTGCGCGCGCACGCCAGGCAGACGCTGCCCGACTACATGGTGCCAGCCGCGTTCGTCCAGCTGGAGTCGCTTCCGTTGACGTCGAACGGGAAGCTGGACCGCAAGGCGATGCCGGAGCCCGACTTCGAGGCCACCTCGGCCTACCGGGCGCCGGAGACGCCGCTGCAGGAGGCGCTGTGCGCGATCTTCGCCTCGGTGCTGGAGACACCCAAGGTCGGCATCGACGACAGCTTCTTCGACCTCGGCGGCCAGTCCCTGCAGGCGATGCGGCTGCTCAGCCGGATCAGGGCCGAGCTCGACGTCGACCTGCTGATCAACGTGCTGTTCGACGTACCGACCGTGGCAGGGCTGGCAGAACACATCGACACCGACGCCGCTGCGGCAGCCTGAGCCGGAGGAGAAGCGGATGCCAAACCCATTCGAAGAGAAGGACGCCAACTACACCGTCCTGCGCAACGACGAGAACCAGCACTCACTGTGGCCGTCGTTCGCGCCCGTACCGGACGGCTGGACGGTCGTGCACGGCCCCTCGGGCCGCGAGGACTGCATGACCTACGTGCGGGAGAACTGGATCGACCTGCGCCCGCGCAGCGTCACCGAGTTCATCGCGGCACAGACCGCGAGCTGACACGACAAGGATTCCGTCCGGCGATCCTCTCGCCGGACGGAATTTTCTTGTGCCTTCGCTGGGTTTGCTTCCGGGGCTCTTCGCTGGTTTGTCGCCGGTTTGCCTCCGGCGGCGTCCCCATCAGAGGTGGCGGACAGGCGCGATGTCCCGAAAGGCGCTTTCAGGGCGTTGAGCGTCCCAAAGGCGCCTTTCGTGGCACCAACTAGGCAAACCGGTGGATTCAGGCTCAACGTCCTGAAAGACGGGGCACGGGGTTCGCACCCTGCGGCCCGCGAAGCGGGGTTGACCAAGGCGGCGTCCGTTGCGCGACCGGACAAACCGATAAGAAATCGGTGGATTCAGGTTGAGCCCCGGCAGCGTCACGCGGCTCGCAGCGTAGGTCCGTCATCGTCGTCGGCGTTGTCGTCGGCGGTGGGGCCGTTCAGCCAGCGGTCCCGCGCCTTCTCCTCGGCCGTCACCTCGATGTTCCTGGCGGCCAGACGCAGCATCGGCGGCGCGGTCAGCGACGTGATGATCGCGACCAGGATGATGATCGTGTACATCTCCGTGGTCAGCACGCCCAGCTGTAGCCCGACGATGGCGATGATCACCTCGATCGCACCACGTGCGTTCAGACCGGCGCCAAGCGCCATCGACTCCCAGCGTCCCATGCGCGCGGTGCGAGCCCCGAGGTAGGCGCCCGCGAACTTGGTGACCACCGCGACCACCAGCACCAGCCCGGCCGCGGCGAGCACCGTCGGCCTCGCCAGCGCCGTCAGGTCCATGCGCAGGCCTGCGGTGGCGAAGAACAGTGGCGCGAGCACCGCGGTGACGAACGTTCGCAGCGGCGCGAGCTTCTCCCGGTCGAGGTACTTCGACGACCCGATCACCATGCCGCCGAGCATCGCGCCGAGCACGGCCTCCAGGTGCAGGGCCTGCGTGAGGGCGGCGAAAGCGAACAGCAGCAGCACGACCGTGGCGGTCATCGCGCCATGGTCCCGGGTCCGCCCCGCGAGGCGCAGCACGTACCCGACCGAGGGCCGGGCGACGGTCATGCAGATGAGGACGAGCCCGGCGATGAACGCGACCGGGAGGAGCACGTTCGCGGCGCGCACGCCGACCGTCGCCATGGCGGACACGACCGACAGGAGCAGCCAGCCGACCAGGTCGCTCGCGGTGGCGCTGCCCATGATCAGCTGACCGACGTCGCGGTGGAGCAGGCGCATGTCCAGCAGGGTCTTGGCGATGACCGGAACGGCGCTCACGCACATGGCGACGCCGACGAACGCGGCGAAGGGGACACGGTCCGCGCCCTGTGCCACGAGGTCGTCCGGCAGCACCAGCCCCAGCGCGACACCGGCCGCGAGGGGCAGGACCAGCGCGGTCGCGCTCACCCATGCTGTCGCGCCCGCTCTGCGGCGCAGCAGTCCGACGTCGATGCCGATGCCGGTGATCCCGACCAGCAGCAGCACACCGAGGTAGCCCACCGCGTCCACCAGGTGCAGCTGGCGCTCCTGGCCGGTCTGCAGCCACCCGGCCACGTCCGGGACCAGCGTCCCGACGATCGACGGCCCGATCAGGACGCCCGCGCACAACTCTCCGATGACCGATGGCAGACCCAGGCGCCGGGCCAGCAGGCCCAGCAGCAGGGCGCTGCCCAGTAACAGGCCGATGAGGGTCACGAACACCAGCACCTGGTGGCCACTCATCGGGGCGATCGGTTCTGCGGAGAGGTTCATTCCGCTCCCTTGGTCGGGTAATTGACCAGGGGGCGCTGTGACACCCGGATCCCTGGCCTGTCAACGACTTCAGGGTCGCATCTGATCATCTCGCCGCGCGTATCGCTGGATGCGCGCGGTTTTCGTTTCTTTGGATCGATCGATAACCCCGGTCGATCGTGAGGCCCGTCATCCCAGAAGGTCGCGGCCCGCTTCGCCGAGTTGTTCGAACGAGGCGAGGTCGGGTACCTGCCAGCCGTCCAGGTCGTATTCCGCGAGGCACCGGTCGACGAGTTCCTTGTACGAGTCCAGCTGGCCGTCGGCCATCTGGCCGAGCAGCAGTTCCACCCGGGTGTTCTCGTGGTTGCCCGCGTAGTTGCGTTCGTAGAGTTCGTGGCGGCCGCCGAACTCGGTGCCGACGGCGTCCCACAGGAGTTTCATCACCTTGACGCGTTCGACGGAGTCGATGCCGTGTGAGCCGCGCAGATATTTGTCGAGGTACGGCCGGACTTCGGGGTTCTGGAAGTCCTTCGCGCTCGAGTTGAGGTAGATCAGTCCACTTGCGACATCCTGCAGGACGATCTCACGCATGCGCGCGTAACCGAGCTGGGAGAACCACCGGTACGCCGCCCCGTAGTTCGGGTTTGGGAGTACGGAGCCGTTTCGCCACGGTACGGGGTTGCGGGCGGCGGCGTCGGAGAGGCCCCAGAACAGGTTGCGCCAGGCGATGACCTCGCCGAGTCGGGTTTGTACGCCGCGGAAGTCGCTGACGCCGGTGATGTCGAGTGCCTTGGCGAGCAGGCCTGCGAGGAACTCGAACTTCACCGCGAGCCGGGTGCAGCCGTGGAAGGTGAACCGCTCGATGAACCCCGAGTGCCCGGTGAACATGCCGACCTTGACGACGTCACCGTAGATGAACACGTTCTCCCACGGGATGAGCACCTTGTCCAGCACCAGTACCGTGTCGTTCTCGTCCATCCGCGAGGACAGCGGATAGTCGAACGGGCTGCCGGTCAACGCGGACGCGGCCGTGTAGGACTGGCGGCAGATCAGCTTCATGCCGGGTGCGTCCATCGGCACGGTGGCCACCAGGGCGAACTTGCGGTCCTTGATCGGCAGCCCGTAGTGCGCGACGAAGTTGTAGTGGGTCAGCGCCGACCCGGTCGCCACGACCTTGGCGCCGGACACGATCAGCCCGCTGTCGGTCTCGCGTTCGACATGGACGAACACGTCGGCGACCTCGTCCGGTGGCCGGTTCCGGTCCACCGGCGGGTGCACGATCGCGTGGTTCCAGTACAGGACCTTCTCCTGCGACTCCCGGTACCACCGCCTGGCGTTGTCGGCGAACGGGTTGTAGAACCCGGCGTTCGCGCCGAGGGTGCCGAGGAACGCGGCCTTGTAGTCGGGGGAGCGGCCCATCCAGCCGTAGCTCATGCGTGCCCACGCGGCGATGGCCTGCTGGTCGGCGACGAGGTCCTCGGCGCTGTGCGGGGTGGTGTAGAAGCGGTGGGTGTAGCCCTCGCTGCCGCCGTGGTCGGTGGCGGTGGTGAGCACGTCGTGGTGCTCGGGGTCGTGCAACGCGTCGTAGAGCCGCGCGGTCATCCGTACCGGGTTGCGGAAGGCGGGGTGCTCGGTCACGTCCTTGACCCGCTCACCGTACAGATAGATCTCCCGGTCGTCGCGGAGGCTTTCGATGTACTCCGCGCCGGTCAGCGGCCGGGTCTGCTCGGTCACTGGGGTCACCGCCCTCGTGTGGTGGCATGGGTCGGCATCCAGGATCACACCGCCGCCGCCCGAGGGACATCCTTGCGAATGCTGTCTTCACGCGTCGTCCGTCGCCTGTGGACGGTGGCGTAACCCGCACGCCGGGAGATGCACCGGTGACCTGGCCGGGGGACGCTCGACAGGAACAACCGCGGACGCGGGCGAGCCCCTCGCGCGACACGTGTTCGTGCTCGTTCCGACCCCATTGCTTGGAGGACATCTTGGCCACCACGATCCCACCGCGCGAGGAAATCGTGCGGAAGGCGACGGAGCTGATCCCGCTGCTGCGCAAGCACGCGGCATGGGCCGAGGAGAACCGCAGGCTGCACGACGAGTCGATCGAGGCACTGGCCGACGCCGGTGTGTTCAAGCTGCGGCGCCCCAAGCACTTCGGCGGGTACGAGGCCGACACCCGCACGCTCACCGAGGTCAGCACCGCGCTCGGCCAGGGTTGTGGCTCCACCTCCTGGGTGGCGTCGGTGTACTGGATCCCGACCTGGATGGCGTGCCAGTTCCCGGACGAGGTGCAGGAGGAGGTCTTCGCCACCCCGGACACGCGGATCTGCGGGACGCTGAGCCCGTCCGCGATGGCGACGCCGGTCGACGGCGGCATCGTCGTCAACGGCAGGTGGGGCTTCATCAGCGGCGCGCACCACGCGCAATGGCAGGAGATCATCGCGATCCTGGTGCCGCCGGACGGCGAGCCGTACCCGGTGATGGCACTGGTGCCGCTGTCGGACCTGTTGGTCGTCGACGACTGGGACACCGCGGGCCTGCGTGGCACCGGCAGCATCAGCACCGTGGCGAAGGACCTGTTCATCCCGCAGCAGCGCGTGCTGCCGCTGCCGGTCGTGCTGTCCGGCCAGACCGCGTCCAAGCGCAACGCGAACTCCACGATCTACCGCGCGCCGCTGATGCCGGTCGCGGCCGCGTCGTCGACGGGCGCGATCGTGGGCATGGCGAAGGGCGCCAAGGACGTCTTCCTTGACCGGCTGCCCGATCGCAAGATCACCTACACGAACTACGAGAGCCAGCGCGAGGCGCCGATCACCCACTTCCAGGTGGCCGAGGCGGCACTGAAGATCGACCAGGCCGAGTTCCACGCCTGGCGCGCGTCGAACCTGGTGGACCGCAAGTGCGAAGAGGGCACCGAGTGGAAGCTCGAGGAGCGGGCCAGGACGCGGGCCGACGTCGGCAGCGTGATCAGGCTCGCCAAGGAGTCGATCGACGTCCTCGCCACCGCGAGCGGCGGGACCTCGATCTACAGCGGGATCCCGATCCAGCGGATCAACCGTGACATCCAGGCGGTCAACCAGCACGCGCTGATGCACCCGAACACGAACTTCGAGCTCTACGGCCGGGTGCTGTGCGGTCTCGAACCCAACACGCTCTACATCTGACAGCCGGTCAGTCGAACATCAGGAGGAAGCAGGAATGACCACCGATGCGGACAAGGCCGCGATCGCCGCTCTGACCCAGAAGGTCCTGGCCGCGTGGGCCTACCACGACGCCGAGACTTTCGCGGACGTGTTCGTCGACGACGGCACGATGATCCTGCCCGGGTCGTTGTCCACCGGCCGGGACGAGATCCGTGAGCAGATGACCAAGGAGTGGGCAGGCCGCTGGCAGGGCACCCAGGTGACCGGAAAGCCGATCAGCATCCGGTCGCTCGGCCCGGACGTGATGCTCCTGCTGAGCCTCGGCGGCGTCCTGCACCCCGGTGAGACCGAGGTGACCGAGGCGAACGCCATCCGCGCCTCGTGGCTGGCGGTCCGTCAGGACGGCGAGTGGAAGCTGGCCTCCTACCAGAACTCGCCGCGCTACGGCGCGGACGCCGGAAGTGCCGCCAAGGCGGCCTGACCCCGGCGAGCGACCACAGGGGCCGTTGTCCGTGCCACGGGCAACGGCCCCTTCTCGTGCCAGTACCTGGAGGTTCTCTTGCTGATCAGTGTCACCGGAGGTACCGGGTTCGTCGGCGCGCATTCCGTCGCCGCCGTGCTCCGTGCGGGTCACCGGGTCCGGCTGCTCGTCCGTGATGAGTCCACAGTGGAGCGTGCACTCGCGCCGTTGGGGGTGGACACCACCGAGGTGGACGTGGTCACGGGCAATGTGCTCGACCGGTTCAGCGTGGAGCGGCTGGTGCGTGGCGCCGACGCGGTCCTGCACGCGGCGTCGGTCTACTCGTTCGACAGCCGGGCACGCCGCGAGATGGGCAGGACCAACGTGGCGGGCACCGAGGAGGTGATGGCCGCCGCGCGCAGGGCCGGGGTCGGCCGGGTCGTGTACGTGTCCAGCTTCGGCGCGCTGCTGCCCGCGCCGGGCCGGGTGCTCGCCAAGGACTCACCGGTCGGCCGCCCGAGGGAGGCCTACCTCGCGACCAAGGCCGCCGCCGAGTCCGTCGCCCGTGCCCACCAGGCCGATGGCGCCCCGGTGACGATCACCTACCCGCCCGCGCTGCTCGGCCCGCACGATCCCAAGCTGGGTGACCAGGTCACGCGGCTGCGCAACACGCTGCGCGGGCTGATGCCGGTATGGCCGTCGGGCGGGCTGCCGGTGGGCGACGTCCGCGACACCGCCGCGTTGCACGCGGCGCTGCTTGGGGAAGAACCTGCCGGAAACCGCCATTTCGGGCCCGGCCACTATGTGAGCACGCGGCGGTTCGTGGCGACGTTGCGGGAGGTCACCGGCCGGGCGTTGCCGACGGCCTATCTGCCGGCGCGCGCCATGTTGCCGCTCGGCGCGTTCATGGGTGTGGTCCAGCGGATGTGGCCGTGGCACATCCCGGCCGAGTACGGCGCGATCTACACCTGCGCGTGCGCGGCGCGGGTGGCGGAGGACGCGGGCGGGCGGCCCAGCAGGCCAGTGGAGGAGACCTTCGCCGACACCGTCCGCTGGTTGCGCGACGCCGGCCACCTGTCGGCCAGGGCGGCGGGGGCCGTCGCCGTCGGTGTGCACGCGGGGTGACCGACAGGGGCGCGCTATCGCGCTATCTGATCGCTATCGACCGGCGAGAGAATTCCTTAAATTGCTTGAAAATCAACTGAAGGTGCGCCCCTGTCTACTTGTTCTCGAGCGGGATTTCCGCAGAAAGAAATCAGAGAACAGTTCCGGAGGCAATGCCATGTCTGCCATTCGCAAGATCGTCCTGTCCTCAGCCGCCCTGTTCCTCGGCCTGTCCGCGATGTTCATGGCGACCGCCACGGCGACCGCGGCATCCCAGCCGACGACCGTCGAGTGCGACAACGACTGGCAGACGCCCCCCTGCCCGTGATCGTGACCGCATAGGACCGGTGGCAGGCGACTGCTCGGGGGAGTTGCCCTGCCACCGTTCATCGACTCCGTTCGCCGAATCAGTGGAAGACGGCGCCGCCGCGGTTGCGTTCCAGCTCCTTGCGCAACCGGACGGCCTCGGGGGACTCGACCGTGGCGAGCAGCTCGATGGCCTGGCCGAGATCGCAGGCCGCGGGCTCGTCCTCTCCCCGGCCCTGGTGGACGTCCGCACGCAGGACCAGTGCCTTCGCCCGCCACATGGTGGCGCCCAGCTCGATGAACAGTGCGAGAGCCGCCTCGACGTGAGTGGCGCCTGCCGTCTCCTGGCCGCGGGTCAGCGCGATCTCGCCGAGCGCGTAGTGCGCCCACCCGGCGACCATGCGCTCGCCGACCTGCTCGGCGAGGGACAGGGCGTGCTGGAGGGTGGTCTCCGCGTTGTCCAGCCGCCCGGAGCGTTGCCGGACCACCCCCAGCCGGTACAGCGCGTACGCCTCGCCGATGCGGTCGCCGAGGTCCCGCACGATCAGCAGTACCCGGTTCAGCGACTGGTGAGCCTGTTCGAAGTTGTTGACGAACTGGTGCAGCTCGGCGAACCGGATCAGCACCTGCGCCTCACCGCGCAGGTACCGGACCCCCCGGCAGTGCTCGAGCGCTGCCTCCAGAAGAGCTTGCGCGCGGTCGGTGTCCCCTCCATCGATGCACACCTTGGCCATGTTCCGCATGATGTAGGCCTCGCCGACCCGGTCGCCGACCGCGCGCATCTTCTCGAGGGCCACCTCGTACTTCGCCATCACCTTCTCGTCCCCGTCACGCAGGCGGTCGAGGGTGGCGATGTTGCGCAACGCGAGGGCGTAGCCGTGGTCGTCGCCCAGCCGCTCGAAGATCTCGAGCGCGGCGGTGTAGCAGCGTTCGGCCTCGGCCCAGCGGGTCTGCTGCGAGTGCATCCCGCCGAGCGAGTAGAGCATGGCGGCGCGACCGCGCTGGTTGCCCGCAGCCTCCGCCGCGGCGAGCGCGCGCTCGCCGGTCTCGCGCCAGTCGTCGAAGTAGCCCTTGACCTCGAACAACGACACCGAGGTGAGCGCGAGGTCCCAGCTCGCCTCTGCCAGCTCGTAGTCGGCGGCCAGCCGGACGGCCGACACGAGCGAGCGGCGCTCGCCGTCCAGCCATTCGATCTGGTTGCCCATCTCGTCGATGTCCTCCAGCTCGGCCGCGCGGGCCCAGCGGGGTGCGGTGCCGTGGAGGATCGTGTAGTTGCCCCCGTGTTCCTTGCGGTGCGCGTGCTCCGCGCGGGCCAGCCAGGCGCCCAGCAGCCGCTCGACGGTCTCGGTGCGCTCGGCCTCCGACTCCACGGTGTTGAGCAGTTCGGTGGCGTAGACCCGGATCAGGTCGTGGAACCGGTAGCGCAGTCGCTCGCCCGGATACTGCACCGTGTCCAGCAACTGCGCGTCGACCAGGGTCTCCACGACCTCGAGGGCGTCGTACGGGTCGGCGTCGACCAGGGCGGCGGCGATCCACCCCGGGAAGTCGGGGGTGGTGACCAACGCGAACCGGCGGAACAGGCGCTGCCCGACCGCCGACAGCACCTGGTAGCTCTGGTCGATGTTGGAGCGCAGCACGAGGCCGCGGAAGGACAGCTCGTCGAGCCTGCGCACGCTGTTGCGTAGCCGCGCGACCAGCAGGTCGATGCGCCAGTGCGCCCGGGACGCCAGCCGGGCGCCCGCGATCCTGATCGCCAGGGGGAGGCCGCCGCACAGCTCGACCAGCTCGCGCGCCGCCGCCTGCTCGGCCACCAGCCGGTCCTCGCCGACGATCGTGGCGAGCAGCTCGAGCGAGCGGTCGACGTCGAACACGTCGATGGCGATCTGGTGTGCGCCTGGCAGGCCGGACAGCCTCGGTCTGCTGGTCACGACCACCGCACACCCGGCACCCGCCGGCAGCAGCGACATGACCTGGGCCTCGTCCGTCGCGCCGTCGAGCACGACCAGGACCCGCCGGTTGGCCAGGCGGCTGCGGTAGAGGTCGCCGCGTTCCTCGTCGTCGTCGGGCATCGCGTTGCCGTCGACGCCCAGCGCACGCAGGAACCTGGCGAGCACGCCGCGCACGCGGTCGTCGCCGCCCGAGGACTCCAGGTCGCCGTAGAGGTGGCCGTCGGGGTAGGAGTCACGTAGCTCGTGCGCGGCACGCAGGGCGAGGGTGGACTTGCCGACGCCGCCCTTGCCGGAGATCGAGACGATGCGCATGCCGTAGTTCTCGGTGTTCCCGCGCTGCTCGTCGCTGCCGAGCGCGTGCTTGATCTCGGCCAGCTGCGCCTGTCTGCCGGTGAAGTCCGCGATGGTCGCGGGCAGCCTGCGCGGCACCACCGTCTGCGGCTCCTGCGCGGCCGTCGCGGGCCGGACCTGAGGCCCGGCGCCGCCGCCCTTGGCGACGTCGAGCCCGGGGTCGCGCTTGAGGATCGCGGTCTCCAGCCGTCGCGCGCTGTCGCCGAGCTCGATGCCGAGCTCCTCCATCAGCGTGGCCCGTGCCTGCCTGCACACCTCCAGCGCCTCGGCCTGACGGCCGGACCGGTACAGCGCGAGCATCAGGTTCTCGTACAGCCGTTCCCGCAGCGGGTACTCCTTCACCAGCGCGAAAAGCTCGCCGACGATCTCCTCGTGCCTGCCGAGCGCGAGGTCGAGGCGGATCCGCTCCATGATCGCGGTGACCCTGGCGTCCTCGAGCTGGGCCGCGTGCCTGCGCAGCGGCTCCGAGTACATGCCGGCCAGTGCGGGGCCGCGCCACAGCGACAGCGCGCTGCGCAGCGCGGCGACGGCCTCGGAGACGCGGTTGGCCTCGATGTGGGTGCGCGCGGCGGCCACGAGGCTGGTGAACCGGGCGATGTCGAGGTTGTCCTCGGGGATCTCGAGCAGGTAGCCGGGTGGGCGGGTGCGGATCTGCGCCTCGTCGCCCGCCTTCGCCAGCACCCTGCGCAGCCCGGACACGCAGATCTGGATCTGCGCGCGTGCCGTGTTCGGCGGCGCGGAGTCCCAGACGGCGTCGATGAGCTGTTCGACCGGGACCACCCGGTTCGCGCTGAGTGCGAGAGCGGTGAGCACAACCCGTTGCCGGGTGCCGCCGAGGTCGAGTTCGTCGTGGTCCACCGACAGCACCAGAGGCCCCAGCAATCGAAGCGCCAGCACGTCTCGCCCCCAGTATCGGCAGACCTTCCCTGGTTCCCGTCGGCTGCCGGGCGCCGAACCGAGGCCCCCTCCAACCAGGCTCGTCCAGACGAGTGTCTCATACCGCGCGACGATTCCTCCGCGTTCGGGTGCTAATGGCGACGCGCGAATTCGACGAGAATCAGTGACGGGGAAGGAAGCGAATGCGCACAGAATTGCCGGATTTGCGGGAAATGATGGAATCCGGCCGTTCACGCCGGTGGTAGCCATCCCGCATGACCCGTTCCGCGGCGCCATGTGGGGCGGACACCGGAGCTCGCCGACCCCCGGCCGTTGAGCCGGGGGT
>NZ_JBARWZ010000230.1:0-1577 GCF_049647105.1 Actinophytocola sp.
GATCAGGATTTCGGAATTAACCGTCCTGCTGGCCTTGTCCGAGAATCCGGGCATTCGCCAGGGCGTGCTGGCCGACGTGCTCAAGATCAAGTGGTCCAACATGACCAAGCTGGTGCGGGCGCTCGAGGAGCGTGGTCTCATCGCCCGGCACATTCCCCATGACGACCGCCGCTCGGTGGTGCTCAGCGTCACCGAAGCCGGCCGTCAGCAGATCGATGCCTCTGCCGACAAGATGTACCGCTCCGACCGCGCGGCTCTGTCCATGCTCGATGACGAGGAACATGCCCAGCTCCTGACCCTGTCGCGCAAGATTGCCGGCTGGCCGGAGGCCAAGTGATGGGCGGTCCCATGAACCTCGACGACATTGTCGCCATCGACTTCCACACCCATGCCGAGGAAGCCTGCGGCATGCATGCCGATGACGGCTATGACGACCTGCAGCACGCGATGGCCCACTACTTCCATTCGCCCTTCAAGTCCCCGCCGACCATTCCCGAGACGGCCGAATATTACCGGGCGCGTCGCATCGCTGCCGTGATCTTCGCCGTCGATGCCGAGGCAGCGACCGGGCATCGCCGCTACAACAACGAAGACGTCGCGACCTTGGCGGCCGAGCATTCCGACATCCTGATCCCCTTTGCCTCGATCGATCCCGCCAAGGGCAAGATGGGCGTGCGTGAGGCAAGGCGGCTCGTGGCCGATTTTGGCGTGCGCGGCTTCAAGTTTCACCCAACCTACCAGGCCTTCTATCCGAACGACCGGGCCGCCTATCCGCTCTACGAGGCCATCCAGGAGGCGGGAGTGCCCGCCCTGTTCCACACCGGCCAGACCGGTGTGGGCGCGGGCATGCGCGGCGGATATGGCATGCGCCTGAAATATTCCAATCCGATGTTCATCGATGATGTGGCCGCGGATTTCCCCGACCTCAAGATCATCATGGCCCACCCCTCGTTCCCCTGGCAGGATGAGGCGCTGGCCGTCGCGACCCACAAGCCCAACGTCTATATCGACCTGTCGGGCTGGTCGCCGAAGTACTTTCCACCGATCCTCGTCAAATACGCCAACAGCCTGCTCAAGGAGCGGATGTTGTTCGGCTCCGACTGGCCCGCCATCATGCCCGATCGCTGGCTCAACGACTTCGACAAACTGGACATCAAGCCGGAGGTTCGTCCGCTGATCCTCAAGGAGAACGCGCGCCGCCTGCTGGGTATCTAACCAAAAGACCGCGCAAAGCGGCTTGACCCTAGAAACCATGGAGAGCGGCCGGACCCCCGGCCGCGGGAGGACAACGATGAATAAACTTGCACGACTTCTTGCCGTGACTTCTCTGGCAGCTCTTGCTGCCGGCGGCGCTGACGCACGTGAACTGCGCCTCGCTTCGGGCGCGCCCCCGGCCCACCCGGCCACCGACCCCATGTACAACAGTTTCATGGAATTCCTGCCCGAGGAAACCAATGGCGAGCTGACCGGCCTGATGATCGGGCCTGAAGTGGTCAACATCGCTACGGTCAAGCAGGCCCTGCAGTCCTCACTAGCCGAAGTGGGCAACGTGCTGCCGCTCTTCGCTCCGGCCGACC
>NZ_JBARWZ010000231.1:0-45339 GCF_049647105.1 Actinophytocola sp.
CGTCCAGGCGGATACGGCACGATTCTCGACGGCCCCGCCGCCCGCTGGCCGCGTTGCCGAAAGGCCCAAGTACAACCCGGTACGAGGACCTTTCGGCGCCTTGCCAGCGAACACCGGGATCCGCCGACAACCACACCAATCCACCTGGACGAGGCACTAGCAGAACCGATGGACGCGGCGGATGAGCCTCCGGTTCCCCACACCCTGGCACGACAGGAACCGTCCGGCGACCGAAACGCTCAGGCGGGCGTCGTGGCCGCCGTCGCCGGGCGTCTGATCGCCCGGTACAGGTCGCGCATGAGCACGACCTCCGCACCGTAGTGGATGATCTCGCGGTTCATGTGGAGGATGAGGGTGGTGAAGGCGTCCTCGTCCTCGGGCTGGTGGGTACGGACGCCGCGGCGCCAGTGTTCGTAGTGGGTGGCCAGGGCGCGGAGTGCCTCGGCGGCGGTGCGGGGCCAGCGGACCGTCTCGACGGTCAGCGAACCGTCACCGAACAGGGCACTGGCCCTGATACCCAGGGTCTGTACGCCCATGTGCGCCAACCGCCACGCGATCGTCGTGACCGGGGGCGGCGTCGGGGACGGCCACTCCCAGTCCATCGACCACGTGTCGTCCTCACGCTTGCGCACGGACCAGCAACCTGGGACGGGCTCCCAGAAGTACTCCTCGTCCGTGAGCCCGCGCAGGCGCGGCCACAGGTTGTGATCCCAGTAGAACTCCAGCTGCGCCAACAGCTCATCACGGCAAGTCACGGCGCAGACGGTAGTGCCACGACGAGCTCAGCTCCACCCTCGGGCCGGTTCACGAGTGTGAGTTCGGCCGACAGGACGCGTGCCGGTGCCAACGCGATGGTCGATCCGGGGCCGCGTCCGCGCCAGGTAGGTGGCGCGGCGGCCGCCGCGGAACGCGTCACGCGGCGCCGGTGAGCAACGCCATGAGCCGGTTCAGCGGGGCGGAACCACTCGGTTCCTGACCAGAAATGGCCGTGACCAGCTGCACCACGCCATCGTCGAAGTCGAGGCAGGTGCGCAGGATCGAGGTGACGTGTGCCCTGCGGTTGGCAAAGTATCGGACCGAGCCCGCGAACGGCAGCTGTTCGACGACAAGAGATCGCGTGTGCTCGCCCCGCATGCAGGGAACGGCCTCGATCGCGTCGACCACCTCGTAGAACTCCGGCGACGCGGGCCGCACCACCGGGGTGAGGACCACCGGTTCCTCACGCGCGGGTGCCGGGACCGGGGGCCGCCGCTCGATGTCGCCCGGCACGGCGCGGCCGCCGTCGGGCAGCCGGATCCAGCCGTACCCGTTGGTCTCCTTGACATCCACCGTGACCTGCTCGTACTCCTCCGGCACGTATTCGGGGTGGTGCCGGATGACCTCGTCGTAGAACCAGGTCGAGGCGACGATGGCGAGCACGCCGGTCGAGTCGCGCAGCGCGTCCTTGAGCTGTGGCGAGTCGAGCAGCCGGAAGGCGTGAATGATGGCCTGCCCGGTCACGCCCCGCTCGTCGCGGGTGATCTCCCCCGCGTGCAGCACCAACCGCAGACGAATCCGTTCTTCCGGTCGATGCGTGGCATTGTGGCTTTGAAGTGCGGAAACCAGTGCCACCGGCAGTTTCTCCGCGAACGCGCTCTTGCCGACCGACGCAGGAGCGAGCGCCAGGATGCCGTCCCCTGCGCCTTCCTGATAACAGTCCGCCCACGGAATACCGGACTGGAGAAATGCCTGTTCAACGGACGAGTACATGCCCTCACGAAGGGCCACATGGTTCGCGCGGGTACGGGACATCCCACCGAAACCGGCGATGTCCACGGCACAGATCGTCTTGTGCTCGTCGACCATGCTCTCACCCCCACGACTCATCTCCGCTCAGGATGCCTAGACCATTTCACCCGGGCAAGCCACGATGAGGCCGGGACCACCGCGGATGTGTCCATGTTTTGTCCAGCGCGCACCGGGTTCAGCGGGCGCCGTGGGAGAAGGACGCGGCTTCCTTGCCCCGCAACGGCTTCTCCTGCCGCTCGAGCTGCGCCACGACGCCGCGCAGGTCGTCGATGAACAGGTCGGCCAGGTCGTGGGTCATGCCGTTGCGGACCACGACCCGCAGCACCGACAGATCGGTGCGGTTCTCCGGGAAGGTGTACGCGGGCACCAGCCAGCCCGCCTCGCGCAGGTGCGCCGACACGTCGAACACCGAGTAGCCGGTGACGTCGCCGGTCACGGTGAACGCGAAGACGGGCAGTTCGTCGCCGCGGGTCAGCAGGCGGAACGGGCCGATGTCCGCGATGCGGTCCGCCAGGCCGGTGGCGACGTCGCGGCAGTACTGCTGCACGCGCCGGAAACCGTCGAAGCCGAGTCGCAGGAAGTTGTAGTACTGCGCGACCACCTGCGCGCCGGGCCGCGAGAAGTTCAACGCGAAGGTCGGCATCTCGCCGCCGAGGTAGTTCACGCGGAAGACCAGGTCGGCGGGCAGCGCATCGGCGTCCCGCCACACGATCCAGCCGACGCCAGGGTAGACGAGGCCGTACTTGTGGCCGGAGGTGTTGATCGACGCGACGCGGGACAGGCGGAAGTCCCACCTCAGGTCCGGGTCGCAGAACGGCGCGACCATCGCGCCGGACGCGCCGTCCACGTGCACCGGGACGTCCGGATGGTGCTCGTCTAGCGCCGCGCAGATGTCCGCGACCGGTTCGTAGCTGCCGTCGAACGTCGAGCCGAGCACGGCGACCACGCCGATGGTGTTCTCGTCGCAGTGCGCGACCGTGGTGGCCGCGTCCAGGTGGAACCGGTCGCCGTCCATCGGCACGACGCGGGGCTCGACGTCCCAGTAGTTCGCGAACTTCTCCCAGCAGATCTGCACGTTCGCGCCCATGACGATGTTCGGCCGGTCCTCGGGCGCGCCCGCCGCGCGTCTGCGGTGCTGCCAGCGGCGTTTCATGGCGAGCCCCGCGAGCATGCACGCCTCGCTCGAACCCGTGGTGCTGCAGCCGATCACGGTGAGCGGGTCTGGCGCGTGCCACAGTTCGGCGAGCATGCGCACGCACCGCTCCTCCAGCGCGGCGGTGCGCGGGTACTCGTCCTTGTCGATCATGTTCTTGTCGAAGCACTCTGCCATCAGCCGCGAGGCCACCGGCTCCATCCAGGTGGTGACGAACGTGGCCAGGTTCAGGCGCGCGTTCCCGTCGAGCATGAGCTCGTCGTGCACGATCTGGTACGCCACGTCGGGCGCCAGCGACCCGGCGGGCATCGAGTCGCGGGGTATCAGATCCGGCTCGGCCACGAAGACGGGGTTCACCGCGAGGAAGTCGCGGGCCGAGTCGCGGTTCGCGCCGGAGTTCGCCAAGGTCATGCCATCACGGTAGGTCCGGGGCGGTCCCGGCGCACCCGGTCGGCCCGGGACAGTGCCAGGAAGGGGTGCGCCGGGGCACCCCCAGGGCCCCGGCGCACCGGGGACGATGATCGAGCACGCGGCTAAGTTGTGACTACATTCTGGTCAGACTTCTGGTCAGGACCCATCCACGCGCGGGCGCGCCTGCCGGGAATTCCGGCCCGACCCACGACCGCGGCGCTTGCGTCATGCCCACGGGCGTGCCTTCCTCAACCGCCGCCAGTACGCCGGGTACACCTCCCGCACCCGTGCGCACCGGGCCCGCTCCTGCTCCAGCAGCAGCCCGTAGGTGAACCCGTTCTCGCTCGCCAGGTGGGCCTGCATGCCCAGGTCACGCAGTACGGGCTGGGTGACCACCCCGTCCTGGTGCTCGCCGAGCAGCTTCGTCAGTGCCTTCGCCCGCTTCCGCGCCTCCTTCGCCGCCTTGCCGACGGCGGGTTCGGCGGTCTCGAGCGAGTACCGGTACTGCTTGGCCGCCTTCCGCGCCCGGTGCAGGGTGTCGTCCGACAGGCGGCGCTTCGTCTTCCGGTACGCCCGCCGCAGGTGTTTCGGCAGCTCCTTCGCCGAGGGCCGGGACGCACGCGGCCCCAGGTCGGGGTCCGCCAGCAGCCGGGCCAGGTCGTCGAGCACCCGGCGGTACCGCTTGTCGGCCAGCGTGGCGGTCACGGTCTCGCGGGCCGCGGCGGCGGCGGGTGAGTAGTGCCGGGTCAGCCGCGCGGACACCGGCCCGACGACCAGCTCCGACGGCAGCGCCGCCACGGCCGTGACCAGGTGCTTCTCCTGCACCTCCAGGTCCCGGGCGTCGGCCAGCCGCCGGCCCAGCCACCGCAGGTCGGCACGCAGGCGCTCGGTCCCGGGCAGCAGCCGCCGGTACACCAGCAGCGCGGCCCGGAGCCGCCGTGCCGCCACCCGCAGCTGGTGCACGGCGTCCGGCGCGTCCCTGCGCACCAGCAGGTCCTGCGTCACGAGCGCGTCGAACCGCGTCTGGACGTACGCGAGCAGGGCCGCTCCCGCGGTGCCCGTGGCATCCGGCACCGGCGCGGCGGGCGGCGGCACGACCCGCGCCAGCTTGGAGCTGTGGCCCGCCCGCCGGATGCCTGCCTTGCGCAGCACCTTCTCCGCGCCGGCCAGCACCCCGTTCGCGCCCCTCCCGGCCAGCTCGACCTCCAGCTCCCGCCACTCGTCCACATTGGACGACCCGTCGAGCCGGGTCGCGGTCACCTGGTCGTCGGTCACCTCGGCGACCGGTGCCCCGTCGGCCCCCAGCAGGTCCCACACCCGGCGGGACGTCTTGAGCTGGGCGATCGGCCGGAGCGCGGCGCCGCGAGTCATGGCGAACGTCAGGTCGGCCAGCTCGTCCGGCGGCGCGTTGGTCGCGTCCTCGGGGCGTGCGTCGAGCGGCAGCCGCAGCTCGGTGCGCGAGTCCTCGCCTGCTGGCACCTTGAGGTGCCAGCCTGCGTCGTCACCACCCGTCCGCCTGCGCAACGTCGCGCCGTACCTGCCGAGCCGCTGGTCGGCGGTGTCGTAGTACACGGCAGACAGCTGCTCCGTGCGTGGCCCGTGCACCGTCGTGACGCCCGGGATGTCCGACCACGCGGGCAGCTTGGTGTCCGCGGCGGCCTCGTACTTGCGTTCGGTCTCGACATGGGAGGTGACAGCCATGCCTCCATGATTACCCAATCAGGACACGAACACTCGGTCCCAGGTGCGGAGGTACACTTCCGCGCCCCGGCTCATGTCCGCGACGATCGCCTGCCCGTCCGGCCCGGCGACGATGCGGAGGTCCTCCAGCCAGTCCGGCACCAGGCCGTAGTGGGCGAGCCCGTCGGTGTTCACGTCGAACACCCGTTCCCCCGTCCGCTGCCGGTCCACAGTGGATCCACCGTCGAACGTGGTGAACGGGTACTGGACCGCCGACCCCGGCCTCGGCGGCGGCTGGTGGCCGAACCCGCCGGTGTCGAAGCCCGCGCCGAAGCCGAAGTCGCTGCCCGCACCCGCCGCGGCCTTCATCGACCGCCACTCGCCGACGAACCGCTCGGTGCCCCAGCCGTACGGGACCGCCATGCCGCCCAGCGCGTAGATCCGCGGGTAGTAGCTCGGGTCCACCCACGAGTGGCTCGACACGGCGCCCGAGTAGTCCCGCGACTCCAGCACGTCCAGCGCCTGGCCGGTCGCCTTCGCGCTCATGTGGTCGAGGTCGATGAGCATCCCCCGGTCCATCATGCCCTGCATCGCGTACGCGCCGAGGTCGGTGAGCCCGTTGACGTTGCAGTGCGGCGCGCTCGGGTACACCGGCAGCGTCACACCGGGCGGCAGCAGCGCGTCCAGCGGCCCGGAGAGCAGGTCGCTCTGGAACTGGATGGTGTTGTCGTGTGCCGAGGTCGGGCACGGCTCGACCTCCCAGAACCGGCCGGTCGAGGCGAAGTTCGCGGCGTTGATGATCGTGCCCGCGACGCCTTCGTCGAACCGCACGCCGCACAGCGCGTTGTCGAACTTGTGGCACACGAACATCCGGCGCACGCCGAGGTCGTACAGCTCGTCGAGCCCCGCGTCGATGTCGGCGCGGTCGCAGAGCGGCGTCCCGTTGCTTACCCCGCACCCGAACGGCTGAGACACCTCCACGCCCAGCACCACCGCGAGCTTGCCCTGTTCGATCACTGCCCGCGCCTGCGCGGGATCCCGCACGATCCGGAACCAGCCCTGGCCGGGTCCGCCGTGCTGGGTGTCGATGAAGTCCTCCAGCTCGTGGATCCGTTGTGCCTGCAGGCGGATCGACGCCATGTCGTCACACGGGTTGGACTTGATCGGGTAGATCTGGCACAGCGCCTCGTTGTTCACGAACAGGTTCGTGTAGACGCGCAGCCCGCCGCGCCACGCGCGCTCCAGCCAGCGGTAGTACATGGCCTCGTGCGTCCACGAGTTGTGCTTGGGCCAGTCGGCGAACGTCGGCCAGCCCTTGGTGTCGTGTGTGAAGGACGGGTAGCCGCCGCCTGCCAGGTTCTCCCACCACGCACCGAGGCCGTTCGGTTCGTGGTCGGGGCAGTCGACGAGCGCCGAGGTGATGCCGTACTGACTGAACGGCGCGCCGCAGTGGATGTCGCCGCCGATGAACTCGTACGCGGTCAGGTGGCTGTGCAGGTCGGCGAGCCCTCGGACCTCGCCGTCGACGGTGCCGGTGAACGGCTCGCCGGTGACGTTCAGCTCCGCCTCTGGCGCGGTCGCGCAGCCGGTCGCGGTCACGAGCGTGAACGGGGTCGCGGTGGCCCGCAGCGCGAGCGTCTTCAGCAGCGGCTCCACGGCGAGCTGCCGGTTCGCGGCGACGGCCGTGACCGTGACCTGGTCACCGGACGCGGTCAGCCGCCAGTTCGTGTCGGCGCTCGCGGCCCGTGCGGACAGCACGCCGAGCGTGCCGAGCCCCTGGCCGAGGAAGTCGTTCGCGGTGCCGTACATCAGGTAGGTCGCGGCGCCGGTCTCCTGCAGGCGGAACGGCTGCGACGCGGCACCGCCGGTGGCCTGGTAGCCACCCAGCGCGTTGCGCACCACGAACTTCCCGCTCGGCGCCTTGAGCGCGACGCACGCGCCGTCGAGCGCGGCGACGTCCGGTGGCGCGGCCTGCGCGGCTGGCACCGGCATCCCGAGCGTGGCGGCGGTGAGCACGGCGGCAAGTGATCCGAACAGGCGGCGACGGCGCATGGCGACCTCCGTTGGTACGGCCGCCTCAAGAACTACCCGCGAGTAAGGTACAGGTCAATCCGCCGAACGACGGGCAGTCGCTACACCCGCCACGATCGTCCTGCGGTTCACGAAGTCCTCCGGCGCCAGCTCCGCGAGCCGGGCACGGACGCTCGTCACGAACTCCGCACGCGCCGTCGGCGCGAGTCCTGCGAGGCGGCGCGCGGTGTGCCCGAGCGCGACGTGGTGCTCCACGAACCGTTCCCCGGTCGGCCGGTACTCCCACTCGACCGGCCCCATCGACACGTCCGTGAACCCGGCGCCGGTGACCAGATCCGTGAGCTTCTCCGGGGTGTCGGCCACGTCGTGGTTGCTGACCAGCGGCAGGTCCGGCGGCGCGCCGTACCGGTCAAGCTCGTCGTGCCACACGTCGATGGCCTTCACCGGGTAGTCCGGGCCCCAGGTCGCGAGGCCGAGCACGCCGCCATCCGCGAGCACCCGCCGCGCCTCCCGCAGCCCGGCGAGCGGGTCGGGCAGGTGGAACAGCATGAACGCGGCCACGGCGACGTCGAACGTGCCGTCCAGGAACGGGAGACGGGCCGCGTCCATCAGCACGCGGGGGAACTCGGCGGACGCCTTCGCGATCATGCCGGGCGCCCGGTCGGCACCGACCACGAGCGCGTCCGGCGCCGCGTCACGCAGTGCGGGCAGGAGCGTGCCGACGCCGGTGCCGACGTCCAGGACGCGGCGCGCGGGCGCGAGCGGCAGCCGGGCCAGCAGCCCGCGGCTGACCGGGTGGAGGACACCGGCCCAGATGCGCTCGTAGGCGTCGGCGGCGCTGGAGTAGTGCGTGGCGAGGGTGCGGACGGCGTCGGTCACCCGACCCACGGTAGCCACCGCTCGCCCGCGTTTCAGGACATCCTGTCGCGTCCGTCGTAGTCCGCGAGCATGCCGGATCTCGACAGGGGTCAGCGGGCTTTCCGCGCGGCCGGGTTCGCGACGACGACGCTGTCCTCGCCGATCTGCCGCACGTCCGGGTGCTCGGTCTCGTTGCACCAGTGGCCGCCCTCACCGAGGTAGCGGAAGCGCACCTGGGCACCGTCCGGCACGGTGACGGACACGGAGCGGGTGCCGTTGCTGCGCGGTCGCAGCTCGTGCGCACCGGGCCGCCACTCGTTGAAGTCGCCGACGACACTCACCCGGCCGTGCGGCATGTGCTGCCGCAGGACGAAGGTGACACGCACATTTCCCGCACGGTCACGGTCGATCTTCAGCATGACTCTCCACAGTCGGTCGCGCGGATGCGGGGACAGCATGGCCCGGTTCCGCGATGTTCGCCCAAAGGACAACGCTTCCGGGTGACGACACGGATCGACGGGCTGCCTAGCTTGGCCACATGGCTCGTTCTGGTCTCGCACTGGTGGCCGCCCTCGTCCTGGCCGGACTGTCCCCTGTGGCCGGCGCGGCCACCGGCGACGAGGAGTGGGCCGTGTGCGACCGGATCGTCTCGGCCCACCCGAACCCGCCGGAGGGCGCGGTCGTGGTGGCGCCGGTCGACAACGCGGTGCGGCGTGCCACCGCGGAACACCAGGGCGGCACGACGTTCTGGCTCGCCCCCGGCACGCACACGCTTGGCGAGCACGAGTTCGGCCAGGTGATACCGAAGGACGGCAACGTCTACCTCGGCGCGCCTGGCGCGATCCTCGACGGCCGCGAGCGCAACCGGTACGCGTTCACCGGCGACGCCCACGACGTCGTACTCCTCGGCCTCACCGTGCGGAACTTCGTGGCGCCACGCGACGAGGGCGTGGTCAACCACGACTCCGGCGACGCCTGGGTCATCGAGCACAACACGATCGAGAACAACGGCGGCGCGGCGCTCATGGCGGGAACCGGCCAGGTCGTGCGCGGAAACTGCCTGCGGGACAACGGCCAGTACGGCATCAACGCCTACAAGCGCGGCGGACTGGCCGACCTCCTGGTGGAGGGCAACGAGATCACGGGCAACAACACCGAGAACTGGGAGGCGCAGACCCCTGGCTGCGGCTGCACGGGCGGCGTGAAGTTCTGGGCGGTCGACGGCGCCGACATCCGGGACAACTGGGTGCACGACAACCGCGGCGCCGGCCTGTGGGCGGACACGAACAACAACGACTTCCTCATCGAGCACAACCTGATCGAGAACAACGACGGGGAGGCGCTGCTCTACGAGACGAGCTACAACGCGGTGATCCGCGACAACGTCTTCCTCGGCAACACGATCGTGCAAGGCCGGACCTTCGCCGACCGCGGCGACGACTTCCCGGTTGGCACGGTCTACGTCTCCGAGTCAGGCGGCGAGCCACGGGTGCCCGCCAGGACGGACAGGATCGAGATCCACGACAACACGTTCGAACACAACTGGTCCGGCATCACGTTGTGGGAGAACGCCGACCGCTTCTGCAACAGCCCGGCGAACACGTCCACTGGGCACTGCACCCTCCTCGTCGCCGAGGTGGAAACGTGTACCCAGCCCGCGATAGCGCAGCAGCCGCTTCGCGACGACTGCCGGTGGAAGACGCAACGCGTCGACATCCACCACAACCGTTTCCTCTTCGACCCGGCCACCCTCGGCTGCGACAAGCTGTGCGGCCGCATGGCGATCCTGTCGAACTGGGGCACCTACCCGTGGTGGTCCCCGTACATGGGCCCGGTCGTACAGCAGGCGATCACGTTCGAACAGCACAACACGTGGCGCGACAACGTCTACGTCGGCCCGTGGACGTTCACCCCGTTCGACCGGCCGCGGGCGCTGCCGCCTGCGGAGTGGCAGGGCGCACCATACGGGCAGGACGTGTGCAGCGCCTTCACCCTGCTGCCCACCACGTGCTGACCTGACCTCTGTTCACCTGGCGACCACCCGCACGGACTTCAGTTCGGCGTCCACCGGGTCCGGGAGCTGCATCCCAGCCGTGAGCCCGCTCCGCGCGTAGTCCAGCACCTCCCTGGTGAGGACCTCCCCCGGCAGCACCGCTGGCGCGCCGGGCGGATACGGCGTGATCATCTCCGCGCTGATCCGCCCCGGCGCGACCTCGACCCCGACCTGCTCGGTCGCACCGAAGAACGCGTCGCGCGGCAGCATCGCCGTCTCCAGCTCCAGCTCCGCCGGGGACGGCAGGTCGACGGGGGACGACGCGGGCAGGTCGGCGTGGCGCAGCGCGCTCACCGCCCGCACCAGCACCTCGGCGGTGTCCGCGTCGTCGGCGACGGTCAGCTGCGCCACCACCCGGCGGTGGTCGGACCACCCGACGGTCACGAGCTCGTGCGCACGGAGCCAGTCGGCCGCCTGGTAGCCGCTGATCCCCAGCCCGGACACGTCGAGCACGACCTTCAGCGGGTCGATCGACCTGGCGAGTCCCGGCCCGGTGAACTCCGACCCCATCACGGCCACACCGTCCACAGCGGACAACGCGGCCCTGGTGGAGTGCGCGAGCGTCAACGTGTCCCCCAGCAGCCGCTCGCCGTACTCCACCATCTGCCGCCGCCACCCGTCGAGCGTCGCGTAGACCAGTGAGGTGGGGCTGGTGGTGCCGAGCAGGTCCTCCCTCGCCTTCAGGACGGCCGGGTCGACCCGGTCCCCCCGCAGGTGGAACACCGAGCTCTGCTCGACCGCCGACCCGGACTTGTGCACGCTCGTGACACACAGGTCGGCCGACGCGTCCATGGCCCACGGCGGCAGCACGGGGTGGAACGGCAGGTGCGCACCCCACGCCTCGTCGACGATCAGCGGCTTGCCGAACTCGTGGCACACCCGCGCGATGGCCTCGATGTCCCCGCAGGTGCCGTAGTCGGTCGGGGTGACGAGCAGCATGCCCTTCGCGTCCGGCTCGTCGGCGAACCGCCGGGCCACCTCGTCCGCCGACGGCGGGTGCGACAGGTGCAGGTCCGGGTCCCAGCTGGGACGGACCCACACCGGCGCCACGCCGGAGATGATCAGCCCGGAGATCACCGACTTGTGCGACTGCCGTGCGACCAGCAGCTTCTCGCCCGGCCCCGCGACCGACAGCATCGCGCTCTTGATCGACAGCGAGCTGCCGCAGGTCGAGAAGAACGTGTGGTCGGCGTGTACCGCGTCGGCCATCAGCTCCTGGGCGTGTGCCAGCACCCCCTGCGACACGGTCCTGTCGTCGAGCCCGTTGATCGAGATGACGTCGCTTTCGAACACGTCCCGCCCGACGACGTCGAGCACGCGTGGGTCGACGCCACGGCCCTGCCGGTGGCCCGGCGGATTGAACGGGGTGTAGCCACGATCACGGAAGGCCTGGAGTGCCTCCAGGACAGGCGCACGACTGTGATCCATGATCCTGGTGTGCCCAGGCGGTGAAGGCGCGAAACGGCGAAGCGTCCACGCCGGCCCACTCGTTCTCGTACGCGAACGGTTCGGAGTCGATGTCCAGGCGCCACGCCTCGAAAAGGGCGATGAGCTGGGATTCTGTCGGCTCCACGAACCCGTACGTCGCCTTTTCGAGCATTACTGTTACCACCATTCACGTCACCCGGCCAGGATCCAGGTCGGCCACCACTCCGAAATGGTCGCTTGGCCGTACCCCGTCGACGGGGTCGTCAAACGTGCGCACACAATTCGTCACCCGCATGGCCGGTCCCGCGCGGCCACTGCGGACGAAGACGTAGTCGATCCGGCGGTCGAGATCGGTCCGGCACTGCTCGGCGATGACCGGGGCCGGCGGCTGGCGATCGAGCTGCCGGAGCCGTCCGGCTCACGCAGCGTGTGGTGGGTGACGTGGCAGGAGTCCCCGAGCACCTCGGTAACCTGGTCGTAGTCGCCGGTCGCGACCGCTTCCTGCAGCGTCACCACGTCCGGGTCGAGGCGCCGGAACCAGCTCGCGGCCGCCGGCAGGCGGCGTGGCCAGTCCAGGTGCTGGCCGAGCAGGTTCTGTGTGACGCGCGCATGTTTCGAGTCTGGCCGGGAGCCTCCCCGCTCGCGTGACGGTCGCATGGGACGGGCGCTGCCGGGTATGTCGTGTCTGTCGGGAAGGTGACGTTTGATGCGGGAGACGTTCCACAGCGAGCTCTCTGAGCTGCGCGGGCTGCTGGCCAGGATGTGCGAACGGGCGGCGACGGCGATGCGGCTCGCGACCGAGGCGATGCTCGATGCCGACCTCGACGTGGCCAAGCAGGTCCTGGCAGCGGACACCGAGCTCGACGACATGCGCGACCAGTGCGAGGAGATGGCGCAGCAGATGCTGGCGCTGCAGGCCCCGGTGGCGACTGACCTGCGGCTCGTGCTGTCCTCGATCTACTGCGCGGAGAAGATCGAGCGCATGGGCGACCTGGCGGAACACATCGCGAACGCCGCCTGCCGGGTCCACCCCGACCACGTGGTGCCTGCTCCGCTGCGAGAGGCGTTCGACCGCCTGGGCACCATCACCTCGGAGATGGCCACGCAGCTGGTCGCGCACGTGACGTCGCCGCGTGTCGGCGCGTTCGCCGAACTCGACGCCACCGACCACGAGGTGGATGACCTGCACGCGGAGGTACTCCGCACGATCACGACGAAGACGTGGTCCCACGGCATCCCGACGGCGACGACGCTGGCGCTGGTGGCCCGCTTCTACGAACGCTATGCGGACCAGGCAGTGTCGGTCGCGAAACGCATCGAGTTCGTGTGCACCGGCGAAACCCCGACCCTGTCGGCCCCGAACTGACCCGCACACTCGCGCGAGGTCACGGTGACCGGCCCGGCCGCCCCTCGGTGTTCAACCTGCGCGTGGCGTAGCCACCAGCGACACTCGACGGCAACCCGCATGACACGACACGCCGACACAACATATGGGTGCCGAATTCGACATCGGCCCTATGTATAGTGATCGCGAGCTGGTTCGACCACCGCGCCATGGTGGTCGTCGCAAGAGGGAACCCGGTGGGAGTCCGGGACTGCCCCGCAGCGGTGAACGGGAACGAACGCCGTCACGAAGCACTGGACGCGAGTCTGGGAAGCGACGGTCAGTAGGCGTCTGCCCGTGAGTCCGAAGACCTGCCCGCTCCCTGGCCGCGCCGCGGCCGGGTACATCCGCTTGCCCCGAGGGAGGGCGCGCGGGGACAACCCCACCGGTCGGGGTTCTTCTCGCGAGCCCGAAGAGCGAGGAGAACAGTTGACCACGATCCAGGACACCATGCGCGTCCGGAAACGCAGTGGGGAAACCGAACCCGTCGACGTCGACAAGATCATCCGTGCGGTCGCCCGTCGCGCCACCGGACTCCCGGCGGTGGAGCCGCGGCGGGTCGCCACCAAGACGATCAACGGGCTCTACGACGGCGCCACCACCGAAGAACTCGATCGCCTCTCCATACAGACCGCCGCCGAACTGGTCTCCGAGGAGCCGGAGTACTCCAAGCTCGCGGCCCGCCTGCTCGCCACCTACGTCGACAAGGAAGTCCGCGGCCACGGCATCCACTCGTTCAGCCAGTCGATCAGCACCGCCCACGCCCTTGGCCTGATCGGCGACCACACCGCCACGTTCGTCGCCACGCACGCGCGCAAGCTCGACGACGCCATCGACCACGACGCCGACCTGCGGTTCGAGTACTTCGGGCTGCGCACCGTCTACGACCGCTACCTGCTCCGCCACCCCAACAGCCGCACCACGCTCGAACGCCCGCAGTACTGGCTACTCCGCGTCGCGTGTGGACTCTCGCACACGCCTGCCGAGGCGATCCGGTTCTACCGGCTGATGTCGTCGCTGGCATACCTGCCCAGCTCACCGACCCTGTTCAACTCCGGCACCCGGCACACGCAGATGTCCTCCTGCTACCTGCTGGACTCGCCGCGCGACGAACTCGAGTCGATCTACGATCGCTACGGACAGGTCGCCCGCCTGTCGAAGTTCGCGGGCGGCATCGGCATCCAGTGGTCCCGCGTCCGGTCCCGGGGCGCGTTGATCCGGGGCACGAACGGCCACTCCAACGGCATCGTCCCGTGGCTGCGCACCCTGGACGCGTCGGTCGCCGCCGTCAACCAGGGCGGGCGGCGCAAGGGCGCGGCGTGTGTCTACCTCGAGACGTGGCACCCGGACATCGAGGAGTTCCTGGAGCTGCGCGACAACACGGGCGAGGACGCGCGCCGCACGCACAACCTCAACATCGCCAACTGGATCCCGGACGAGTTCATGCGCCGGGTCGAGGCCGACGCCGACTGGTCGCTGTTCGACCCTGACGAGCTGCCGGAGCTGCCCGACCTGTGGGGTGCGGCGTTCGACGATGCGTACCGGGCCGCCGAGCAGGCAGGCCGCGCGGTACGCACGGTCAAGGCCCGCGATCTGTACGCGAAGATGATCCGCACGCTCGCCCAGACCGGCAACGGCTGGATGACGTTCAAGGACACCGCGAACCGCACCTGCAACCAGACCGCGGAGCCGGGCAACGTCGTGCACCTGTCCAACCTGTGCACCGAGATCCTCGAGGTCACCTCCGACGAGGAGACCGCCGTCTGCAACCTGGGCTCTGTCAACCTCGGCGCGCACGTGACCAGCGACGACATCGACTGGACGCGGCTGCGGGAGACCGTGCGCACCGCGGTCACGTTCCTGGACCGCGTGATCGACATCAACTACTACCCCACCGAGCAGGCCGGCCGCGGCAACCCGCGCTGGCGCCCCGTCGGTCTCGGCGTGATGGGCCTGCAGGACGTGTTCTTCAAGCTGCGCCTGCCGTTCGACGGCGACGGGGCACGCGAGCTGTCGACGCGGCTCGCCGAGGAGGTCTACCTCACGGCGCTGGAGACGTCCGCCGACCTGGCCGCGTCCTCGGGTGCGCACCCGGCGTACGCGCAGACCCGCGCCGCCCGCGGTGACCTGCAACCCGACCTGTGGGGTGTCACGCCGAAGCAGTCCGACCGGTGGGCGACGCTGCGGGAGAAGGTCGCCGAACACGGTCTGCGTAACTCGCTGTTGATCGCGATCGCGCCGACGGCCACCATCGCCTCGATCGCGGGCTGCTTCGAGTGCATCGAGCCGCAGGTGTCCAACGTGTTCAAACGCGAGACGCTGTCCGGCGAGTTCCTGCAGGTCAACGGCTACCTGGTGGCGGAGCTGAAGAAGCACCGGCTCTGGACCGCGGCCACACGCGACCAGGTCAAGCGTGACGACGGCTCGGTCCAGGGCATCGCCGGACTGCCCTCGGACAGCAAGGAGCTGTTCCGCACGGCGTGGGAACTGCCGCAGCGCGGCCTGATCGACCTCGCCGCCGCACGCGGTCCCTACATCGACCAGAGCCAGTCGCTGAACCTGTTCGTTGCCTCGCCCACGATCGGGAAGCTGTCGTCGATGTACCGCTACGCGTGGACGAGCGGGCTGAAGACCACGTACTACCTGCGGTCGCGCCCCGCGACCCGCATCCAGCAGGCCACGGTGAGCACCGCGATCCGCGCCAGTGCCGACGACACCGCCGAGGCGGTCGCCTGCTCCCTGGAGAACCCCGAGTCATGTGAGGCATGCCAGTGACCACTCTCGAGAACACCGCCCGCAAGCAGGCACTGCTCGACCCGGGCATGGACCTGACCCTCCGCCCCATGCGCTACCCGCTGTTCTACGAACGCTTCCGCGACGCGATCAAGAACACCTGGACGGTCGAGGAAGTCGACCTGCACTCCGACCTCGCCGACCTGAACAAGCTCACCGACGCCGAACGGCACCTGGTCAACCGGCTGGTCGCGTTCTTCGCCACCGGCGACACCATCGTCGCGAACAACCTCGTGCTCAACCTGTACGAGCACGTCAACGCGCCAGAAGCCCGGCTCTACCTGTCGCGGCAGCTGTACGAGGAGGCCGTGCACGTCCAGTTCTACCTCACCCTTCTGGACACCTACCTCCCCGACGACAACGAACGCGTGGCCGCGTTCGCCGCGGTGGAGAACATCCCCTCCATCCGGGACAAGGCCAGGTTCTGCTTCAGGTGGATCGACTCGATCGAGCACCTGAACCGGCTCGAAACCCGGGACGACCGGCGCGCGTTCCTGCTGAACCTGATCTGTTTCGCGGCATGCATCGAAGGCCTGTTCTTCTACGGCGCCTTCGCCTACGTCTACTTCCTCCGATCCCGAGGCCTCCTCAACGGCCTCGCATCCGGCACCAACTGGGTGTTCCGCGACGAGTCCATGCACATGACCTTCGCGTTCGACGTCGTCGACACCGTCCGCCGCGAAGAGCCCGGCCTCTTCGACGACGAACTCCACACCCAGGTACGGCAAATGCTGCGCGAAGCCGTGGACGCGGAGGTCCAGTTCGCCGACGACCTGCTGGTCCAGGGCGTGGCAGGCCTGACGAAGGCCGACATGCGCACCTACCTCGAGCACGTCGCCGACCGGCGCCTCGCCGCGCTCGGCCTCGAACCCGAGTACGGCTCGAAGAACCCGTTCGCGTTCATGGAACTGCAGGACGTCCAGGAGCTGTCGAACTTCTTCGAGCGCCGCGTATCCGCGTATCAGGTGGCGGTGACGGGCACCGTCAACTTCGACGAGGACTTCTAGCACTATGGGCAGATGGCTCTGCTACTGCGTGATGTGACGATCGGGTTCACCGGGCGGCGCGCCGACGTGCGCGTGGAGGGGCGCCGCCTGGTGGCCGTAGAACCCGTCGGCTTACCCGCTGACGGCGCCGAGGTGGTCGATGGCCGGGGCGGCACGCTGCTGCCCGGCCTTGTCGACACGCACGTGCACCTGCTGCAGTGGGCCAGCTCCCGGCAACGGGTGCCGCTCGCCGGCGCCACCTCCGCGGCACACGCGGCCGACCTGATCGCGGCCGCGGGCACGGCACCCGGCGAGTTGCTGCAGGGCGCCGGTTTCCACGCCGCACTCTGGCCCGACCGTCCACACAAGACACTGCTGGACCGCGTGCTCCCTGACCAGCCGGTCGCACTGTTCAGCAACGACCTGCACACGCTGTGGCTCAGCTCCGCCGCCATGCGCATGGCGGACGTCGACCACCCGACGGGCGTGTTCATCGAGGACCAGTGCATGGCGCTCACCGCCACCCTGCCCGCACCATCGACGGACGTCACCGACCGCTGGGTGCTCGCCGCCACCGAGGCGGCCGCCGCACGCGGCATCACCACGATCGCCGACTACGAGTACACCGACACCGTCGCCGACTGGCTGCGCCGGGACACCCCGGCGACACGGATCCGTTGCGTCATCGCCAAGTTCCTGCTCGACGAGACCATCGAACGCGGCCTGAAGACGGGCGACCCGGTCGGCGACCTCCTCACCGTCGGCCCGCTGAAGATCTTCATGGACGGCTCACTCAACACCCGCACCGCCTTATGCCATGACCACTATCCCGACGGCACGTACCACGGCGAACTGCTCGAACCTCTCGACCAACTCCTTCCCGTTCTCCGCAAGGCCACCGGCAACGGCATCGGCCTTGCCCTGCACGCGATCGGCGACCGCGCCAACACCCTCGCGCTCGACGCGTTCGACCACCTCGGCGTCGGTGGCCGCATCGAGCACGCCCAACTCCTCGACCCGGCCGACGTGCCGAGGTTCGCCGCGCTGGGCGTGATCGCCGGTGTCCAGCCCGCACATCAGCCCGACGACCGCGACGCCGCCGACCGCCACTGGCCGGGCCGCACCGACCGCGCCTTCGCCTACGCGTCACTCCACCGCGCAGGTGCCACCCTCGAGTTCGGCTCCGACGCCCCGGTCTCGGCGCTCGACCCGTGGGAGGCCATCGCCGCCGCGGTCACCCGCACCGACGACGACCGGTCCGGCTGGCACCCCGAGCAGTGCCTGCCGATGGAGGTCGCGATCGCGGCGAGCACCGGCGGCCGTGGCACCACGGTCGCCGTTGGCGACCCGGCCGACCTGGTGCTGGCCGGCCGGGACCTCACCGGCCTACCCCCGAGCGAGCTCAGGGACCTCCCGATCCTGGCCACCGTCCTCGACGGCGGGTTCACGCACCGGACGTGACACCAGCACCAGCAGTCCGATAGCGAACAAGCCGACGATCCCCGCGATGGGCGGCAGCGCGCGGATGCCCACCGTGTTGATCACCAGCCCGCCGAACACCCCGGACAACCCGACGCCCAGATAGATCGCCGACGCGTTCAGCGACAGCACCAACCCGCTGTTCGCCGGTGCGAGCCCGATGAGGAAGTTCTGTGCGGGTGGGTTGTACGCCCACGTGACCATGCCCCACACGAACATCACCACCGCGGCCACTGGCACATTCGTCGCGGTGAACGGCAACGTCCCCAGCAGGACGATCGCCGCGCCGAGCGACACGAACAGCGGCACCATGCTGCCGAACCGGTCCGCGAGCCGACCGCCGAGCGAGTTGCCGACACACGCACCGAGGCCGTAACCCAGCAGCAGGAAGCTCACCGCACTGCCGCGCGCACCCGCGTTCGCCGCCAGGAACGGTGCCACGTAGGTGAACGCCGCCATCGCAGACAGCACACCGACCACGGTCACTCCGAGCATGAGCCGCACCCGAGGGTCACGTGCCACCGCGAACCGCTCCCGAAGCCCGACCGCGGATGGCGCCTCGACGGTCGGCACCCCGAGCCAGACGGCGACTGCCCCGATCACCGACACGACCGCGACAAGCGCGAAGACGCCGTGGTAGCCGAGCGGCCCACTCAGCAGGTTGCCCGCGGGCACCCCGATGATCAGCGCGAACGTGAGCCCACCGAACACCATCGCGACCGCGCGCCCCCGACGCTCAGGCGGGTTGAGCACGGTGGCGACCACGGTCGCCGCAGGCGTGTACACCGCCGCACCGAGCGCCGCGATGATGCGCGTGCCCAGCAGCAACTCGTACGTCGGCGCGACCACCGCGAGCGCGTTGCCCACCGCACTGACCACCAACGCGATCACGAGCAGCCTGCGCCGTTCCCACCGACCGGTGAACGCCGCCAGCAGTGGCGACGCTATTGCGTAGGCGATCGCGAACGCGGTGCCGAGCTGGCCCGCGGTCGCCACCGATACCTCCAGTTCATGACTGACCTCCGGTAGTACCCCCGAAACGATGTATCCGCTGGTGCCGACGGCGAAGGCGCCGAGCGCGAGCAGATAGGTACGTGGCGACATGCTTCTCCCCATGGTTCCCTATGTACGATGAACACCGTACTACGATCGTCATCGAACTACGATGGATCTCGTACTATGGAAACCATGATGGAGACGCTCGCCCACCCGCCGCGATCGGACATCCGGATCGAGTCGGTACTGCAAGCGCTCGCCGACCCGATCCGGCTGCGACTCGTGCGCGAACTCGCACGCATCGGCTGCGACGGCGTCGCCTGCGGTGCGATCGAGCTGCCGGTCACCAAGTCGACCCGCACCCACCACCTGCGGATCCTGCGCGAAGCGGGCGTGATCCAGGTGCGCCCGGTCGGCACCTCACGAATCACGACCCTGCGCCGCGACGACCTCGACGCCCTTTACCCCGGCATGCTCGACGGCATCCTCGCCGCGCCGCACTGACCTCAGATGGCGGCCGCGCCGGCCACGCATAACTCGAAGAACTCCGCTCGCCCCGCACCACAGGCGAAGCCGGGGAACCTGTCATCGATCATCGCTTCCACCCGCCTTTCACAGGTCGAACGAATGTTCTAAAACGAGACTACCAGGCCAGCTCACCGGCGCCCGGCGGCCCGCGAAAGCCAGGTCACGCCATCCCTGAGCGCCGGCTGCCGGTCGAGCGGGCGAAAGTCCGCTCGCCTCGGCAGACCACGCTGGCCGTCCCGGCTTTCCGACGAGAACGGCACCCCCGTCGCCATCGCGCGCAGCCCCACCGCGGCCGCCTCCCCCAGCAGGCCGACACCGATCGACAACGTCATCGGGCGCGCGTCGGCATGCACGCCCTCATGCGTGGCCAGGAACCCGAGACCTCCATTGACCACCAGCGACACCACCCACACCAGATACGTCCGCGCCGGATAGCGCTGCCACAGCGCACCGTCCTTGACCATCAGCAGCACGGTCGCGCCGCGCCACACCCCCAGTGCCAGCCCGACGAACGAGGCCCCTGCCAGCCACGCGATGTCGACCCCCGTCACGTCCGGCACCTTGGTCAGGCTGTAGTTGCCGACCACGAGCAAGACGACAGGAGCGCCGAACAGGTCCCGTACGTTCAACGGCTCACCGATCGTGCGTCGCACGATCGTGTACCCCACTGCCGCGACAACGAGCGCGACCACGATCCAGGTGTGCATGTCCCCTCCTATTTAGCACGACTGCGCCAAGTAAATTAGCAAGACTGTGCTATAAAGACAAGGTGCCGAAGATCGTGGACCCGGACGAACGCAGGCAGCTGGTCGCGGAAGCGATCTTCACCGTCGTGGTGCGGGACGGCCTCGCAGCCGCCTCACTGCGCAACATCGCCGGGGAGGCGGGTCTCGCCGTCGGCTCCGTGCGGCACTACTTCACGAACAGCGAAGAAATGATCGTCTTCGCCCTGCGCGCCCTGGTCGACCGGATCGGAGCGCGCATCCTCGCGCACGCGGAACTGGCCATCGCCGAGCCGGATCGCGGCAAACGACGCGCGCTCACCGCCGAACTGCTCGGCGAACTACTCCCCATCGACAAGACGAGGTACACGGAAAGCGCGGTCTGGCTGGCGTTCGCCTCAGAGGCCCGCACCTCCCCGAAGCTGCGGCCGCACGTCCGCGAGATGTACGACGGCACGCGCACGCTCGTCGGCAAGGTGCTCGCCAGGAGCCGGGAACTGGGTGGCCTCGCGGATCAGGTGGACATCGCGGTCGAGACCGAACGTCTCACCGCCCTGATCGACGGGCTGATGACCAACGGTGTCATACAACCCGACCGGATGACACCCGATCTCATGCGCACCGTGCTGGAAGCTCACCTGGACAGCATCGCCAAGATTTGACCTACTGGTCACATGTTGCAGCGATGGCTCGTCGACCACGTGCGGGCCATGGCCGCCGACGGTCCCTACCGTCCGCCGACTCCGGGGGAACGGGCCAAGGCCGTCGCCGTCCTGCGTGCCGTGCTGGCAGACAAGCCACGTGAGCTGGACGGCCTGCCGTTGCGGATATCCACCGGGAGCGATGACGCAGGCCACCCGTTCACCATGCTCACGGAGACCGCGTCCGGCTGGGGCACCGTCCTCGTGCGCAGGGCGGCCGACGTGCTGATCGAGGTCCCGCACCCCGGCTCCGACCGCCTCACCGCGCGTCTCGGCCTCGAACTGTTCCACGCCATCCCGTCGGCCGCGTTGCTGGTCGCGGGCGCGCACCGCAACGCGGCGGACCGCACGGCCGACGTGGCACATCGGGCCGACTCGCTGTTCCACGCGTTCGCGCAAACGCTTGCACTGCCGGAGATCCAGCTCCACGGCTTCGCCGAGGACACGGCGCCGGATACCGACGTGGTCGTCTCCTCGGGCGCTGGTGAACCGGCCGAACTGCACCGGCAGGTCGAGAAGACGTTGCGCGGGCACGGTTTCCGGATCGGTCACCACGAGCGGCTGATGGGCCGCACGAACGTTCAGGGCATCGCGGCGGCGGCAGAGGGCAGGCCGTTCCTACACCTGGAGCTCGCGCCGGTCCTCCGGGCCGACCACCGCGACGCTGTCGTCGGTGCTGTCGTCGGTGCTGTCGTTGACGCCGTCGCCAAGGCGGCCACGGACACGCGGGACCAGGAGCGTGACTAGCACCCCGAGCGCCGCGCCGCCCGCGGCGATCACGAACGCGACGCGGAAACCGGTCAACGACGGCACTGTCAACGGCCCCGCCGTGATCGTCATGTGTGCCAGCAGGGTCGCGATCACCGCGCTCGACACGGACGTGCCGACCGAGCGGGCCAGCGAGTTCAGCCCGTTCGCCGACGCGGTCTCGTGCAGCGGCACCGAACCCATGATCAGTCCTGGCATCGCGGCATACGCGATGCCGACCCCCGCACTGACGATGACGCCTGCGAGCATGACCTCGAAGGCGTTGTGCAGTAACACGGTCGACACGAGGTAGCCGACGGAGATGATCGACGCGCCGACCAGGAGGGAGGTGCGTGGACCGCGTTTACGCGTGATGCGTGCCGAAACCGGCGACAGGGCCATCATCACCAGGCCGCCCGGCGCCATCCACAGGCCCGCGGCCACCATCGACTGGCCGAGACCGTAGCCGGTGAACGCGGGTGCCTGCAGGAGCTGCGGCAGCACCAGCGACATGCTGTACATCGAGAACCCGACCAGCACCGAGGCGAGGTTGGTGAACAGGACCGGCCGCCGCGCGGACACCCGCAGGTCGACCAGCGGATAGCGGGTGCGCAGCTGGTAGAAGCCCCAGAGGACGAGCACGGCGACCGCGGCGGCGAACAGGCTCAGCGTGGTCGGTGAGCCCCAGCCCCACGTGCCGCCCTTCGTGATCGCGAGCAGCAGGCACACGAGCCCGGCAGCGAGTCCCAGCATGCCGAGCACGTCGAACCGGCCGGGCGCGCGTATCGACGAGTCCGGCACGACGGTCCACAACAGGACGAGGCACACGGCACCCAGGCCCGCGGCGAGCCAGAACAGCACCCGCCACGACGACGACTCCGCGATGACCGCCGACAGCGGCAGCCCGATCGCGCCCCCGACCCCGAGCGTCGCGCTCATCATCGCGATGGCCGTGCCGACGCGGTCAGCAGGGAGTATGTCGCGCATGATGCTGATGCCCAGCGGGATGACACCCATCGCGCAGCCCTGCAGACCGCGGCCGATGACCATCGGCACGAGGGAGCTCGCGAACGACGAGACCATCGACCCGGCGATGAGCACCGTGACGCTGACGAGGAGCACACGGCGCTTGCCGTAGAGGTCGCCGAGGCGCCCGCTGACCGGGGTGATCACCGCGGCCGCGAGCAGCGTGACGGTGATGACCCAGGACGCGTCGGACGCGTCCGTACCGAGGATGGCGGGCAGGCTCGGGATGAGCGGGATGACGAGGGTCTGCATGAAAGATGCGACGAGACCGCAGCTTGCCAATACCGTGACCACGGTCCCAGGACGCACATGTGTACGGTACACATCCGACCATCGAGGACCGGATGATGCGTGGTAGAGAACACCTCCTTGACGCGATCGAACGCGAGCTGACGCTGGTCAGCAGGCACCAACTCGCCACGGCGACCACGGGTGTGCTCGAACGTTCCGCGTACCTGATGCTGAGCCGCATCGACGCCACCGGTCCGATGACCGCGCGCGAGCTGGCGACCGGCCTGCAACTCGACATCTCCACCGTGACCCGCCAGGTGGGCGCGATGCTCCGCGAGCGACTGGTGGACCGCGTCCCCGATCCCGGTGGCGGCGCGGCACGCAGGCTCCGCATCGCCCCGACGGGCGCCGCCCGGCTCGCCGCCGACCGCCTGCGCTACCGGACCGGGCTCGGCAAGGTGGTCGACGACTGGCCGGACACCGAGTGCGCCGACCTGTACCGCCTGCTGCGCGCGCTGAACGAACGCATCGAAACCCTGCAGGGCACGCCGTGGCCCCGCGAGGACTGAGAGGGTGCGCGAATAGGGTCGGTGGATGCCCGCCTCGGCGCGGCGGGCGCCGCCATGCCCTATTCGCGCGCCCTCTATGGCTGTGGCAGCGTGACCGCGCGGGCGACGGCTTTCGCCTCCTCGCTCGTCGCGCTCAGCTGGTTGAGCGCCGCGACCAGCTTCTTCTCCTCGTAGACGAGGTGGGTTTCCAGTAGCGCGGCGAGCGTGTCCAGCTCACGTTCGGCCGTCGCGACATCCATCGTGGACACCACTTTCAGCCGATCGAGCACGTCCGCGACCAGACGATGATCATGACTCAGCTCGGTCAGTACCGGCCGCAGCTCCGGGAAGTGCTTTGCCAGCACCGGAAATCCCTCGTCGTCCTCCGCCGAGTGATGGGCCGTGAGAATCGAGCAGAACGTCAGGCAATGAGTCGCCAAGTCGACTCCCGTGTACGTGCCGTCACGGAGCCCGGCCAGCAGTTCCCTCAAACGTATGTGCGAAACAATGAGCTGGTTACCGAAAGCGGTCAGACGCTCGTTCATCGCCGTCATCAGACCACAAAAGCGGCGGACGCTGTCGGAGCGCTCGTGTTTACTCGGCTGCATGTTCCTCAGCGTCACCACCACGCACACCCCGGCGACCGATCTCGGGTACCTGCTGCACAAGCACCCGGACCGCGCGCAGCAGTTCGACGTGTCGACCGGCAAGGCCCACGTCTTCTACCCGGAAGTGACGCCGGAGCGCACCACCGCATCGCTGTTACTGGAGATCGACCCGGTCGGCCTCGCCCGCAAGGGTGGCGACACCCTCGGCCAGTACGTCAACGACCGGCCCTACGCGGCGTCGTCATTACTGGCGGTCGCCATGGGCAAGGTGTTCGGCACCGCGATGCGCGGCCGCTGCGACGCACGTCCCGAACTCGCCGAGACCGCGATCCCGTTGGAGATCCACCTCCCGGCGTGTCCCGGCGCGCTCGCGGAGCGGCTGTTCACGCCGCTGGGCTGGACCGTGGCCGCCACCCGCGTGCCGCTCGACCCCGCGTTCCCCGACTGGGGCGACAGCCCGTACGCGGACCTGCGCCTGACCGGCACGCTCCGCCTCGCCGACGCACTGACCCAGCTGTATGTGTTACTGCCGGTGCTCGACGACGCCAAGCACTACTGGGTCGCGGCCGACGAGGTGGACAAACTGTTGCGTGTTGGCAAGAACTGGCTCGCGGCACACCCGGACCGCGAGCTGATCACCGCCCGCTACCTCGCGCACAGGCGCCGCTTCACCGCCGAGGCACTCGAACGGCTGACCGAGCTGGACGACCGTCCCGCCGAGGACGCCGACGAGCCCGAGCCGCCGGAGCGTGAGCCGTCGCTGGCCCAGCTGCGACGGGAGGCCATCGTGGGTGAGCTGCGCGCACTTGGTGTGCGGCGCATCGTCGACATGGGCTGTGGAGAGGGTCGGTTGTTGCGCGAACTGGTGACCGAGCCGACGTTCACCGAGATCGTCGGTGTCGAGGTCGCCGCGCGGCCGCTGCGCACGGCGGCCCGCCGGGTCGACCGTTTCGCGGAGCGGCAGCGCGAGCGTGTCACCCTGTACCAGGGTTCGGTCACCTACGCGGATCCCCGGGTCGCCGGGTTCGACGCGATCGTGCTGTCCGAAGTGGTCGAGCACGTCGACCCACCACGGCTGCCCGCGCTGGCGGCGACCGTGTTCGGGTCGGCCAAGCCACGGCACGTGCTCGTGACGACGCCCAACGCCGAGTACAACGTGCGCTGGGAGACGTTGCCCGCGGGTGACTTCCGGCACCCGGACCACCGTTTCGAGTGGACACGTGCCGAGATGAGCGCGTGGGCGGACGGCGTGTGCGCCGCGCACGGCTACGACGTCCGGCATGTGCCGGTCGGCCCGGTCGACCCGGAGGCCGGCGCGCCGACGCAGCTCGCGGTGTTCACGAGGAGGGCGGCATGACGCGCACCATCGCCGTGCCCGACCTGAGCCTCGTGGCACTCGTCGGTGTCACCGGCTCCGGCAAGTCGACCTTCGCCCGCGACCACTTCGCGGCAACGCAGGTGCTGTCGTCCGACACGTTCCGCGCCATGGTCGCCGACGACGAGAACGACCAGTCGGCGACCCACGACGCGTTCGACGCACTGCACTACGTGGCAGGCAAACGATTGCGAGCGGAGCGGCTCACCGTGGTCGACGCCACGCACGTGCAGCGCGACGATCGCGCGAAGCTCGTCGCGCTCGCCCGCGAACACGATGTGCTGCCGGTCGCGATCGTGTTCGACCTGCCGCTCGCGACGCTGCGAGAGCGCAACAAGGGCCACCGCGACCTGGCTGACCACGTGATCCGCCGCCAGCACGACGCGTTGCGGCGGTCCGTGCGGCACCTCGCGAAGGAAGGCTTCCGCAAGGTCCACGTGCTGTCCCCGGATGAGCGCGTGTCGGTCGAGTACGAGAAGGCGTACAACGACAAGCGCGAGCTGACGGGACCGTTCGACATCATCGGTGACGTGCACGGCTGCCACGCCGAGCTCGTGACCCTGTTGACCCGCCTGGGATACGTGGTCAGCGCGGACGGTGCGTTCCACCCGGACGGCCGCACCGCGGTGTTCGTCGGCGACCTCGTCGACCGAGGGCCGGACACGCCGGGAGTGCTGCGGCTCGTGATGGGCATGGTCGCGGCAGGCACCGCACTGTGCGTGTCGGGCAACCACGAGAGCAAGCTCGTCCGTGCGCTGGATGGCCGGGACGTCCGAGTGGCCCACGGGCTCGCGGAGTCGCTCGCACAGCTCTCCGAGAAGTCCGATGAGTTCCGCAAGAGCGCACGCGAGTTCATGCACGGGCTCGTGAGCCACTACCGGCTGGACGGCGGCCGGCTGGTGGTCGCGCACGCCGGGCTCAAGGAGGAGTACCAGGGCCGGTCCTCCGGGCGGGTGCGGTCGTTCTGCCTGTACGGCGAGACCACGGGCGAGACCGACGAGTACGGGATGCCGGTGCGTTACCCGTGGGCGGACGACTACCGGGGTGCGGCGACGGTCGTGTACGGGCACACGCCGGTACCGAAGGCGGAGTGGGTCAACAACACCATCTGCCTCGACACCGGCTGCGTGTTCGGCGGTGCGCTCACCGCGCTGCGGTGGCCGTCGAAGGAGCTGGTTGCGGTGCCTGCCGAACGCGTGCACTACCAGCCGACCAAGCCACTCGGCGCGCCGACGCGGGCACCGGACCTGTTGCGGCTGGACGACGTCCTCGGCACCCGGCACGTCGACGCGCGGCTGATGGGCAGGCTCAAGGTGCGCGAGGAGAACGCGGCGGGCGCGCTCGAGGTGATGAGCCGGTTCGCGATCGCGCCGCAGTGGCTGCCGTACCTGCCGCCGACGATGGCACCGTGCGCTACGTCCACTGTGGACGGGACACTGGAACACCCGCTGGAGGCGTTCGAGGCGTACCGAGCCGACGGGGTGCCGGAGGTCGTGTGCGAGGAGAAGCACATGGGTTCGCGGGCGGTCGTCGTGCTGTGCCGGGATGCTTCTGTGGGCGAGCGCCGGTTCGGGGCGCCCGACGGTGCGGCGGGCGTGGTGTACACGCGGACGGGCCGGTCGTTCTTCCCGGACCCGACGGCGTTCCTGGAGCGATTACGCACGGCCGCGAACGAGGCCGGCCTGTGGTCCACGTTGGACAGCGACTGGGTGGTACTCGACGCGGAGTTGCTGCCGTGGTCGGCGAAGGCGGATCAGTTGCTGCGACGGCAGTACGCGCCGGTTGGCGCGGCGGCGACGGCGGCGTTACCCGCGGCGGTCGCCGCGCTGGAGCAGGCGGTGGCGCGCGGCGCGGACGTGGCAGGCCTGCTGGCGCGTCAGCAGGCACGGCTGACGAACGCACGTGGCTACGTCGAGGCCTACGGCCGGTACTGCTGGCCGGTCGACGGTTTGGACGGGGTGTCGCTGGCGCCGTTCACCGTGCTGGCCGCGGAAGGACAGGTCCACGCGACCAAGCCGAGGGCGTGGCACAGCGAGGTGCTCGACCGGCTGGTGGCGGCGGACGCCGAGCTGTTACGCCCGACGCGGCGGCTGGTCGTGGATCTGGCGGACGAGGCGTCGGTCGCGGCCGGGGTCGACTGGTGGACGTCGCTGACCGACGCGGGCGGCGAGGGCATGGTGGTGAAGCCCGCCGATCCGTCCGCGGCCGGGAAGCTGGTGCAGCCGGGCGTGAAGTGCCGGGGCCGGGAGTACTTACGGATCATCTACGGCCCGGACTACACCGAGCCGGAGCACCTGCGGCGGTTGCGGCAACGGACGCTGGGCCGCAAGCGGTCGCTGGCGTTACGCGAGTACGCACTGGGTATCGAGTCGTTGACGAGGTTTGTGGAAAAGGAGCCGCTATGGCGTGTGCATGAGCCGGTGTTCGCGGTGCTGGCGCTGGAGTCGGAGCCGGTGGACCCACGACTGTAAGCCGGTCGGCCTATTGTCCAGCTGCAGGACAGGGCGAATCATGAAAGTGATTCACCTATCTTGGGAGGGCACATGGTTCGCCGGACAGTCATCACCGCCGCGGTCGCTTTGCTCGCGGCGGCAGGGGTCACCTTCGCCGCGGCTCCCGCGCAGGCCTCTGCCTGCCCGCTGGGCAACGAGTGCGTGACGACGTACTTCAGCGATGCGTCGCACACCACCGTGGTCGGCGGAAAGGTGGAGTACTGCGACGGCGGGTCGGACTCGTGGGGCAGTCGAAGCGGCTACTTCGACTACTCCCGATCAGCCTGCTGACCACGGGAAACGCGGCTGCCCCTCGGAGTGGACGGACCCGGTCACACATGGTGGGTCCCGCGGGTCATGGAAGCAGGCACAGCGGATCTGCCCAGGCCGACCGGAAGGACCGGAGGCCTGGGCAACCGCGGAACCGAAGCCGCCAGGCGGAGATCGCCGACCGAGCCCGGCCGGGAGGCAATCTGCCGGAGCGGTGTTGCTACCGAGCACCCCGCCCCCTGCTCCGCGGTCGTTCGTACCATGCGGGCCGCGTCGCCCGCCGCCGCATCGGGGCGTGACCTCCAATGTGCGCGCCTGCAGTGACAGCACCGAACGTGAGGCCGCCGCGATCGCCGCGGCGAAGCTCGGTCCGGTGAGGACGGTCGCGTTCAGCGAACGTGGCTCGGGGTCGCCGAACACATAGAAGCTGCTCCCACGCTGACCGCCACCGCGATCGGTGATCACCACGCCGAGCACGCGCCGTGCCATGCACAGAGCGTACGGACTACACGGGCGTGTCCTCATCAACCACTCGATCAGGGAGATTACGACAAAAGCCGTAACGGGTGTCAGCCTGCGGACGACGCGGTTTACAGGGCCTTCATTGCTTGCATTCTCAGCAGCACTTTCCTGAAAGGACCCTTCCGTGACCCATTACGCCCCGAATCCGCCGCAGCAGTCCGCTGTGAAGCCCAGCAATGGCCTCGGAACCGCCGGCTTCGTGCTCGGCATCATCGGGCTCGTGCTCTCCTTCATTCCCCTGATCGGGGTGGTGGCCTGGCCGCTGGTGATTCTCGGAATCATCTTCTCCGCCATCGGCATCAGCAAGGCGGTCAAGGGCCGCGCCACCAACAAGGGCCTCGCCATCGCCGGGCTCGTCGTGTCCGTCGTCGGGCTCGTGGTCTGCATCCTGTGGACGGCCGTGTGGAACAAGGCGGTCGACGACATCAACGAGGAGGCGAACCGCGAAGCCGTGATCGTCTACGAGGTCACCGGCGACGCGCCCACCGCCGACATCACGTACACGACGTTCGGCAGTGAGATGACCACCAACAACGAAACCGTCACGACACTGCCGTGGAGCAAGGAAGTCAGGACCACCGGCATCGTGAAGGACGGTCAGCTGATCGTCACGACCGGCGCCGACGGCGGCAGCGTGACCTGCAAGCTCACCGTCGACGGCGAGGTCGTCAAGACCGCGACCGCGTCCGGCACGTTCGCGATGGCCACCTGCGACAGCATCTAGTCGCCCGAGGGGGCCTGCGGAGCGCCGGGCCCCTCGAAGACCGTCTCCAGCACGACGATCGTCTGCGTGCCGCTCACCCCGTCGATCGTGAAGAGCCTGCGCAGCACGTCCTGCAACTGCTCCGTGGTCCCCGTGCGGATCTTCACCAGCAGGGACGCGGACCCCGCGACGACGTGCGCCTCCTCCAGCTCCGGGATCGCCAGCAGGGCCGCACGCACCGGCTCCTCCCCCATCCACGCGTTCGCCTCGACGAGCACGAACGCCAGCACCGGCCTGCCGACCGCGACCGGGTCGACATCGATGGTGGTGCGGCGGATGACCCCGCGTTCCCGCAGCTTGCGCACCCGCTCGTGGGCCGCCCCCGCGGAGAGGCCCGCCAGCTTGCCGAGGGCGGCGTACGACTGGGTGGCGTCCTCCCGGAGCGCCGCCAGCAGAATCCGATCCAGCTCATCCACCAGATCACCATATCCCATTCGGTACGATGGCCGACATGCTGAACACCATTCCGTCCGAGTTCACGCTCATCGACCAGCGGTTCGCCCGCCTCGACGGCGACTACGTGGTCCGGCGGCTGCACACCGGCGCCCGCAAGTCCGAGGGCCCGGTGTACTTCCCCGCCGGCCGCTACCTGCTGTGGAGCGACATCCCGAACGAGCGGCTGCTGCGATGGGACGAGACGACGGGTGCCGTCGGCGTGTTCCGCGAGAACACCGGCCACGCCAACGGGAACACGATCGACGGGCAAGGCCGGTTGATCACCTGTGAGCAGGGCGCCCGGCGCGTGACCCGCACCGAACACGACGGCACGGTCACGGTCCTCGCCACTCACTGGGACGGGAAAAGGCTCAACAGCCCCAACGACGTCGTCGTCCGAGGAGACGGCACGATCTGGTTCACCGACCCCGCGTACGGCATCGACGACGACTACGAGGGCCACCGCGCGGAGAGCGAGATCGGCGCGTGCCACGTGTACCGCCTGGACCCCGACGGCACGGTCACCGCCGTGGCGACGGACTTCTGCCGCCCCAACGGTCTCGCGTTCTCCCCCGACGAGCAGCGTCTGTACATCGTGGACACTCGCCAGGAACCCAGTCACATCAGGGTGTTCGACGTGCTCGCGGACGGCACGCTGAAGGGCGGCGAGATCTTCGCCGAATGCGACTTCGGCCGCTTCGACGGCATGCGCCTCGACGACACGGGCCGCGTGTGGGCCGCCGCGTGGGACGGCGTGCACTGCTTCCACCCGGACGGCACACTGCTCGGCAAACTGCTGCTCCCCGACCCGGTGTCGAACCTCGCGTTCGGCGGGCCGCGGCGCAACGACCTGTTCATCACCGCCGGTGGTTCGTTGTACAACCTGAAGGTCACGTTCACCGGCGCGCGTTACTGATCCCGGGCACCCGGCCACGGGCCGGGCGCCACCGACGGCACCGCTTCGTCCGTGGTCTCCGTCCGGTACAGGGTCAGGCCCCGCGCCTGGTAGTTCGCCAGCGCGGCCGGGCCGTCGAGCGAGCAGGTGTGCACCCACACCCGTTCGCTGGTCAGCTCCCAGGCTCGCCGCAGTCCCACCGTCAGCAGATGGCCGCCGATGCCCTGTCCCACGAAGGCCGGGAGCAGTCCGAAGTAGGCGATCTCGACCTCACCGGGATGTGTGGCGGCATCCAGTTCGACGTACCCGGCGGGTGTGCCGCGCTGATACGCCACCCACGTCTCCACGCCGGGTCGCGCCAGCCAGTCCTGCCACTGCCGCCATGTCCACACGAGACGGTCGTGCCAGTGCCAGTCACCGCCGACCGAGGTGTAGAGGAACCGGTTGAACTCGGGGCTCACCACCTCGGCCCGCGTCACGGTGACCGACGCGGGCCGAGCTGGTGACAACTCATCGGGAGTCCTCTGTTCGAGGTACCAGGTGGTGATGTCCATCCCCCGATGATGCAGGGTCAGGGCACGACCTCGACGACGTCACCCGGCTGGAGGTTGTTGTAGTACGTCTGCGCCGCCGCGTTCGAGAGGTGGATGCAGCCGTGCGACTGGTCGCCCAGACTGCCCTCGTGGAACGCGATGCCACTCGTCGTGAAGAACACCGAGTACGGCATCGGCGCGTCGTACGCCTGACTCCAGTGGTCGATGTCCTTGTAGGTCACCGTGAACGTGCCCGGCGGTGTCTCGAAACCAGGCTTGCCCGAGGTGATCGGCACGCCGCCGTAGGTCACGACGCCGTTGGCCATCAACCAGGATGTGTTGGCACTCAGGTCGATGCACGCGGCTGCCCGTGCACTGCACGGAGCCGCCGACGCGGCCTGAGCGGTCGCCGGCAGTGCGAGCACCGCCGCCGTTCCCAATGCTGCCGATCCCGCTGCCATCGCAAGGGTCTTCCGCAGCTTCCCCATGACTCAGTCCTCCCATCCGTCCCTTCAGGACTCGTGTTCGGTACCGCACTCACCGGGTACCAATGCGGAGAGTCACACAAACATCACAGTTTGGCCAAGTCCACCGCCGCGGCCATCGCGCGGTAGCCGGCGTCGTTGGGGTGCAGGTGGTCGCCGCTGTCGTAGGCGGGCAGCATGCGCAGCGGGTCGGCGGGGTCCTGTGTGGCCTTGTCGAAGTCGATGACCGCGTCGAACTCGTGGCTCTCGCGGATGAAGTCGTTGACCGCCTGCCGGGTCGCCTCCAGGGTCTCGTCCCAGACCCGCCAGCCCTTGAACGGCACGATCGTGGCGCCGATGACGCGAACCCCCCGGGCCTTCGCCTGCGCGATCACCTGCCGGTACGCGGAAATGATCATCGCGGGGTCGGTCTGGTGCGGGTCCTGCTGGATGTCGTTGATGCCCTCGAGGACGATCAGCGTGCGGACGTCGCCCTGGCTGAGCACGTCGTCGGCGAGGCGGGCGAGCGCGTTGCGGCCGAAGGGGTGACCGGGGATGTCGAGCAGGAGCCGGTTGCCGCCGATGCCCGCGTTGAGCACGCCGAGCCTGCCGCGCAGGCGGTCGGAGAGCAGGTCGGGCCAGCGGTTGTTGGCATTGGTCGTGGAGCCGGCGCCGTCGGTGATCGAGTCGCCGAGGACCGCGACCGAGCCGCGGGCGGTCGAGTGCACGTCGACGCCGCTGACGTAGTGCCACGCGCCGGTCTGCTCGGTGAACGCGGCGCCGGACTCCTGGTCGGCGAAGTCGCCGTCGCGCGTGAAGAACGATGTCTGCGCGGCGAACGAGTGGTAGGTGACGGGGCCGGACGGCGTCGGCGTGTAGGTGGTGACGAGCAGGTCGGCGTCGCGCGGCACGGCGAGGTCGACGGGGTCACTGAGCACCTCGGCGGCGGCGGGCACGACGGCCGAGCGCTGTCCGCCGATGGTGACCGTGCGCATGGTGCCGGGTTTCGCCGCAGGCGAGGTGCCGGACCGCGCGACGGCGACCGTGACGTGGCCGAGCGTCAGCGGGGTTCTGCCGAAGGTGTTGGCGAGCCGCACCCGCACCCGGTCGCCGCCGACGCTGGTGTGGATCACGTTGCGGATCGAGTAGTTCGGGTAGCCGTTCTCCGTGCCCGCGACCCCGGCGCCCGGGGACGCGGCCCACGTGCCGACCCAGCCGCCGGGTGCGTGTCCCGCTGTGGGGCTGGAGGTGGCCGCGCTGGACGTGACGAGCGCCGCCGTGAGCACCGTGGCTCCGAAAACCAGTATCCGCCTCATGACGATGACCGTCGCTCGCCCGCACCGCGGCGACAACCGCTGTCCGGGTGACGAGCCGATTACGAAACGTGTCCGCCGGGTAGGCGACGGTGAGCCGGGTTAGGTTGGCCGCATGACCACTGTCGCACTGCTCGGCACCGGGATCATGGGCGCGGGAATGGCCCGCAGCCTGGCACGCGCCGGGCTCGACGTCACCGTCTGGAACCGCTCCGCCGGCAAGGCCCGCGCGCTCGGCCTGCCCGTCGCCGACGACGCGGCGGATGCCGTGCGCGACAAGGACGTCGTGGTCACGATGTTGTTCGACGCCGAGTCCGTCGCCGCCGTGATGCGGGACGCGCTGCCCGCGATGAAGCCCGGCGCGGTGTGGGTGCAGACCAGCACCGTCGGGCTCGACGGCACCGAGGAACTCAGCCGGCTCGCCGCCGGGCACGGGATCGCGTACGTGGACGCGCCCGTGCTCGGCACCCGGCAGCCCGCCGAGAACGGGCAGCTCACCGTGCTGGCCGCCGGGCCGGACAACGTCCGGCAGACGATCGCACCGGTGCTCGACGCCATCAGCGCGAAGGTCGTGTGGGTCGGCGCGGAACCCGGCGGCGGGCACCGGCTGAAGCTGGTCGCGAACGCGTGGGTGCTGTCGCTCGTGGCCGGCACCGCGCAGAGCGTGGCGCTCGCAGAAGGGCTCGGGGTCGATCCCCGGCAGTTCCTCGCGCTGATCGAAGGCGGCCCGCTCGACGCCGGGTACGCACAGCTCAAGGGCAACGCCATGCTGGCAGGCGACTTCACGCCCGCGTTCGCGCTGAGCGGCGCGACCAAGGACGCGGGCCTGATCCGGGCGGCCGCGGCCGACGCGGGGGTGGCGACCGATCTGGTCGCGGCCATGGAGAAGCTGTTCGCGGCGGCCGGTGACCAGGGCGACGACATGGCGGCGGTGATCCGAGCGGCCCGCGCGACTTGAGTCGCTGTGCGATCCTCTATCCGGGATGAGCGAACTTCCCCACTCAGTCGGTACCCGGACCGCGACGTCTCTGGTGGCGGACGTGTTGTCGCGTGTTCCGGAGCTCACCGACGCCCTCGTCGCGAGGATCGAGGAACAGAGCGCCGGGTACCGCAGGGCGGGCGTGATCGCGCCGCACGACCTGTGGCGGTCCTGCCACGACAACCTCACCCGCCTGCTGAAACTGGTCGCGCGCGCGGCCGGTGACGACCAGGACGGCACCGACCTCTACGACGCGGCCCGTTCGACCGGGCGGCAGCGGGCCCAGCAGCGGATGCCGCTCGACGACGTGCTGCGGTCGTTCCGGCTCGGCGGGCGGCTGGTGTGGGAGGCGCTGATCGACCGGGCCCGCGCCGGTGAGCCTGCCGGCCCTGACGAACTGCTCGACCTCGCGTCCTGGGTGTGGTCGGTCGTCGACGACACCTCGGCGCAGCTCGCGATCGCCTACCACGCAACGGAACGCGAGCTGGTGCGGGTCGACGAGCAGCGCCGCGCCACGCTGTGGGAGGGCCTGCTGCACGGGCGCGCGAAGGACCCGGCGTTCGCGGCGCAGGCCGCGCTCAACCTCGGGGTGGCCCTCGACGGGCCGTACGCGGTGGTGGTCCTCGACGTGGACGCCGGCGACGACCGCACCGGCACGACACTGGAGGTCAGGCTCGCCGACGTTGGCATCGTGTCGGTGTGGCAGGCGCGGCCGACCACGCTCGTCGGGCTGCTCGCGGTCGGGGACTCCTTCGCCGCGCTGAAGGTGCTGCGGGAGAACGCTTTCGTGCCGGCCGGCCTGTCGATGACGGTGCCGACCCTGGCGGAGGTGGACGTCGCGTACCGGCAGGCCGTACTGGCCCGCGACACGGTGCCTCCTGGCCGGGTGGAGGTCGCCGCGCTGGCCGACCGGCTGCCGGAGGCGCTGCTGCTCAACTCGCCGTCGCTGGCCGAGGCGCTGATCGAGCGACGGCTGGGCCCGCTGCTGAAGGTGCCGATGACCGAGCGGCGGCTGCTGCTCGACACGCTCAGCTCGTGGCTGCGGACCGCCGGGTCGATCAACCAGACCGCGAACGCCGTGCACTGCCACCGCAACACGGTGATCAACCGGCTGCGGCGGATCGAGACCATCACCGGGCTGGACCTCACGGACACCGCGGCACACCTTGAGCTGTCGCTGGCGCTGCGTGCGTCGTGGCTGCTGCCGCCAGGGCCGCTGGCCTAGGAACTGCCCTATGATCACGTCGTGACCACGGTTTCACGGCGGGAAGGCATCCTGCTCGTCGCGATTGTCGTCGTCGCGCTCGGGTGGTCGGCGATCGGGGCGAAGAGCCTCGGCACGTGGGCACTCGAAGTGGTCTGGATCCTCATCGGGGCGCCGCTGGTGCTGGTGTTCCGGCGCCGCTTCCCGTTGTCCCGCCTGGTGTGCTGGCTGCTGGTGTGCCACGCGGTCGTGCTCTGCTACGGCGGCCACTACACCTACGCGGAGACCCCGCTCGGCGACTGGTTCCGCGACCGGTTCGACCTTGACCGCAACCACTACGACCGCTTCGCCCACTTCGTGCAGGGGTTCGTGCCCGCCATCCTGGTGCGAGAGCTGTTGCTGCGCCTCACCCCGCTGCGGCGCGGCGGGTGGACGTTCACGCTCACGACCGCGGTGTGCCTGTCGATCTCGGCGTGCTTCGAGTTCGTCGAGTGGGTGTCGGCGTTGATCCTCGGCGCGGGCACGGACGACTTCCTTGCCACACAAGGGGATGTGTGGGACACGCAGTGGGACATGTTCCTTGCGCTGTGCGGTGCGATGCTGGCGCAGCTGCTGCTCCGCCGCGTGCACGACCGCCAGCTCGCCGGAGTCCGCTGAGCGCTTCCGTGCCGTGCCGCACGAGACCCGTGCGCCTGCTCTTGACCGGTCCATCCCGGGTGTTCACGCAGCGCGACTACTTGACTGCGCGCCAGATATGGTCTAAACCATATATGTGGTCTAGACCACATCTCCGGAAACCCCCTGCGTCCCGGGAGATTGGTATGAGCCTGAAAAGAAAAATGGTCATGTTCGCGTCCGCCGCCACCATCGCGCCGTTGGGGCTCGTGGTGCTGCCGGCGGCAACCGCGAACGCACACGGTTACATCTCCACCCCACCGAGCAGGCAGGCACAGTGCGCTCAGGGCACCGTGTCCTGCGGTGACATCAAGTGGGAACCGCAGTCCGTCGAAGGCCCGAAGGGTCTGCGGAGCTGCAACGGCGGCGTCGGCCGGTTCGCCGAGTTGAACGACGACAGCAAGCCGTGGCGGGCGACATCGGTCGGGCGGACGGTCACGTTCACGTGGACCTTCACGGCCCGGCACGCGACGGACAACTTCGAGTACTACGTCGGAAACACGAAGGTCGCGGAGTTCGACCTCAACAACCAGCAGCCACCGGCCACCCTTTCGCACACCGTGAACCTCGGTAGCGCGAGCGGCAGGCAGAAGCTGCTGGCGGTGTGGAACATCGGGGACACGTCCAACGCGTTCTACTCGTGCGTCGACCTGCAGATCAGCGGCCGGGCCGCGGAAGCACCCGCACCGGAGGTCCCCGCCGTGGAGCAGCCCGCGAGCGGCACCTGGGCGAGCGGCGCGTCCTACCCGGCCGGGTCGGAGGTGACCTACAACGGCACGACCTACCGGTCCAAGCAGAGCCACACGGCGCTGCCGGGCTGGGAGCCTGCGAGTACCCCTGCGCTCTGGCAGGCCGAGTAACCCGGTAGCCGAACCGGCCGGCCCGCCGCCCCGGGCCGGCCGGTGCTTCTGGAGGCATTCATCATGAAACACTGGCTCTTCGTCGTCCTGTTGCTCGCACTCGCCGGTTGCGGCGTTGGCGTCACGGAGACGACCGGGGCGTCGCTCTCCGCCCCGCCGCCGGACGGCTCGTACAACGACACCGACGTGATGTTCCTGCAGATGGCCGTGCCGCAGCACGAGCAGGGCATCGAGATGGCAAGGCTCGCGACCGAACGCGCGACCCGGCGCGAGATCCGGGACCTGGCCGCCGCGATCGCGGCCACGCAGAAGGACGAGCTGGCCGAGATGAAGGTCTGGCTGGAGAAGTGGAACCAGCCCGTCGCCTACGACCCCGAACCGAACGCGCACGCGGGTCACGGCGGCATGCACGGCTCCGACCCCGTGGTGCTGACGGTGCTGCGCGACACCCCGGCGGGCCCCGACTTCGACTCGCGGTTCCTGAACCTCCTCACCGGGCACCAGCACGGCGCCGTCGAACTGGCGCGGATGGAGGAGAAGGACGGCCGCCACCCGGACGCGAGGTCCCTCGCCGGTCGCATCATCAAGTCGCGGGCGGCGCAGATCCGGCAGATGGGCACCTACCTGGGATCCTGACCGGATACGGGCCGATCAAGCCCTGCCGGGCCGGGTGGTCACTCGTCGAAGTCGCGGGCGGCCAGGTCCTGGAAGGTCCGTAGCGCCTCGTCGGCCTGCGAGCCGGTCGCGGAGACGTGCACCTCGTCGCCGCCCCGGGCGCCGAGCGCCATCAACGCGAGCACGCTGCGGCCGTCGGCGATGGCGTCGCCGAAGCGGACCGTCACCCGCGCGTCGAGCCCGGTCATGGCGCGGGCGACCATCGCGGCGGGGCGCGCGTGGAGGCCGATCTCGTTGGTGAGCGGCACGATCACCTCGACCGTTGCCATGGGCCTGGCGGTGGCGATGCTCTGGCTGCCCATGATGTCGACGCCGCCGGGCAGCCCATCGACCTCTCCCGTGACGACCGGGCCGCCTGGCATGCCGATCGCCTCCTCCGCGGCGTGGGCAACGTCGTCGAGGTCCGCGCCGCCCTGCGCGGCGACCGCGGCCGCGACCGTGCCCTCCACCAGCGGCGCGTCCACGAGCCGGGCGTCATCGGCCATCTCGACGGCCATCTCGGCGACCATGCGTGCGCTGCCGAGGTCGTAGAGCAGCACCACGCCCGCGCCGTCGTCGGCCCGTTCCAGTGCGCTGGTCACGGCCTCGAAGTCGGTGCCGATGCCGCCGTCCGCGGTGCCACCCGCCGGCACGACGGTGACCTCCGGCGCCATCTGCGCCGCCACCTCCACCACTCCGGCCGCGAGCCCGGCACTGTGCGAGACCACCACGAGCCCGACCCTGCTCACCTCGCGGCCACCTCCGCGAACGCACGCAGCAGCAGCGACGTCGACCGCGCGCCGGGGTCCATGTGCCCGGCGCTGCGTTCACCCAGGTAGGACGCGCGGCCCTTGCGTGCGACCAGCGGGACGGTGGCGTCCGCGCCGGTCTCGGCCGCGTCCGCCGCCGCGGCCAGCAGCGCCGCCGCCGTGTCGCCCTTCGCCGCCTTCACGGCCGGGTCGAGCGCGTCGACCATCGTCTTGTCGCCAAGCTCCGCCTTGCCGCGTGCGACGACACCGCCGAGCGCGGCGGTCAGTGCCTCGGAGAGGTCGGCGGGTTCGAGCTCCGCACGGTCCTTCACGGCGGTCGACGCACGCAGGAACGCCGTGCCGTACAGCGGGCCCGCGGCGCCGCCGACCTTGGAGATCAGCGTCGTGGCGACCAGCTTCAGCACGGCGCCCGGGGTGTCCGGGGTGTTCGCCTCCAGCGCGGCGAGCACCGCCGTGAAACCGCGGTCCAGGTTCTCACCGTGGTCGCCGTCGCCGATGGCGCGGTCGAGCTGGATCAGCTCGACGCGGTGCTCGGCGACCGTCGCCGCGGCGGCCTTCAGGGCGGCGACCAGGTCGTTCGCCGTGCAGCCCACGTCAGTAACCCCACCGCAGCGCGGCCGTGTGCACCGGCGCGTCCCACAGCTCGAGCAGCTCGTCGTCCAGTTTCAGCAGCGTGAGGCTCATGCCCTGCATCTCCAGGCTCGTGACGTACGGCCCGACGAGCCGTCGTTCCACCACGATGCCCCGGTCGGCGAGCAGCCGCTCGGCGATGCCGTGCGCCAGATACAGCTCCAGCAGCGGGGTGGCACCCATCGAGTTGGTGAACAGCAGCACCCGGTCGCCCTCGGCGAACGGCAGGTCCTCGAGGATCGGTTCGAGGAGGCGGGCGACGATCCCGTCGGCGTTCTCGACCGGCATGCGGGCGCGGCCGGGCTCGCCGTGGATGCCGATGCCGACCTCCATCTCGTCGTCGGCCAGGTCGAAGCTGGGCTCGCCGACGTGCGGGACGGTGGGCGCGGTGAGCGCCAGGCCCATGGAGCGCACGTTCGCCACCACGCGTTCGGCGATGGCGTGCACGGCGGCCAGGTCGTCCCCTCTGGCCGCGGCCGCGCCGGTGATCTTCTCCAGCGGCACGGTCCCGCCGACGCCGCGGCGCCCCGCGGTCCAGGTGGAGTCCTTCACGGCGACGTCGTCGTCGATGACGATCGTGCGGACCTCGGTCTCGGCCAGCTCGGCGGCGGTCTCGAAGTTGAGCACGTCGCCGGTGTAGTTCTTGACGATCAGCAGCGCGCCTGCGCCGCCGTCGGTCCTCTCGACCGCGGCGGTGACCTGGTCGGGCGTCGGCGAGGTGAACACGGCGCCGGGGCAGGCGGCGTCGAGCATGCCGGGGCCGACGAGACCGCCGTGCATGGGCTCGTGCCCGGAGCCACCGCCGGAGATGATCGCGACCTTGCCGGACACCGGCGCGTCGGCCCGCACGATGACAGCGGGATCATGGACGACGGTGAGAAGGTCGCCGTGTGCCAGCGCGAGCCCCGTGAGCGACTCGGCGACGACGGTGGACGGATCGTTGATGATCTTCTTCATTGAAACCACCATCCTGACCTGCGGTAATGCCGTTGGTGATCTTGCCGGGCCACCCTCATGCCGTCAAAACGCAGCTTGCCATGATCTACGCCGCATTGGCCAGCGGTCGGACCTTGAACGCGGCTGCCCACTGGTGGTGGGCGAGCAGCAAATCGGGTGATGACTCGGGTCAGGTCCTGCGACAATGCGGAAGTGCGGCTTGTCTGGACACTGAGTCATCACGGATGGGCCTTCTGCTCTGTCATGGACGACCACGCCAGCGCCGACGCGGTCGCCTCTTTCGTCACCGACGGTCCCGAGCAACTGCTGCAGGCCGTAGCCAGAGTTCTCCTGTACGAGACCGACACACAGGCCGAGTTCGAGGCCGAACCCACCGTCTATCGATGGTTCTTCCATCGCGACGGCACCGCGGTCGCCATTCGCCTTGTCGAAGCAGTCAACTCGAACGCACCGGAGCAGGCGGGAACAGTGATCTGGCGCAGCCAACAGCCGACGACCACGCTCGCCAGGGCCGTGATCCGGGCATTCGACAACGTCGCCCACGCCCTCGGCGAGGATGGCTACGAGACCCAGTGGGGCCGCCCCTTCCCCCGGCATGAACTCGAAGCCCTCAGATCTGCCTGGCGCACCTCCACCGCGCGCCCAGCGCGACCTTCCGACAGCTGACCCGACGATGAGTCGCGCGCGGGCCCGGTCGCCCGTCGCGGCGGGTCGGTCGGAGTAGTTTTGCGAATATGACTCAGACTCGGCAGCGGCCACAGGTCGCGCAGCGCGGGATCTTCGCGGGCGTGGTGGTCGTCGCGCTGCTGCTGCTGTTCGGGGTGCCGTGGGCGACGCTGGTGCTGCCGTGGCCGGCGCCGGGCGTCGTGGCGGGCACGGTCGTGTTCGCGGTGGCGGCGGCCGGGTTCCCGTTCCTCATGTTCCTCGGGCACGCGCGCGGCCGGGACTGGGCGGCACGCATCGGCGACACGCTGCTCGGGGTCGTGTGGGTGCTGTTCGCGTGGTCGTTGCTCGGCCTGGTGGCCCGCCTCGCGCAGGTCCCGTCCCGGACCGTGGCCGTGGCGGTCCTCGCGGTGAGCGCGGTGCTGGTGGCGTGGGGCGTCCGCGAGGCGATGCGGGTGCCGAGGGTGCGTCGCACGGAGGTCACGCTGCCCCGTCTCGGCCCCGGCCTCGACGGCACGACCGTCGTGGTGCTGGCCGACACCCACTTCGGTCCGATCAACCGCACCCGCTGGTCGGAACGCACGGCGGCGGCCGTCAACGCGCTGGCGCCGGACATCGTGTGCCACGCGGGCGACATCGCCGACGGCACGGTCACGCGGCGGCTGTCGCAGGCGGCGCCGCTCGGCACGATCACCGCGCGGTTCGCCCGCGGGTATGTGACGGGCAACCACGAGTACTTCGGCGAGGCACAGGAGTGGCTCGACCACATGGCATCGCTCGGGTGGGAGGCGCTGCACAACCGCCACGTGGTCGTCGAACGCGGCGGCGACCGGCTCGTGCTGGCCGGCATCGACGACGCCACCGCGAAGTCGTCCGGCCTCGACGGACACGGCGCGCAGTTGGAGGCCGCGCTGGCCGGTGCCCCGGCCGAGGCACCGGTACTGCTGGTCGCCCACCAGCCTCGTCAGGTGACGCAGACGGCCGGGAAGGTCGACCTGCAGGTCTCCGGCCACACGCACGGCGGCCAGATCTGGCCGTTCCACTACCTCGTACACGTCGACCAGCCGTCGGTGCAGGGGCTCTCCCAGCACGGGACGACGCAGCTGTACACGTCCAGGGGCGCCGGGTTCTGGGGGCCACCGATGCGGGTCTTCGCACCGAGCGAGATCACGCTGCTGACGCTGCGCTCGCCGCGTCAGTAAATCAACCACAAGAGTCAACGAATCAATGTGGGCGAACGGTCACCCACCCTGTTAATCTCTCGCCAGCATTCCTTCCATCAGTCTGCGGAGAAACGGGGATCTCTGCCATGAATTCCATTCCGGGCGCTTTCCCGGACGCGGACGGGAGCTTCGCCGGAAGCTGGCTCCGCCGTCGGCGCACCCAGGCTTTGCTGACACACGAACGACTTGCGACCCTCACCGGGGTGGAAGCACGCGTCATCCGGGACATCGAGTCCGGCCGCATTTCCAGACCGCCCGCCGCCGTCATCCGCCTTCTCCTCGACACCCTGGAAACGACGGACCAGACGGTGATCACGACAATGCGCCGGTAAATTCAGGCGTCGCGCAGGCGCAGGGCCAGCACGCCCACGACCAGGGCGCCTGCCGCCCACAGCGCCAGCACACCGAGTCCGGGGCCACGGGGCGATCGGCTCCGCGTCGATGTCCACAGTGGCCTGAATGGCGAGTCCGGCCATGGTGGCCGCGTACGAGTCCGGTCTGGTGGTACCGCACAGAAACGTGACCACACGGCCCGTTCACGGCATGGGCAACAAACCACCGTCGACCGGAATCATGGCGCCCGTCAGGTAGGAGGCGGCCGGGGACAGTACGAAGGCGGCCGCCCGCCCGAACTCGGCCGGATCACCGTGCCGCCCCAACGGAATCGCCGCCAGGGAAGCGGCCCGCTGGTCCGGAGTGGACCGATCGTCAAGCTGCGTCAACCGATCAGTGGCGATGCGCCCAGGCAGCAAGCCGTTGACCCGCACACCCCGCGGCCCCAACTCGTTGGCCATGGACTTGGCGACCATCGCAAGCCCGGGCCGCAACCCGTTGGAGATACCGAGCGCCGCGATCGGCGCCCGCACCGACGACGACAGCACGAACGCGATCGACCCGCCATCACCCAGCGAGGCCGCGACCTCCCGTGCCAGCCGGACCGCGCCGAGGAACACCGACTCGAACGCGTCGCGCCACTGCTCGTCGGTCGCCGCGGTGACCGAGCCAGACGGCGGGCCGCCGACGCTCACCAGCAGCCCGTCGACGCGCCCGTACGCCTCGCGCGCCGCCGCGAGCAGGCGGGCCGGTGTCTTCGGGTCGGCGTTGTCGCACGCGACACCGACCGCGCCCAGCTTGGCCGCCGACGACGCCACCGTCTCCTCGGTGCGTCCCGTGATCACGACCCGCGCACCCTCGGCGACCAGCGCCGACGCGGTCGCGTAGCCGAGTCCCTTGCTTCCGCCGGTCACCAGGTACACGCGGTCGGTCAGCCCAAGATCCATGTCGACACACTAAGCGGTGAAACCGGCCGAGGTCGGACGACACCGCCGTGAAACCCCGCTGATCCGGCTCCGCCACAAGCCGCTTGGAGAGCGCTTTCCGGGCCGGGCCACAGACCATCGACCGGCCGAGCCGTACCGCAACCGGTACGCGACACGCAAACTCAGCTCGGTCGTCACGTGTAAGGGGCCAGTCGTCCCGGCATGATGGGCTGATGACGCGACGCGCTCTCGTGCTCGGTGGTGGCGGTATCACCGGAATCGCTTGGGAATGGGGAATCCTCGCTGGTCTGGCGGAGGCCGGGATCGCGCTCTCCGACGCTGACCTGGTGGTCGGCACGTCCGCGGGCTCGGTGGTCGGCGCCCAGGTGGCGAACGGTCTCGACCCGGCCGTGCGGTACGAGGCGCAGCTGGCGCCGCCGGACGGCGAGCTGGGTGGGACGTTCGACACGGGCACGATCGTCCGGTACGGCCTGGCGATGCTCGTGGGTTCCCGTGCTCCGCGCAAGGTCCGGCAGCGGATCGGCCGCCTTGCGCTGCGCTCGGATGGCGACGAGTCCGCGCGTGTCGCGGTGATCGACTCACGGCTGCCGGTGAAGGAGTGGCCCTCGGAAACCGCTCTCCGGATCACCGCGGTGGACGCGGAGTCGGGCGAGTTCCGCGTGTTCGACCGCGACTCGGGAGTGCCGCTGGTGCGGGCGGTCGCGGCGAGCTGCGCGGTGCCCGGGGTGTGGCCGCCGGTGGCGGTCGACGGCAGGCGGTACATGGATGGCGGTGTCCGGTCGGGCACGAACGCGGACCTCGCCGCCGGGTACGACAAGGTGGTCCTGCTGGCCCCGCTGACCCGCGGCTTCGGCCCGATGCCGGGCGCGGCGGTGCACGTAGAGCGGCTGCGGCGGGAGTCGGCGGTGGCGCTGGTGAGCCCGGACCCCGAGGCGCTGCGGGCGTTCGGCCGCAACGTGCTCGATCCGGCGAAACGCGCGGACGCGGCCCGCGCGGGCCTGCGGCAGGCACAGTCCGTGGTGTCGGCGGTACGCGCGATCTGGCACGAATAGCCGCGGTCCCCTGGTTCGGCGGCGGTCACCCTCCGCGTGGTTGGACCGGCGCCGACTAGGTGTTCAGCAGCCAGACATGCCCGTCCGGGTCCGCGACCGCGGCGGTGTAGGCCCACGGCTTCTGCTCGGGCGCGGCGACGACCTCGGCCCCCGCGGCGATGGCCCGGTCGAAGGCCGCGTCGACGTCCCCGACGGTGATCGACAACGCGACCTCGCTGGTACCCCGCTCGGCGACCGGCCTGCCGACCGTCCAGCCGAACCCGCCGGTCGGGATGAGCATGAGGGTGAGGTCGTCCCCGAGCAGGAACTGGAGCGGCTCTGGCACGCCGTCGTCGGCCGGCTTCCCGAACGCCTCGAACCCGAACGCGTCCCGGTAGAAGGCGTGCGCGGCGACCCGGTCGGCAGTCGGCAACGCGATGATCATGATCGTGCTCCATTCGTTTCCTGCCGGCCAACCTCGCCGACATATACTTACTTGGTGGAAGTAAACAGTTCGGTGTTGCTGCAGTTGATGGCCGCGCTCCGGGAGTGTGCCAAGTACGTCCATCGCGGTGTCGCGGACCAGCCACTGGACGAGGTGGACGTCGGCCTGCTGGCACTGGCGGGCGCGGAGAAGGGCAGGCTGAAACCGTCCCATGCGGCGGCGATGCTGGAGGTGTCGTTCCCGTCGATCACCCGGCACGTCCGCGCACTGCAGGACAAGAGCCTGATCACGATCGCACCCGACACCGACGACGGCCGCAGCTACGCGATCACCCTGTCGTCGGCCGGCGAACAGGCGTTGCGCGCGTACCGGGACAACCTGGTGGCCCGGTTCACGCCCGCGGTCACGGACTGGTCCGCCACCGAACTCGCCACGCTGGCTACACAGGTGACCCGCCTGGCGGAGTCGATGTCATCGGCCCAGTCATCCGCCGACACCCGCCGAACCCCCACCTCAGCCATCTGGTGGCGCGAGAACTGAGTTATCCACAGGTAGACCGGTTATCCACAGGCAAGATCCACAACACCCGTCCCCGTCGGTGGGTACCGGTAGACTGGCAAGGCGGGACGCCCCCGGGAACGGGCAGGGTTCCGTCAAAGTCGTTTGTGCTGGTCATGTGGTGATTCCGAGTAGCTGTAGTGGTCGGGTGGGGTCGCGGGTCATGCGGCGGAGTCCTGCCGCGATGTTGGTGTATC
>NZ_JBARWZ010000232.1:0-46011 GCF_049647105.1 Actinophytocola sp.
CACGACGACACGGCGGGCGGCGCCCGCCGGCGCACCGGCGCCAGGTATCGACCCGGTCGCGGTGCTCGAAGCACTGCGCAACGACCCGTCGCTGCGATTCACCGAAAGCGGCCGCGGCCTGCTGCGCTGGCTCGGCCTGCACGTCCTGGACGACCGCGTCGTCACCGTACTCATCGAATCGCTCCCGTCGCACTGCGCGGGCGCCGTGGCCGCCATTGCCAGGCACAACACGCGGTTCTGGAGCCTGTTCGGTGACCGGCTCGCCGAGTTGGCCGGTGACCAGGACGCCAGAGGGGATGCCGGCACAGCGAGGGGCACGGCATGCGCCTGCGCGGCGACCCGGTTCTGATCACCGGCGGCTGCGGGTTCATCGGCACCCACCTCGCGGGCCGGCTCGCGGCGCGCGGGATGACGGTGGTCGTCGCCGACCGGGCGGGCTGGACCGGCGCCGACCAGAGGGTGCGCGCGGTGCGGCTGGACGTCGCCGACGCCGACGGTTGCCGCGAACTCGTGCGGTCGGTGCGACCCGCCGTCGTGTACCACCTTGCCGCCGCCGCCACGATCGACGCCGCGTTCGCCGACCCGCACGGCTCGCTGCGGACCAACGTCTGCGGCACCGTCGCCATGCTGGAGGCGACACGGGTGGCGGCACCGGAGGCCCGGTTCGTGCTCGCGTCGACCGACAAGGTCTACGGCGAGCTGCACGGCGACGCGTACACCGAGAGCTCCCCGCTCGCCGCGTGCGGTGTCTACGACGTGGGTAAGCAGTCGGCGGACACGATCACCCGGCTCTACGGCGCCGAACTCGGCCTCTCGGTGGCGATCCTGCGGCTGTGCAATGTCTTCGGCCCCGGAGACCCGCACACGACCAGCCGGGTGGTGCCCCGGTCACTCGACCGGATCTTCGATCCCGGCGGGCCGCTGCCGCCGCTGGTCTACGCGGGGGCGCTCGGCCACGGTCGCGACTACGTGTTCGTCGACGACGTGGTGGCTGCGCTGGCCGCCGTCGGGTTCGACGCGCGTGCCGACGGCGAGGTGTTCAACATGGCCGCCGCCGCGCACCGCACCACCCGCGCGCTGGTCGAGGAGATCGTCGCGCGCAGCAGTGCCGCCTGCCGGGCCACCGACCCGGATCGTGCCGCGGCGATCACCGCCAACGGCTACACGGTCGTCGCCGGCTCGCCCGCCAGAGCGCTGGACCGGCAGCACTGCGACGCCGGCCTGCTGCGCGCCCGGCTCGGCTTCCGGCCCGGCGTCCCACTCGGCGTCGGCCTCGACCGCACGATCGCCGAGGTGATGGCCGCGAGGGCACCCTCGAACGGCGCCGCCCATGGCTACCGTCGGGCCGCCCACACCTGAAAGGAGGCGCGCGTGGACATCGTCGCGGTACGAAGCCGGGCGGAGAAGGCGGCCGACCGAGGGCTCGTCCACCTGTGGGACCGGCAGCGGGAGAACGGGTCCTGGGTGGACCGGCTGTCCTCGTCGACCGTGGCCACCGCGCTCGGCGCGCTGTCGCTGCACCGCGCCGACCAGGAAGGGCACCGGGACCGGATCGCCGCCGCCGTCCGGTGGCTGCACGCCAACCAGCGGGCCGACGGCGGCTGGAGCATGGCCGACGCGGAGCCGCCGAGCAGCCCTGGCATGACGGCGTTCGGCATCGCCGCGCTGCACGAGATCGACCCGGATGGTTCCCGCGCCGCACTGGCTCGCGGCTGGGCGTTCCTCGACGCCAACGACGCCGAGAACGTGATCCCAGGCCTGCGGGGGGAAGCACCCAGGACGTGGCCTGCCGCGCTGCCGACGATCTGGGGGCTGGTCGGGCTGCGCGACCCGCGCGAGCAGCCCGACCAACCGGTCGAGACGGTGCTGCTGCCGCCCCGGCTGCGCAACAAGGTGTCCATCGCGCTGCCGGTGATCCTCGCGCTCGGCGTCATGCAGGCGCGCACGCTGCCGCGTGGACCGCTGCGGCGGCTCACCGGCCGCGTCGCGGAACCGAAGGCGCTCGACTGGCTGCGCGCGGTGTCCGGTGCCAACGGCGGCATCGAGGAGTGCCCGATGATCGCCGGGTTCGTCTACCTCGGACTGGACGCGGCCGGTGTCGGGCGCGACCTGCGGCTCACGTCGCTGCGCTACCTGCTCGGCACTCAGCGCCCCGACGGGTCGTGGGCCATCGACCGCGACCTCGAGATCTCCGTGACCGCCTACGCGGTCATGGCACTCGCCGAGTTCACCGACGTCGCCGAGGTGCCCCAGCTGCACCGCACCCGCGACTGGCTGCTCGACGCCCAGTGGAACCGGCCGTTCACCCCGCTCGGCCTGCCAGCGGGTGGCTGGGCGTGGGCGAACCCGTCGGGCTGGCCGGACACCGAGGACACCGCCGTCGTGCTCGGTGTGCTCGCCGATCTCGGTGTGCCGCGCGGTCATCCCGCCGTCGAGCTCGGCCTCCGGTGGCTGCTGGGCAGGCAGAACCGGGACGGCTCGTGGTCGGAATGGGTACGCGACAGCGCGATCATGAACGACCGGCCGTGCGCCGGGGTCACCGCCCATGCCATCCTCGCACTGCGCCGCTTCGGGGTGTCGGCCTCGCGAGGTTCCGCGATCGCACGTGGACTGTCCTATTTGGACGATCATCGGCAGGTGGACGGCTCGATCGCGTCGGTGTGGTTCCGGGACAACTCCCACGGCACCGCCAGGCTGGTCGAGGCGTTCACCGCGACCGGCAACGCCGAGGAGCCCGCCGCCCGCGCCGCCCTCGGCTGGCTGCTCGCCGCGCAAGCGGACGACGGGGGCTGGCCGCGACACCACGAGCTCCCGCCTGCGGGGACGACGGCCGAGGAGACCGCGTGGGCGTTGTTCGCCCTGCTGCACGCCGGGCACGACCCGGCAGATCCGGCGATCCTGCGCGCGGTCGACTGGCTGGCCGACCGGCAGGACGACCAGGGCACCTGGCGGCCGGGCAACGTCGGCCTGTACTTCGACGACCTCTGCTACACCGACGATCTCATCGCGCACACGTTCGCCCTGCGCGCGCTCGGGCGCTTCCTGCGGGTCACCGACCCGGCCGGTGCGCGATGACCGGCACCACCTCCCGCCGCCGGTCGTGGCGTGCCACGCGCGCCGCCGGGTTGCCACCCGGCCCGCGCTGGCCCGCGCTGGTGCAGACCCTGGTGTGGGTGCTGGCGCCGGTCGAGTTCGGCCGGTTCTGCCTGCGCCGCTACGGGCCGTTGTTCACCGCGCGCATCGTCGGCTACGGCCCCGTGGTGCACGTGTGCGCGCCGGACACCGTGCACCGGGTGCTGAGGACCGAGGCGGACCGCTTCGACGCGACCAAGGCGAACGAGGTCATCCGCTTCGTCGTGGGCGGGCACTCGCTGCTGTTGTCCGCAGGCGCGGCGCACACCGCGCGCCGGCGTGTCCTCATGGGACCGTTGCACGGCGCCAACGTCGCACGCTACGTGGCGCTCATGGAGTCGATCGTCGAGCGCGAGGTGCGTGGCTGGCGGGTCGGTGAGACCGTGCGGCTGCTCGAGTGCTGTCAGCGGATCACCCTCGAGGTGATGATGCGCGCGGTGTTCGGTATCACCGACTCCGCCCGGCTCGCGCGCCTGCGCTTGCTCGTGCCCCGGCTGCTCGACATCAGCCCGCTGGTGATCCTCATGCCCGCCGCGCGGCGACACTTCGGTGGCCACGGCCCGTGGGCGCGGCTGCACGCGCTGATCACCGAGGTCGACGGGATCATCCATGCCGAGCTGGCCGAGCGCAGGGCGACACCGCGCGGCGGCCCCGACGTCGTGTCTGTGCTGCTCTCCAGCGGAGAACCGGTGACCGACGCCGAGCTGCGCGACCATCTGGTGACGTTGCTGGCCGTCGGGCAGGAAACCACCGCCACCCAGCTCGCCTGGCTGTTCGAACGGCTGCTGCGGTGTCCCGGCGCGCTGGGCGCGGTCACCTCGGCCACGCACCGCGGCGACCGGGAGGTCATCGACGCGGCCATCAACGAGGCGGTCAGGGCCAGGCCGACCACGATGGACGTCGGCCGGGTCGCGCTCGAACCGTGGGAGGCCAACGGTTACCGGGTCCCGGCGGGCACACTGTTCGCCGTCTCCCTCGGGTTGCTGCACCGCTCGCCGAGCGCCTACCCCGACCCGGAGCGCTACGACCTCGACCGCTGCCCCGTGCGCGGCCCCGGCTTCCTGCCGTTCGGCGCGGGCAGCCACCGCTGCCTCGGCGCGTCGCTCGCCATGACCGAGATGCGCACGATCGTCGCCGCCGTGCTGCGATCGGTGCGCCTCGAACCGGACCGGCCTGCCGCCGAGTGGGCCCGGCCAAAGGGCCCCATGCTGCTGCCGCACCGTGGTGCCTCGGCCAGGGTCGTCGCCAACCATCTGCTCGACGGGGTGGCGCGGTCGTGCTGACGTTCCCCTTCCCGCCCGCGCCCGCCCTCGACCTCGAGCCGGAGTACCTCCGCCTGCAGCGGGACGAGCCGGTCTGCCGGGTTAGCTTCCCCTACGGCGAACCAGCCTGGCTCGTCACCCGGCACGCCGACGCGCGGACCGTGCTCGCCGACCCGCGGTTCTCCAGGGCCGAGTCACTGGGACGGGACGTACCCCGGGTCACGGAGGTCGACTTCTCGGGCGGCATCGTCGCCATGGACCCGCCGGAGCACACCCGGCTGCGTGCGGCCTGCCTGCACGCGTTCACCGCGCGGGCGGTCGCCAGGCTGCACGACCGTGCGACGGCACTCGCGCGTGAGCTGGTCACCGAGGCCGCCGACCGGGGGACCTTCGACGCCGTCGCCGACCTCGCCGTCCCGTACACGCTGCGGATGATCTGCGCGCTGCTCGGCGTGCCCTACGCCGACAGCGACCGGTTCCGGGGGTGGGCGGCCGCGGGCCTCGCCACGACCGCCATCACCGAGGCCGAACGGCTCGACGCCACCGGGCAGATGTGGGAGTACGTCGCCGACCTGATCGCGCGGCGCAGGGCGGAGCCCGCCGCCGACCTGATCTCGGCCATGCTGGCCGCCGGGGAGCGCGGCCCCCGGGACGACGAGCTCGTGATCATCGTGATGACCGCGCTCGTCGCGGGCTACGAGACCACCTCGACGGAGCTGCCGAACTTCCTCTACGTGCTGCTGTCGGAGCGGGCCAGGTGGGAGGAACTCGTCGCTCGCCCGGAACTCGTCGGCACGGCGGTCGAGGAACTGCTTCGGTTCGCACCGCTGGAGGCCAACGGCGCGTCGCCGCGCTACGCCACGGTCGACGTCGTGCTGAGCGGAACCCGCATCCCCGCCGGCGCACCGGTGGTCGCGGCGACGGTGGCGGCCAACCGGGACCACCGGGTGTTCGCCGAACCGTGGCGGCTCGACCTCGCCCGTGACCCCAACCCGCACCTCGGGCTCGGCCACGGCCCGCACTTCTGCCTCGGCGCACCACTGGCCCGCCTGGAGCTGCGGGTCGCACTCGACGTGCTCGTCGCGACCCTGCCAGGACTGCGGCTCGGCGCCGAGGGCCTTCGGTGGAAGACCGGCATGCTCGTGCGGGGTCCGGCGACCCTTCCGCTGGACGCGGGGAGGCGCCATGACGTCGCGTGAACCCCCGCCGGTGGAACGGTTCCGGCCAACCGATCTCGACCGCGACTGGCCCGCCATGCGCGCCGGGTGCCCGGTGTCGCGGACGGGCGCGGGCGCCTGGCTCGTCAGCCGCTACGCCGATGTCCGCGCGGTCCTCGGGAGCCCGGTGTTCAGCGTGTCACCCGTCGACGGCACGGCCGAGCCGAACGAGTCGATCTTCCAGGACCCGCCGGAGCACACCCGGCTGCGTGGCCTCGTCACCGCGCCGTTCGCCGCCGGCCGGGTCGACCGGTACGCGCGGTCGGTACGGGCCAGGGCCGACACGCTGCTCGCCACGATGATGCGTGCGACCGAGCCGGTCGACGTCATGTCCGCGTTCGCCAAGCCCCTCACCATGAACGTGATCGCGGGCATCGTCGGCATCCCCGAGCCGGACCGGCCGATGGCTCAGCGGCTTTCGGACCAACTGCTGGTGCCACTATCCGATGAACAGGGCGCGGTGGCGCTCGCCGGGTGGCGCCGGTTCAACGACTACGTGCTGGCGCTCGTCGCGGAGCGGCGTGCTCGGCCGGGGCAGGAGGACGACCTCATCGCCCACCTGATCGGTGCCCAGCGCGACGGTGCGGCGCTCACCGACGTCGAACTGGTCACCATGGTGCTCGGTCTGCCGGTCGCGGGGTACGTCAGCACCGCCAACGCCATCGCCGTCGCGTTCCGGCACCTGCTCGACGGTGGCTGGCTCGCCCGGCTCCGCTCCGGTGACGGCGAACCCGTTGCCATCGTCGACCGGTTCGTCGAGGAGGTGCTGCGGGTCCAGTCCGGCGACAACGGCGAGTCGATGCCCCGCTTCGCGACCCGCGACGTGCTGATCGGCGGGCAGATCATCGGCAAGGGGGACATGGTCGTCGCGCCTCTCGTGGCGGCCAACAGGGACACCGACCTGTTCACCGACCCCGACGCGTTCGACCCGGACCGCCTCGACCTCGGCAGGCACCTCGCGTTCGGGTTCGGCATCCACCGGTGTCCCGGCGCGAACCTCGCCCGGCTGGAGCTGCGCTGTGCGGTCGCCGCGATCGTCGGGTCCGGGCTGCGCGCCGCCATGGTCGAGGGCTGGGACGAGGTGCCGTGGCGGGAGAACATGCTCGGCGACCGGTTCCCAGAGCGGCTGCTGATCGCGATCGAGGACGGTGCCGCGTGAACGTGCTGTACGCGTCGATTCCCGCCTGGGGGCACACCTACCCGGTACTGCCCGGCCTCGCGGAACTGAGGAGGCGCGGCCACCGGGTCCGCGTGCTCGCCTCGACGAGCTTCGCGCGGGAGATCGCCCGTTGCGCCGAACCGGTGGGGTACGACTCGCCGATGGACACCCCGGACCATCCCGCCGACCTCGCCGACATGGGCAGGGTCCTGCCGCTCCTGCTCGCCGAGGCGCGGGCGGCGTTCGCGGCGCTGACCGGGGTGGAGCGGCCGAGCGTGGTCGTCGCGGACGTGTTGTCGATGGCGGGCTGGCTGCTCGCCGAGGCCACCGGGCTGCCGCTCGTGCGGGTGTGGCCGGTGTTCGCCTCCAACAGCGAGTTCTCCCTGCACACCGACTACGCGTCGCGGACCGACGACGCCGTCTCGACCGCCGCCTTCCTCGCGGCCGTCACGGACTTCCTTGCCGACGTGGGGTTGCCGTCGGTGTCGCCGGAACGGTTCTTCGACAACGAGGCCGACCACAACATCGCCCTCTACCCACGCGAACTGCAGCCGCACGGGGACAGCTTCGACGAGCGCTTCACGTTCGTCCGGCCGTGCATCCGGCCGCCGGAGGGGTCGGCCGAGCTCGCGTGGCTGCGCGGTGACGGGCCGCTCGCCGCCGTCACCCTCGGGACCGTCTTCACCGGCAACACCGCGTTCTTCCGCACCTGCGTCGCGGGCGTCGACAAGCTCGGCTGGCGTGCCGCGGTGGCCGTCGGACCGACGCTGTCCACTTCGGACCTCGGGCCGGTGTCGGCACGGGTCGTGCTGCGCAGGCGCCTGCCGATGATCGACACCCTGCGCCACGCCAGCGTGCTGGTCTCCCACGGCGGGTTGACCAGCACGGTCGAGGCGCTCGCCCACGGGGTACCGGTGGTCGTCGCGCCGCAGATCGGCGAGCAGTGTGCCGTGGCCGATCAGGTCGAGGCCCTCGGCGTCGGCGTGCGGCTGCGGGAACCGTTCACCCCCGCGGTCGTCGCCGAACAACTGCGGGCGGTCGCGGCCGACCCGCTGCTCGCCACCAGGGTGGCGGAGCTGCGGTCCCGGCTCACCGGCGGCCGCCCCGGTACCGAGTTCGCCGACGCCGTCGAACACGCAGTGACCTGAAGGAGTGCGATGACGACCGAGCAGGCAACCCTGCTGTACTACCCGTTCCTCAGAACGGCCACCCTCGACCCGCCACCCGAGCTCGCCGAGCTGCGGGCCGCGGGGCCCATCCATCGGGTGCGCACGGCGGCCGGTCCGGCGTGGCTCGTGACCCGGCAGGCCGACGTCCGGAATCTGCTGTCCTCACCCGCGTTCGGCACCGGGTACCCCGGCTCGCTGCCGACTGGCGCGGACGACCTGGCCACCGGTTTCATGTTCCTGCACGACCCACCTGAGCACACCCGGCTGCGGCGCAGCGTCGCCCGCGCGTTCACCACCAGGCGGGTCGCCGAGCTGGGGGAGCGGGCGAGGGTGATCGCCGCCGAGCTGGTCGCGGCGATGCGCGATCACGGCCCGGTGCTCGACCTGCAGGCGGAGTTCGCGTTCCCCCTGCCGATCGCGGTCACCGCTGAGCTGCTCGGCATCCCGGAGCCGGACCGGGTCCGGTTCCGCGACTGGGCCGACATCGTGCTGCGTCCCGCCTGCGCCGTCGGTGAGCGTGGTGCCGCCTTCGTCGACCTGCAGCGGTTCGTCGTGGATCTGGTCGACGCCAAACCGGACGGGGCCGACCTGTTGAGCGACCTGGTCCGCGAACCGGACGGCCTGAACCGGTTGGAGATCGCGGCCATGGCGCTCGGCCTGCTGATGGCAGGCTACGTCACCACGGCGTCGGCCATCGTGCACGGGATGCTGCGCCTGTTCACCACGCCCGGCGCGATCCCCGCACTGCGGTCCGGCACCGTCCACACCGGACACGTCGTGGAGGAGCTGCTTCGGCTGCAGGACGAGGAGATCGGCGTCAACCGGGTCGCCCGGTCCGATGTGGACCTGTGCGGCGTGCGGGTCATGGCGGGGGAGACGGTGATCGCGGCTCGCTCCGGCGCGAACCGGGACCCGGCCGTCTACCGCGCCCCGGACGAGTTCGACCCGACCGAGGCACGGGTGCCCCATCTCGCGTTCGGGCACGGCATCCACCACTGTCTCGGCGCCGCCCTCGCCCGCATGGAGCTCGCCGTCGCCATCGACGCGCTGCTCGCCGGGCTGCCCGGCCTGCACCTCGCCGTCCCGCCCGAGGAGGTGCGCTGGAGCGCGCAGGGCATGGACGTCGTCATCGAAACCCTGCCCGTCGCCTGGTGAGAGGAACACCCATGGGATCGACCGTGCCACGACTCGAACAACCCTACGACGCCCGTGAACTGGACGCCGTCGTCAGCGAACGAGGAGTGGTCGTCCTCGCCGGGGCCTACCCGCCCGACCTGTGTGCGACCTTCCTCGCCCAGGTCGAGAGCTACCTCCAGGCGCACCCCGAGGAGACCGAGTACGCCGCCAGGTCGGTGCTCGGCGGCTTCCAGGGCGACACGACGACCACCCTGCACGCCCTGGTCGGCGCCATCGACTGCGCGCCGGACCTGGTGCTGCAACGCGACATCATCGACAGCGCCCGGCGGGTGCTCGCCCCGCTGTCGGACACGATCCTGCTCACGATCGCCGAGTACATGGCCCGCCACCCCGGCGCACCACGCCAGGAGCTGCACCGCGACACGTTCTCCTGGCGGCACGTCCCCGGTGGCAGGCACCCGATCGCGCTCACCGTCATGGCCGCGATGTCGGAGTTCACCGCCGACAACGGCGCGACCTGGGTCGTCCCGGACAGTCACGGCGGCCCGGCCGACGAGCCCGCGCCGGACTGGTCGGCGGCCGTGCAGGTCGAGCTGGACCGAGGGGACGCCCTGCTGTTCCGTGCCGACACCTTCCACGCGGGCGGCGCCAACACCACCGCCGACACGACCCGGCACATCTTCTCGATGGGCTTCCAGGTCGCGTGGCTGCGTCAGGTGGAGAACGGGACGCTCAGCGTCCCACCCGCGGGCGCCGCGGGTCTCGACCCCGAGCTGCTCGAACTGCTTGGCTACTCACACGAGCTCGTGCTCGGGCTCTACAAGGGCGGCCATCCGCGTCATGCCCTGGCCGGCTCGTAGCGGCGCCGCATCAGACCGCGAGCGACCAGCGTCGCCGCGAGGGAGGGGCCGCCGACCAGCAGTGCGACGTCCAGCCTGCCGACGGCAGCCGGGAGGAACGTGCCGAGCACGATCCGCTCCGCGACGACGATCTCGTGCGCGCGCAGGCAGACGGCGCGCGGGATTGGCCGGGACGCGCGGGCCACGAGCGAGACCGCCGCCCAGCTCGCGAGCGCCGCGACGGCGAGGCCCGCGGTGTAGACCGGCGGCGAGATCGAGCCGCCGGCGCCGGGCACCAGCGGCCACAGCGCGGCGAGTGCCACCCAGCACACTCCGAAGCTGACGAGACCACGCACGGTGGCCTCGTCACCGCGGCACACCGGGTAGGTGCGGTAGCCGCCGCGCCGGTCGCCGTCCCGGTCGCCGAGCGCGCCGAGGAGGTTGGAACCCGAGTCGTGCAGCCAGAAGGCCACGGCGAGCGGCACGAGCCGGGGCTCCGGCAGTGGTTGCACGACCATCGAGCCCCACAGCAGGGTGAGCGCGGTCGGCAGCCCCCGCACGACGTTGCCCCACAGGCCGCGTCCCTTGAGGACACTCGCGTAGGCGATGCCGACCAGGCAGGCCACCGCGGCCAGTCCCGCCGTGAGCGGGTTCACCAGCGCGGCGACCAGCCCCCCGAAGCCGATGCCGGCCACCATGATCGCGCGGGCGGTCCCCGCCCCGAGCCGGCCGGACGGGATCGGCCGGTGCGGCTTGGTGAGCCGGTCCAGGTCGCGGTCGAAGTAGTCGCCGCCGTAGATCGAGGCGATCCACGCGAGTGTGGGCACCAGCCAGGCCAGCAGGAGCAGCCGCAGCGGAGTGTCCACATCGGTCAGTACGGCGCCCGACACCCCGACGGTGCCCGCGTAGAACAGGGTGTCCGGCCTGCACGCCTCCATGTGCACCTGGAAGCGGCTCCACAACCACGGCATGTGCGCACGGTAACCCGGTGTGTGCCACCGGCTCGCTGTTCGCGTTCCGAAGGGCCATGCTTGCCCGGTGTCGAGTGTCCACAGTGTCCACAACGCTCGCGCGGGTGGACGGTCGTGATCCACGTCGTCGGTGCGGGTATCGCCGGTCTCGCGAGCGCGCTCGCGCTGCGCGGCGCCGGTCTGCCGGTGCGGGTCGTCGAACGAGCCGCCGGGCCGGGTGTCCGTGGCGGCGGGATCGGTCTGACCCCCAACGGGATGCACGCCCTGCACCGGCTCGGTGTCGGTGCCGAGGTGTGCGGGCGGTCGGTGGTGCAGACCGAGGGCGGGGTGCGAACCCCGAGCGGCCGCTGGCTGGCCCGCAGCGACCTCGGGTTCGTGCGCCGCCGCTACGGCGAGCACGTGCGGGCGCTGCTGCGCCGTGACCTGGTCGCCGTCCTCACGGCGGCCCTGCCGCCCGGAACCGTCCGCTATGGACTCACCGCCGAACTCGTCGCGATCGGCCACGGGGCCTTTCCCGCGTTGCTGCGTGTCGGTACCGACGTCGTACCGAGTGGCCTCGTCGTCGTGGCGGACGGGATCCGCTCCGCGACCCGCGGCACCCTGTTCCCGGACCATCCCGGCCTGCGCGACTGCGGCTCGGCGAGCTGGCGAGCCGTCGTACCTGCGGACGACCTGACCCTGGCCCCCGCCGAAACCTGGGGTGCGGGCCTGCGCCTCTCGATACTGCCCCTGCCCGCCGGGCGCACGCACTTCTCCGCGCTGGCAACGGATGCCGCCCGCGCGGGCGCCCAGCTCGACACCCTGTTCGGCCGCTGGCACGACCCCATCCCGGAACTGCTGGCCCGTGCCGCCGGGGCCGAGGTGCACCTGGACCGCATCGAGGAGCTGGCCGCCCCGCTGCCAGCTCTCCACCGTGGCCGGGTGGTCCTGGTCGGCGACGCGGCGCATCCCATGGCGCCCAACGTGGGCCTCGCCAATGTGGCGCTGGAGGACGCCGTCGAACTGGCACACCGCGTCGACCACACCGCAGACTTCGCGGCTCTGCGCGCGGCACTCGCCGACTACGACCGGGTGCGCCGCCCTCGCGTCGACCGGCTGGCCAGGATCTCCCGCTGGACCGGCCGCGTCGTCGAGTCGGCAGGGCCGGTCGCGGTCGCCGCCCGCAACGCGGGCACCTGGCTCGGCGGGCTGCTGCCCGAGGCGGTGTCCCGCCGGTCGCTCGACACCATGGTCGGCTGGTCACCGCCGGAACCGGTGGGCGTTCGACCCCGCTGACTTGCCCCGCGACGGGGCGGCGGCGTTTCCTGAATGTCCACACCGGACCGCCGATGCCACGGGACGTCAATGGACACCAGGGAACTCGAGCTACGCATAGGCCAGACGATCATCGACGGCTACCGCACCGACACCGGTCGGCCCGCCGTGTTCGAGCTGCTCGGCCGCCAGTGGGATCTGCTGGACGACGTGTGGCCGCCCGCCTACTCGCCGGGCGGTGAGCTGCACGCCGAGCTGATCCCCTTCCCGGCGATGACCTCGTTCCTCGAGATGGGCAGCGGCACGGGGATCATGTCCGTGCTCGCCGCGCTGGCCGGCTGCCCGCGGGTCCTCGCGCTCGACCTCAACCCGGCCGCGGTCGACAACACCATGCGCAACGCCCGCCGGCACGGCGTCGACGACCGGGTCGAGGCCAGGGTCAGCGACCTCTACGCCGCCGTCCCGCCGGGTGAGCGGTTCGACGGGATCTACTGGAACCCGCCGTTCCTCGACGCACCCGCCGAGCGCCTCGACGGCTCGCTGTGGCACGAGACGATGTTCGATCCCGAGTACGCCAAGCTGCGCCGCTTCCTGGTCGGGGGTGCCGGGCTCCTCACCCCGGCCGGGCGCGTCTACCTGTGGTTCGGCGAGGCACTCGGCAATCCGGCCCTGATCGACGAGCTCGCGGCGGTGGCGGGCCTCACGGTGCGCGAACTGCACCGGATGACCATGACCGAGGTGCCATCGGCCCTCGCTCGCGCGCTGCCACCCGAGGTCACCACCGGCGACCAGTACGAGCAATGGCACCTGCATCTGCTGGAGCTCGGGGTCCCGGCATGATCGGGTTGCCCGCCGCCGCCGAGGTGATCGTCGACGAGGTGCTGTTCCCGGCCGCCGCCGAGGTCGACCGCACCGGTCGCGTCCCCGAGAGCCACTTCGCGTTGCTCGCCGCAGAGGGCTTCTACGGGCTCTTCGCCCCTCGCGAGGCAGGCGGGCCGGGTCTCGAGTTCACCGAGGCGCTGCGTGTCGTCGAGACACTGGCCGGCGGCTGCCTCACCACGACGTTCACCTGGCTGCAGCACCACGGGATCGTGATGGGGCTGCTCATGACGCCCAACGAGGACCTGCGTGCCCGGCTGCTCGGCCTGGCCGTGCGGGGCGAGGTGCGGGGTGGCGGTGCGTTCTCCGGGGTCGTGCACACCACGCCTCGGGTGCACGCCACCCGTCGTCCCGGGGGCTGGTCGATCAGCGGCCGGGTGCCCTTCGTCAGTGGCTGGGGCATCGTCGACCTGCTGCACGTGTCCGCCTACGACGAGACCACCGGTGAGGTGGTGAGCGGTCTCGTCGACGTGCACCCCGGTCAGGGGATCGTCGCCGTCGACCCGCTGACGCTGGTGGCAGGCCAGGGCACCAACACCGTCTCGCTGGTTCTGCGCGACATGGTGCTGCCCGACGAGCACGTGACCACCCGGACCGAGCGGTCCGCCTTCCTCGCCGGCCTCGCGGTCGGGCAGCGGGTCGACAGCGCGCTCGCTCTCGGCCTCACCGGCCGGGCCGTGCGCCTGCTGGCCGACGTGGAGCCGTCGGTGGCCGACCTCTTCCTCGGTGAGCAGGACGATCTGCGTGACCGCCTCGACGCCGCCATCGCCGAGCCGGACCGGCTGCCTGCCCTGCGGGCCGCCTGCTCAGCACTCGCCCAGCGCGCCTGTACCGCCCTCGTGGTCGCCGGTGGTGGCGCCGCGCTGCTCGACGGCCATCCGGCACAGCGCCTCGCGCGGGAGGCGCTGTTCACGCTGGTCGTGGCGAGCCGCCCCGAGGTGCGGGCCGCGCTGCTCGGCGAGCTCACCGGACGAGCCGAGCCGGTTCTCGCCTCCCTCGGCGGCCACCGATGAACCGGGTGGACCTCGCCGACGGGCACCTCGCCTACGACGACATCGGCAGCGGCCAACCCGTGGTGCTGCTTCACGACGGCACCCTGGACCGCAGGGTGTGGGGACCGCAGCTGTCCGGCTTGTCCGGCTACCGGCTACTGGTGCTCGACGCACGCGGGCACGGGGACTCCGGCACGCCGACGCTGCCCTACCAGCGGGCCGACGACGTGATCGCCCTGCTCGACCACCTCGAACTGCCCACCGCGTTCCTCGTCGGGCAGTCGATGGGTGGCACCACCGCGCTGGACACCGCCCTCGACCACCCGGACCGGGTGGCGGGAATCGTGGCCAGCGGCTCCGGTACCTCCCAGCAGTACTGGCGCGGCGCGTTCATCGTCGCGCTGCTGCGCGGCCAGTTCGAGGCGGCCATGCGCAGGGACACGGCCGAGTACGTCGAGCTGTTCCTGCGCATGTGGGTCGACGGACCGACCAGGCGGCCGGACGAGACACCCGCCGGGATCAGGGGACTCTGCCGGACCATGGCCATGTCCACCGCCACCCGGCACGCCCGGCCGGATCCCGTCCTGCCCGGCCGCGCCACCGACTCGTGGGCACGCCTGCCCGGCCTCACCGTCCCGCTCCTCCTGCTCACCGGCGAGCTGGACTGCCAGGACATCCACGAGATGGCCGAGCGCGTCGCCATGGCGGTGCCCCACGCCGAGTCCCGCCGCGTGGCGGGGGCAGGCCACATGCTCAACCTCGAACAGCCGGACACGTTCACCGCCGCCGTGCGGCGTTTCCTCGACACCGTTCGGGTGGGATAGCCATGGACCTCGACTCGATCTCGCTGCCCTACGAGCGGCCGTCGCCCTACGCCCCGCCGCCCGCGTTCGCCGATCTGCGCAAGGACGGCCCGCTGGTCCGCACGGTCGACGGTGCGGGCCGCCCGGTGTGGCTGGTGCTCGGCGCCGACCTCGCCCAGCAGGTGCTCACCGACGCCCGCTTCAGCGTGGTCGGGCCGGGCGAGCAGGCCGACGCCAGCTCGCTGCTCTGCGACGGTGCCGCGCACGCCAGGTTGCGCGGGCCGATCTCCCGTGGGTTCGGCGCGCGGGCCATCGACCGGTTGCGCCCACGGATCCGCGACCTCGCCGACGAGCACGTCGCCGACCTCGCCGCCGCCGGGCCACCGGCCGACCTGGTGGCCATCGTCGCCCTGCCACTCGCCCGCGCCGTGATCGCCGACGTGCTCGGGGTCGACATCGCCGACCGGGATCGGTTCGCGGCCTGGGCACAGGCCATCTCCACGGTCGTCGCCGAGCAGGACAGCGCGGCGATCGCGGGCTGGACCGACCTGCTCGCCTTCCTCACCGAGCTCGTCGCCGCCCGCCGCGCCGAACCAAGGGCCGACCTGCTGAGCGGGCTCATCGAGGAAGGCTTCAGCGAGCAGGAACTCGTCTTCGCGGGCGCCGCACTGCTCGCCGGTGGCCAGCTCACCAGCGCCAACGCCCTGTCCATCGGCATGGTCAAGCTGCTCACCACCGGCGGGCTTCGTGGTCTTGACGACCAGACCGCGGCCGACACCGCCGCCGAGGAGATCCTGCGTCACCAGGCGGGCGTGAGCGGGGAGCCGTACCCGCGCTGGGCACTGTCCGATGTGGACATTTCGGAACAGCGTATCGCGGCGGGCGACCGGGTGATCGTCCGGCTGGAGGCGGCCAACAGGGACCCGGCCCGCTTCGCCGATCCCGACCGGTTCGACCGCACCCGCGACCCCAACCGGCACCTGCGGTTCGGTTATGGGCCGCATCATTGCGTCGGCGCCGCGGTCGCCAGGACTCAGCTCGTCGCCGCGATCACCGCACTCGCCACCCGGCTGCCCGGCCTCGCTCTCGCCTGCGCGCCGGAGGACGTGCGGTGGACCGGGGCGCCGTTCGACGACGGACCGGCCGCACTGCCGGTTACGTGGTGACCGCGACCGGAGGAGAGGCGATGCGACGGCAGCCGTTGCGGGTGTGGCTGGTGCAGCAGGGAATCTGGGCCATGTCACTGGAGTCCATGCCACTCGCCGCCGGCTACCTCAAGGCGACCGCGCTCGCCGACCCGCTGATCGCGGCGCGGTCCGAGATCTTCATCCACAACTTCGACGGCGAGGCCACCCTGTTCGGGATGGCCAACGCGCTGTTCGGCGACGGCGCGCCGGACGTGCTGGCGTTCTCGGTACTGGGCTGGAACTACCGGGAGTTCACGGCCATCGCCGAGACGTTCAAACAGCTCAACCCGGCCGGCTGGGTGCTGTTCGGCGGCAACCACGTCTCCGGCCAGGGGGACCGGGTGCTCACCGCCAACCCGGCCGTCGACGTGGTGGTGAACGGCGAGGGGGAGCTCACCTTCCGTGAGTTGCTGCGTGCCAGGCTCGCCGGTGTCGGCCCGCGTGAGCTGCACGAAACGGCGGGCATCACCTTTCGCGGCACGGCAGGCGACATCGTGTCCACAGTGGATCGGCCGAGGATCGAGAACCTCGACGAGATCCCGTCGCCGTTTCTCTCCGGGGTCATCCCCATGACCGACGCGCACGGCCGTTTCCCCTACGACGTCGCGTTGCTGGAGACCAACCGCGGCTGCCCGTACAAGTGCTCGTTCTGCTACTGGGGCGGTGCCGTCGGGCAGAAGGTCCGCGCGTTCTCCCGCGCGCGACTGCGCGCGGAGGTCGAGCTGTTCGCAAGGCACCGGGTGCACACGCTCGTGTTGTGCGACGCCAACTTCGGGATGCTGCCGGGGGACAGGGACTTCGTCGCCGACGTCGTCGCCATTCGCGAGCAGTACGGTTTCCCGCGCAGCATCGAGGCGTCCTGGGCGAAGAACAAGTCCTCGGTGTTCTTCGACATCGTGAAGACCATGAAGGATGTCGGGCTGCACAGCTCGTTCACCCTGGCGCTGCAGACCCTCGACGATGGCACGCTCGACCTCATGAACCGGCGCAACATGAAGGTCAACGACTGGGAGGAACTGGCCGCCTGGCTCAGTTTCGAGGGCCTCGACTGCTACGCGGAGCTCATCTGGGGCGCGCCGGGGGAGACCGTCGAGTCGTTCATGAAGGGTTACGACCGGCTGAGCCAGCACGTCTCCCGGGTCGCCGTCTACCCGATGCTGATACTGCCCAACACCACCTACCACCAGGACAGGTCGAGGTTCGGCATGGTGACAGTGCGCGGCAACACCGACGACTTCGAGCACCTGATCTCGCACGACACGATGTCGCCGGGCGACAACCAGTACATGCACCGGTTCATCTTCGTGTCGAGGCTGGTGGCCGAGAACCCGGTGTTCCGGTACCTGTGGACGCCGCTGCGCGTGCTCGGCGGCATCTCCCAGTCCAGCGCGATCCGCTCGCTCATGGACTGGTTCGCCCAGGACGACGACCAGGCGTGCGAACCGTTCCGCACCGGCATGGTCAACTCGTTCACCGACTCCGACGTGCTGGCCCCGGTGCTCGTCCACGTCTACGGCACCGACGAGGCGAAGGACCTGCTGCGCCGGTGGTGGACCACCTCGCTGCGACCGCTCGTCCCGCCCCGCCATCGCGAGGTGCTCGACGCGGTCGTCGACTACGACCTGCTCACCCTGCCCGCCTACACCGCACCGGTCCGGGCGCCGTCGCGCCGTTACGCGGGCGAGTACCTGCCGGTCGTCGACGTCGACGGCGAGGCGTACCACGTGCTGCGTGACGTGCGGTTCGCGTGCGACGTGCCTGCCATCGTCCGTGCGCTGCGCAGGGGTGAGTCGCACGAACCCGCCGTGCGACCCGTGACCGTCGACCTCTACTACAAGGCAGGCGCGGACCACTTCCTGCCGTCGACCAACCACGAGGAGGTCCTCTACTACATGGGCAGGACCGAGCGGCAGGTCCGGCGGCTGCCCGACCGCGCCATCCCCCAGACGAGGAGCCGAAGCGATGTCCGTTCAGGCGAACGAGGAAGCCCCGTCGGGTGAGGCAGAGCTAGCCGGTCTGATCGCCGACAGCCAGGAACTGACCGGGCTCATCGGCGAGGTGCGGTCCCGGCTCGCCGGGCGATGGGCCGGTGAGCCGTCGCTGTTGGCCAGGATGTGCGCACACGCGCTCACCCCACCCGGCAAGCTGTTCCGGCCGATCCTGCTGCTCGAGTCGGCCCTCGCGGTCGGCGGCGATCCGCGCTGGGCGCTGCCCGCCGCGGTCGGCGCGGAGTCCGGGCACGTCGCGAGCCTGGTGCACGACGACATCATCGACGGCGACGACACCCGCAGAGGGCGGCCCGCCGTGCACGCCGCGTTCGGCGTCGGCGACGCGATCGTCGCGGCCGACGCCCTGATCTTCGATCTGTTCGCCGGGCTGGCCGAGTGCCATGCCGAGGGCGCACCGGCCGAGCGGGTCGTCGCCGCGCTCGCCGTCGTGTCACGCTGCGGCGTCGACCTGTGCCGCGGGCAGAGCCTCGAGACCGAGTTCTGCGCCGGTGGCCGGTTCGATCACGAGACCTACCTGCACATGGTGCGGCTGAAGACGGCGGCGCTGTTCCGCGCGGCATGCGAGTGCGGCGCGCTGCTGGCAGGCGGCGACCTCCGGCACGTCCGCGCGCTCGGCCGCTACGCGGAGCATCTCGGTGTCGCGTTCCAGATCCGCGACGACCTGTTGCCCTACACCGGCTCGGCCGCCGAGGTTGGCAAGCCGGACACGAGCGACGTGCGCAACGGCAGGCTCACCCTGCCGGTGATCATCGCCCACCAGGCGAGCGGCGCCGCCGGCCGCGCGGTGATCGAGGCGGCGCTGTCCGGCAGCGGCGATCCGGCCACGGCACGGGCCGACCTGCTCGACGTACTGCGCGGCACCGGCGCCCTCACCGCGACGGCCGACTGGGCGCGGCGCTACCTGCGGTTCGCGCTCACGGCGTTGCACGCGCTCCCGATCAGCGCCAGCCGCGCGCGGCTGGGTGGATACGCCGAGGCCGCCATCGGCAGGGACCGCTGACGCATCGGTCACTCGAACAGGTGACTCCGGTTTCTGCCGTGCCACGCCTTTGGTAGGAGTTGACGTCTGTCCACGTGGACCGCACGTCTTCCGGGTCGAGGAGTGAGCGCCAATGGCGGCAAGTCCGAACGGTGCGGAACCGGCATGCCGGGACGACGGCGTGATCACCCGCACGGAGTTCGCCCGGCTGCTGTCGGCGGTCGGCAGGCCGTGCGGTGACGTCGACGCCGCGTTCGACGCTCTCGATTCGGACCGAGACGGTCGGATCTCCCGCGCCGAGTACGTTGCCGCGTGGGAGGACTACCTGGTCAGCGACAACCCGGACTCGGCGGGAGCACGGGTGTTCGCCGGCCTGTGACGACCGCCCCTGAGCCTCTCGACCGGCACGCGACCTGGCTCGCGCGACCTCATCGGCACGCGGGTTTCCTGAGCGTTGTCACGCCGGTCAGAACAGCGTCGCGGGCTCGGCCGGTGTCGGCTCGGGCAGTGCGTCGAGGCCGGGCACCAGTGCGCGCACGTCGTCGTGGAACCGGCGGGCGAGTGCCGGTGCTTCGTCGTTGTCGGGGGTGTGCACGAAGACCGTCGGCGACCGGCCCTCGCGCAGCCAGCCTGCGACCACCTCGGTCCACGGCCGCCACCCCGTCACCGTCTCCTCGACCGAGTCCCGGCCAAGGTAGCGGACGATCGGCCGGTCGGTCAGCGCCCGCGTCCGCCTCGGCAGCCTTGGCTTCTTGGTCCAGGCGTCCTGCGCGGCCTCGCTGGCAGGCGGGCTCTGGAAGAAGACCGTGGTGTCGAACGGCACCCACTCGGCGTCCGCGTCGGCGAGTGTCCGCTCCAGCAGCGAGGTCGACCCGGCGTCAGTGAAGAACCCGGGATGGCGCACCTCCACGGCGCGTCGGCGGTCGGCGGGGAGCCTGCGCAGGAAGCGGCCGAGGGCCTCGACGTCCGAGGGGCCGAACGACCCGGGCAACTGGGTCCACAGGACCGCCCGTTCGCCGAGGGGCTCGATCGCGTCGAGGAACGCTCGCATCTGCGCCTCGACACCGGCGAACCGGCGCTCGTGCGTGACGACCTTGGGCAGCTTGACCACGAACCGGAAGCCGGGGCCGGTCTGCCGCGCCCAGGTCGCGACGGTGTCCCGGGCCGGGGTCGCGTAGAAGGTGGTATTGCCCTCGACCGCGTTGCACCAGCCCGCGTAGGCCCGCAGCCGGTCCCTGGCAGGCAGCGGCTGCGGCAGGAACCGGCCGGGCCACGCCTTGTGGGTCCACATCGCGCAGCCGACATGAAGACGTACCACTCCGCCCAGCTCCCTTCCGTCGGAGTGAAACTACTACCCCGGCGGCAGGTCACTCACGGCCCCAGGGGCGGCATCACCGGCCCGGCGGATTTCCACAGCGGGCTTCTGCCCATATTCTGCCGATATGATGCCCAGAAAGTTGTTCGCGACGCTGGCCGCCGCCGCGGCCGGTCTTGTGATTACCTCGGGTCCCGCCGACGCCGCCTCGCCTTACCCGTGCGACAGCATCATCTACAACGCCTGCTTCTATCCCGAGCCCGCGTTCCATGGGGCTGAATACCGGACCGTGATCTATTCGCCCGGTTGCTTCACGCTGCCGCCGTCCCGCTCGTACCACACCAATGTGACCGCGACCGTGTACTCGGCGGACGACTGCACCGGGCAGCACACGGAAATAAGCGGGTACTTCGGTTTCGACATCGGTTTCAGCGCCCTGAGTTACCGCTACCCGGCGGAGTGACGCGGTCCGCCGCCGAGCAGATCCGCCTCGATGAGCCTCGGCGGGGGACGGGTCACGGAATCCTGTTCGTGACCTGCTGGTCGCGTTCGTACCGGGCGATCGAGCGGTAGTCGCCGAACGAGGGGATCGGTTCCCAGTTGGTGTCGACCGGCACGTCGTTGTACTCGACGGTTTCCTGGAAATGCTCGACCTTGTTCTTGATGATCCGTTTCACATAGCCGTCCTCGCGATAGTGGACGGTTTCGTGGGACGAGGAGTCGGAAAGCCGCAGTCCTGGTTCATCATTCGGATACGTCCACAGGTGGACTCGCGTCAGGAAGAGACTTTCCTCGGTTTTCTTCATGAAGGTGTATTCGGTGGCCTTGCGGCCGGAATCGTCCAGAAAAGTCACCACGACGACGCCCGTCTTCCACACCGGGGTGACCAGGACCGGGGATTTCGTTCCCGTCCTTGGCGGCATGACGGCCGTGTACTCCTCGCCGGCGCCGTCCTTGACCTGCGCTTCCTCCTCGGTCAACGACACGCCGGGAACGCCGTCCGCGTAGTTCCATTTGAAGCAGTAGTCGACCATTTCTCCGTACTCACGGTTGTTGGTGCTAGTACGTGTGACCGTTCTCGTCGCGGATTATGATACCCAGGCGCCTGGCCTCGGCAAGTACAGCGGGCGGCACGCCGTTTTGCTGTACCGGTACCTCGAGGACCATGTCCCCGTCCATCGGCAGCCCGATCGCGTCGTCACCGAGATCGCGGCGGTTGGTCGGGGTGTCCGCGACAATGGTGCCCGGTCCGTAGGTATTGGCGAGCTCACGCAGATAGCCGACCGCGGTGCCCTCCTGCACCTCCGACAACTGTGTGTGCTTCCGGCTGACGATTTCCTCGCCGGGCACGTAGGAGTCGACGCGCGGGTACTGGCCCTTGTCGGACCTCGGCTCGACGTGCACCTCGTTCGCGCCGCCCTGCTCCTCGTAGTAGGGCTCGCGGCGCCGGTTGAACTCGTTGCCCTCCTCGATCCGTTGCCGCAGCCACTCCGGACGGCTCGACTGCGTGCCGGAACCCGGGTCGCCGGGCTGTCCCGGCGTGCCGTTGCCCGCGCCGCCCGGCCTGCCCCTGGTGGCGATGTCGGTGGTCGTCCGCTGGGCCGTGGAGACGCTGGACGACGCGTCGACGTTGCCGGACCGCTGGGACGGTCGCCTGCCCGGGCCGTCACCGCCGTCGCCGCCGCCCCCCGGGCGCCTTGGTCGTGGAGTCATGTCGGTGCTATCCGTCCAGCAGCAGGGAGAGGTTGGTGATGCTGTCGACCAGCGACGTCGTGTAGTTGAGGACGCGTCCCGACCACTTGAGCACCGCGGCGGCGATCTGCGACGCGATGACCGGGATGGTCACCACGAGCAGTGCCTCGACGGCCCACACGATCACCCTGGCCACGAGGTCGGCGATCAGGTCGCGGACGAGCTCACGGGTCATCTCGACCAGGCCCCCGGCACCCTCGGTCGCCGCCGCCATCCCGGCCGAGATCGCACCGAGGCCGCCGATCGCGTCCACGTTGTTGACCATCAGGCCGTGATAGGCGTCGGCGGCGCCGCCGGTCCACGCCGGCAGGTCGTCGTTGAGGTGCTTGCCGAGGTCCTGGGACATGGACTGCAACTCGGTGGCCATGTTGGTCCAGGTCGCCGCATGCGACCGGACGACGTCCGGGATACCGGTCAGTTCGTCCAGCGCCTGCCGCAGGGGCTCGAAGTACTCCATGGCCCAGCCAAGACCGTTGGACAGCAAGGCGCTGAACGGGTCCATCACCGTGGCCGCGCCCTCGACCGCCAGCCCGGCCCCCGCGAGCGCGCCGCTGACCCAGTTCTCGCTCTTGATCGAGGTGACCAGATCCTCGATGCCGTCGGCAAGGCTGGACCCGGTCCACGGGTCGCGGGTCGACTCCACCGGTGCGACGAGTGATCCGTCGGTCACAGCTCCACCACTCCGATCTTGGTGATGCGGTCGGCGGCGTCGTTGTCCATGGTGTCGTAGGCGTCCGCGGTCAGCTCAAGCTCCTGGGTGACCATGTCGAGGCTCTCCGCCACGTAGGCGAGCAGCTCGTCCTGTTTCTGGTGCCTGCCCTCCAGCACCCCGGAGATCCACCCGCACAGCAACCCGTACGCCTTGTCGTCCTGCGCGACGTGCGAGCTGGCGCTCTGGACGGCGTCGAAGCGCTGCCGGACCGCCTGCACGTTCTGCGCATGGGTCCGCAGTTGCTGGATGTCGACGTGGAAATGATCTGCCATGCTTCACTCCCGGAACTGGGAATTGATGTCGTAGGCGTCCTCGTCGTCGACCTCGTCCGCCCCCTTGCGGCTCCGCACCGGCGGAGCTTCCGTGGTCTCCTCGGTGAAATCCCGGCGCAGGTGGCGGTCGACGCTCTCCGCGATCGCCCGCCCAGCTGGCGACTCGGTGCCGACGGTGTCGGCGATGATCTCCTTGGACCGGTCGGCGAGCTGGTTCCGCGCCTCACCGAGCGTCGCCATGATCGCCGCCGAGACGACCTCCGGCGCCACCCGCCCGATCCGCTCGGTGAGCTGGAGCCCGACCAGCGCACCGGTCGAGTCGACCGACACCTCCGCCAACCCGTTCGGATCGTTCGCCGTCACCTGCAGTTCCTGCAGGCGCCCACGCATGGCCTCGGTGTTCTCGGCCATCTTCTCGATCCGGCCCTTCCACGCCGCCAGGTGCTCGCGCGCCCCGTCCGGGTCGAGGATTCTGCCGTCCATGACCCAGCAGCCTAGGTGACGGCGGGTGGCCGGTGAGGGGAAATCGGGCCCGCCGACATTTTGTTCACCTTCGAAAACTCGGCCGCCGGGGGAGGCGGTGCCAAGGCGGGACGTTCTTCACCGCCACATTCGACCGGGGACTGGGCCATTGGGCCGCATGCAATCGACCGGTCGCCCCGCCCGCCACCCGCCTCCTGGCCACATTCTTACGGGATTGTCCTTTCGTGACGAGTGAATTCACGGCGCATCCGTAACGACCCGTGTGGACAGCCCCGTCACCACCGTGCGTGCAGGTTTCCGTCCGAGCCGATGACACAGGCCGCGCTGGCGCGGTCGGAGTTCACGAACTCCGTGACGCATCTGCCCAGCTGCCGGTGGCCTCGGGCGTTGGGGTGGAAGGACTCCTGCACCAGGTGCGGTCCGAAGTCGACGCCGATCAGTGACTCCGGGGAGACCGTCAGACGGTTCTGCCATTCCGTTGACGGCCGGTCGCCGCCGCTGCAGGCCTCGCGGCCCTCGGTGGCCCTGGAGAGGTCCAGGAACCTTACGCCGGTGCGGCCCGCCACGTCGCGAAGCGCGGCCGAGAGCTGGGGAACGGCGACGGTGCGGGCGAAGCGGGCGTCCGCCGGTTCGACCGGGCACTCGACCGTGGTGTCCATTCGTTCGGTCAGGGGAGACGCGTAGGACATCAGGACGAGGCTGTAGTCGTCCTTCGCGTAACCGGCCTCGGACATCGCGGTCGCCACGTCGTTGACGGCGTTCTCGACCTTGGGTGCCATCGCGGACAGGCGTCCCGGCCACTCGGCTTCGAGGTCGTCCCGGCAACCCTGGCCGAACGGGATCAGCCATTCGAGGACGCAGGTGATCATCGACTCGGCGAACGCCGGGTCGTCGTCCGCGCCGACCTGGACGACGACCGTCGTGACCCGGTACCGGCCTGCCACGTCGACCAGGCGGCGGGCCTGGGACCGTTCCGTGTGGTGCGTGGTGTCGGCCAGCGAGACGTTGACCGCATCGGCGCCGGAACAGGCCAGGTTGACCTTCCGGTCGGCCACCGAGGTGTGATGGACCAGCGCGTTGGCCGACCGGTGACACCAGTTGCCGTTCTCGCCCCGCGTGCCGGGCTCGTAGTCGCCCGCGCCCTCCCCGGCGGCGGCGCTGTCGCCGAGGGTGACGATCGCGGTCGCGCGGTCGTCCTGTCGCGAGTCCGAGAAGTGCGCGCCGACCGCGAGGATGGCGCCGATCAGTACCGCGGCGAGCGCGAGACCGATGATCCCCGTTCGTCGCATGTCCGTGCCCCCCATCGGATGCCTACTCGCGTTCGGACAGGTCGGTGCTCACCCGGGCGAGGATCGGCCGGGTCGTCCGGTCCGCGAGCAGCAGTGCGAGCACGCCGACCGCGATGAGGCCACCGAAGATGCCGAGGCTGTAGGGATTGAGCAGGCTGGCCGCGCCGAGCGTCAGGCCGCTCGCGAGCCCGGCGACCGCTGCCGTCCCACCGAGCATGGCGGTCGGCAGGACCATCTCGCGACGTTGCGCCGCGATCAGGACCGTCTGCGGGGTGCCTGCCAGGTTGAGGGCGATCAGGGTCTCCCGCTGGTCGAAGATTCGCGCGATCGCACCGATGACCATGGAGGTGAGCGCGACCAGTGCCGCGATCGGCAGCACGAGGAAGCCGATGACGACGCCGTCTCGTACGAGCCACATGGTGGGCAGGTCCTCTGCCATCCTCATCTCCGGGCCCCAGAGACCGGCCTCGGTCATGGCGGTGCGTGCGCGGTCCTGCTCGGTGGGATCGGGCGTGACCAGCGAAAGGGTGGCCCACTTGTCGTCGAGCCACTCCGGCGGCGGGGTCGTCTCGACGTCCGCCCTCACCTCCTCGGCCGCCAGCACCGTGCCTGCCTCGCGGGCGGTGGCGTCGAGGGAGCCGGCGGGCACGACGACCTCGAGCCGGTCCGCGCTCGCCGCGTACTGTCCGACGTTGCCGAGCCCGACCGGGAGGCCCGCGGCGGCGAAGCCGGCGATGAAGGCCGCCAGCGCCATGCCGCCGACCGTCCGCCATGCGCTCCTCGGGTTTTCCGACAGGCGCCGGCCGGCAAGGAACGTCGCGGGCCCGGAGGCACGTCTGGCGATGAACCTGCCGAGCCAGGCGACGAGCCATGGGCCGGTCGACAGGAGGCCCCAGCCCAGGATCACCACGGCGGTGAACCCGGCACTCACGAAGGCGTTGGTGCTCCTGAGCCAGAAGAGGCCCACCGCCGCGCCGATGAAGACGAGGCTCCACCAGCGCGTACGCGCAGGCTCGCGACGGGCCTGGCGGTAGGTGCCCAGCGGGTCGCGCACCGCGGGCAGGAGCCCGGTCAGCGCGCCGAGGGTCATCACGCCCACCACCGCGGCCACCGTGACGACGGTGAGCAGCACGCCGGGCCGCACGTCCGACGGGAACCAGCCACCGCCCTTGATCTGCACCTGGGACGCCAGCGGCACGAGGACACGATGGAGCACGGCACCGCACACCGCCCCGACACCCGTGAGCGTCGCCAGTTCGATGACGGTCAGCCGGGCCACCTGCGACGTGGTGGCGCCGAGCAGCCGAAGGGTGGCGAGCCTCCGCTGCCTGCGTCCCGCCATCAGCCGGGAGGCGAGGCCGCCGAGACCGGCGAGGGGAAGGGCCGTCATGACGACGACGAGCAGAGCCATGTCCCGGTACGTGGTCTGGTAGACATCCGGCGTGGCCGACCAGCCGTCGATCCTCGTCGGTGTCACCGACGCGGTCGCGTTCCACTGGTGGGGTTGGCGGTCCTCGGTCATCGCGGGATCGTCGGGACTCCGGCCGACCACCGCGACGAGCTCGTCGGGACTCTCCAGGGCCGCCTGGCCGAGTTCGGCGGTGACGGGGCCGGGGAACCGGTCGGCGAGCTGGTCCTCTGGCCGGTCCGCGATCAGGTCGGCGAGGGCGGGGGAGACCCACACATCGCCCGGCGCGGGGAACCTGCCCATGCCCGGCACGGCGGGCGGGTTCCCGGTCAGCGCGGCGAGCTCGACGACCGCCAGCGGCCGTTCCTCGAAGTAGCCGGTGAATCCGCCCTGGATCGCCGTCGGCTCGCCGGCCGCCGCGTCCGGGGTGCGCCACGCCGTCCGCTCCGCCCGGTTGTCCAGCCCCTGCTGCAGGCCAAGCAGGAGCAGCAGGACGAAGGTGATGACAACGCCGGCCACGAGGGGCAGACCGACCTCGAGCCGGGCGGATCGCCCGCCGCCGCGCAGCAGGCGCAACCACAGCCCGCGCATCAGGACACACTCCTCGAGTCGGACGCCGTCCGGCCGTCGACCACGCGGACGGTCCGGTCACAGCGGCTCGCGACCCGCTCGTCGTGGGTGACGAGGACCAGCGACGCCTGCCGGTCCCGCACGGTCGACACCAGCAGGGTCATGACGTCCTCGCCGGTCTCCGTGTCGAGTGCGCCGGTCGGTTCGTCGGCGAACACCACCGCGGGTTCGAGGATCAGTGCGCGAGCTATCGCGACCCGCTGTGCCTGACCTCCGGACAGCTCGCCGGGGCGCCGGCCCTCGAGACCGTCGAGGCCGAGTGCGGGGAACAGCTCCCGCGCCCGCGAGATCGCACCGCGGCGGCTGGTGCCCGCGAGCATCAGCGGAAGCGCCACGTTCTCGTCGGCGAGCAGCTCCGGGAGCAGCCCAGGGAACTGGAAGACGAAGCCGAAGTCGGACCGCCGCAGCTCGGCTCGCCGGGCGTCCGGGAGCGTGCTGACACAGACATCGTTGAAGAACACGTCCCCGCTGTCGGGTGTCATGACGCCCGACAGGCAGTAGAGCAGCGTTGACTTACCCGACCCACTCGGTCCCATGACGGCGACCGACTCGCCGCGACCGACCGTGATCGAGGCTTCGTGCAGGACGGTGTTGTGGCCGTAGTCCTTCGTGAGCCCCGCGCCGGACAACACGGGCCGACGGTGCGGCACATCCTGATCGATTAGCGACATAGGGCAAACTTAGTCGCCATGCAACTAAGCGACAATCCGGGAAAACCCTGATTCACCCTCAGGCACCACATCAGGGTCGGCGGAGAACAACGGCGGTCTGGAAGCCGCCGAAGCCGCTGCCCACGCTCAGCACGACCTCCATTTCGTGGTTCCGCGCGGTCACCGGCACGTAGTCCAGGTCGCATTCGGGGTCGGCGTTGTGCAGGTTCGCGGTCGGGGGCACGATCTGACGATCAAGGGCGAGGGCACACGCGGCTATCTCGAGCGAGCCGATCGCGCCGAGGGAATGGCCGACCATGGATTTGATCGAGCTGACCGGAATCTCGTAGGCACGTGCACCGAGGCCGCGTTTGAACGCCGCCGTCTCGTGCCGGTCGTTCTGCTTCGTGCCCGATCCGTGCGCATTGATGTAGTCGATATCCGATGGCACCACCTCCGCCCGCCTCATGGCGACCGTGATCGCCTCGGCCATCTCCCTGCCGTCCGGTTTCAGGCCGGTCATGTGAAAGGCATTGCTGCGGCTCGCGAAGCCGGCGATCTCGGCATAGATCCGCGCGCCGCGGCGGCGTGCCGAGGTGGCTTCCTCCAGCACCATCACCGCGGCGCCTTCCCCGAGCACGAACCCGTCGCGGTCGGCGTCGAACGGCCGGGACGCGTGCGCGGGATCGTCGTTGTTCGGTGACGTGGCCTTGATCGCGTCGAAGCAGGCGGAGGAGATCGGTGAGATGGGTGCGTCGGTGGCACCCGCGAGCACCACATCCGCCGAGCCGTCCCTGATGAGCGCCGCTCCGTGCCCGATCGCGTCCAGCCCGGACGTGCAGCCGGTGGAGATCAACGCCGTCGGTCCCTCCGCGGCGACCTCCCAGGCCACCTCGACCGCCAGCGTGCTCGGCACCATGTAGCCGTACAGGTGCGGTACCCCGTAGGTGTGGTCGACGAGCCAGCGCCGTCCATCGTCGGCGAGCACGGTGTACTCCTCCTCGAGGCCCATGGTGCATCCCACGGCACTGCCGATGCTCACGGCCACCCGCTCCGGGTCATGCGAAGCGGGGTCGAGTCCGCTGTCGGCGACGGCCTCCCTTGCACCGACGACGGCGAACTGGGCGGCCCGGTCCATCCGCCGGATCTGTTGTGCGGAAAGCCCTTCGGCCCCCGGGTCGAAGTCGACCTCCGCGGCGATCCGCGAGCGGAACCCGCTCGGGTCGAACAAGGTGATCCGCCGGGTCGCGGTGCGGCCCTCGGTGAGCGTCGCCCAGAACGACTCCCTGCCGACCCCGCCAGGGGCCACCACGCCGATCCCCGTGATGACGGCACTTCTGCTCACCGAGCGCTCCCGACGTCCGGGTTCGGGGCGCCGGGTTCGGCCGGTTGCTCGGTGTCGACGTGACCGAGGTCCGGCCGGGGCGCGAGCGGGGACAGATGGAACACCACGTGCGCGCGCTCGTTCCCGATGTTGACCAGGCGGTGACGTACACCGATCGGCACGATCAGGGAGTCGTCCGGTGCGAGCCGGACCGGCACGCCGTCCATGGTCATCTCCAGCTCGCCCGCGATGACGTGGAGGAACTCCTCGGAGTACGGGTGGTAGTGCTCGGTGACCACCTCGCCGGGTGCCAGCCACAGCACACCACCGAAGCCGGAGGTCGAGCCGACGGTCCTGGGACTGAGCGTGACCCGGATGTCCCCGCCACGGCGGCGGTTGGGCTCGACGTCCGAGGCGTTCACCTTGCTCCGCGCCGTCGTGGTCATCGCACCCGTCCTTCCTCGGCGGTCCACACGTAGAACGGTGTGGCCATGGCGTCCTTGGGTTCGGACCAGTCGGGGTCGTACGGCGAGACCAGCTCGGCCAGCCTGGCATTCAGTTCCTGGTACAGGGGATGGCTGCGTGCCTGGTAGAGGCTCGGTGAGATGTCCTGGTCGGCTTCGACAAGATGGAAATACAGGTCGTGGAAGCCGAACAGGGTGCGCCGCGAAACGCCGATCATGCGCGGCAGCTCCGTTTCATCGGACTTCGCGAAGGCGTCGGCGATATCGGCCGGAGTGTCCGTGGCCAGTTTCGCGACGATCAGGGTGCGATGCACTGTCGAGCCTCCCGTGTTCGGTCGCTACAGGGTTTCGACATACTCACCACGCTCGATGGGAACTCACTCGAAGAGGGGTCAGAGTTCCTCCTGCCCGGAACGCCAGGAGATCTCGAGCATGCCTCGGTACTGACACGGGTATGGAAGACGTCATCAGTCTGCGCGGTATGCCCCGCTGGTATGTGACGCTGTTCTTCAGCGACGCGCTGGAAAGGTTCGGCTTCTACGGGCTGCAGGCGATTCTCGTGTTGTACGCGTCGGCGCCGGAGTCCCTCGGCGGCCTCGGCCTGCCCACCATGGACGCGGCTTCTCTCTTCGGCGCGTGGATCGGTTTCATGTTCGTGCTTTCACTCGCCGGCGGCTGGGTGGGCGACCGCGTGCTGGGGAACCGGCGAGCACTGATGGTGGGTTGTCTGGTGAGCGCCGCCGGATATCTGTGTCTCACGGTGTCCTCTGGCTGGGCGGCCGCCGTCGGGTTGGTGCTGCTGGCCGTGGGCGGAGCGGTGTTCAAGCCGAACCATCAGACGATGATCAACAGGATGTTCGGCGGGAGCGCGGCCCGCGAGACGGGGATCTCGCTGATGTACGTCGCGACGCAGGTGTCCGCGCTGCTCGCTCCGCTGGTGGTCGGGTACCTGGGGGAGCGGGTCAGCTGGGCGCTCGCTTTCGCCGTGGCCGCAACGGTCATGGTCCTCACCGGGGTACAGCTCGGGTTGACCTCGGGGCAGTTCGGCGGCGTCGGGGACCGGCCCGTCCACCCGCTGACTCCCGCGCAACGCCGGTCCGCGACACGGAGGACGGGGTTCGCGGCCGCCGTGGCGGTCGCGCTGATCGTGTTGGGGCTGAACGGTTTCCTTGGTGCGCGGACCACGATCATGCTGGTCGGGATCCTCACCGTGCTCACCCCGATCGTCTGTTACGTCCTGCTGTATCGCAACGCCGCACTCGGCGACGGCGACCGGCGACGGCTGCGGGCCTATCTCGTGGTGTGTCTGGCCGCGGCGTTGTTCTGGATGGTCATCGCGCACGCGGCCTCTCTGCTGAACCTGTTCGCGAGGGATCACGTTGACCGGCAGGTGTTCGGCATGGTGATCCCGGCCAGCTGGCTGCAGGCCGCGACTCCCGTGTTCATCCTCGCGCTGGCGCCGGTGATCGCCTTCGTGCTGCCTGCGGTGAGCGGGCGCCACCACGTCGCGGTGCAGCTCGCCACCGGTCTTCTGCTGGTGGGTAGCGGTTTCCTGGTCATGTCCGTGGCCGCAGAGCTCGCCGGGAGCGGGGCGAAGATCTCCCCGCTGTGGCTGGTGGTGGTCTACCTGACCCACGCCAGCGGGGAGGTGATCGTCGCCGCGGTCACGATCTCGGCCGCCGCCGAGATCCTCCCTCCCGGTTTCATGGGACGCACGCTCGGCATGTTGTGGTTGTTCGCTGGGCTCGGCGGGGGCCTTGGCAGCGGCGTGGTGCGGCTCGCCGACGTGGTCCCGGAACCCGTCTACTACCTGGGGCTGGGTTCGGTCGCCGCCCTGTGTGGCCTTGTCCTGTTTGCCGGACGCGGCGCGTTGACAAGAGGTCTGACCGTCGTTCCCGAGATGAAAGTGGACCATCGATAGTGGACACCGAACTGGCTAGGGATGTTGGCGTCGCGGGCCCTGTGGTGACCGGGATCGGGATCGTGGCGCCGACCGGCGTCGGGATCGAGCAGCACTGGCAGGCCGTGCTGGCGGGAAAGTCGGGAATCAGCCGGATCAGCCGGTTCGATCCATCCGGTTACCCGGTGCGGTTCGCGGGCCAGGTGTCCGGGTTCGACGTCGGGGAGCGGGTGCCGAGCAGGCTGATCCCGCAGACGGATCACTGGACCCACATGGGTTTGGCCGCGACGGAGGCGGCACTGGCCGACGCGGGGGTGCGACCGGCCGAACTGCCGGAGTACGGGATGGGGGTCGTCACCGCGAGCTCGTCCGGTGGGACCGAGTTCGGCCAGCACGAGATGGAACGCCTGTACCTCAACGGGCCGTCCTGGGTCGGTGCGTACCAGTCGATTGCCTGGTTCTACGCCGCGACAACGGGTCAGGTGTCGATCAGGCACGGCATGCGTGGTCCCTGCGGCGTGCTGTGCAGTGAGCAGGCAGGCGGGCTGGACGCACTCGGCCAGGCACGCAGGCTGATCCGCCAGGGCACGCGACTGGTGATCAGCGGCGGCACCGACGCGTCCCTGTGTCCCTACGGCCTGGTGGCGCAGCTGTCCAGTCATCTTCTGTCCACATCGGACGACAAGGACAGGGCGTACCTCCCGTTCGACGTGGCCGCCTCCGGTTATCTTCCCGGCGAAGGCGGTGCCATGCTGGTCGTGGAGGACGCCGGTGCGGCGCGAGGGCGTGGTTACGGGTCCATCGCCGGCTACGCGGCGGGTTTCGACCCGCCACCGGGCTCGTCCCGCCCGCCCGCGCTGCGCCGCACCATCGAGCGCGCTCTCGCCGACGCGGACGTTCGTCCGTCCGATGTGGACGTCGTGTTCGCGGACGCTTCCGGGGTACCGGAACACGATCTGGCCGAGGCCGAGGCGATCAGTGCCGTGTTCGGGCCGGGGGCGGTGCCGGTGACCGCGCCGAAGACGTTGACCGGGCGGCTCTACGGCGGTGGCGCGGCGCTCGATGTCGCCACCGCGTTGCTGGCCATGCGGGACGGCGTGCTGCCACCGACCGCCGGGCCGATCCGGCTGGCGCCCGGCTGCGACATAGATCTGGTGCTGGGACAACCGCGCGACGGCGTGCTGGCGACGGCGGTCGTGCTTGCCAGGGGATATCAGGGCTTCAACGCCGCGCTCGTCCTCCAACGATCCGTTGCCGAATGACAGAAACTGGAGAGTGACGATGAGTTTCACCGTGAAGGGCAAGAAGGCACTGGTGACCGGCGGTACCCGAGGTGTGGGCCGGGGGATCGTGCTGGCGCTCGCGCGCGAGGGCGTCGACGTGATCACGTGCTACCGGCAGGACGGCGAACTGGCCGGCTCGCTCGAACGTGAGCTGAAGGAGATCGGCGGGCAGCACGCGGTGGTGCGTGCCGACCTGACCGACAGCGAACAGGTCACCGCACTGCTCGGTGAGTGCGAGAGCCGGTTCGGCCGGCTCGACCTCGTGGTGAACAACGCGGCCGCGATCAGCCACATCCCGTACGGCGAGTTGCCGATCGAGGAGTGGCGCCGGGTCGTGGACACGAACCTGACCTCGGTGCACCTGGTGATCCAGGGGGCACTGCCGCTGCTCGGTGCCGGCAGTTCGGTGGTGAGTATCAGTTCGAAGTCCATCGAGGTCGGGATTCCGCTGCGGGCGCACTACACGGCGACCAAAGCCGCTCTGCTCGGTCTGAACAAGTCACTGGCCAAGGAGTTCGGGGCCCGCGGCATCCGGTTCAACGTGCTGTCCCTCGGCATGATCTACACCGAGGCCTTCGACGCGATGCCTGCCAAGCAGCGGGAGCAGATGGTCGAGCGGTACAGCGGGATGATCTCACTCGGGCGGCTGGGCAGTCCGGACGAGGTGGCGGGCGCGGTGCTGTGGCTCGCCGGTGACCTGTCCCGCTACGTCACCGGAGCCGTGGTGCCGGTGGACGGCGGTATCTCGTGATGGCGCGGGACAGCGGCGCCGTGTTCCGGGTGATGCTGCGGATGCTGATCAAGCCGGGGATGGCCGCCGAGTTCGAGCGGGTGTGGCTGGAGATCGGCGACTCGATCACCTCCCACCCGGCCAACCTCGGGCAGTGGCTGGCCCGCGCCTCGAACGAGGACGGGGCCGAAGACCGGGTCTACTACATCGTCAGCGACTGGGTGAACGAGTCGAGGTTCCGCGAGTTCGAGACCAGCGACCGTCATCTGGAGCACCGGAAGAAGCTGCACCCGTACCGGTCGGGAGGCTCGATGAGCACCATGCGTGTCATCGCGCACCTGCCGGGTGTCGCGAGCCCGGCGACCCACCGGCAGTGGGAGGAGGCCAGATGACCGGCGTGCGCGTGCTCCTCTACCACACGACCGACGACGTGGCAGGCATCGAGGCGGCGTACCACCGCGCGAGCGAGCACCTGGCCGGGGTGCCCGGCCTGCTCGGGAACGAGTTGCTGCGGTCGATACCCGACCCGCGCGGGTTCGTGGTGCTGAGCTCCTGGCGTGCCGTCGCGGACTTCGAGGCGTGGGAGCGGGGACCCGACCACAAGCGCCAGACCGCGCCGCTCCGGCCGTTCCGCGACACCACGATGAGCAGGCCGTTCGGGATCTACCGGGTGACGGCAACCTACTGACCAGGGGGCGGATCACGATGCGGCAACCGACACCGGAGGAGGAGCGACGCCTGCGAGAACGTTGGCGTCGCGTGGGAAGGGCACTGTTCGCCGCGCTGGCCGCGGTCGGCGCGACGTGGACCGGACACCCGTACCGGTACCGGCCGCCGGGCACGAGGGAACGCGAGGACTGAGCACCCCCGGCGTCAGCCCTCGGCGAGATCGGCGAGATCGGCGAGATCGCGCTGGACGCGGTCGGCGTCACTGGCGCGATGCTGTGCCCGGTACAGCGTCAGTGCCGCCCGCCACGCGTCGCCTGCCCGCTCGTGCTGGCCGAGCGCGAGGTACGGATGGCCCAGCCAGCCGAGGGTGTCGGCCTCCTCATGGGCGTTGCCGAGGTCACGGAACAGGGCGAGAGCCTGCCGGAAGAGGTCGATGGCGCGGTCGTGGTCGCCGGCGTGGTACGCGATGTAGCCGAGGCTGTCCAGGGTGTACGCCTCACCGTCCCGGCTGCGATGCTGCCGGTGCAGGGCGAGCGCGGCCTCTCCGAATTCGCGGGCCTCGTCGTACTTTCCCAGCCTCGCGGTGCACCAGCCCATCTCGCTGAGCGCACTGGCCTCCCAGTCCGGGCTCTCGGTGGCCTGGTAGGCACGCAGCGCGTGTGACGCGTGCTCCAGCGACCGTTCGTCGTCACCCCGGCGTCCCCAGACCCACGCGAGGATCCGGTGGGCGTGCGCCTGGTCGGCCAGGCTGCCCCTCTCCTCCGCCATCGTTCTGGCGCGGTGCAGGTGATCGAGTGCCGCACTGTGCTGGTCGCTGACGGCCTGAGAGCGGCCGAGCATGATGTGGGCGATGGTCTGTGTCGCGGCATCCTCGAGCGCCTCGGCCGCGTGGACCGCCGCCGACCATGCGGTGAGCTGGTCGGGGAGGAGTTCCCGCCGGTGGTGGTGGAAGGTGTGCACGGTCCAGGCAACCTGCCACACGGCCTGGTGCCAGCCGTGTGTCACGGCGGCCCGCTGCGTGGCCATCAGGTTCGCGTGCTCGGCGTCGAACCATGCGATGGCCGATGCCGGGTCGGACAGGGGCTGGGGATGGCAGCCGGGTGGCAGCGGGTCCAGCTGGACCGGCCTGCTCCTGGGGTTCAGGAGCTGTTCCGCGGCGAACGCGGTGTGGAGATAGAAGCTGATCACCCGCCGCAGCGCGCCGTCCTGGTCGGCCTCCGGCAGGCGGAGCGCCTGTTCGGCGGCGTACAGGCGAACCAGGTCGTGCATGCGGTAACGGCCGGGCTGGTACTGCTGAACGAGGTTGGCGTTCTCCAGGTTTCGCAGCAGCATGGCGGCCGCGCCTGCGGGTGCGGCGATGAGAACGGCGGCGGCTGGCAGGCTGATGTCCGATCCCGGGGCGAGGCCGAGCAGCCCGAACACCTCGGCGGTGGGGCCGTCCAGCGCGCGGTAGGAGGACGTGAACACCGCACGGAGGTTCGTGGCCAATTCGCCGGCGTCCAGGGCGTTCAACCGCGTGGAGGCGGCGTCGAGCTCGCCTGCCAGTGCCCGCAGCGGGAAGCCGGGGTGCGCGCCGGCACGGGCGGCGATGATCCCCAGTGCCAGGGGGAGGCCGGCGCAGCGGTCCAGCAGCGCGGCCACGGCGTCGGGCTCTGCGGCGATCCGGTCGTGGCCGAGGTTCCCGGTCAGCAACGTCACCGCCTCGGCTCTGCTGAGGACGTCCAGATCGATCGCGCGTGCCGCGTGCGACGTGACCAGGGTGCTGAGCCGCTGGCGGCTGGTGACCAGCACCGTGCACGAGGGATCCCCTGGCAGCAGCGGTGCGACCTGTTCGGTGTTGTGCGCGTTGTCCAGCAGTACCAGCATGCGTTTGCCCGCCATCAGGCTTCGGTACAGCCCCGTCTGTGTGTCCGGCTCCACCGGAATCGCGGTGGGCGTCATCCCGAGCGCGGCGAGGAAGCCACGCAGCGCCGCCGTGGCGGGCATCGGCGCCTCGGCCGGGTCGAAGCCACGGAGGTTCACATACAGCTGCCCGTCGGGGAAACGCTGTGCGTTGCGGTGCGCCCACCGCAGGGCCAGCGCGGTCTTGCCGATTCCGCCAGCACCAACGATCTTGAAGATCGCCACGGAGTTTCCCGGCGAGCCGGATCCGGTGTCGAACGCCGTGTCCAGCCGCGCGAGCTCGGCCGCCCGGCCGGTGAAGTGTCCAGGCGGCGGCGGAAGCTGCCGCGGCACCGGGGCACCGCCGGTTTCCTGCGTGCCGGCCGGTGCGCGGCCGTTGTCGAGAATCCGCTGGTGCAGCTTCCGAAGCGGGGGACCGGGGTCGCTGCCGAGCTCGTCGCGCAGCTGCCGGGAGATCCGCGTGTAGGTGAGCAGTGCGTCGGCCTGCCGTCCGCTGCGGTGCTGCGCGAGCATCAGTTGCCTGGTGAGCCGCTCGTCCAGCGGATAGGCCGCGCTGTCGGCCGCCAGCGACGGCAGCACGGCCGCGTGGCGGCCGAGCCGGAGCTCGATGTCGTACCTGTCGAGGCTCGCGGACAGGCGCTCCGCTTCGAGCAGGGTCCGCAGCTCGTCGAGCCAGTCGCTGTGCAGCCCTTCGAACGCCTCACCCCGCCACAGGCGCAGCGCCTGGCCGAACAACTCCGACGCCGCCTGGTCGTCCGCGCTGGCTCGTCCCCGCTCGACCAGTGCGCGGAAGTCCTGGATGTCGATCGTCGCGTACTCGGCGCGCAGGACGTACCCCGATGACGTCCGGTCGATCTCGACGCCGGTGCCCTTGAACACGTCCCGCAGGCGGGACAGATAGACGCGCAGCGTGCCGGCGACACTGTATGGGGCATGGTCACCCCAAACCCGGTACACGAGCCGGTCCGGCGGCACCGCGCGACCGGCGTCCATCAACAGCGCCGCCAGTACACACCGCTGCCGGGCAGGCCCGAGGAGAACCTCGCGGCCCTCGATCGTCGCTGTGGTCTCACCGAGCAACCCGAACTCGACCCACACGTCTCCCGGACTCCGTCCCTCGGCATCGATACAACCGTCGTCCTGCGGATTCAACGATTATGCAACGTGGGCACAACGAGCGCCGACAACTGTGGTGACATCGCGGTCACCACGCCAACGGGCACCGCGAACATGAGTCGGACGTGACCGCACGCGCTGGGGGGAACGGCGGTCACGTCCGACTCGTCGTCCGAGCCGGTCCTCGTCCTGAGCACGCCTCGACGTCTCTTCGACCCCGGCCTGGGAACTTGACGGCATGCTCACCAACGACCTCAGGAAGACCGCTGAGCCGGTACTACGTGAGATCATCGACAACCCCTTCTGGGCCGGTCTGCGGGACGGTTCGCTGCCGGGGACCGCACTGACGCGTTTCGTCGGTCAGGACACCGGTCACCTGCTTCCCGCGCTGGGCAGGGCGTTCGCGGGATGCGCATCGGCCGCGCAAGACGACGGCCACGCCGCGCGGCTCGGGCTCTGCGCCCACGCCACCATCGAATCGGGGCCCCGCCTGCGCGAGGCGTTCGCGAACCTGGCCCCGTCGCTCGGGATCGAGCCCGCGAACGGGCGGGAGCCCGCCGATCCCACCACCTTCGCCTACTGCTCGTTCCTGCGAGCCGCCTCGGCCACCTCGTTCACCTCGGGGATCGGCGCGGTACTGCCGATGATGTGGTTCCACATGGAGGTGTGCGAGGACCTGTCGGCCAGAAGCCTGCCCGGCTCCCGTTACCTGCCATGGCTGGACGTGTACAACCCGGGGGAACAGGCGTGGCCGACGACCCGTGAGTTTCTCGGCATGGTCGACGAGATCGGCGAGCTGGCCTCGGCGGACGGCCGAGGTCAGCTCACCGAACACTTCTCCGTCGGCATCCGCTACGAGCTGGCGTTCGCGGATTCGGGACTGGCGCCACTGGGGCACGAAACGCGCTCAGGCGCGTAAGCCGACGCTGAGCCCCAGTTCGGGCACCAGCGCGGCGGGCGGCGGGCTGTCGTGCATCTCCTGCCGGATCCGGTGCGCCGCCGCGCGGTGCGAGCCGTCACCGAGCAGGCGTTCGGTCTCCGCCCGTAACCGCGACGGTTCCGCCTGCGCCGAGGTGAGCACCTCGGCGGCGCCACTGTCCGCCACCCTGCCTGCGTGCCCGGAGTGGTCCGGGAGCTGCGGGACCAGCAGCAGTGGCACTCCGTGGTGCAGTGCGGTCAGTGTGGTGCCCGCGCCGCCGTGCGCGATGACCAGGTCGCAGCCGGGCAGCAGGTGGTGCAGCGGCGCGTCGACGAACACCCGGGCGGCAGGCGGGCGCCTGCCGAGCAGCGGCACCTGCGCGGCCGACACGGCGGCGACGACCTCGACGTCGAGGTCGCTCACCGCGCGGATCACCGACGGCAACAGGAACCTGGCCGGGTCGGCGCCTGCGATCGTGTGCCCCCAGGTGACGCAGATCCTCGGTCGCCTGCCGGGCTCCGGTAACGGGTCCGGCAGCGTGCTCGGGCCGTTGAACGGCGTGTACCGCATCCGGAGGCGGTCGTAGTCGGCGGGCGGCTGGAGGCTGTCCGGGGTGGGGTCGATGGTGCCGAGCCCGAACGGGTCGAACTCGCCGACCCCGTGCTCCGCCGCCAGCGGCGCCAGTGCGGCAGGCAGCAGAGGTCTGGCCCGCAGTAACAGATCCGGTCCGTACAGGTGGCGCATCGCGGGCACGCCGACCGCGGCGGCGGCCATCGGCCCGGCCAGCGTCGTGGTCTCGTACACCACGACGTCAGGGCGCCACCGTCGCGCGAGCCCGATCAGGCCGCCCAGCATCGACTCCGTGAGGGCCAGCAACATCCGCATGGCACGCGGTCCCCCAGCCGTCCGGCCGTCCTCCGAGGCAGGCGACAGGTAGCCACGTACGAGGCCCATCGCGTCGATGTCCTGCCCTACACCGGCCGAGGGCAGTCCGGTCCGGACGATCTCGTCGACGAGACCGGGCTGGCTCGCCACGAGCACCTCGTGGCCCGCGGCACGGCAGGCCCACGCGAACGGCACCATGGCGTACAGGTGCGACCGCCATGCCCATGTCGTGAACAGCACTCGCATCGCAGAGCTCCTTCCACCGTGCTCGTCACGAAACCGGCTCGCATCCGGGGCGCAGTTCGTCGCGGGTTCCGTTGGTGTCCTGCTGCGCGGGGAAGTTCATCCCCACGCGGGGCGGCCGGTGGTCGTCCGCGTCCGGGGGCAGCTGGCGCCCCACCGCGCGCAGGATGGGCAGGATCCGGTAGCGCAGCAGGTCCGGCAGGTCACCGGTGTCGACGTGGAGGAACTGGAAGTCCGCCAGGTCGTCGAGCAGGGCCTCCGCGCGGGGTTCCGTCGTATGCAACACACGTGCGGCCAGCGTCGGCGAGAACGAGGTGGTGTCCATCGCGCACAGCACCCGGAAGGCCATCCGCACGTCGGACGGCATCAGCCGGTAGGTCCGCATGAGGCTGGCGTGCAGGTTGAACGCGTCGTGTCCCGGCGTGACCGGACGGGCGATCTCCGAGCTGATCCATTTGACCAGCTTGGAGAGCTTCCAGTGCGGCCGGACCTGAAGCCTGGCCGCCGAGGTGTGCAGTGCGGACGGCAGGCCGTCGCACATCCGGATCAGTTCCCACACCGTCGCGTGCTCCTTGGCGACCCGGTGCTCGCCGAGTATGTCGGTGAGCAGCCCGGCACTGTCCTGCATGCTGAGCGGGCACAGCTGGATGGTCGCGGTGATCGCCGGGGCGGCCATCCTGCGTCTGCCGGTGACCAGCAGGCCACAGCCGCCGCTGGAGGGCAGCAGGGGAAGCAACTGACCCATGCCGACGACGTCGTCGAGCGTGACCAGTATCCGCTTGTCGGCCGTACAGGTCCTGAACAGCCTGCAGCGCTCGCCCGTCGACTCGGGCACCTGGTCGTCCGGCACGTCGATCGAGCGCAGGAACTCGCCGAGCACGTCACGGGGGTCGGCCGGTCGTCCGTTGCCGTCGATCAGCCTGGCGTAGAGCTGGCCGTCCGGATACTGGGCGCTTGCCAGATGGCCGACCCGCGTGCAGAGCGCGGACTTCCCGGAACCAGGCGGCCCGACGACGAGGACCACCGGCGGGGCGTTGTGCCTGCCCACCGGCAGCGCCCGGAGCGTCGCCGACAGTTCGACATCCCTGCCGACCAGCGACGGCCCGTCTGGTGGCAGCTGACGTGGCAGCAGCGGCCGCTTGGTGACCAGGACCGTCTCCGGTGACGGGGGCGAGTCGAGACTCCGGTCCGCCGTCAGCACGGCGCGGTGCATCTGTTGCAGGTCGCTGGACGGATCGACGCCAAGCTCCGTCGCCAGTGCGGTTCGCGCGCGGTGATAGATCCTCAGTGCTTCGGAACGTCGCCCCGCGCGGTACAGCGCCAGCATCAGCCGTGCCTGAATACCCTCATGGGTTGGTTGCTGGGCGGCAAGGCTGGTGAGCTCGCCGAGCAGTTCGTGGTGCCGCCCCAACTGGAGATCGGCCTCGATCCGCCACTCGAGCGTGTTCTTGTGCATTTCGTCGAGACGCAGGATCTCGGTCTTGAGAGCCGGGCCACGGCCGACGTCCACCAGCGCGGGACCGCGCCACAGTCGCAGGGCCGAGGAGAACGACTCGGCCGCGGCGCGGGCGTCGCCCGACTCGAGCTCCGACCGGCCCCGATGGGCGAGCCGCTCGAACCGCAGTGAGTCGAGCGCCTCCTCGGCAAGGTCCAGCACGTAGCCGTACGGGGAGGTGCGCAGTGCGAGGTTCGCACCGCCGTTGTCATCGGAATGCCTTTTGTCCGACGCGACAGCGACCTGCAGGACCTTCCGAAGTTGATATATATAGGTTTGAAGAGTTGTGGTGACGCTGGTCGGCGGGTTGTGTTCCCAGAGTTCGTCGATGATCTGATCGGTACGGACGACGTTGTTCGCCTGAACGACGAGCAGGCTGAACATCGTTCGAAGTTTCGGCGCCGACGGGGTCAGGACGTCTCCGTCGCGGCGTATCTCCAACGGGCCTAGTAGATTGACCTCCACTGCACAGCTCCTCGGCTCAAGGCGTTGGTACATCGGAGTCTGCGGCGTACCGCAAGCACGGTCGCGCCTCGAGGCTCGAGAAGACTGGCCCCCCAGTGAACGCCGCCTTGCGCTTTAGGCGTGTGCTCGTTTGCCAACGGACTTCGAACCGACCGTAACAGCTCTCCTACCTGTCGTCTTGGAATTCGCTGGTGTGGCGGTCAAGAAGCGCCGGGAACAAGGACCTTGAACCCGATCCAGCCGTGACACGCGGACGTGTCACGGCTGGATTTCGAAAGATCATTCGGATTCGGTGACGTGATCAAATTTTCTCGGCACCGCGAGAGAGGCCAGGAAAGCCAGCGCGACGGCGATTACCGCCATCCACAGCGCATGGTCGTAACCTGTCGTGGCGTCGTGGGGGTCGTTCGATCCACGCACGATCAACTGTGCCGCGATGGTGATGCCGAGGGACACGCCGAGCCCGAACGCCGTCGAGTTGATGCCGGGCAGCACCCCACGATTTCGTTTCGGCGCGAGGAGCACGCTCAACCCGTTGGCCGCGGTGAGCGCCATGCCGTTGAACACGCCGAGCAGGGCCATCATGGCGACGGCAAGCCACTCCACGCGGGCGTCCACCGCCAGCGTCAGCGCGATCAGCACGGGCACGGCGCCGATCAGCGAGAATCGCAGCAGGCGGCTCCACCCGATCCTGGGTGCCAGATTCCCGGACAGCGGTGACGCGACCAGGGTGACGAGCGCGATCGGGACGAGGAAAAGGAGGGAGGAGACGATCGCCGAGTGCCCGTAGCCGCCGTCGGAATCCTGGCTGAGCACCGGCATGGTGTAGTTGATGACGCTCAGAATTCCGGTGAACGTGAGCGCGGAGGTCGCCACCACGGGCCATGCATCGCGGGAACGCAGGTACTCGACCGGGATCAGGGGAGCGGACTTCCGCTTCTCCACGATCCAGAACACGGCGAAGAGGGCCAGCCCGACGGCCACGAGTGAAATGGCGGCGACCGCACCGGCGTTCTCCGCCATGCCGACGCCCATCTGGATCGCGGTCAGGCTCAGGCACAACAGGATCGTGCCGGCGCGGTCCATCCTGCCCGACTGGGTCGGCGGCAGCTTCGGCAGCGCCATGGGCACGACCACGATGGTGACGAGGGTGAACACGGTCATGAAACCAAGCACGGCACGGAAACCGAAGGAGTCGGTGAGCCAGCCGGCGAGCACGACGTCGATGCTGGTCGCTCCGGCATAGGCGGCTGTGACAATGCCCATCCCGCGGCCGAACCGGTGATCGGGCTGAGTTTCCCGCAGAATGCGCAGCGCGAGTGGAAAGAAGGCACCGGACGCGGCCTGTAGCAGGCGCCCGAGCGCCAGTACGGTGATGTTGGGTGCGACCGTACTGATGGCAAGCCCGGTACAGGTCACGACAAGGCAGATCATGACGAGCTTGCGCCGGTCGACGTGGTCGCTGTAGCTGGCGGCCGCGATGGATACCAGCCCGGACACCATGAAGAAGAGACCGTGGATCACGCCCACCAGGTCGGTGGTGGTGTTCAGCCTCGTGGCCATGTCCGGCAGTGCGGGACTCAGCATCGTGTTGCACAGTTGAACGACGATCACGACCAGAACCAGCGCGGTGAGCACGACACCCGGTCTGGTGCCGGAACCAGATGTCGCCCTCACTTCTTTTTTCGCGCCTATCGATGGCATGTCGTACTCCCCAGAGATCGACTGTCACGAGCAAGATCGGAATCCTGCGGTGATGAATCTACGCGACTTACCGTACTCGGCGAAGTACGTTCAGCATCAGGGCGCACCCTGAATGTCGCCCTGATATCCATGGTCGACGCCGGATAATTCGTGAGAAGAATCCCGTCACGACCAGGTGACCGGTAGCAGGTGCAGGCCGTAGAAGACCATGTCCTCGTCACCGCGCCGAACCTGCTCGGCAGGCACCGCGAGACGAAGGCCGGGGATTCTTTGCAGCAGTGTGCCGATGGCAATCCTGATTTCGGCCCTGGCCAGATGTGCACCGAGGCAGTGGTGTGAGCCATAACCGAGGGCGAGATGGGTGGCCTCGTTCCGGTGCAGATCGAGCCGGTCCGGTTCGGTGTACGCGGCGGGGTCGCGGTTGGCGGCCGCCAGTGACGCGATCACGATCTCACCCGCGTGGACGCGCTGCCCCGCGACGTCGAAGTCCTCGCGTGCGACCCTGGTCAGTCCGAACTGGACAATGGTGAGGTAGCGGAAGAGCTCCTCGACAGCACTGCCGATCAGGTCCGGGTCGGCGCGCAGCGCGGCGAGCGCGTCCGGGTGTTCCAGCAATGCGAAGGTGCCGAGGGAGATCATGTGCGAGCTGGTCTCGAGCCCGGCGAGTAGGAGGAACGCCGCCATGTTGACGATTTCCTCGTCGGTGAGTCCCTGCCCGGCGTGCACGAGCTCACTGACGAGATCGGGACCGGGATCGGAGTGCCGGGCCGCGACGAGGTCGCCGAGGCCCTGGTAGATCCGCGTGTGTGCCGGCCGCAGCTGATCGGGCGACGAGTCGAGCGAGAACATCGTCATGACCGCGGCCTGAAAACCTGCCCTGGTCTCCTGAGGCAGGCCGAGGAGCTCGGAGACCATGGTGAGTGCCAGTGGCTTGGCGTACTGGCTGACCAGATCCGCCGGTGGGCCACTGTCGAGGATCCCGGCCAGCAGCCCGTCCACGATCTGCCGGATTCTTGGCGCGCGCTGCTCGACCCGTTTCGGGGTGAACCATGGCGCGATCAGCTTGCGGTACCTGGTGTGCTCCGGCTGGTCCATCGCCGCGAACGTGCCGGGCGGCACCTCCAGTTCCTCCTCCGGCAGTGGTAGTTCGGTGGCCGGGGTGACCTGGACCAGGTGCGGGGTGAGGCTGGTGTTGGCCAGCATGGTGCGGATGTCCTCGTAGCGGGTGACCAGCCACCCGGTACGCCCGCCGGGCAGTCGCACGGAGGTGATCGGGCGTTCCTCGCGGAGACGCGCGTACTCCTCGGGGGGATCGAACGGGCACCGTCGCCGGAAGGGGATGGTCACCGGGTCGGGCAGGATCTCGGTCATGTCGGCTGCTCCTGATCGGCTCGTCTGGCAGGGATGCCGGGACGTTGCGGCCCAGCGCTGGTGGCGCGGCGGAGATACGGTCCGGGACCCGCGAGTCCACGGTTCGGAACCCGCGAGTCCACGGTTCGGAACCCGCGAGTCTGGGGTTGGGGACCCGCGAGTCTTCGGTTCGGGACCCGCGAGTCCACGGTTGGGGACTCGCGAGTCTTCGGTTCGGGACCCGTGAGTCCGCGGCGGTCAGCTCGCCCGATCCCGTTGGGGTGTCCAGGACCGGTGTTCCCGCTCACGCAGCCGCTCCTCGGCGGTGTACTCCACCCGGCGCATGGCCAGTCGCAGCACCGGTGGTGCCATCACCGAGGTGACGATCGCGACGAGCAGGATGATCGTGTAGCTCGCCACGTTCAGCACGCCGAGCCGCAGACCGGCCATGGCGACGACGACCTCCACGACGCCGCGTGCGTTCATCCCGGCGCCAAGGGCCAGCCCTTCCCACGAGCTGAGCCTGCTGGCACGCGCACCGAGGTAGGCACCCGCGAACTTGCCGAGGATCGCGACGGCGAGCACCACCACGGCCGCGAACAGCACGCTCGGTTCGCCGAGCGCGGTCAGGTCCATCCGAAGTCCTGCGCTGGCAAGGAAGATCGGTGCCAGCACGGACAGGACGATGGTACGCAGCGGTGCGAGCCGTGCGGCGTACGCGGGCCCGATCACGATGCCGGCGACGAAGGCACCGAAGATCGGTTCCATCCCGAGCGAGTGTGTGGCCGCCGCGCCGAGCAGCATGATCACCACCGTCAGCGCGATCGTGGGGGAGGACCCGTCCGTGCGGGAGGTCATCCGCAGCGACAGCCGCACCAGCGGCCTGGCCACCAGCAGCGACGCCATGACGAACACGACGAGGACGGCGATGGACAGCACCACCTTGTCCGCACGCAGTCCGATCGTCGCCATCGCGGACACGACCGACAGCAACAACCAGCCCACCGCGTCGTCGATCATCCCGGCGGCGAGCGTCAGCTGGCCGACCTCGCGGTGCATCAGGTTCATGTCGCTCAACGTCTTCGCGATGACCGGGATGGCGCTGACGCACATCGCGACGCCGAGGAAGAGCGCGAACACCGGTCGCGCCGAGTTCTCGGCAAGCAGCGACGCCGGAAGCAGGTAGCCGAGCCCGATGCCGAACCCGAGCGGGATCACCAGGCCGCAGATGCTGATCCTGGCCGCGGTGCCCGCCCGCCTACGCACCATCCTGGTGTCCAGTTGTGCCCCCGTGATGCCGACCAGCAGGAGCACACCGAACTGGCCGACTGCGTCCAGCAGGTGTACCTGGGCGGGTCGGGCGGGCAGTAGCCAGCCGGTGAGGCCCGGCGTCAGCTGTCCGAGCAGGGACGGCCCGAGGAGCACGCCGGTGAGCAGTTCACCGACGATCACGGGCATGCCCAGCCGGGCCGCCAGGCGACCGAGGCACAGCGCGAGCAGGAGCAGGATGGCCAGCTGCAACAGGAAAACGAGCAGTGAGTGGGCCGCCAGCGGCGGAGTGGGCGCGGGTGATGACACGAAGCAGGATGCTTCACCGGCCTGATCCAGCCGGGTTCGAACGGCACTCGACCCCGGGAGCGTGGCTCCCGGGGTCGATTCTCGAGCTGTCCGTGCCCAGGTTTCGAGACGGCCGGAACCGCCCGGCTACGCCAGCAGGAGGTCGGCAAAGTCCTTTCCGCTGTCAGTGAAGCAATTCGATGCCATGAAAGACGCAGGGACATGGCCGGAAGGGCGCTTTCGGGACGTTGTGCCTGAGTCCCACCGGTGTTCTTCTTGGTTATCTGGTCGTGCGGTGGGTGTCGGCCTGGTCAAGCCCGCTTCGCGGGTCGGGCGCGCAGCGCCCGCCCCCAGCGGCGTTCTGTCAGAGGTGGCGGACAGGCGCGATGTCCCGAAAGACATCCCAGGAGCGTAGATGTCAAGCAGCGGCTGGCTCGGTGTGATGAGTCCAGGCGGTTGTCTCGTTGTAGTGGGTGCGGCTGCGGAGACAGCCGTGGAGGATGCC
>NZ_JBARWZ010000233.1:0-1699 GCF_049647105.1 Actinophytocola sp.
GGGCCGCGGCCGCCTCCGCGAGGCGGGCCACGGTCCGCAGCTCGTACACGTCCCGCGGCGCCAGCTCCACGTCGTGGCCGCGGGCGAGGCTCACCAGCCGCATCGACGAGATGCTGTCGCCGCCGAGCCGGAAGAAGTCGTCGTCGATGCCGACGGTGGCCTCGGTGGCCACCGTCTCCCGGAACAGGTCGGCGAGCAGGCGCTGCATCGGGGTGGCCGGTGCGCGCCCGGCAGCTGCCGCGGCGCGCGGCTCGGGCAGTGCCGCCCGGTCGAGCTTGCCGTTCGGTGTAGTCGGCAGCTCGGGCAGCGTCACGAACGCGGCCGGCACGAGGTGCGCGGGCAGCCGGGCGGCGAGCGCGGCGGCCAGCTCGTCGAGATCGGGGTCGTGCCCGGCCGACGGCACGACGTAGGCGACAAGCCGGGTGCCGGTGCCGGTTCCCGCGCGGGCCACGACCGCCGCCCGCGCGACGCCGGGCTGGTCCACGATGGCGCGCTGGACCTCGCCGGGCTCGACGCGGAAGCCGCGGATCTTGATCTGGTCGTCGGCGCGACCGAGGTAGTGCAGCTCGCCCGCGTGCCGCCGCACCAGGTCGCCCGTGCGGTACATGACCGTGCCGGGCGGGCCGAACGGGTCGGCGGTGAACCGCTCCGCGGTCAGCCCGGGCCGCCCGAGGTAGCACCGCGCGACGCCGGCACCGGCCAGGTACAGCTCGCCGGGCACGCCGTCGGGCACCGGCCGCATCCCGCGGTCGAGCACGTACGCGGCCGAGTTCGCCAGCGGCCGCCCGATCGGCGGCGCGAGGACCGCGTCGTCGCCCGCGTCGGTCCAGCCAGTCGCGTAGACGGTGGCCTCGGTCGGCCCGTAGAGGTTCGCGAGGCGCGCGCCGGGCAGGACCTCCCGGATGCGGGCGACGAGGTGTTCGGGGAGTGCCTCGCCCGCAGCGACCACCCAGCGCGCCGCGAGCCGGTCCGGCGGGTCGGTGAGGACCGCGTCGAGCACGGACGGCACGCCGGAGATGAGGCTGCCCTCGAACGGCCGGTCCGCGAGCGCGAGCAGGTCCGGCACCAGGTCGAGCCGCCCGCCCGTGACGAGCGGGGGGAAGATCTCGAACACCGACACGTCGAAGCACAGCGACGTCGACGCGAGCACGTGTGTGAACGTGTCCGCGCCGAACTCGGCGACTGCCCACGTGACCAGGTCCGCGAGCGAGCCGCGGGAGACCACGACGCCCTTGGGTGTACCGGTCGAGCCGGACGTGTGGATCACGTACGCGGCGCAGGCGGGGCCCGGCACGGCCACCGGTTCACCGGGTGGTGCGCCGCCGAGTGCGCCGGGCACGAGCCGGGGGACGCCGGCGGGCGCGGCCGGTCCGTCCGCGGTGGTGACCAGCCCTGCCGGGTTCGTGCCGGCGAGAATCGCCGCGATGCGGGCCGCCGGATACGCGGGGTCCAGTGGCAGGTAGGCGGCGCCGGTCGTGAGCACCGCCAGCACCGTCGCGATCAGCTCCGGCGTCCGCGGCAGCGCGATCGCGACCAGGCTCTCCGGACCCGCGCCGTGCTCGCGCAGCACTGCGGCGAGGCGGTCGGACCGGTCCAGCAGCTCGCCGTAGGTGACCTGCTCGTCCGCGCACACCACCGCGACGGCGTCCGGGGTGCGCCGCGCCTGCACGCGGAACAGCGCGGCCACGTCGTGCTGTTC
>NZ_JBARWZ010000234.1:0-24416 GCF_049647105.1 Actinophytocola sp.
GCCGTGCCACCCACGGGCCCGACGCGCTCGGCCGCGCGCACCGGGCGGCGGCCGCGCTGGGCCGCACCGGCCTCTCGTCGGTGGTCGTGGACTGCGAGACCGGCCGGTTCCGCATGGGTCTCGCGGGCACACTGGCCCAACTGCTCGGCGCGGTACACGTCCCGGTCGACGAGGTCAGCGCCGCCGCGCTGACCAACGCGGCGGGGGTGGCCTGATGGCGCAGGGAAAGCCGCCGGTCGTCGCCGAGGACGGGCTCACCACCCGGCAGCGCCGCAACAGGCCGCTGCTGGTCGTGCACACCGGTGACGGTAAGGGAAAGTCGACCGCCGCCTTCGGGCTGGCACTGCGCGGCTGGAACCAGGGCTGGGACATCGGCGTGTTCCAGTTCGTCAAGTCGGCGAAGTGGCGGATCGGCGAACAGACCGTGCTCGAGCGGTTGGGTGCCCTGCACGCCGAGACCGGCGAGGGCGGTCCCGTCGAGTGGCACAAGATGGGCGCGGGCTGGTCATGGTCGCGCAAGGAGGGCAGCGAGGAGGACCACGCCGCGGCGGCCGGGGAGGGCTGGGCGGAGATCCGCCGCCGGCTCGCCGAGCAGCGCCATGGTCTGTACGTCCTCGACGAGTTCACCTATCCGATCCAGTGGGGGTGGGTCGACCTCGACGAGGTCCTGACCACGCTGGCGAACCGGCCGGGACACCAGCACGTGGTGATCACCGGTCGACGCGCCGACCGGCGGCTGGTCGACCTCGCCGACCTCGTCACCGACATGACCGCCGTCAAGCATCCGTTCCACACCGGGCAGAAGGGCCAGCGGGGCATCGAGTGGTGAGGGTGCCACTGCCCAGGATCGTCGTCGCCGCACCGGCATCCGGGCACGGCAAGACCACGGTCGCGACCGGGATCATGGCGGCGCTGCGCAGGCGCGGGCACGTCGTGAGCGGGCACAAGGTCGGGCCCGACTACATCGATCCGGGCTACCACGAACTCGCCACCGGCCGCCCCGGCCGCAACCTTGACCCGTTCCTGGTCGGCGAGAACCGGCTCGCACCGCTGTTGCTGCACGGGGCCACCGGCGCGGACGTCGCGGTGATCGAGGGCGTGATGGGCCTGTACGACGGGAAGCTGGGGGCCGAGGGCTTCGCCTCCACCGCGCACGTCGCCGAGCTCACCGAGAGCCCGGTCGTGCTGGTCGTCGACGTGTCCCACGCGGCGCGGTCCGTCGCCGCGGTGGTGCACGGCATGCGGACCTTCGACCCGGCGGTCCGGCTCGCCGGGGTGGTGCTGAACAAGGCGGGTTCGCCCCGCCACGCCAAGGAGGTGCTCGACGCACTGGCGGGCAACGGATTGCCCGTCCTCGGGGTGCTGCACCGGGACGACGGTGTCGTCGCGCCCGCCCGCCACCTCGGTCTCGTGCCGGTGGCGGAACGCGCGGACGCGGCCGCCGCGCTCGACCTGCTCGCCGACCGGATCGAGGCGAACCTCGACCTGGACGCGGTACTCGCACTCGCCCGCGCGGCGCCGGACATGACGGCGACGCCATGGGATCCGGCGACCGAGACCACGCACGTGACCGGCACGGCCCGCCCGCTGGTGGCCATGGCGGGCGGGCGCGCCTTCACGTTCCGGTACACCGAGACCGAGGAACTGCTCCGCGCGGCGGGTTGCGACGTCACGACGTTCGACCCGCTCTCCGACGACGGCCTCCCCACCGGGACCAGTGCCGTCTACCTCGGCGGCGGCTTTCCCGAGGTCTACGCGGCCGAACTGTCCGGCAACCCCGTGCTGCGCGCGGAACTCCGCGACGCCATCGCCTCGGGCATGCCGGCAGTCGCGGAGTGCGCCGGGCTGCTCTACCTGTGCCGGACCCTCGACGGGCGGCCGATGGTCGGCGCCTTCCCCGCCGACGCCGCGATGACGCCTCGGCTCACCCTCGGCTACCGCGACGCCGTCGCGGCGGCAGGTCTCGCCGGTCCGGCCGGCATACCATTGCGCGGCCACGAGTTCCACCGCACGACCACCACTCCGGACACCGGGGCGACACCGGCGTTCCTGGTCGGCGGCAGACCGAGCGGGTTCGGCTCCCCGACGGTGACCGCCGCCTACCTGCACGTGCACTGGGCCGGGCATCCGGCGCTGGCCGAACGGTTCGCCGCGGCCGCACACGCGTTCGGCCGCGGCTTTCCGGCCCCGCCGTGACAATCACGCCCGCCAACGGTGCTGTAAACGCGTTGACCGGTGGTAACGTGAGTTCAGCCCTGGACGAGGAAGCCGGTGGGAATCCGGCACAGTCGCGCTACTGTGACACCAACCAGGCCATCGACCACGCGGACGACGGCCACGGCGGGTGAAGTCAGACCCGAGCCCAGGGATTGCCCAACACACGGGACGCACACATCCCTGGAGGAGGCACTACTTCATGAGCCAGTCAGTTCCCGTCACGCCGGAAGTCCGGATCCCCACGATCCCGCTCGGCCAGATCGCCCCGTGGGCGGTCTTCTTCGGTGTCATCGCGTTGATCGTGCTGTTCTTCATCAGCGCTGATCAGGGCGCGGTCAACATCCCCGCAGGCGACGCCATCCACGAGTGGGTACACGACGGCAGGCACCTGCTCGGCTTCCCCTGCCACTGATCGCCACCCCCACACCCGTGCCTTTCCTTTGAGGCACGGGTATTCGGCTACCCCTCACCTTCCGGGAACCGCACCATGACCGCACGCAACTTCCTCATCCGAGGGCTCCTCGCCGGGCTCTTCGCCGGCCTGATCACCTTCGTCGTCGCCAACGTGTTCGGGGAACCCGCCGTTGACGCGGCGATCGCCGTCGAGGAGGCGGGCGCGGCCGACGCCGCGCATGACCACGCCGACGACGGGGCGGCCGCACAACCCCACGACGACGATGGCACCGAGGTTTCACGGGCCACGCAGAAAACCTTCGGTCTCGGCACCGCGACCATCGCCGTCGGCACCGCGCTCGGCGGCCTCGTGGGGCTGGTGTCCGCCGCGACGGTCGGTCGCATCCGCCGGCTCACCCCGGCACAGTCCACCGGACTGGTCGCTCTGGCCGGGTTCGTCTCGGTGGCGCTGGTGCCGTTCCTCAAGTACCCGGCCACCCCGCCCGCCGTCGGCAACGAGGACACCATCGGTTCCCGCACCGGCCTCTATTTCCTGTACCTGCTCATCTCCGTGGTCGCCGCCGCGCTGGCCGTCGCGCTGGGCCGCTACCTGAGCGACCGCCTGCGGATCGTGGAGGCGGTCACGCTGGCCGTCGCCGCCTACCTGGTCGTCGTGGTCGGCATCGGGCACCTGCTGCCCACCGTCAACGAGATCGGCGAGTTCCCCGGCGACACGCTCTGGTACTTCCGGCGCGCGTCGCTGATCACGCTGGCGACGCTGTGGGCGGCCATCGGTGTGGTGCTCAGCGCACTGGTCGGCCGCCTTCACGAACGGGAGACGGCGGCGGCGCGACGCCGTGACCTGGCCGCCAACCTGTGACCGTCCTCATCGGACTCGGGCCAGCACCCAGGCGGCCGCCTCGACCGGGTCGCTGACCGTCGGCACGCCGCCGGGCGCCACCCGGCGGCGCACGACGACGACTGGCAACCCGCGTTCGCCTGCCACCTGGAGCTTCGGCCACGTGTAGCTGCCGCCGGAGTCCTTGGTCACCAAGGCATCCACGCCGTGCCCGGCCATCAGGGACCGCTCGCCGGCCACGTCGTACGGTCCCCGGCTGGTCAGCAACGTCCACGGCGCGGGCAGCGACAGGTCGGGCACGTCCACCACGCGCACCAGCGCGGCGTGCCCGGCCAGCGGGTCGGTGAAGGCGCCGAGTGCTTGTCTGCCGACGGTGAGGAACGGTCGTTTTCCCAGTGACGCCACCAGTTCCGCGGCCTCGGCGTGGTCATCGACCCAGTGCCAGGCCTCGGCGTCCGGCGCGCCAGCCCACCCCGGCCGCGCCAGCCGCAGCAGCGGCACGCCGGACTCCCCACACGCCGCGAGGGCGTTCGCGGTCATGCCCTCGGCGAACGGGTGCGTCGCGTCGACCACCGCCGTGACCGCCCGCCTGGCCAGGAACGCCACCAACCCGGCGACACCACCGAATCCACCCACGCGCACCGGCCCGACCGGCAGTCGCGGCCGGGCCACCCGCCCGGCCAGCGACGAGACGAAGTCCACCCTGGCCTCGGCAAGCAGTTCGGCGAGCACCCGCGCCTCCGACGTCCCACCGAGCAACAGAACCGTCATCGCCGGTCCCCCGGCGGCAGCACCGGCAACCCGGCGGGTGGCCCACCGGCGATCAACGCGAGGAGATCGTCGACGGCCACGTGCTCCTCGACGAGGTCGGCGAGCAGGTCCAGCCGAGCCCGCCGTGCCGCCGCGAAACTGACCCCGCTCGGATCACGATGCCGGCCGACCAGTGCCGACACCTCGCGGAGGAAGGCGGACCGGAACCCGTCGGACTCGAGACCGCCATGCCACATCGTGCCGAACACGGGACCGGCGAACTCCTCGGCCGACACCATCCCGTGGTGGATCTCGTAGCCGGACACCGCGGCGCCGAGCGCGGTCCCGGACACCAGGCGCAGCACCTTCTCCTCGGCGAACTCGGTGTGGACGTCGAGCAACCCGAGGCCCGCCACCGAGGTGCCCGGCGGCCCTTCGACACCAAGGGGATCGGCGATGGACCTCCCCAACATCTGGTATCCGCCACAGATCCCGAGCACCGGCCGGCCGGCGGCGGCGTGGGCGGCGATCGCCTCGTCGAGCCCGCGCGCTCGCAGCCAGGCCAGGTCGGCGATCGTGGCCCTGGTGCCGGGCACCACGACCAGATCCGCGTCGACGAGGTCACCCGGCCTGGCAGCGAACCGCACGTCGACGTCGGGCTCCGCCCCCAACGCGTCCACGTCGGTGAAGTTGCTGATCCTGGGCAGCCTGACGACCGCGACCCGCAACGGGTCGGCGACGAGCGACACCCTCCCGGTCACGTCGAGACCGTCCTCGGAGTCGAGCCACACGTCAGGGCTGAAGGGGAGCACCCCCAGCACCGGGCGACCGGTGAGCTGGGCGATCTCGGCATTGGCCGGCGCCAGCAACGCATCGTCGCCACGGAACTTGTTCACCACGAACCCGGCCAGCAACCGCTGGTCGGCCCGCGACAGCAACGCGACGGTGCCGTGGAACGCCGCGTAGACACCACCTCGATCAATGTCACCCACGACCACGACCGGCATGTCGGCGTGCCGCGCCAGACCCATGTTCACGTAGTCGTGCGCACGGAGGTTGATCTCGGTAGGACTACCGGCACCCTCACACACCACCACCTCGAACCGGCTCGCCAGGTCGTCATACGCCGCGAACGCCGCCTCGGCGAGCGCCGCCCGGCCGCCGACGAACTCCGAAGAACGGATCTCCCCCGCCGGCCGGCCGTTCACCACCACATGGCTCCTGCGGTCGCCGCCCGGCTTCAACAACACCGGGTTCATCGCCACCTCGGGTACGACGCCGGCGGCGACGGCCTGGATCCACTGCGCACGACCGATCTCCGCACCCGCACCGTCGGCCCCGGCCACCACCATCGAGTTGTTCGACATGTTCTGCGCCTTGAACGGCGCCACTTGTACGCCCCGCCGGGCCAGCAACCGGCACAACCCGGTCACGAACACGCTCTTACCAGCATCCGACGATGTCCCGGCGACCAGCAACGAACCCCGCATGCACGCGACTCTACGACCGTGCCGGCCCGGCGACACCGTCATGTTCGTCGCACGTGACCTGCGCCGTCGGCGACGTCGGGCATGGGCGTCGCGATCGACGTGCCGAGGCGAACCGGCCATCCAATGTCCCGTGTGGACACAATGGGATGAACCGCGGCGGTGTCGTGTCGTCGGCCGCGATCGTAGGATGGCGCGGTGGCCTGGGAACGTCCGATACCGCTGATCGGTGACACCAGCACGGCCGCGGCACGCTCGGATCACCCCGACGCGTTGGCCTTTCCAGAAGCCGAGCGGCAGGCGTTGTACGACATTGTCGGCGCCCGGCGTGACGTGCGGCGCTTCCGGCCCGACCCGATCGCACCCGACCTGCTGAACCGGGTCCTCGGCGCGGCGCACTCCGCGCCGTCCGTCGGGCACAGCCAGCCGTGGCGGTTCGTCGTGGTGCGCCAACCGAGGACACGGGAACAGGCTTCGGTCATGGCGGACCGCGAGCGGCTGCGCCAGGCCGCGCAGATGGCGGCGGAAGCCGGGCGACGGCTGCTCGACCTGCAGCTGGAAGGCATCCGGGAGGCACCTCTCGGGGTCGTGGTCTGCTGCGACCGGCGTGCCGCGCCACAGGGCGTGCTCGGTCGTGCGACGTTCGTCGACACCGACGTGTGGAGCTGCGCGTGCGCCATCGAGAACCTGTGGCTCGCGGCACGCGCGGAGGGACTCGGCGTCGGCTGGGTCACCCTGTTCGATCCGGCGGAACTGGCGGAACTGCTCGGCCTGCCCGACGGCGTGGTCACCCTCGGCTGGCTGTGCCTCGGCTGGCCAGACGAACGGCCACCCGAACCGGGGCTGCAGCGCGCGGGCTGGTCGCGCAGGCTGCCACTGGCGCAGGTCGTCGTCGAGGAGCGGTGGCCGAGTGCCTCGGCCGAGCCCGCGCCCCCGACCTCGCACCTGCGTGCCCCCGACCAGGACGCGGTGGTGGGCGCCAGGGACGGGGCGGACGTGCTGTTGACCCCGCCCGGGTCGCTCGGGGTGCTCGACCGCGCGGTGGACCGGGTGGTCGCCATGGGCCACACGCACCTCGACGGCGGCACCCTGGTGCTGGCGGCGGCGGACCACCCGGTGGCAGAGCACGGCGTGTCCGCCTATCCGGCCAGCGTGACCAGGGAGGTTCTCGCGGCCGCCTCGGCGGGCGAGGCGATGGGTGCGACCGCCGCGCGGACGGCGGGCCTCGGGATCGAACTCCTCGACGCGGGGGTCACCGGCCCGCGTGTGCCCGGCACCGCCCGGCTCACCTGCGTCGACCCGAGAGGCGACCTGGTCGCGGCGGACGCGATGTCACGCCGGGACGTCGACCGGCTGCTCACCGAGGGCAGGGCGGTCGGCGAGCGGCTGGGTGCCATCGGGCTCGTCGCGCTCGGGGAGATCGGCGTGGCCAACACCACCGTGGCCGCCGCCATGGTGTGCGGGCTGCTCGCCGCGAACCCCTCGGCGGTGGTGGGGTTGGGCGCCGGAGCCGACACGCCGATGCTCGAACGCAAGCGCGCGGTCGTGCGCGCCGCGCTCGACCGCGTCACCGACCGGCACGACCCACTCGCCCTGCTGGCCGGCCTGGGTGGTCCCGAGTTCGCGGTCCTCACCGGTGTCGTACTCGGCGCCGCGAACGCCGGCGCGGTGGTCGTGCTCGACGGGATGGCCACATCGGTCGCCGCCCTGGTCGCCGTCCGCATGGCGCCCGCGGTGGCGGCGAGCCTGGTCGCCGGTCAGCGCAGCCGGGAACGCGGGCACCAGCTCGTCCTGGTCGAGCTGGGCTGCGAGCCGCTGCTCGACCTGCGGGTGCGCGCGGGCGAGGGAGTTGGCGCGTGCCTCGCCGCCACCTTGCTGCGCCAGGCCATGACCATCCGCACGACCACCGCGCGGGTGGCCGACCAGCCGTCTACTCGACCTTCCGGGCCATACACCCGTACATGAAGGTGGGTCCGGCCTGCGCAGGCGCAGCGGCACCGACCTCGGCGAGGACGCGCAGGACCTGTGGGCAGGCCCCGTGAGCTGCGCGCGTCCCGACCGGCGTTGCGTCAAAAGGAGTCATCCGCCGGTCGTTTCCGGAAACTTCGTTACGTCCCGCCCTCGTTGCCGATAGAACCTGCGTACAGCCGGAGGAACTGGGGGGACAGGACGATGCTGAGGACGAGAAGGAGACCGTTCGCCGTGCTCGCCGCCGTCGTGGCGGCGGTGACGGCGACCGTGGCGCTGCCGGGCGTGGCGGCGGCCGCGCCACCGGCGAACGACGACGTGACCGCCGCGACCGAGGTGACGGCTCTGCCGTACGCCACCCAGGCCGACACGAGCGAGGCGACGCGGGCCGACGACGACCCCGCCTGGTGCCAGACATACGACATCGGCGGCACGGTGTGGTTCCGGTACACGGCGACCGAGGACGGGCTGCTGCGCGCGACCGCGACCGGCGCCGACCACGGCACCATCCTGTCCGCCAACACCGGCGTGCCGGGCGACCTGACGGGGGTGGCGGACGCGTGCGACGTCGCGACGGTGACGGGCAGCCAGATCACCTTCCGCGCGCGGGCGGGCACCACCTACCACCTCATGGTCGCGGGCTACGGCGTGCCCGGCGGTGACCTGGCGTTCACCCTGGACCGGGCCGTGTCCGCGCCGAACGACGCGTTCGCCGACGCGGAGGAGATCACCGCGCTGCCCTGGACAGCGGTGGGCGACCTCTCGACCGCGAGCATCGAGTACGACGAACCCGAACCCGATTACCCCTGCCACAGCTCGGAGAACCGGTCGGTGTGGTACCGCCACACACCGGCCTCGGCCGGACCGCTGAGCGCTCGCGTCGACCCCTACAGCTCCTACGTGGAGGTCTACACGGGCGGCGCGCTGCCGGACCTGCGGCTGACCGGTTGTGCGGACGGCGGTTTCTCCGACCGGGTGCTGTTCGCCGCGACCGAGGGCGAGACGTACTGGTTCCGGGTGACCTCGTCGGTCGCGGCCGAGGTGACTCTCACCGTCGAGGTGCCCCCGGCCCTGGACCCGCAGGTCGGCTTCTCGCCCTCGGACCCGACGATGCACGAGGTCACGTGGTTCTCGGTCGGGTCCGGTGAGTGGGACACCCCGATCGTGGGCGGTGAGCTGGACTTCGGCGACGGCACGGTCGAGCCGCTCGACGGGGAGACCGCGTCCCACCACTACACCGAGGACGGCACCTACCAGGCCACCGCGACCGTGCGGACCGAGGACGGCCGGACCGGCACGCGGACCACGACGGTCGAGGTGGTGACGCACGACGTGTCGGTCGCGAAGTTCGCGGTGCCCGCCAAGGGCCGCGTCGGCGAGACCAAGGCGATCACCGTGCACGTGGCCAACGCGCCCCGGTACCGCGAGCAGGGTGTCACCGTGACCCTGTTCAAGTCCGACGGGAGCAACTGGCAGGAGGTCGGGTCGCTCACGCTGGACGTGCCGAAGGACCGGACGGTGAAGTTCCCGTTCGCCTACACGTTCACGAGCGCCGACGCGGTCGCGGGCAAGGTCGCGTTCCGGACCGTGGTGCGGCTGCGCGACGGCGTGCGCGACGCGCGCCCGCTGGACAACGAGCTGATCTCCTCGGCGGCCACCGTGACGCCGAGCGCGGCCGAACTCCGGTTCGCGTGACCAACCACACTCTGGGGAGAGACGAAATGCGACACCATCCGACGATGAGACCCCGGCTCGCGGCCATCGCCGCCGCCGCGGGGCTGGTCCTGCTGACGCCCGGCACCGCGGCGGCGGCACCGCCGGGCGCCGACGACTTCGACGACGCCGTTGCGATCACAGCGCTGCCCTTCGAGCAGACGGTGGACGCAGGCGCGGCGACCGCCGCCGCCGACGACCCGCGCGACTGCTATTGGTACGCGGGCAAGAGCGTCTGGTTCAGTTACACGGCACAGGCCGACGGATACGTGCAGGCGACGCTCACCGACGTCGCGTTCACGCCGGTGCTGTCGGCGTACACGGGCACGCGGGGCGCGCTCGTGCCGGTGCCGGGGATGTGCGCGATGGACACCGGGAACGCGGAGACGTTCCCGGTCACGGCGGGCACGACGTACCACCTGCTGGTGCAGTCCGCGTACCCGCCGTACGCGGGCGAGGTGACGCTGCGGCTGCGGGAGGTGCCCGTGGCGCCCAACGACGACGTGGCGGCGGCGGAGCGGGTGCCGGGGCTGCCGACGAGCAGCACCGCCGACCTGGACCGCGCCTCGGTGGCGCCGGACGAGGTGCCGCCGAGCTGTGATCCGTCCGCCACGCGGTCGGTCTGGTACTCCTACACGCCGACGAGCGCGCGGTGGGTCGGGGTCAGGACGGGCCACGGGTCGGCCACGTTGTCCGTCCACCACGGCGCCGGTCTGTCCGAAGTGGACTGCGAAACCGAGTTCGGGTGGGCGGTGTTCCGCGCCGAGGTCGGCGAGACCTACCTGATCCGGGTCGCGTCCTCGGCGGAGGACGCGATCCGGTACTACGTGGACTTCCGGACCGCGCCCGCGCTGACCCCGCGCGCCGCCGGCTCCTACTACCCCGAGACCGTGTTCCGGCCGGCCGCGTTGTACCTGTCCTCGGGTGACTCGATGGACCAGCCGGTCGTCAGCGCGCACCTCGACTTCGGCGACGGCACGGCCACCGACCTCACGCACATGGGCACGGTGGAACACCAGTACACCGAGGACGGCGACTACACGCTGACGCTGTCGGTCACCACCTCGGACGGCCGCTCGGCGACGGGCACGTCGGTCCTGCGGGTGGAGTCCCACGACGTGCGCATCTCGACGTTCACGGCACCGGAGAAGGCGCGCGTCGACACGACGAAGCGGCTCACGGTCGTGGTCACGAACACCCGGTACGACGAACAGGTCACGGTGACGCTCCGCAAGCGCACCGACGGGTGGGAACCCGCCATCGGCACCCTCACCCAGACCGTGCCCAAGGGAGCGACCGTGACGTTCCCCTTCTCCTACACCTTCGGTCCCGACGACGTGGGCACCGTGACGTTCGACGCCGTGGCGGCGTACCCGTGGCCCGCAGAGGACGGCAATCCCGACGACAACACCGCGACCGCCACGACCACCGTGGGGCCGTGACCTGTCGCGTGTCCCACCAGGCCCGCGATTGATGAAACGATGCCCTTGATCAGCCGTCCACTCGGGTGAGAGGAAACGGCCGATCAAGGGCATCGTCCTGATCGACGAGGAATGCCTGACCTCCTCGCCGAGATGGCCAGTGCCCCGTCAAGGCAAGAGAGGGCACGTTTCTCCACATGTGACAATCTGATCATGACTACGAGGGACCGGTTTGTGCTGAATTCACGTAGTTGAGTCCAGCGACATCCTGACACGCTGCCACGACAGCAAAGAAACCTCGTAGGGAGAATTTCATGATCAAGGAAAACGTCCTGGCAGCGCGCCTCGGCCGACCCGGTGTTGCGGCTCTGCTGACACTGCTCGCCATCCTCGGGTTGGCGATCGGCGCGGGTCCGGCGCAGGCCGCCTCTGCCGCATCGTCCGCCCCCTCGGAGAAAAGCAGAACCGTCAGCGTGCCGATGACCCTGAAGGGCAACGGCGGCGCGATCACCAATGACACCGAGTCGGGCAACTGCGGTTCGATCAGCCTCGAGCTCACCCTCGTCGGCGACGGCAGCGAGACGCAGATCGACTTCGGCTACAAGAGCATCCTGGGCCCGGTGCGTGCGCACGCCATTTCCGGCTCGTACCAGAACGCCCAGAACGGAACGATCGGGTTCTTCGGCGACGTCGGTTTCCCGAACATCGCAAACTACTCAACCTCGGACACGGTGACCACCGGGTTCCCCGCGGCGCCGACGGCGCAGATGTTCGTGGTGGCCTATGTCGCCGCCGGCGTGTGCACCGGCACCGTCGCCGACTCGCTCGCGTTCTAATTAGCCACCTGATAGGGCGGGCAACCCGGACAAGTCCGGGTTGCCCGCCATTCGTATGGGATTCATCGGCTCGCGATGCTCCGCGACACGACTGTGCTGAGCACCCGGATGCCGTGCGTTGTGCCAGGGTCGATCCCGGTCAGCGCCCGGATCCGGCGCAGCCGGTAGTCCAGGGTCCTGGCGTGGATGTGCAGCGACGCGGCGGCGCGAGGCCGGTTCAGATCGTTGCGGTAGTACACGTTCAGTGTGCCCACCAGGTCGGGGCCGTCGGCCAGCAACCCGGCAAGGTCGCGCAACCACCGGTCGATCTCCGGGAGCTCCGCCGCGCCCAACTCCAGGAGCACGTCGGTCACGGTGTACAGGTGGGTTGGCGACCGTTCGGCCGGTGTCACCCTGCTGATCCGCTGGGCAAGCGCGAACGCCTCACCGAGCTCCCCGGGCGGACACTCGGCCACGCCGACCGAGCACGGCTGTCCGGCGATCTCGGCGATCTCGGCGATCAGCGCACCCGCTGCTTGTCGCTGGTCAGCAGGCACGAGCGCGACGAACTCGTCCGGTTCGCGCCAGGTGGCCGGGATCCCGTGGCGATGCCACGCGGCGTGCACGAGGTCGGCCGGGGCAGCGGGTGGTGCCGGTAGCCGGGCCACGGTCACGAGGTAGCGGTCGTGCAACCGGATTCCGCAGGAGTCCGCGAAGGCCAGCGCGTCCTCGCCGGCTTCCAGCGCCAGCTCGGTGAACTGCCGCACGCGCGCCACGATCGGAAGGTGGCTCCGCAGGCCGGTCGAGTAGCCGCGAGTGTAGGCCTGGTGGGCCGTCGCTTCCTGCGGGCCCAGCCAGCTGAGCAACCGCATCCCGACGTCAAGATCGAGGGGACCGGACGCCTCCCCGATCTCTCGGAGCGTCGCGGTGGTGTGCAGTGTGAGCAGGCGGCGAACGGTCTCGAACGACAGGCCCTCCTCGCCCCGGCGCCGGCCCATGGACTCGACCACAGCGAGGTCACCGGTGGTCAGCGAGCCGTCCTCGGCGAACAGTTCCACCGTCCGCATCCTGGTGAACACCGCGAAGTCCAGCATCTCCTGGTACTTACGCGAATCCTTGGCGGCCGCGGCGTACTCGGGAAGATCGTCCACGCACAGGTCGACCGCCCACCGGGCGTTGGCCGACGCCCGGCCTCTCAGCTGCCGCAACAGATCGCTCACGCCGGCCCGGCCAGTGCCCGGTTCACCACGGTGCTCAGGACCCGGACACCGCGTACGGACACCGGATCGAGACCGGTGAGCTCACGCACCCGGCGCAGCCGGTAGTCAAGGGTCCTCGGGTGGATGTCCAGCAACGCCGCGGTCCGCGACCGGCTCATGTCGGTGCGGTAGAGAGCATCCAGGGTGCTGACCAACCGCGGACCGGTGGCGAGCCTACCGATCACCTCGCGCAACCACCCGTCCACCGGAGTCAGTCGGACAGCCCCGACCTCGGCGAACACGTCGGTCAGGTAATGCACGGCCCCCAGTGTGGTGCGGACCGGCGCCACGCGGCTGATCTCCCTGGCCCTGGCGAACGCCACCGCGACCTCACCACCTGCCGCACGGCACGCGCCTACCGCGGCAGGAAGTCCTGTGCTCTCACCGAAATCCCGAACCACCCGCGCGGCCGACGCCGCGTCGGCCACCAGCGCCACCAACTCCCCCGGCTCCTCCCAGCGCAGCGGCATCCGCTGCCGGGTCAGCAGGTGCCGCGACACCTCCGTACGAAACCGGCCATCCGGCTCACCGGGCACCCGGCAGACGACGACCAGGAGCGGGTCGGGCACTGGTACGGCCAGGATCCTGGCCAGTTCAGCGGCCGCGGGATCGCCGGCCAGCAGCAGACACGTCAGCTGCCGCACGCGTTCAACCTCGGACAGGATCGTGCCCTGTCCGAGGAAATATCCACGGGTGTAGGCGGCCGGGGCGACCCGGCTCTGCGCTGGCCACCAGGTGAGCACGCGCATCACGTCGTCGAGATCGTGCCGACCAGCGGCCTCGCCCACCTCCCGCAGCGTCAACGAGTGGTGCAGCCGCAGCACATCACGTTGCGCGGCGAACGAGATCCCGCCGGCTGCGCGCTCCTTCCCCACCGCGGCGACGAACGACAGATCACCATCCGTGAACGACAGGTCCTCGGCGACCAGTGAGATCGTGCGCTGCCGGAGGAACACCGCGAAGTCCAGCATCGCGGTACGCGCCTTCGCGTCTATCGCGATCTTGCGGAAGTCCGCCAGCTCCCGGACATAGAGATCAACGGCACGCTTGCTGTTCGCGTCGATACGGCCACGCCAGCTGGCGAAAAGATCGCCCATACCTCTCTCCTCCAACCCCCACCGGCTGTGTGACACCGACACCACCACCGGCCCCCGCTTCGCGGAAAACGGACTTTAACCGCTGACCCCACCCGGGAATGTTGTGGAAGTGTTGTGGCGCCCGACTGTCGGCGCAGCCCCGGCCGGCACCGTCATGCGGGTACCGCCGTTTCATCGAATCGGGTGACATTCGATGCGCTGTCGGTCTGGACGGGCTTCAGTGGGTGAATGCGAACAAAAGGACGGCGGACGACTCCTTCGGCCGGCATGGTGGAGCGGTACCTCGCTCCTCACGAGGCGGCGATCTCCGCCGCGGACGTCAGGGTCGTACTGTGCAGCGAACTCGTCGGCGTGCTCGACGAACAGGCACTCGCCGACGCACTGACCCACTTGGCGGACTGCTATCCCCTGACCCTCGGGCACATCACCGGCATCGACGGTCGCCCGCTGGTTCGGCTCGCCACCGAATCGACACCCGGACCCACGCTCAACCTGGGCACCGACCTGCGGCAGGAGATCAACGCTCACCACACCTGGACGACCGGACCGTTGCTGCGCACCACCCTCGTCCGCGAACCGGAACGTGTCAGCCTGGTGATGACCCTCCCCCGGGCGTTCGTCGACGGGATGAGCTACCTCGCCCTGCACAGCAGGTTCTGGACGATCTACACAGCCCTGCGAACCGGCAGGCCGATCCCCGGCCCTCCCGACGTTCCCGCCCTGGCGCCCGCGCTCGACGACCTGCTCGCCGCCCGCTTCACCGCCACGGAGCTGCACGACTTCGTCCAGCAACGCAAGCACCAGGACAGCACCGACACCCCCGCCGTCCTGGCGCCGCTCGCCTCCCAACAAGGCGCGCCAGGCCCCGACGCGACCTTCCGGATCATCCGCCGCCAGCAGTCCCCCACCGACACCGCCGCGTTCACCGCACTCGCCCGCGCATCCGCGCTCACCGTGAATCAACTCGCCTCCGGTGTCCTGCTGACCAGCCTGCGACCCCAACTCGAACCCCCGACCGGCCCAGCACGAATCCTGTGCACCACCGCCGTCGACATGCGCCGCCGCCTCGAACCACCCATCCCCAGAGACGTACTCCAATCCGCCGCCACCACCACCTCCGTCCGGCTCGACGTCGACACCGACGCCACCCCGATCGACGTCGGCCGCGACATCGCCAACACCGTGCGCGCCCAACTCGACAGCGGCGCCGCCGCCATGGAACTCGCGGCCTTCGGTCACATCATCAACCAGCAGCTACCAAGTCTGGTCATCACCAACGTCGGCACCATCCCCGAACCCGACCTACCCGACGGCCTCCGGATAAGCGCCGTCCGCATCGCCCCGCTCGGCCACCTGCCCACGCTCTTCGCCGTCGTCAGCCGCTACCAGGACAGCCTCGTCATCGACCTGAGCTACAGCAAGACCTGGTACACCGACACCCAAATCCACACCCTCGCCGACCACACCACAAGCGTCATCGACGACCTCATCACCTGATCGATCCCCAACCACCGCACGTGAAGGGCAGCACGGGTCGCCGGCTGCTCATCACACTTGCCCTGGATGGCGCCCGAGTGGTTGGGCGACTGGGCGTAGCCGGCCGGGTTTGAACAAAAGTGGTCAGTTCACGGGCCGCGGTTTGGTCTCGGTGAGAGTCGCGGACACCACTTATGCGACGGGCATCAGGAAGCTCGGTGCCATCGTCGGAGACGACACCCAGACGGGCTGCAACGTCGTACTGAACCCGGGAACCCTGCTCGGCCGGGGCGTGATCGTGTACCCGAACACCAGTGTGCGGGGCTTCCACGAGGCCGGGTCCATTCTCAAGCTGCGCCAACAGATCGACGTTGTGATACGGGACTGACTGCGAGGGCGACCGCCGATCCCGTCATGCGGTCGTTGCCGTCCGCCGGGTTGATTTCTCCATTTCGGACCGTTGCGCGGCATGGTGTGGCAGGCTGTGGCGCCATGACGGAGCTGCGCGACACGGCGGCCCGGCGGCAGGCGGCATCGAGACTGCTCACCCCGTCGGGCCTCGCGCTCGCGCTGATCTGCTTCCTCTTCGGCTTCCTCGCCGTCTCGTGCGACGCCCCGGGCGGGTACGGCCGCTCGAAGCAGGGCGGCACGACGACCTATACCGGGCTGGACCTCGCCACCGGCGCGCAACCAACGATCGACCCGGCGTTCCAGCAACCGGCACCCTCAGCGCGGCCGGACCTGCTCGGCTGGCAACCAGCCATCACGCTCGCCGCGCTGGCGCTCGCCGTCGCCATGGTCGCCGGTGCGGGGCAGTTCCGGTGGCGGCGCCGGGTGGTGGTCACCTCGACGGCCACGGCACTCGTACTCCTCGTACTCGGCGAGATCACCGCGACCGACGCACTCGTCACGCAGGTCGCCGAACAGGTGACGCATCCGCTGCCGGCCGGGAAACAACCCGAGGACTACGTGGTCGTCGGCAGCGGGTTCACGATGGCCGTCACGATCACGACGATCGTGCTCCTGTCCTACGTCCTCGCCCACCTCAGACGTCGCCGGCGGACCTGACCACTCCTGCGGGGTATCCCCCCGCCCGGCCTCGCTGACTTCGCTACGGCCGGTGTCGGCGGCCGCCCTGCGCCATGGTCAATGCCGTGCAGCCCGCGATGACAAGGGTCAGGCCTGCGAGGCTGAGCTCCGCTACGGGCGTGCCGGTGTCCGCGAGTGAATCCCCGGCGAGACCGTCGACGTTGGGCGTCGATAGTGGCGGCGGGGCGGTCGTGGTCGAGCCGGGTGTTGGCGTGGGTTGGCTGTTGCTTGCCGCGACGGTCCAGAAGCCCTGGGCGTCGTTGTTGGTGGCGGACTGGTCGGTGTCGGTGGCCAGGGTGGGGACTGTCAGCGGGTTGGGGTCTTCGATGATGACGTCGACGTACCCGTCACCGTCGAGGTCAGTGGCTTCGGCGGGTGGGAGTGGCGCGACGTCGGCGACGTTCTTCATGGTGATTTCGGTGGCCTGTTGCGTGGTGACGCGGACCTGGACGGTGATGGTCGGGCCATCCGCCCCGGCGGCGAGGGCGTCAGAGGCGGTAGCGGTCAAACCGTCGATCACGTAGCCGGGCCCGGCGACGGAGATCGGCTGCACTCCTGGCGGCAGGAGCTGGTTTACCGACCAGCCTGCTGGGGCCGAGCGGAGGCCGGTGTTGTGCGGGGTGAGGGTCCAGGTCACGGCATCGCCGGCGTGCAGTGCGTGTGTCGGCGTGGGGGTGGTCTCGGTGAGGGACAGGTCGGTGCAGTTGGTCGGGTAGAGCACCGGGGCGTCGCTGAGTTCGTAAACCTCGGCTCCGCGCCCGTCGTGGACGAGAGTCCCGTCGAGGTAGCCGGTGGCGCGGCAGAGCGAACCCCAGTCGTTGGGGTCGCCGTAGTCGCGGGCGTCCACGGCGACTGGTCCGGCCATCCTCGCGATGGTGTCCTCTCCGATGACGGCGTTGGGGAACGTGCGGATCGCGGTGGACGCGACGGGGAAGGTGTTGCCGGTCACCAGGACCGGGTCCCTGACGGTGCGGCGGCCGGCGTCAGGAGTGGTGGGATCCGGGGATCCGACTTGTACCCAGGTGCCCTGGCCGTGGAAGACGTTGTCGACGACCTTGATGTCCGAGGACGAGTAGGAGCCGGGCCGGTCGCCGTCCTCATAGAGCGGGGCGACCATGACCGCCGCCTCGTCCTCCGAACCGAGCTGGGTGACGGTGTTGTCGGCGATGGTGACGTTGTGCGCGGGGGCGGCGGAGATGACGTAACGCTGTCCGGAGATCGTGTTGCGGGTGAAGGTGACGTTCGTGGTGCCGGTGTAGAGGTTCACGCCGCGCTGGTTGTTGGTCATCGTGTTGTCGTGAATGTTGATGTCGTGGCTGATTCCCGCGCCGGCGGTAGTGACCACGAGGTCGCCGACCGCGGCGTTCCCGGTGATGGTCGAGCCGCTGAGGTCGAGGCCGGAGGAGCTGCGGCCGTAGATGGCGTATTCGCTCACGCCCGATACCCGGGCGTTGGTGATGGTCGCCCCGCTCGACGAGGAGAAGAACACGCCGTAGGAGCCCGCGTCGATGGACGCGTCATCGACGGTGATGCCGGTTGAGTCGTAGGCCCTGAGGATCGCGGAGCCGGAGGTGGAGGTGGGGCCGGCGTGGCCGGTGACGATGACGTGCTGGGCCCGGGTGGTGGTGGCTTCGTGGAGCACGATGCCCGAACCGTGAATGTCCGCGTTCAGGTCGTTGATCGTCGCGTTGACGGTGCCGAGCAGGTAGATCCCGGCGCTACCGGGCACGGTGCTGGTGACGGTGACGTCGGTGAGGACGAAGTTGACTCGGTCAGAGCTGGGGTCCATCGCGGCATAGGCCCCGATGCCGTACAGGAACGCGGCGATCGTGGCGCCGGAGACGGACACACGACCGGCGTTCATGGCGTTGATACCGGTGCCACCGGTGCCGATTCCGGTGATGGTGGGGGTGGTGATGACCGCACCCTGGGTGGAGCCGAGGGTGATCCCGCCCAACGACACATCGCTGATCAGGGGACTGATGATTCTTGGCCCGGCGCCGGTGCCACCGATGTTGGTGGAGACGCCGGTGACGTAGTGGCTCACCGTGATCCGGTCCAGGGTGACACCGGAGGACAGGTGCAGGTTGATGCCGATCGACTGGGCGGCGTCACTGCCGCTCACGACGGGTGTGATGATGCTTGCGCCGACGGTGGAGCCCAGGGCGATACCCTCTCGACTCACCCGGTCGATCCTCGCGTCGGTGATCCTTGGTCCAGCCGCTCTGCTGGTTGCGGTGGCGCCGATCCCCCGGGTGAAGTCCGTGACGACCGGCGAGCTGATCTGCGCGGCACTCGAGTTGGCAAGATCAATGCCAGTGCCCGCGCCGCTGCCCGAGACGGTGACCCCGGAGATGGCGGGGCGTGATGTCGTCCCGAGTCCGATGCCCGCGGTCTGAGCGGCTGTGATCGTGCCCCCGGCGATGGAGATACCGGCCGCGGTCGACGCGGCTGTGGCGCCGATCCCGATGGCGACCCCGGTCACCTGTGGATCGTTGATGGTGGCCGACCCGGTGGTCAGGTTGATGCCGAAGGACGCGACCTGGCCGCCACCGTCCATCGTGAACCCACTGATGGACACACCGGTCACCCCGGTCCCCAACTGGATGCCGGTCGGGCGCAGCACCCCGTTCGGGTTGGTGATGGTGATGCCGGCCAACTCGGCGTTGGACGAGCTGACCGTGATCAGCGCGCCGACGGCCGAGAACCCGAGCGCCACGTTCGCGGTGAGCGACAGTCCGCCGCCGGCCGTGAACTGGGCGAACAGGGTCGATGGACCCGAGGAATCGAGCCGAACGGTCCGTGGAACCGTGAGTCGCCTCGTGAATGCGTAGTCGTTCGGGTCGAAGGACACGATCTGCCCGGCGGCCGCGGCATTGAGGGCGGACTGCAGCGTCAGCAAGGGCTGACTGACCGGCCGGTCCGCTGGCAGCCCGACCCAAGCCATCAACACGTTGTCGGCGTCAGGAACCAGCGCGTTCGGTGCGGCGCGTGCGATGGGAGCAGCAGTCCCGGCCTGGGCTACTCCCCAGCTGGGACTTGCCGAGGCGAGAAGGAACGCTGCCGAGAGTCCGACCAGAGCGGCAACCCGAACGTGTGGGCCGCTCATATCTGCCCGACCAGGCCGTCCCTGTGCTTTGTCCACCCCCGCCGGATTGGTGCGCGACCGCCAACTCCGACGATGGGTGGTGCGATGTTTTCGGGCGACCGCCTACCTGCCCTGCCCGTTTGGATCGCCACCATCCACCTCCCATAACCGTCCGTAACCGCCATACTGGTCGCGCGATGCGTGATACACATCCCCCAGCGAGGGTGAGTCGCCAGTCACGGTCAGCGATAACCGGCGAGAGTGAGTCGCTGGACCACCCGCCGCCAAGGAGCCGCGATGACGATCGTGCGTGACGGGGCCCGCCGGGTGGCGGTCCGCTGGGACGAGCCGTCGGCGGTCGTCACCATCCGGCGCTGGACACACCGCGAGCTGGCGGGGGTGGCGGGACCGGCCCGCGAAGCACGGGCCGTGGTCGAGGTGCTGCGGGCGCTGGGCGGCATGCGGATGCGGGCTCTGCTCGGCGCGACCTTCGTCCCCGACCCGGCCTCGACCGTGACGGTGATCGAGGTGCCCGAGGGAGAACCGCTGGGCCGGGACTCACCGGCCACGTGTGTCAGTGAGCTGGGCACCCCGCTGATGCCCGGGTTGCCCAGCGACTTCGCCGGCGCGGTCGCGGACGGACTCGCCGCAGCCGCGCGGGCCACACCCCTGCCACCGGGAACGCTACGGGTCGACCGGGCGGGCCACGACGAGGTCGACTCCGCCGAGATGGCCTTCACCCTCGCGGCCGGACTGCTCCACACCGTGCTCACCGCACTGACGAACGACCACGACCACTTGACCGCCGCCGCCACCACGGCGGACGCCTGGTAGGCCGCCTCCTCGCCAAGCGAGCATCACCCACAGCTCGACGGCGGCCGCCTGGCCACCGGTGGTGTCCTGCTCGACGCGCCAGTGACCGAGCGTCGTCGACGTCGGTGCGGGCGGCTCATGCGCAGGTGACGCCGAGGCACCCGTTCGGGTCACCGGTGGAGGTGTTGCCTCCGCCGTCGATGACCGTGCCGGGGGTCGCCTCGATGCCGAAGTCCTCGCTGTTCGCCGTGTGGTTGCCCGTGATCGTGATGTTCGAGCCCGATGGTGCGTTGATGTGGATCCCGTCGTTGACGGTGTTCCCCGCGCCGTCGGTCATGCCGCCGGACTGGTGGCCACTGCCGATGACCGTGTTGCCTCTGATGTCCAGCGGCCCGGTGCCCCCTCCGCCGCCGTCGAGCAACACGCCTGCGGCACCCGCGTCGAGGAACGTGTTGTGGCCGATGACGGTGGCGGCGAAGGCGTAGGGCAGTTTCGGGCGCACTCCGATCAGGCTGCCCTGGAAAATATTGCCGGTGACGGTGGCGCTGCTGGAGGCGTCAGCCATCGAGACGCCGGAGCCCGCTCCGGTGAACACGTTGTGCGCGATGGTGTGCGCCATCGCGACGACGCCCACCACCACGCGTGCGTCGACGAAGATGTTGTCCCTGGTCTGCGACGACGCCGACTCGATGAACACGAGATCGCTGTCGTCGAAGGCGTTCCCGGTGATCGTGTGCTGTGACCCGTTGGCCAGCCGCGTCCACGTTCCGGCGAACCGGTTACCGGTCAGGGAAACCCGTTCGGAGAAGTTCGTGTCGAACGCGCCGCCGACCGTCGCACCGGTGACCACGGCGTCGTCGGAGGACAGGATGGCCACCGACGTGTTGTGGGTCGTCACGTGGTGGAACGTGAAGTTCGGTGCGTTGTCCGCGACCACACCGGCCTGCCCCAGCGGAGGGCTCCCGGTGCTGAAGTCGGCGATGGTGCCGTTCCGGACGGTGACGCCGCTGCGCCCCGTGACGGCCAGACCGGTGCCCGTGCCGGACCCGGCGATCGTGTGGCCGCCGAGGTCGAGCGTCACGTCGTCGGCCCCGATGGCCAGGCCGTCGCCGAGACAGGTCAGGTCGGCGTTGGCCACCAGGTCGGCGAAGATGGTGTCACCGCAGTGGATGTTCGGTGCGGCGACCGCGGTCGTGGCCGTCCCGCTGACGGTCATCCAGGCGGCGACCACCACAGCGCCGGTCAACGTCCGTGCCCGCCCGGACAGCACCGCGGGTATTCGCCGATCGTTCGCCATTCGTCGCATCCCGGATCAACTCCCAGCCGAACCCCGCATCCAGCTTCCCCGCCGCCACCAACGGATTCAAGGTGCAACCGGGCAGTATTCGGCACGTCTGCTCGACCGGTCAGCCTCGTACAGCGCGTCGATCACGCTGCGCAGGTGGGCGCGGGCAGCGTTCTCGGCCGCGACCGGCGTCTACCCGCGCCTGAAGTCCCGCGTCCCGGCCTGATCCCGACCGAGACGAACCCATCTGATCCGCACCGGACCGGTGTGCGCAAACCGCGCGCTGGGCGCGGGTCGCCGCCGTCGCCTTCGCCGCGCAACCGCTGGCTCTCGACCGTGCGGGCCACGCGGGTCCGGTCGGCAATCGTAGAGTCTCCACCATGGGGCGATTCGACAGGACATTCCGGGAAGTGGACGGGGAACGGGTCGAGGGCACGTGGCGGCCCGTGTTCATCCGCAACGGGGGCACCTATTTCCTGACCAGCCTGAAGATCTACGCGGACGGCGTGATCGACTGCTGGGAACACGTCACGCTCGACGAGTTCGCCGTCAAGGTGCGTACGGGGTGGGTCGCCACGACGCTGCCGGACGGGGCGCGGGCCTCGGCGCACCACGTCGCGACGTGGAACTTCGCCAATCCGATGACGTGGGTCGACGAGGACGGGCTGATCGGCGAGGTGGCCGACGAGATCGACCGGCTGGCCGGGCGGCCCGACTCGACCGGCCGGTGCCTCGCCGCCGCCGACGTGTACCGGCACGACCGGACCGAGGCGAACCGGGCCGCGCTCGAGGCGGCGTACCTGGCGATCCCCGAGCACCTGCGTGGCTACGCGCTCGGCGACATGGACCGCAAGGACGGCCCGCTGCGCGCCCTGTTCGGTGCCGACAACGAGGCACGGCAGCGTGCCCTCGACTATTTCGCGGACCAGGACCAGGCGCAGGCGACCGTCGAGGAGTACGTCCCCGCCGACGGACCGGCGAGGTCGGACCGGTCGACGATAACGATCCGCGGCACGGTGTACCCGCCGGGCTGGCCGGACGATCCCGGTCTCGAGGTGCTGCAGAACACCTACCCTGCGCCGATCACGTTCCAGGGCGGCACCTACCCGTCCGTGACCCACGCGTACTGGGCGCTCAGCACGTCCGACGAGCGGGCGCGGGCACTGATCGCGGAGACCACGAACCCCTTCCAGGCCAGGAAAATCGCCGAGGCGGCGCCGCGCCGCGAGGGGTGGGCCGACGCGCGGGTCGCGGTCATGAGTGCCCTGATGCGGGAGAAGTACCGTGCGCACCCGCGTCTCGCCGACGTGCTGCTGTCCACAGGGGACGCACAGCTGGTGTCGAACGAGTACCTCCGGTCGGCGTTCTGGAGCGGACCTGGCGGCCGCCACTGGCTCGCGCGGCTGCTGGAGGTGGTGCGGTCCGAACTCGCCGCGGCGCGGGCCGGGATCTCCGTCGCCACACAACGGAGTTCCGGATAGGCCACCTGGTGTCCTCGCCACGATCCCCGCGACCGGATAGACTGCCTGTGGGAGCGCTCCCAAAATGGGCTCATCGTCGACCCACCCACCGGCAGGAGCAGCCATGCGCAGGAGAAGAGGCGTTGACGTAACGGTTCTGGCGGTGGTGTTGGCGGTGGTGGTCACCGCCACCGGCCACACTCCTCCACCGGCCGCCGCAGCGCCGGCCGGCTGCCCGAGCGACGCGTTCTGCGACGGGTTCGAGGACCAGACCGGTCCGGTGCCCTCTGGCGACTGGTCCGTGGTCCACCCCAACTGTCAGGGCACCGGCACGGCCGAGGTGGACACCACGACGGCGTACGCGGGCACCCGGTCACTGCGCGTCGACGGTGGCGCGAACTACTGCGACCACGTGTTCGTCGGGACCAGCAGAGGTGTCGGCGGCAGCACGTGGTACGCACGGTTCTTCGTGCGGCACACCATCGCGCTGCCCGCCGCGCACGTGACGTTCCTGGCGATGAAGGACACCGCCGATGGCGGCAAGGACCTGCGCATGGGCGGGCAGAACAGTGCCGCGCAGTGGAACCGCGAGTCCGACGACGCGACGCTGCCGGAGCAGAGCCCCGCAGGCGTCGCGCAGAGCGTGCCGCTGCCGGTCGGCCAGTGGACCTGCGTCGAGTTCGGCATCACCGGCTCGGAACTGCGGACGTGGGTCGACGGCACCGAGGTCGCCGGCCTGCACGCCGACACCACCCCCACCCCCGACGTCGACGGGCAGTGGTTGCGCCGGGGCACGTGGCGACCAGCACTGACCGACTTCCGGCTTGGCTGGGAAAGCTACGGCAGCGGCGGTGACACCCTCTGGTTCGACGAGGTCGCACTGTCCCCGGCCCGGATCGGCTGCACCTGAGCCCCACCGGTGACGCCCGGGACGCCGAGCAGCCCGACAAGCACGATGCCACGTACCCGGCACACAGCGACTAATCCGGGCGCGCCGGTCGAGAGCGACCGCGTGCGCGGGCGGCAAACCGGGCACGCCGTTGCCGTGGCCGGTGACGCCTACTTCCGCCAGACCGTCGGGGTGGACGCCCCACTAGCTCCAAGGCCGTGAAGTTAAGGGGTGGGTGCGGCTGTCCAGCCGGCTGAAACTAGCAACGGAGTTCCTGCTAGAACGGTGTCGACCAAGATCACCAGATAGCAGAAACTCCGTTGGTTACCCAGTCTGT
>NZ_JBARWZ010000235.1:0-45902 GCF_049647105.1 Actinophytocola sp.
CACCCCAGCCAACGCACCCCGATCACCCACATCACACGCCACCACCGACACCGAACCACCCAAACCAACCAACCCACCATCAACCACCACCCCCCGACGACCAACCAACAACACATGCCCCACCCCATAAACCAACAACAAATGCCGCGCCACCAACCCACCCAACACACCAGTACCACCCGTCACCAACACCGTCCCCCCACCCAACAACGGCGGCACGGTGAGGACGATCTTTCCGATATGCCGGGCATCGCGGAAATGGCGGAACGCGTCAACGGCCATCGATACGGGCCAGGTGGTAATGGTCGGTAAACGCAGGGTTCCTTCCGCGAACATGTCGAGGATCGTGGCAAGCATTCGTTGGATCGTTTCTGGTTCGACAGCCAGGATGTCGACGGCCCGGTAGACCACACCGGCATGGTCGGCGGCGACGGCGCCGGCCTCACGTATGTCGGTCTTGCCGATTTCGATGAAACGCCCACCGTGCGGCAGTAGCCGTAGGGACGCGTCGACGAAGTCCTTCTCCAGCGAGTTCAGGATTACGTCCACTCCGCGACCCTCGGTGGCCTCGGCAAACCGTTCACAGAATTCCAACGTGCGAGATGAGGCCGTGCACCGACCGCTGACACCCATCGCCTCAAGGGTTTCCCACTTGTCCTGGCGTGCGGTGGCGAACACGGTCGCGCCGATGCGCTGGGCCAGCTGAACCGCGGCCGTTCCGACACCTCCGGTCGCCGCGTGCACCAGCACCGACTCTCCTGGCCGCAGCCGCGCCACCTCTACCAGCGCGTAGTACGCGGTCAGATATGCCACCGGCACCGAAGCCGCCTGTTCGAAGGTCCACCCGGTGGGTACCGGCGCGAGGAGACGATGGTCCGCTGTGACCTGTGGTCCGATCGAGCCCGATCCGAGCTCGGTGACGATGCCCATGACCTTGTCACCCACGGCGAACCCGGCGACGTCGGCCGCGACTTCGATGACGGTGCCCGCGAACTCCCTGCCCAGCGCCGCGCGGCCGCCGGGAAACATGTCCATCGCGATCAGGACGTCGACGAAGTTCAGCCCGGCGGTCCGTACCGCGACACGCACCCGTCCCACGTCCAGTGGCTCGGTTCCGTCCTCGCCTGGGACGAAGGTCAGGTTGTCCAGGGTGCCGGGATCGGGGATGTCGAGTCTCCAGGCGGTCTCTGGCGGCGGACGTCGCCGGCCGGTGGCCGGTTCCACCCTCGCCAGCACAGGCCGCATCGTCACCCCCGACCTGATGGCCAGCTGCGGTTCCCCATGACTGACCGCCGCGCACAGCGCCCGATACGACTGCGGCTCGCCATCGACATCGGCGATGCCGAACCGGCCGGGGTGCTCGGACTGCGCCGATCGCAACAGTCCCCATACCGCGGCACCCGCGAGGTCGCACACCTCGTCGTCCTGGCTGGTGGCGATGGCTCCATGCGTCACGATCACCAGTCGTTTCGGGTCGAAGCGCTCGTCGGCCAGCCACGACTGCACGAGTGCCAGCGCGCGGTGGGTCGCCGTCCGTACCGCCGACGGCAGGTCGCCGCCGTCCATGGTGGCTCCCGATACCTCGGCCAGCACGACCTCCGCGATTGGCCGGTCCGGACCGTGGGCCGCCGCCAGCGTGGTCAGGTCCGCCACCGCATCGACGTCAACGCCTGCCGCGGTCAGAGCGGCGACCAGCGGACCGCCGGCGTCGATCGCGGCGCACCCGCCGACCGCCGCGGGTTGTGACATGGCCGTCCAGCCCACGCGGAACAACGAGTCACCATCCGCCGCTCGGCCCGCGCGCACGTCGTCCGGGCCGACGGCGCGGAAGACCAGCGAGTCGACCGACACGATCAACTCTCCGGCGCCGTCGACGGCGAGCAGCGAGATCTCGTCGTGGCCCGTCGGCGAGATCCGCACCCGAAGCAGCGAAGCGCCGGATCCGGGTAATCGCACGCCGGTCCAGGAGAATGGCGCCCAAGCGCCGGACATGTGCGGCAGCACGTCGAACACCACGGGGTGCAGTGCCGCGTCCAGCAGGGCTGGGTGCAGGCCGAACCCACTCGTCCGCACCTGTTCCACGGCGACTTCGGCGAAGGTTTCCGTTCCTCGCCGCCACATGCCGCGAAGGCCCCTGAACGCGGGCCCGTAGCAGTAGCCTCGACGCGCGAGGTCGTCGTAGAGCCCATCGATGTCGACCGCTTCGGCATCGTCGGGCGGCCACGTCGTCAGCTCAGCCGGGGCGAGGTCCGTCCGCACCGCGATGTCCGACAGTGTGGCGGTCGCGTGCCGCGACCACGGCTGGTCGTCCGCGGCGTGGTCCTGGCGGGCGTACACGCTCATCGTGCGTCTGCCGGACTCGTCCGCGCCGTCCACGACGACCTGCAGGTCGACCCCGCCGTCGTCGGGTAGCAGGAGCGGAGTCTCGATGACGAGTTCTTCGATCACGGTGCATGCCACTCGGCGGGCGGCCGTCGCGGCCAACTCCACAAACGCCGTTCCGGGAAGTAACGGACGTTCCCAGAGTGCATGGTCCGTCAGCCATGGATGGGTCGACCGCGACAGGCGTCCGGTCAGCAACAAGCCGTCACTGTGCGGCAGAGGGACCGCGGCACCCAGCAGCGGATGATCCATCGGGGTCATACCGAGGCTGGTGGCGTCGCCTGCCTGCACCGGCTCGGCACACCAGTAACGCGATCGCTGGAATGGATAGGTGGGCAGGTCGAGCCGGGCCGGCGCGGTCCCGGCGAACTGCGCCGCCCAGGTCACCGGTGCGCCGTCGACCCATGCCTCCGCCATCGAGACGAGGAGACGTTTCGCGTTGTCCTCGTCACGGTGAAGCGAACCTACCGCGATCCCAGGCCCGGACGCGGTGGCGATGGTCTCCTCCATCGCCACCACCAGCAACGGATGCGGGCTGACCTCCACGAAGATCTGGTGTCCACTGTCCAGCAGTGCACGGGTGGCCGCTTCGAACAGCACCGGGTGGCGAGCGTTGCGATACCAGTAGTCGCCGTCCAATGCCGTCGTATCGATCCGGCTTCCGGTGACGGTCGAGTAGAACGGGATCGCGGAACCGTGTGGCCGCACGGAATCCAACGCGTCCAGCAGCATTCCGCGCAGACTTTCCACCTGTGCGGAGTGGCCCGCGTTGTTGACGCCAGGCAGGCGCCGATGCCGGATGCCTTCGCGGGACAGGTCGGCGATCAGCTCGTCGAGCGCTGGCGGGTCGCCACCCACGGTGGTCGAGGCAGGCGAGTTGACCGCCGCGACGTCGAGCCGGCCTTCCCACTTCGCCAACCGGTCGCGCAACGCCTGCGCGGACACGGCCACCGACGCCATCGCGCCACGCCCGGCCAGTCCGACCAGCGCGCCGCTGCGCACCGCGATGATCATCACCGCGTCCTCGATGGTCAGTGCGCCAGCGACCGCGGCCGCGGCGATCTCACCCTGGGAATGACCGACAACGGCGGCCGGCTCGATCCCGTAGGAACGCCACACCGCGGCCAACGACACCATCATGGTGAACAAGGCCGGTTGCACCACATCGACGCGAGCCAGGTCCGGGGCACCGGGTACGCCACGCAGAACGTCGAGGACCGACCAGTCCAGGTGCTCCGCGAAGGCGTCCGCGCAGGATTGCGCGGTCTCGCGGAACACGGTCGACGTGTCCATCAGGACGTTGGCCATCCCGGCCCACTGCGCACCCTGGCCAGGGAACACGAACACCGCTTTGCCGCCACCGCAGGCGGCGGCGCCCCGCAGAACCGGGGAAACCGGGTCGTCCCGCGCCAATGCCCGCAGGCCGAGGACAAGTTCGTCGCGGTCATCGGCGACAACCACCGCACGATGGTCGAAGACGGCTCGGGAGGCCAGCGAGAACCCGATGTCGACCGCCGACGCTTGCTGGTTGTCGTCCATATAGGACACCAACTCTGTCGCCAGCTGCCGAAGCGCGGCTGGGCTCTTCGCGGAGATCGGCCACGCGACCATACGACGGTCCTGCGGGGTCGCCGGGGACCGGGCATCGCCAGGATCGGCCTGCTCAATGATGACGTGCGCGTTCGTGCCGCCCGCGCCGAAGGACGACACCCCTGCCCGCCGGGGCCGGTCGGTGTGCGGCCACGCTCGGGCCGCGGTCAGTATGCTGACCGCCCCGTCGGACCAGTCGACGTGCGGGGTGGGCGCGTCCACATGCAGGGTCCTGGGCAGTACGCCGGTGCGTAACGCCATCACCATCTTGATTGCGCCGGCGACTCCGGCCGCCGCCTGAGTGTGGCCGATGTTGGACTTGACCGACCCGAGCCACAACGGATGCCCGTTGGCGCGATCGCGACCATAGGTGGCCCGCAACGCGTTGGCTTCGATCGGGTCGCCAAGAGTCGTGCCGGCGCCATGCGCCTCGACCGCGTCGATATCCCCGGTGGTGAGTTGGGCGTTCGCCAGCGCCTGGCGGATCACTCGCTGCTGCGAGGGTCCATTCGGTGCGGTGAGGCCATTGCTCGCGCCATCCTCGTTGACGGCGCTGCCGCGAACCACCGCCCACACCGTGCGGCCCTCCCGCCGCGCGTCGGACAGCCGCTGCAGCACCAGCATGCCGGCCCCCTCGGACCAGCCGGTGCCGTCAGCCGCAGCCGCGAACCCCTTGCACCGTCCGTCTTTCGCCAACGCGCGTTGCCGGCTGAACTCGACGAACATCGTGGGGGTGGCCATGACGGTGACACCACCGGCCAGCGCCAGCGAACACTCACCTGCCCGCAGCGCCTGACACGCCAGATGCAGGGCCACCAATGAAGACGAGCATGCGGTGTCGAGCGCGAGCGCCGGGCCCTCCAACCCGAAGACATAGGCGATCCGCCCGGCGAGAACGCTTGTCGTGCAGCCGGTGTAGATGTATCCCTCCAGATCCTCCCGAGCCACTTCCGCGAGTCGGTCGTACTGCTGCGGAATCACTCCGGCGAAGACGCCCGTGGGGCTGCCGCGCAACGCGGCCGGGGTGAACCCGGCCCGTTCGAAGGCCTCCCAGCACACCTCAAGCAACACCCGCTGCTGTGGGTCCATGGCCAACGCCTCGCGCGGGGAGATCCCGAAGAGTCCGGCATCGAAACCGGCGGCATCATCGAGAAATCCGCCCTCGTGGACGTAGGAGGTTCCCCGATGGTCCGGGTCGGTGTCGAACAAGCGCGCCAAGTCCCAGCCACGATCGGCGGGAAAACCGCCGATGACGTCGCGGCCCGCGCTGACCAGGTCCCACAGGTCCTCCGGAGAACGCACTCCCCCGGGAAAACGGCACCCGATGCCGACCACCGCGATCGGCTCGCTCGACGTCGTTGTCGGCGTCGGCGACGATGCCAACGACTCCCGAGGACGGGACTCATGGTGGAGAAACCGCGCCACCGCCGCAGGTGTCGGCTGATCGAACACCAGACTCGTCGGCAACGCCAGACCCGTTGCCGATGTCAGGCGTTCCTGCAACTGTACGGCGGTGATCGAATCGACACCCAGCTCCTCGAAGGAGAACTCGCCGTTCACCTGCTGTGGGTTCTCGTAACCAAGGACCGTTGCCACTTCCTGCCGTACCAGGTCCAGCAGGTCGTGCGGCGCTGACTCGGGAGCCAATGCGGCCGGCTCCGGCCCGTCCTGGAGCCAGTGCCTGCGCCGCTCGAAGGCGTAGGTGGGCAGGTCGATCCGCTGACCGCCAGTGGCCGCCAGGATGGCGGGCCAGTCGACCTCGACACCGCGTACGTGGTCCTCCGCCAGCCGATCCAGGCCGCGGCGGCCACCATCAGCGTCCTCCCGCCGCTGCTCGGTGACCGCTCCCTGGATGACATTGGGCGCCGATTCGCCGTGTTCCAGAGCCAGCAGGCCCCGCAGCGACTCGTGTCGATCCGCCGTGCCCAGGACCGCCGCCCGATGGGCAAAAGCCTCCCGGGTGAGCGCCAGGGACCACGCCACGTCCTCTGTCCTCAGGTCTGGACGAGACTCGACATGAAGGCGGAGGGCTCGTGCCTGAGCGCGCAACGCGTCGGCGGTCTTGGCGGAGAGGACCCAGACGACAGGTCCCGGCGGCGCCGTGGCCCTCGGTAGGTCGGGTGCGGGTGGAACAACGAGGTCGGAGAGGACGACGTGACAGTTCGTACCCCCCATGCCGAACGAGCTCACTCCGGCCAACCTCGGGATCTCCAGCCGATCCCAGTGCTCCCGGTGAGTCTGCACCCGCAGCCGCAACTCATCGAGCGGGATCTCCGGATTCGGCGACTCGAAGTTCAGGCTCGGCAGGAACTCCTCGTGCGAAAGGGACAGACAGGTCTTGAGAAGACCGGCTATCCCCGCGGCGCCCTCCAGATGCCCGATGTTCGTCTTGACCGAGCCAACACGAAGCGGGAAACGACGCCCTTCGGCCGCGCCCAGCACGGCGCCCAGCGCCGCCGCCTCGACCGGGTCGCCGACGCGGGTTCCGGTGCCGTGTAGTTCCACATACTGAACCTCACCCGGCTCGACGGCTGCCCGCTGGCAGGCCAACCGCAGGACCTCCCGTTGCGCAAGGACATTCGGGACCACAAGACGACCAGGTCCATCGTTGTTCACCGCACTGTTACGAATCGTGCAGTAGACCCGGTCCCCGTCGGCCAACGCGGACACGAGTGACTTGAGTACGACCAGGCCACCCCCCTCACCGCGGACGATGCCATTGGCTCGGGCGTCGAAGGTGTGGCAGCGGCCGTCCGGCGACAGCGCGCCGAAACTCGCCGTCTCAGCCGTACTGTGCGAGGTCAGCATCAGGTTGACGCCACCGGCGAGCGCCACGGCACACTCCCCGCTGCGCAAGCTTTGCAGGGCAAGGTGAACGGCGACCAACGATGACGACTGCCCGGTATCCATCGCCAGACTCGGTCCATTGAGCCCGAGAAAATGGGAGACGCGATTCGCCATCATGGCCCGATTGAGGCCGGCGAGGGTGTGCTGGCCCACGGCCGCGATACCGCGGCGGTGGACCAGCACCGCGTAGTCGTCCCGCATGGCGCCGACGAAGACGCCGGTGCGGCTGCCCGCAAGCCGGTTCGAGGTGATTCCGGCGTCTTCCAACCCTTCCCAGGCCAGCTCCAGCATCAATCGTTGCTGCGGGTCCATTTGGCCCGCTTCCCTCGGTGAGATCCCGAAGAAGCCGGCGTCGAACTGATCGACGGAGTCGAGGTATCCACCTGGACCGGCCGTCTCGTCACCAGTCAAGCGATCGCGGGACGGCTCCGCGATCGTGGCTGTGCCATCCCGGAGAATCCGCCAGAACGCACTCGGCGTGGAAGCACCCGGAAACCGGCACGCCATACCGATGACGGCGACATCATCCCTGCTCACAGCATACCGATCGATCACGATGAACCTCCCGGCCGACCACAGCGGACGCTACGCCGGAAGACCGGGACCAACCAGCCCGCGTGCCGTTCCACGGCACACTCTCGACGAGCTGGATGCAGGGCACGGTGGCGTGAGGTGATCGCCCGTCCACAGCGGCTGATCGGGGTGGAACGATCCAGCCGACCCCGTTCGCGAGCCAGGCGCTGGCACGGATGTGGCAGTCGCGGGGCGACATCCCGGAGGCGGGAGGCGTGATCGGACAGTCGCGCGGGGAGATCACCGCCGCGGTGGTCGCCGGTGCACTGTCGATGCCGGACGGGCTCGTGTTCAACCACCGCCGTGCCGAGTTGACAGCGCCAGGGCGAGGTCGGCGGGCCAGCCCGCGCGCAGCGCGAGCCGATGCGCGATCACCGCGCCCCATCGAATGACCCAGCACGATGCCGGACCGATGCCGTGACGGGGGTGGCGCGTTTCGAGGTCCGCTGCGAGGTCGTCCAGAGTCGGCAGGCGCCCGTCACGCTGCGGTGCGGGCGGCTCCAGGACGACCACACGCCAATCGTTGGGAGGTGCTCCTTCAGTCGACATGGATCGGCGTCCCTATCCCGGTCGAATTCTGGTGGCCGCTCACCAGCATTCGACCAGTCCGCCCTTTACGGACGCTCCTTAGGGGACGGTGGCGGTTGCCTCAATGGCGTCGAGTCCGAATGCCTGCAGCAGTCCCGCCTGGAAGCGGACGTAGCGGTAGGGGGTGGTGGTGGCCGACTGCCGATCGCGCAGGAAACTGTCGATGACGGTGTTGGTGTCCCGGCGACCAGGTTCGTCGCCGACGAGTTGAACACGACGTACCGGCCGTCCCCACTGATGGCCAGTGCCCTCGACGCGCCGTTGCCCTGGGTGCCACCGGTGGCGACGCTCATCCGCTCGGTCGCGCCCGACTGCCGGTCCCGGACGAAGACGTCGTCGACCCCGTTGGTGTCCCCGGCGACCAGGGTCGTCGCCGACGAGACGAAGGCGACGAACCGGCCGTCGTCGCTTGTCCCGAAGGGCGTGAACGTGTCGCTCTCATCGTTGCCCTGCGTCCCTCCCGTGGATATGCTGACCAACTCCGTACTCGCCGGCGCGGCAACAGCCGGTGCCGACGTGACCAGCAGCGCGGTCATGGACGTGACACCGACCACCAGCCCGGCCGACGCCACCCTCGCCAAGCGACGACGACCTCCAGCGATGTTGGCCATCACGGCTGCTCCTCTCGGCAAGACCGAACCAAGCCGGACCACAACGGGTCCCAACGGAGTCCAAACGCTATGCCTGGCCGTGACACGACCTCAACGGAGCGTTCCGCCGGGCGGCACACAGGTTTCCCGCTCGCTCGGCGAACCCGCGTCCCGCGGGGCGGCACACCTTGTTGCGAAACAACAACGCCGCTACGTAATGTCCCGCTGCCCGATCACTCTCGACAGGAGAACCAGATGAGGCGTCGTCTTCTTGTTCATTTGTCCGCAATTCTGGCAGCGGTTGCCGCGTCCGTCCTGGTCGGGACGGTGCCCGCGCACGCCGACATCCTGGATGTCACCTGCGTCCCGCCAAGCAGCGCAGTGGTGGAGTTCGACCCGCCGCTGGACAACACCGCGAGCGCGACCGACGTGAGCCTTTCAGTCCAGTATGGACCGTGCGTGTCACTCAGCGAGGGAGACCTGACCTCCGGGAGCAGAACCAACGAGGTCTCCGGGGCGCCGCTGAGCTGCACCAACGTCCTGTCCCCGAACACGGTGACGTTCACCATCGCCTGGAACACCGGCGACACCAGCACGGTGACCGCCAGCCGCACGATAACGACGACCCCCGCGTTGGCGCTCGTCACCCTGACCGGAACCGTGACCAGCGGCCTGTTCGCAGGCGACGCCTTCGTCGAGGCGCTGGTCAGTTCCCGGCTCGAACTCGTCTCCTGCCAACTCGGATTGACCACTGTGGACAGTCTCTTCGGCACGGTCAGCACCTCGATCTCCTCGGTGTGACCCCCTGCGTAGAAGTCCGGTTCGGAGACGTCACCCCCACCGGGTCCAGCGGGTTCGCCCGTTGGATCCCGGTGGGGATCGCCAAGTTGCCGCCTCGCCGAAAGCGGCCAGCCCGTGGACGTGATCGGGCACAGCCAGGGCAACCTGGAGATCCGCTGGGCCGTCAAGTGGTGGACCAGCCTTCAGCCCAAAGTAGACGATGCTGTCCTGCTGGCCAGCCCGAACAACGGCGATGTGCTCGCCAACCTCGGTTGTGTGCTGCCGTGCTACGCCGCGGGGAGCCAGTTCAGTCTGGCGTCCAACTTCATCACCGCCCTCAACGACGGGGACAAGACGCCAGGTCCGATCTCCTACACCAACCTCTACAGCACCACCGACGCCCTCGTCCCGGTCGCCAGTGCCCCGCTCGACACGGCCACCAACATCTCCATACAAAGCGTATGCCCGCTCCGAGCGGTCACGCACGGCGGGATGCTCTATGACGCCGTGACCTACCTGCTCGCCGTCGACGCACTCACCAACTCCGGCACCGCATCGCCAAGCCGCCTACCCGCCAACAAGTGCTCACAGACAATTCTGCCCTACCTCACGGTGCTGGAGGCCGCGCTCACCAACGCGGCGTTGCTGGCAACAGCTGTCGTACGCCTCGGCCTGGCTGACGTGGTGACCGCCGAACCGGCACTCAAGCCGTACGCCACATAACTACTCACGACACTCGCCACCCCGGGTCGACACTGTCCGACGTCCAGTGCGGGCCGCCCGCGCTCGCCCGTAGGATCTGGTCTTCGGCCAGGTCTGTCGGACCGGGTCGGCGGGGGCGGCCGCCGCCCTCGGCGTCTGGTGCTGGTCGGCACACCCGAACAAGCCGCCACCAATGCATGCCTGGTCGTCGCGGACCCCGCAGCTCGGCGCACGGCCCGTGACCGTCACGACGTGGCGCGGCCATGTTGGCGTTGGGTATGCCCAGCATCGGACGGCGACGCTGACGAAACGCAGCCAGACGACTTCGTAGTTCGTGTCTGGACCGCTGACATCGTTGGGACGCAGTAGCCCAGTGGATGGCGACGGCACGATCATGACTGGCCTCCTGTGATGCTGCTCTGGACAGAGGTCCAGGCGACGAATGCCTCTGGGAGACTGGGCAATCGTGTCAGCCGATATCTTCATCAACTACCGCGGCATCGATGCGGACTACGCGCCCGCCCTGCTCTTCGAGCGTTTGTCCCGCCGCTTCGGCAATCGCAGGTTGTTCCTGGACGACCGGACGATCGCTCCAGGCGAGGACTACGTGCGGCGGTTGCTGGAAGGTGTCCGCGCCTCGAAGGTGCTGCTTGCCGTCATCGGTCCCCGGTGGTTCGCTCGTGACGACACCGGCGCGCGCCTCATCGACAATCCGAACGACTGGATCCGCCGCGAACTGGCGACCGCCTTCGAGTGCGGGGTCATCGTCATCCCGGTGTTCACCGAGGGCGCCAGGCCACCGCGTCCCACCGAGTTGCCGGACGACATCGAACAACTGGGCCGGCAGAACGGACTGCCACTGCGACGGGTCCGTTCCGGCGACGACATCGAGTCCATCGTTCGCAGAGTCTCGGTGTACGTGCCTGCACGTCGACGCCGCTTCCTACTCATCGTCGTGGCGACGGCCATGCTCCTGCTCGGCGTAGGGGTGGTGCTGCCATCGGTGCTGAGTCAGGACCAACACCCTTCCGCTCCCGGCCCCGGCACGACCACGTCGGTGACTCGGACAACTACCACGACCTCGCAGGAGAACCGGACGACCGAGTCGTCGTCCACGCCTCCCACGAACGAACCGGAGCTCTGGTGGGAGGGCACGCTGACGCTGGACGGCAACGCGTTCTCCACGGGCTACACGCTTGACACGTCCCCGCCCTCGCGTCAGCCGGCCGGTGACATCGGCCTGGTGTGCCAACTCGGCTGCGCCGCGAACGAAATCGGCGGCACCGAGTTCGCCGCATGGACCGACGCCGGTTTCCCGGCACGGGAGCAGTGCGCGAACCTGCTGAACAGCAACCCGGGTCAACGGCTCCTGAGCGTGAAGGTCGGCACCAAGGCATGTTTCGGCACCGTTGAGAAGCGCGTCGGGCACCTGGAGGTGGTCGAGATCAGCGGACGGGGGCAAATGAAGATCGACGTGAAGGTGTGGAACGTACCGCCGCGATGACCGCTGCGGGCCTGCCGAACCGCTCCAGCTGGCCAAGCCCTCTCCAGTTCCGCTTTTCTTGGTCATCGCCATCATCCATTGCCCGATGCGGTTCTGTCGTGCCGCGGCGCGGCACGGTGGCATGTCACTGTGTGCGGGGGCGCCCAAGATATGGGACCCGTGTCCGCCGCGACGCATTCATGCTGGACTGAGCCCCGGACTGTATGGCGGTACCAACGCGAGGTGGGGAGTCCGATGAGCGGTCACAACGGGGGACGGTTCCGGGTCGGTGTGGCTGCCGTAGCGCTGTTGCTGGGTGGGCTGGCGGCACCTGGCCCGGCCGCTGCCACGGGGCTGGAGTTCGGGCCTGGCGCGCCGGTCAACCCGGCGACGGCACCGGCGGGTGGTGCGAGCAGCCACGGTGACAGCGCCTCGTCCAAGACCTTCACCGGTGCGGGTCCGGCTGGTTCGCCGGTGGTGGTGACCCGGTCCACGTTGCTCGCCGCCTGCCCCACCCTGCTACACGGCAGCGACGGTCAGTTGCTCGGGCTGTGTACCGACGTTCTCGGCCAGACGCCCGCGGTACACGTGCTGGACAACGCGACCGGGTTCCCGCTGGCCCGGCTGTCGATCGCCAAGGGCAGTCTGCTCGGCGGGGTCTACGCCTACCTGGACGACCAGGACCAGGTGGTGATGGTGGACGGCAACCGCGATCTGCTGCACATCGCGCATCACCGGGGACCGTTCGGCATCTGGACGCTGCGGGTCACACAGCGGATCCCGCTGGCCGCCGCGATAGCCGCCGACGACGCGGTGACGGGTGTGATACCCGGGTACGACGGGCGGGTCTGGTTTGTCACCGGCAACGGCACCGTCGGGGTGGTGGACACCGCGACGAACGCGGTCGGTACCTACCAGCTACCGGCCGGTGAGCGGGTGGACAACAGCATATCGACCGTTCCCGGCACTCTCGCGGTCACCAGCGACCACGCGCTCTATCTCTTCGACACCAACGCCGCCGTTCCGCAGCCTCGCTGGCGCTACGCCTACGACCGCGGACCCGCCCGCAAGCCCGGCCAGCTCAGCTGGGGCAGCGGCGCCACACCGGTGTTCTTCGGGCCCACCAACGGCTACGACTACGTGGCGATCACCGACAACGCCCGTCCCCGCATGAACCTCCTCGTTCTGCGGACCGGCGCCGCGACCCCGCAGCCGGTCTGTAGCCAGAGCCTGTTCGCCAACCAGCCGGCCAGTGGCACCGAGAACGCGCCCGTCGCGGCGGGGCGTGCCGTGTTCCTCACCAACACCTACGGATACAACTACCCCACCCTGCCGCCCGACGCCGGCCCCAGTGTCCCCGACGATGCCACCTTCACCGGCGGCCTCACCCGCGTCGACGTGCGCGCCGACGGCAGCGGCTGCGAGGTGGCCTGGGAGTCCGCCACCCGCTCCGCCGCCCTGCCCCGACTGTCGGTCACCGACCGGCATCTCTACACCGCCATCCAGAACGGCCCCGGCACCGAACTGGACCCGTTCTCCTACGCCGCGATCAACGCCGACACCGGTGCGGTCACCGACCAGGCGCTCCTGGGCTCGCTGCTCGGCAACCCACTGCAAACCGCGGGCACCGCCATCGGCCGCGTCTACTACCAGGGCACTCTCACCGGCATCGCACGCATCGCGCCACTCCAGTAAGAGGCTCTGACGTGCGGATCACCCGCTCAGCGGTGTTGACCGTCCCGCTGGTTCCTGACCGCCTGACGGCGCTGCTGAGCGCGCTCGGCCCAGGTGTCCACCGCGCCGTACACGGCCATGCTCACCGCCACCAGGCCCACGACGCCGGTGATCACGGCGGCGGGGATCAGGTCCAGCACCGAGCATGTCACCGCCACGACGATCAGCCCGAGTCCGATACCGAGCGTCCATCGCGCGAAACCCACCGCACGCCACCTCCCCTGTTCGATCACACCAGATCAGGACCATAACGCTCCACGGCAAGCGGTCCACCAGGTGGGCCGATACGGGCGGAGTACGGGAAGGCTCGTGCAAGCGCTGGCGCCTGGCGTCGCCGACCGCAGTAGCCATTGCGACGAGTTGCCTGCCGAGCGGGGTGAGCGGTGCGCGTCACTGTTCGATCGGTGGCACCTCAGGCGTCCACCCTATCCCGGCAACCGACTTTCTACTCTTGAGTAACTTCTGCGGCCTCCCCTAGCGTGAGTGTCACCTGCCCTGCACCCATGGAGGACTCGATGAAGCGTCCCCTGCTCTCATTCCTTGTCGCGTTCCTGGCCGCACTCGCCGCGCTCGTGGTGACACCGGCCAGCGCGGGCGCGGCCGACCGGCCCGATCCGGTGGTGATCGTCAACGGCACGTTCGGGCCCGCGTTCTTCTACGAGCCCCTCGCCGCGCGGCTGCGTGCCGACGGCAACGATGCGCACATCTTCGAGCTGACCAACCTCGGTACTGGCGACATCGCCGCCACCGCACGGGATCTGGCGAGGTTCGTCGACGGGGTCCGCGCCGCCACCGGCGCGGCGAAGGTGGACCTGGTCGGCCACTCTCAAGGTGGGCTCGTCGCACGGCACTACGTCAAGTACCTCGGCGGCGAGGCCACTGTGGACAGTCTGGTGAGCCTTGGCGCGCCGCACTACGGCACGGCGGTCGCCAACATCGCCGACTTCTTCGGTGCGGGTAACTGCCTCGGCATCGTCGCCTGTCAGCAGATGGCCGTCGGGTCGGACTTCGTCAACGAGCTCAACGCCGGGGACGACACCATCGGTTCCGTGCGCTACACCAACCTGTACACGGCACTGGACGAACTGGTCCGCCCGGTCGCCAACGCCTCGCTGCGGGACGGCGCCACGAACGTGCTGATCCAGTCGCAGTGCCCGGTCCGGGCGGTGGCCCACGTCGGCCTCGCCCTGGACGGCACCGTGTACGACGGTGTGCACGACGCGCTGCTCGGGAATCCGATCCGGCTGAACTGTTTCGCCGTCTGAGCCGGATGCCGGCAGGCCGTGGTCAGGAAACGGCCTGCCGGCACCAGGTCCTAGAGTGGCTGGCGTGATCACCGAGGAAGAACGCACCGCTCGCTCACAACGCGCCCGCGACGCCGCCGTCGCCGCGGCGACCGCCCTGGGACTGGACGCCGCAGAGGCGGAGGTCGTGTACGACGTGTTCTCGGTGGTGGTCGACCTCGCGCCGTCGCCGGTCGTCGCGCGGGTGCCGGTGGTGACCCCGCGCGGCCTCACCTCGTCGGGCTTCCAGCGCACGGAACTGGCCGTGTCACGGTGGATGGCGTCGCGCGGCGAGCCGACGGTCGTGCCGAGCGGACTCGTCCCGGCCGAACCCGTCGTGCGCGACGGTTTCGCGATGACCTTCTGGGAGAAGGTCGATGGCATCGTCCCCAGCGACCACGACGTGGTGAAGCGCATGCCCGCCGTCGCCCGTCTGCACTCGATACTGGCCGAGTACCCGGCGGAGACCGGCTTCTTCCCTGGGATGCAGGGGTACCTCGACCTCGCCTTCGATGACCTCGATGGTCGCGAGGACCTGCTGCCCGCCGCCGACCTGACCCGCGCCCGCGCCGAGTGGGCCGTCCTCTCGCCCGCGATCGAATCGCCCTCGGCCTTCGACCGGATGTTTCCCGGCGTCACCGTTCAGGTGGTCCACGGCGACGCCCCGTACTACAACCTGATCGAGACCGCCGACTCCTTGCTGTACTCCGACTACGAGCACGTCGGCGTCGCACCGGTCGAGTGGGACCTCGCGCACACCGGCGAGGAGGCGATCGCCGCCTACGACGCCGCCGCGGTCGGCCTGGGTTTGCGCACTGTGGACATCGGCGTGCTGCGCGCCATGGAACGCCTGCGCGATCTGCAGATGATCGCCTGCCTGGCGATGGCCCCGCAGCTCCCGTTGCTGGTCGACGGACTGTCGTCGATGCTGGAAACCTGGCGAGCCACCAAACCCTGGCACGACTGACCTCGTCGGAACCAGAGTCGTCGTCATCGCCGGATGGAGCGAGTGATAGGTACATTCGTTTCCGGACACCTTGGATCTTCGGGTTTTCCCTTGCTGTCGCGTTGAGAGGATTCAGTCATGCCTCGGTCAATCGCCACCATTATTGTCGTGTTTTCGGCGGTTCTCACTCTTTCGGTGGTACCCACTCCGGCTCGGGCCGCCGTCGGTGATCTCGTGTGCGCGCCGCCGACGAGTTCCGCCATCACGTTCACCCCGCCGCTCACGACCTCGCCGCAGACCGCGACGGTGCGGTCGACGAATGTGTTCGGGCCGTGTGTCTCGACGACTGTTCCCGCTGTCACGTCCGGGTACACCAGCGTCAACGTGACGGTGCCGAACCGCAGTTGCCTCACGCTGGCCGGCTCGGGGACCAGCACGTCCACCATCACGTGGAACACCGGGCAGACCAGTGAACTGACGCTGAACTTCCTCACCGAGATCGTGGGTGGCGTGTACACCTCCACGGTGACCGGGGCGGTGACGGGCGGCCTGTTCGCGGGAGATTCCGTGGTGAGCAACCAGACGGGGGCAGCGACAGACATCGCGCTGTGTCTGGCTGGGCTGGGAACCGTGTCGAGCATATACACCGTGGGAACGATGACCTTCGTCTGACGGCTGGGTGCACACCGGCGACCTGGGCCACCTCGACGACCAGGGCTATCTCACGGTCGGTCGACCGCGTGCAGGACATGATCGTCGTGGTCGGCGGCCACGTGTACACCACCGAGTTGGAGGAGTTCCTCACCACGCACCCCGACGTGCGCCTGGCCGCCGTCTACGGCGTCCGCGACCAGGGCAACGTCGAACGCGTCCACGCCACCGTCGTCCTCACTCCGCACAGCACCACCACCCCCGACGACCTGCGCACCATGGTCCAGACCGGCCGAGGCGCCATGTACGTGCCGGACCACGTCGACGTCGTCGACGCCCTGCCGCTGACCGAGGTCGGCAAGCCCGACAAGAAGGAACTACGCCGTCGAGCCGCCAACCGCACCAAGCGGTAGCCGAGGTCGCCCGCGGGGATCGGCGCACAGTGCAAGGCAGTTGTGATCGACCCGCGCGAGGGCCTGTCACCCCACCGCCTCACACGGGCCGGGTGAGGTGAAGCGGGCCAGACCGCCTGACGCTGACCGCGTTGCGATGTGGTCGCCTGGCCACTCGGCCCGTGTTCACCTATTTCGGGTGAAGTGAGCTCGATCGCGCCGCGCGACGATGAGCGGTAGGTACGACGGTGGGAGGCCGCGATGGACTGGAGCGGATGGGGTGTACTCGCTGTCGGTGTGGTGCTGTGCTTCTTCGGCAGGCGCTCCCTGCACCTGGCGGTGCTGGTCTCGGGCTTCGCGCTGGGATGGCTACTGGCCGACACGCTCGATGCGTCGCCGTTGACGGCATCCCTGGTCGCACTGGCGGCGGCACTCGGGTGCTGGGCAGTGGTCACCTTCGTGTTCCGGTCGGCGCTGTTCTTCGTCGGCGCGCTGACCGGCGGCGTGATCGGCCTCAAGCTCTACGGACTCCTCGAACCCGGCGAGAAGAACGTCCTGCTGGCGATCATCGTCGTGTTGGCGCTGGCCTGCCTCGGCGGCCTGGCGACGCAGCGGTTCAGAACCCAGATGCTCGCCGTGATGTGCGCACTGGGCGGCGCCGCGCTGACCATGTCCGGCACCGCACGGATCGCCCCCAGCGTGCTCGATTTTCTGCACACACCACAGACAACTGCCCAAACCGTTCTGGCAGGTGTCGTCTGGCTCGCACTCACGGTGGCCGGGTGGACAGTGCAGCGAAACCAAAGCCGGAAACCCGAATCGGCCAACCAGACGTAACGCTGTCACGGAACGTGCTTTGGTCCCGGGAATTGCGTTGCTCGCACTTGCGACGATGATCTCATGCGCACGTTCGAGGAGTTGGTCGCCGAAGCGGAGTCCGTAGATGTGTCCGGCTGGGGGTTCGGGTGGTTGGCCGGTAGGGCCACGGAAGAGCGCCCTCCGTGGGGCTTCGCGCGGCAGCTGGCGCGGCGGCTCCCCACCGTGTCGGCGGTGCTCGATGTCGACACCGGTGGCGGCGAGGTGCTCGCCGAGATGCCCAGCCTTCCGGCACGGACCTGCGCGACGGAGAGCTGGGCACCCAACGCCCGGCGTGCGGTTGACTTGCTCGGGCCACGCGGGGTCGAGGTCGTCCAGACGACCGATGGCGCGCCGTTGCCGTTCCCGGATGGCTCCTTCGAGCTCGTGGTCAGTCGGCACCCGGTTCGCCCCGACTGGCGGGAGATTCGCCGCGTACTCGGGGCTGGCGGGCACTACTTCGCGCAGCACGTCGGTCCGGCATCGGCGTTCGAGCTGATCGAACAGTTTCGCGGGCCGCTGCCGAAGGAACGCGCCAACCGTGACCCGCGACGCGAGCGGGCTGACGCAGAGGCATCAGGGTTGACCGTCGCCGACCTCCGTACCGCTCGGTGTCGGATGGAGTTCTTCGACATCGGGGCGATTGTGTACATCCTGCGGAAATGTGTGTGGTGGGTGCCGGACTTCACCGTCCAGCGCTACGACGATGTTCTCCGGCGGCTCGACACGCGGATCCGATCGGAGGGCGTGTTCGTCGCACACTCGACTCGGCACCTGATCGAGGCTCGTCGTTAGGGGTGCCTCTCGCGGGTGGTCGGCATCAGCGGCGGTAGCAGTCGGCGATGGCGGCGAAGGCAGCTTTGGGTTCCCACGGCATGTCCGGGTAGGTGTCGCCGAGGCGGTCTTCGAGCACCTTGACGATGCCGAGGCTGGCCAGGTCGAGGTCACGACGTGGGTCGTCGGCACGGTGGGGGTAGTTGTAGAGCGCGAACAGGTACACGAACGTGCTGTCGACACCTTCGGAGTCGAAGATCTCGAGCAGCTCACGCAGGTACGCGGCCTGACCGGCCTCGTCACGGGCGTACTCACCCGTCAGCCGGACCGGAGCACCGCGTTCGTCGGTCTCGACGATCTCCATGCTGCGTGGGGCGACGTCGCCCGCGCCGCGCCAGGTGGCGGTGCCGAAGCCGGTGATCGCGACCGGCTTTCCCTGTGCCACGAGGGTGCGCACCCCGGTCCGGAACTGGTCTGCCACCTCGGCTGACCGGATCAGCTCGACCGACATGATGTCGAAGAGATCCCAGTCGACTCGCTCGAACGGTATGCAGGCGTAGGTGATCTTTCCCCCGAACCGGTCGCGGATGGCCGGGACGACCGCGCGGAAGAGATCGTCGAGCACGGCGGTCGCCTCGGCGAGCCGCTCGGCCCGGCCTTCGGGTTGCCCCAACAACAGTCCGACCCGTTCGTCCACCGAGTCGCCGGGCAGGAACCCTCGGTTCATGATGCTGAGTTCCACACCGGCCACGAACACGACCTCGGCACCCGACTTCCGGATGACCTCCGCGCGCTGGGCGCAGTCGATGAACAGCGACCGGATCTCCTCCGGGGTCAGCTCCAGCGGGTAGGGCGAGAACCAGACCTCCAGGCCGAGATCCGCCGCGCAGCGAGCGGCGAGTTCGAGCCGCTCCGGATCGCCTCCCACCACGTGGACGGCGTCGCAATGCAGGTCGTCGCGGATGATGCCCATCTCCCGTCTGACCAGGTCCACATCCAACCGGTCGCGGGAGTTCTCGCCGCCGCGGACGAAGCCGGTGTCGTAGGCGATGCCTCGAGCACGCATGGTCGGTGTTCCTCTCCGTCGGGTACGCCGACGGACACTAGAACCAAACTTGCGTGCACGCAAGTTTGGTGTCACGCAATTTTGCGGACACGCAGCTCCACTGGAATGCTGGGACCGTGACGACCAGACGCACAGGCCTGCGCGAGCAGAAGAAGCTGGCCACCAAGGAGGCGCTGCGCGAGGCAGCCCTCCGTCTGGCGCTCACCGTCGGCCCCGACAACGTGCGCGTCGAGGACATCGCGGAGGCAGCGGGGGTTTCCCCCAGGACCTACAACAACTACTACGCCAGCCGCGAACAGGCGATCGTCGCGGCGGTCACCGCCGAACGGGAAACACGAGTCGCGGCATCGGTGACCGCACGCGAGGCCGACGTCGGCCTCGCCCAAGCCGTGACGGACGCGGTCGTTGCGCAGTACACGACTCCAGACGAGTCACACCGCGACGCCCTGTTGCTGATCATCGCCCGACCAGCACTACGGGCCGCGTACGTCGACTCGCCCGGCGCGATGGCGGACTCCCTCGCCGACGCGATCGCCCACCGCCTCGGCGACACCGTCGACCCCAACACCCCCCGCGTGCTGGCGGCCAGCGTCGCGGCAGCCGTGCGAATCGCGCTCCACCAGTGGACACAACCGGCAGCCACCTCCCTCCCCGCCGCGGGACTCGTCGTGCCATCGGGCTCCCTGCCCGACCTGCTCCGCGCCGCGCTGGCCCCACTCACCCCCGCACTCGACGCTGCCGAGAACAGCCACCCGCCTGGCGAGTGAACCCATCGCCGGCAGTCCGGATCTGCGATCCCGCAGGACGATGGTCACCGTCCGAAGTGGACGCCAGCCGTGGAGATGAATTGATCACATTTTCCCTTGCCCATGGTTTTGGTACTACGGGAGTCGACTTTCGGTACGACATAACCCGAATGGGGGTTGCGCGAAGATGACGGTCAACTAACCTGAAGAACGTTCGCCAAGAATCCCGCTCCCAAACGACCATGATTGCGGGGATGAGCACCCCGCCCTCGTTCCAGTCAAGCTCAGTCATCGTCGACGAAGAGCGTTGATCGAAAAGGCGACGATCATAGTCATGACTGAACTCTGCTCATTGTGAACTAGTCGTGTTATTGAGGCCGACTATGCATATGTTTCGTTCCTTCTTGTCTTGTTTCGCCTATCCGATACTTCTGGCCGCCGTGGCCGTGGTGGTTTTTGCGACCCTGCACCTCGGGTGGGATCTCGGCCTGGTGAGCTTCTTCTTCCTGGCCGGCACGATCGGCTATCTCGCCGCGGTGGAGCGGGTGATCCCGTACCTGCGGGCATGGCTGCCCAGCACGAAGGAGTGGGGCCTCTACGGCGTCTACTTCGTACTGACCATGCTCGGCGGCGGGCTGGCGCAGCTGCTGGTGGTGGCCGTGGTCGGGCTGATCTCGCCGACGGATCCCGCGCTGCCGCTGGGAGTCGAGATTCCGCTGGCGCTGCTGCTCGGCTCGCTGGCCAGCTACCTCGTGCACCGGGTCGAGCACACCAACACCTGGTTGTGGCGCCTGCACGGGGTGCACCACGTGCCGGAGAAGGTCAACGTCGGGAACAACGGGGTCAACCACATCGTCGACATCGTGCTCGCGCAGGGTGTCGTGCAGTCGTCGCTGGCGCTGGTCGGGTTCTCCCAGCAGTCGGTATTCGTGGTGGGGATCTTCGTGATCGCGCAGGGATATTTCGTGCACGCGAATATCGACGTGCGGATCGGCTGGCTCAACTATGTGCTGGCGAGCCCGGAGCAACATCGCCTCCACCACAGTACGGTGGTGGCCGAGGCCGGTCACTTCAGCTCCGATCTGTCGATCTGGGATCGGGCATTCGGTAGCTTCACCTGGCGTCCGGGACGGGCACCGGCCGCGGTCGGGTTGTCGGTACCGGATTCTTTCCCGGCGACCGACGCGGTCATCGCGAGCATGCTCCACCCGTGGCGTTCGAATAAACCCGTCGAACCATCCGCCTGAATCCGCGACATTTCACTGACACGAGGATTTGCCCAATATGGACTCATCGGCTGCTGCTGCCTGCGATCAGGACGAAAGAATTGCCATCATCGGCATCGGGTGCCGGCTGCCGGGCGGCGCGTCCGACCACCGGACGTTCTGGCAGAACCTGGTCAGCGGAAAGGACTGCATCACGCGGACGCCTGCCGACCGCTACGACGTCACCACGCTCGCCAGCAGGGACAAGGCGAAGCCGGGCAGGCTGGTCGGCGGCCGGGGCGGGTACATCGACGGCTTCGACGAGTTCGACCCCGCGTTCTTCGGCATCAGCCCACGCGAGGCCGAGCACATGGACCCGCAGCAGCGCAAACTACTCGAGGTCAGCTGGGAGGCGCTGGAGGACGGCGGACAACGGCCCTCGGACCTGGCCGGGCAGGACGTCGGTGTGTTCGTCGGCGCGTTCACACTGGACTACAAGATCATCCAGTTCGCCGACCTCAGCTTCGACACCCTGGCCGCACACACCGCGACCGGAACCATGATGACGATGGTGTCGAACCGCATCTCGTACTGCTTCGACTTCCGCGGTCCGAGCGTGTCGATCGACACCGCGTGCAGTTCGTCCCTGGTCGCCGTGCACCTGGCGTGCGAGAGCCTGCGTCGCGGCGAAAGCAGCGTCGCGCTGGCCGGCGGCACGTTGCTGCACATGACCCCGCAGTACACGATCGCCGAGACCAAGGGCGGTTTCCTGTCCCCGGACGGCCGGTCGCGGGCCTTCGACGCGGCGGCCAACGGTTACGTGCGTGCCGAAGGCGTCGGCGTGGTCGTGCTCAAACTCCTGCGGGACTGCCTTCGGGACGGCGACCCGATCCACGCGGTGATCCTCGGCAGCGGGGTCAACCAGGACGGCAGGACCAACGGCATCACCGTGCCGAACCCGGACGCGCAGACCAGCCTGATTGAGCGGGTCTGCGCGCAGGCGGGCATCACGCCGGGCGATCTGCAGTACATCGAGGCGCACGGCACCTCGACGCCGGTCGGCGACCCGGTCGAGGCCAACGCGCTCGGCCGCGCGCTGTCGATCGGGCGCAGACCGGGCGACCGGTGCTACGTCGGGTCGGTCAAGACCAACATCGGGCACACCGAGTCCGCCGCGGGCATCGCCGGGCTGATCAAGACCGCGCTGTCGTTGAAACACCGGATGATCCCGCCACACATCAACCTGGAGCGGATCAACCCGGGTATCGACATGGCGTCGCTACCGTTCGAGATCCCGACCCGGCTCACCGAGTGGCCGGACCATGACGGGCCTGCGCGGGCCGGGGTGAACGCGTTCGGGTTCGGTGGCACCAACGCGCACGTACTGCTGGAGCGAGCACCGGAACAGCGGGAAACCACCGCGATCCGGCGGGCGGGCTGGACCATTCTTCCCATCACCGCACGGGATCCGGCCGCCCTTCCAGACCTGGCCGCCGGTATCCGGGCCGAGCGCACTGACGTCACCGACCTCGGCAACACACTGGCGCACCGGCGCCAGCAGTTGCCGGACCGACTGTCGGTCGTGCACGACTCGCGGGAGTCGCTCGACGAACGGCTCGCGTCCTATCTGGACGGACAGGCGCACCCGCACGTGCTCACCGGGAGGCAGCGCGAACCGGCCGACCGCCGCCTGGTCTGGGTCTTCACCGGCATGGGCCCGCAGTGGTGGGCGATGGGACGGCAGCTCTTCGACAGCGAGCCGGTCTACCGCGCGGCCGTCGAGGCCTGTGACCGGGAGATCACCCGGCTCGCCGGCTGGTCGCTCATCGACGAGATGACGGCCGACGAAGCGTCCTCGAACATGAGCCAGACCTGGCTCGCGCAACCGGCCAACTTCGCCGTGCAGACCGGTCTCGCCGCGCTGTGGCGTCACCACGGAGTGGTGCCGGACGCGATCGTCGGGCACAGCACCGGCGAGGTCGCGGCGTTCCACGCGGCCGGTGTCTACAGCCTCACGGAGGCCATCACGGTCGTGTTGCACCGCAGCCGGTTACAGCAACGGCTGGTCGGCACCGGCACCATGCTCGCGGCGAGCCTCGCCGAGGACGAAGCGCGGCACCGGATCCTGCCCTACGGCGACCGGGTGTCGGTCGCCGCGGTCAACAGTCCGTCCTCGGTCACGCTCGCCGGGGACCGCGACACGCTGGCCGTCCTGGCCGCCGCACTGGAGGCCGAGCGGATCTTCGCCAGGTTCCTCACGGTGGAGGTGCCCTACCACAGCGCGCGGATGGAACTGGTCAAGGACGAGCTGCTCGACTCGCTGGCCGGCCTGACGCCGGGTCCCGCGACGCTGCCGCTCTACCTGACCGGGCGCCCCGGCCGCGCGGACGGCCCGGAACTGGACGCGGGCTACTGGTGGACCAACGTGCGCGAGCACGTCGGGTTCCGCGCCGCGGTCGACCGCCTCGCCACCGACGGCCTCCGGGTGTTCCTGGAGGTCGGCCCGCATCCGGTGCTCGGCAACGCCATCAAGGAATGCCTGGCGGCCATGGACATCACCGACGGCGTCACGCTGCCGTCGATCCGCCGCCACGAGGATGAGCCAGCCCGGTTCATGACCTCACTGGCGGCACTGCACAACCTCGGCGTCGAGATCGACTGGCACGTGCTGCACCCGGGCGGGCGACCGGTCACGCTGCCGCGCTACCCGTTCCGCCGCGACCGCTACTGGGTCGAGCCCGCGGTGGTCGAGCAGGTCAGGCTCGGCAGGCTGGACCACCCACTCCTGGGCCGCCGCCTGGCCAACGCCGAGCCGACCTGGGAGACCAGGCTCGACGTCGAAACGCTGCCCTACCTTGCCGACCATCGGCTCCAGGGCAACGTGGTCCTCCCCGCGGCGGGCTACCTGGAGATGGCGATGCAGGCGGTACGGGCGATGACCGGCGGCGCCACGGCCGCGCTCGCCGACATCGAGCTGCGCAAGGCCCTGTTCCTGACCAGCGCGGAGGCCAGGACGGTGCAGTTGTCCTTCTCCTCGGACGCCGCGTTCACCGTGGCGACGGTCGACGGCGCCGTGCACTCCAGCGGGGTGGTTCGCGCAAGCCAGCGCCGAAGCAGTGACGCCGCACTGGACGCGGCGGCCGTCCGCGCACGCTGCGTCCGCGAGCTGGACCGGACGAGTTGCTACGCCGGGCTGGCCGCCATGGGCTACGGGTACGGCCCGGCGTTCCAGTCCATCGAACGGGTCTGGCTCGGCGACGGCGAGGCACTGGCGCTGATACAGCCTGCCGAGCCACTCGACACCGAGGACCACCACATGCACCCGGTGCTGCTGGACGCCTGCTTCCAGACGCTGCTGACCCCGCAGCTCCTCGGCAACCCGGCCGGCATGCGCCTGCCCGTGTCGATCACGGAGGTACGCATGGACCAGGCAGGCCCTGGTCCGCTGCTGGCGCACGCGACGGTCACCAACGCCGGTGACGAACTGACCGGCGACATCGCGGTCTACCGCGACGACGGCACCCCACTCGGCCGGATCAGCGGCTTCCGCGCCGCCGACGTGGAGAAGGCGCCCACCGCGATCAGCAGGCACACCATCGACGGCTGGCTGACCGAGGTGTCGTGGATCCCGGCACCGCCCATCGAACAGACCGGCGCGATCACCGGCACCTGGCTGGTGTTCGCCGACAGCCACGGCGTGGCCGGTGAACTGGCCGAGCTGGTACGGGCCGATGGCGGCCGCTGCCACCTGGTGCGCCCCGGCGACTACCGATTCGGCGCCGACGAGTCGACGGTCGTGCCGGGCCGCGCGGCCGACCTGAGTCGGCTGCTCACCGAACTCGGCCCCGTGCACACGATCGTGCACCTGTGGAACCTTGACCTCCCGCCGATCGACGAGACCGCACGGCATGAGTTCACCCGGCACACCAGCACCGGCTCCTACTCGCTGATCGCGCAGGCACAGGCCCTGCTGTCCGAACCGGCAGGCGACACGACGCTGCACATCGTCACCCGGGGCACCCAGGCCGTCGTGCCAGGTGACGTCGTCGAGCCGCTGGGGGCACCGGCCTGGGGCATCGGCCGCGTGTTGTGGCACCAGGAACTGACCGCCCACCGGGGCACGCTGATCGACCTCGACCCGGCGGGCACCGCCGAGGGCCAGGCGCGAGCGCTGCTGCGGGAGATCACCGGCGGCACCGGCACCGGCACCGGCGAGATCGCACTACGCGGCGACGAGCGCTACACCAGCAGGCTCACGCAGGCCGCCGACCTCCCCCGCCCGCTGCCGCTACGGCTGCGTGCCGACGGCAGCTACCTGGTGACCGGCGCGTTCGGGGCGCTCGGCAGGCTGCTGTGCCGCACCCTCGTGCTGCGTGGTGCCCGCAGGCTGATCCTCGTCGGGCGCAGCAGGCTGCCGGAGCGCGACTGGTGGCGCGAGGTCGATCCCGACTCGCCTGCCGGGCGCAACGTGCGATTCCTCAAGGAGCTGGAAGCCCTTGGCGCGCAACCGATCCTGGCGCCGCTGGACATCACGGACGAGGCCGGGCTGACGACCTGGCTACGTGACTACCGGCAGCGGGAGCTGCCGCCGGTCCGCGGCGTGTTCCACCTCGCGGGCCACGTCAGGGACACCCTGGTCGGCGAGCTGGACCGGACGGACTTCGATGCCGTGTACGACCCGAAGGTCCTCGGCGCGTACCTGCTGCACCAGCACCTGCGTGACGAGCCGCTGGAGCACTTCGTGCTGTTCGCGTCGATCGCCTCGCTGCTGACCACCGCGGGCCAGACCAACTATGCGGCGGGCAACGCCTTCCTCGACGCGCTGGCCCACCACCGCCGCGCCCTCGGCCTGCCCGCGTTGAGCATCGACTGGGGCCCGTGGGCCACCGGCATGATCGAGGAGCTCGGGCTGATCGACCACTACCGCACCAGCCGCGGCATGCACTCACTGTCCCCCCGGGCGGGCATGGCGGTGCTGGAACACGTCATCGGGCAGGACCGGGCGCAGCTGGTGGTCGCGACGGTCGTGGACTGGCAGGTCTTCCTGGCCTGGTACCCGACGCCGCCACCGCTGGTCGCCGGGCTGGCCGCGGCCGCGGGCCCCGCGCAGGCGCCGAGGAGCGGCCGCTTCCTGGACACCGTCCGCGACGCGGACGACGAGCAGCGCGAGCTCCTGGTGACCGCGCGGCTCACCCAACTGGTCGCGGAGGTGCTGGGGGCGCCTGCCGATCAGGTCGACCACACGGCCCGGCTGTCCGGCTTCGGGCTGGACTCGTTGCTGGCCATGGAACTCCGCGCCAGGATGCACACCGAACTCGGTGTCTCGCTGCCCATGGTCGCCCTGCTCAGCCGCGCGACGGTCGGCGAACTGGCCCGGCAGGTGCACGACGCGCTGCTCACGGTGAACGATCAGGACGAGGACACCGACATCGAGGTCTTCACCGACCCGAACCGGCACCCACTGACCCAGAACCAGACGGCTCTGTGGTTCCTCAAACAGCTCAACCCGGACGGCTTCGCCTACAACATCGGCGGCGCGGTTCAGGTGCGGGTCGCCCTCGATCCGGGGCTGATGTGCGCCGCCGCGCACACGCTCGTCGAGCGGCATCCCAGCCTGCGGGCCAACTTCGCGCTGGAGAACGGGCAGGCGGTACAGCTGTTGCGTACCACGGCGATCCCGGACATCGCCGTCGTCGACGTCGAGGGCACGCCGTGGGACGACGTCTACCGGATGATCATCCAGGAGTACCGCAGACCCTACGACCTCGAGCACGACTCGCTGCTGCGCTTCCGGCTGTACCGCCGCGCCGACGACCACTGGGTGATCATGAAGGCGGTCCACCACATCATCTCGGACGCGATCTCGACCTTCACGTTCATCGAGGAGCTGCTGGCCGTCTACGAGGGGCTCCTGGCGGGACGCGACGTCGAACTGGCCCCGGTGCCCGCGACCTACCTGGACTTCCTCAACTGGCAGAACAGGGTGCTGGCGGGCAAGGACGCGCAGCGGATGCTCGAGTACTGGCGGCAGCGGCTGCCGGAGCGGATCCCGCAACTCACCCTGCCAACCGACAGGCCCCGCCCAGTCGTGCAGACCCACAACGGCGCGTCGGAGTTCTTCGTGCTCGACGCCGAGCGCAGCGCCCGCGTCCACGCGTGCGCCAGCGAGCACGACGTGACCGTGTTCGTGGTGCTGCTGGCCGCCTACCACCTGCTGCTGCACCGGTACTCCGGGCAGGACGACATCATCGTCGGCAGCCCGGTGACCGGCCGTACCCGCGACGAGTTCGCCTCGGTCTACGGCTACTTCGTCAACCCGCTGCCGCTGCACGCGGACCTCGCCGGTGACCCGTCGGTCGCCGAACTGCTCGCACAGATCCGGGCGACCGTACTCGGCGGGCTGGACAACCAGGCCTATCCGTTCGTGCTCCTGGTGGAGAAGCTCGGTCTGCGCCACGACCCGAGCCGCTCCGCGGTGTTCCAGGCGATGTTCATCCTGTTGGCACACAAGGTTTCCACCGAGCAGTACGGCTACCGGCTGGAGTACGTCGAGCTGCCGGAGGAGGAGGGACAGTTCGACGTCACCCTCTCGGCCTACGAGGACGAGGCGGAGCGGCGCTTCCACTGCGTGTTCAAGTACAACACCGACCTGTTCGCGCCCGCGACGATGCGGCGGATGGCCGGTCACTACATGAACCTGCTCGACGCGCTGACCGGTGCGGCGCCGACCCTGCCGGTCAGCGAGCTGGCCATGCTGGGTGCCGGGGAACGCGCACGCATCCTCGACAGCTGGAGCGGTGCCGACCGGCTGGTGAGCTACGACGAGCCGGTCCACGTGCTGATCAGCAGGGTCGCCGCGGCGCGTCCGGACGCGATCGCCGTCACCATGCCAGGGGCCGGCGGGCTGACCTACGCAGAACTGGACCGGCGCGCCGGGCAGCTGGCCTGCCGACTTCGCGCGCTCGGCGTGCGCGACGGCGCGGTGGTGGCGCTGTGCCTGGACAAGTCACCCGAGCTGGTCCTCATGCTGTTGGCGGTGCTCAGGGCGGGCGGCGCCTACCTGCCGCTGGATCCGGCGCATCCGGCCGACCGCCTCGGCTACCAGGCGCGGACCGCGGGCGCGGCGCTGGCCGTGATCGACGCCGCCGACCAGGCGCGCCTCGCCGGACTGGCCGCGGTTGTGCTGACACCGGCCGAGCTGCGTGCGGAGCCCACGAGCGAACCGCTGCCCGCGGAGGCGACCGACCTGGCCGCCACGGCCTACGTCATCTACACCTCCGGCTCGTCCGGCCGCCCCAAGGCCGTGCGGGTCAGCCACCGCAACCTCGCGTCGGCCGGTGCGGCGTGGCGCCAGGAGTACGACCTGCGCCACGACGTACACCTGCAGATGGCGAGCTTCTCGTTCGACGTGTTCACCGGTGACCTGGTCCGCGCGCTGTGCTCGGGCGGCACCCTGGTGCTGGTCGGCCGCGAGCTGCTGTTCGACACCGCGGCCCTCTACGAGACCATGCGTGCCGAGCGTGTCGACTGCGCCGAGTTCGTCCCCGTGGTCATGCGCGGGCTGATCAGCCACTGCGAGCGCGGCGGGCTGTCGCTGGACTTCATGCGCCTGCTGATCGTCGGGTCGGACACCTGGAGGGTCGAGGAACACCGGCGTCTGACCGCGCTGTGCGGCCCGGACACCCGCGTGGTCAACTCCTACGGCCTTTCCGAGACCACCATCGACAGCGCCTACTTCGACGGCCCCGTCGACGACCTCGAACCCAGCCGGATGGTGCCGATCGGCCGTCCGTTCCCGAACAGCACGCTGTACATCCTCGACACGCACGGCGAACCGGTACCGCCCGGCGTGACCGGCGAGCTCTGGGTCGGCGGCGACGGGGTCACCACCGGCTACGCGAGCGCCGCCGGGCGGTACCGCACCGGCGACCTGGCCCACTGGGACACCGAGGGCAACGCGCACCTGCTCGGCCGGGCGGACAGCCAGGTCAAGGTACGCGGCCACCGCATCGAGCCCGGCGAGATCGAGGCACGGCTCCTCGCCCTGCCCGAGGTGGCCGAGGCCGTGGTCACAGTGCGCACCGGCGAGGACGGCGACCCCGTGCTGTGCGGGTACTGCGTGCCCGTGGCGGGCGCGGTCGTCGACGGCAACCAGACCCGCCGACTCCTCGGCAGACACCTGCCGACGTTCATGATCCCGTCATACGTCATCTCACTCGGCGAGCTGCCGCTGACACCGAACGGGAAGGTCGACCTCGCCGCGTTGCCGGCACCGGGGCGGGCCGAGGCGACCTACGAGCCACCGGCGACGCTCTACGAGGTACGCATGGCAGAGCACTGGAAATGCCTGCTGGGGCTCGAACAAGCCGGTCTGCGGCACGACTTCTTCGAGTCCGGCGGCAGCTCGGTGCGGCTGATCGAGCTGATCTACCACCTGCGGGCCGAGTTCGGCGTGACCATCCCGGTCAGCAGACTGTTCGCGGTCACCACGTTGCACGGCATGGCGAAGGCGGTCGAGGACATCGTCACCGGCCGGACCGAAGGCGCGGCCCCGTACCTGCGGTTCAACACCGGCGACGGGCGGCCGACGATCTTCTGCTTCCCGCCGGCAGGCGGGCACGGCCTGATCTACCGCGGGCTCGCCACCCACCTGCCCGACCACCAGCTCGTCGCGTTCAACCACCTGCCCGGTGACGACCGGATCGCCCGCTACGCCGACCTGGTCGAATCGCTGGCCGGGCCGGGCGTGCTCTTCGGCTACTCGCTGGGCGGCAACGTCGCGTTCGAGGTGGCAAAGGAGCTGGAACACCGAGGACACAAGGTGCCCCAGGTGGTGATCATGGACTCCTACCGCATCTCCGAGGAATTCGAGCTGGGTACCGAGGCGTTCGCGGCCTTCGAACAGGAACTCGGCGGCCACCTCCGACTGCACACCGGCTCGGAGATCGTCGCCGAGGAGACCCTGTCCCAGGCCAGGGAGTACATCGAGTTCTGCGGCCGGACCCCGAACGTCGGCATGCTCACCGCACCGGTCAGCGTGATCTCCGACGAGGTGAAGATGCCGTTCTACGCCGACGGCGAGCACGGCACCTGGCAGGGCAGCTCGGCCACCGGTGCCGAGGTACTCCCCGGTTTCGGCGTCCACGCCGCCATGCTCGACGAGCGCAACGTCGCGCTCAACGCGGCCGTGCTACGGGACATTCTCACCGGCTCGAGCCTGGCGCAGACCCATGTCGCGTGACATCGGACCGGACTGGGGCGACCGGACGCCGGGCGGCGAACCCAGGGTCATCATCATCGGCGCGGGCATCGCCGGCCTGGCCACCGGCTGCTACGGACAGATGAACGGGCTGGCGACCCGCGTGTTCGAGAAACACGTGCTGCCCGGTGGCTGCTGCACGGCATGGTCACGGCAGGGCTACGTCTTCGACTACTGCATCGAGTGGCTCATCGGCACCGCGAAAGGCAACGACGCCAACCAGATCTGGCGCGAGCTCGGCGCGCTCGACGGCAAGACGATCAAGAACTTCGAGATGTTCAACCGGGTGGTCGACACCGACGGCCGGGCGGTGACCTTCTATCACGACCCGGACCGGCTGCAGCGGCACCTGCTGGACCTGTCCCCCATCGACGCGGCGCTGATCCGGTCGTTCTGCCAGGACCTGCGCCGGTTCGTCGACATCGACCTGTACCCGTTCCTCACTCCGCCACCATTGCGGACCACACGCGAGAAACTCCGCACCCTGGCCACGGTGCTGCCCGCGTTCCGCCTGTTCTGGCGGACCGCGGCGACCCAGATGGACACCTTCGCGGGCAGGTTCTCCGACCCGCTGCTGCGCCGCGCGTTGCCGTTCATCTTCTTCCAGGACCACGAGGTCTTCCCGCTGCTGCCCTACCTGTTCAACCTGGCGGGCGCCCACAACGACAACGCGGGGTTCCCGCAGGGCGGTTCGCTCGGGCTCGCGCGTTCGATCGAGCAGCGCTACCTCTCGCTCGGCGGCGTGCTCACCTACCGGACCAGGGTCCGCAGGATCCTGGTCGAGGACGGCCGCGCGGTCGGCGTCGAGCTCAGGGACGGGACCCGGCAGTACGCCGACCACGTCGTGTCCGCCTGTGACGGACACACCACGATCTACGACCTGCTGGAGGGCCGCCACACGAGCCCGCGCGTCGACAAGCTCTACACCGACATCCTGCACAGGCCCAACGTCCTCTACCCGGGCGTGGTGTCCGCGTTCGTCGGCGTGGACGGCGAACTCGACCCGGCCGAGGCACACAGCACGACCTACCTGCTGTCCGACGAGGAGGCCGCCGCCCTGCCCGGCGTGGCGCAGAACAGCATCGTGGTGCAGCTGCGCTCGCACTACTCGGACGGCTTCGCGCCGCCGGGCAAGTCGGTGATCCACTGCACCTACTTCAGCGACTTCGGGTACTGGCAGGCACTGCGGCGCACCAGCCGCCGGGAGTACTGGGCACGCAAGGACTCCGTCGCCGACTTCGTCCGCGACTTCCTCACCCGGCGCTTTCCCGGCCTGCGCATCGAGTTGGTCAGCGTCGCGTCCCCCGTGACGACCATGCGCTACACCGGCAACCTCGACGGCGCGATCCTGGCGTTCAAGTCGTTCACCGAGGCCGACGACGTGACCGCCAAGATGATCAGCAAGGACCGGATGGGCCTGCCCGGCCTGCGTAACTTCTGGATGGCGGGCCAGTGGATCGGCGGCGGCGGCCTGATCAGGGCGGCATCGACCGGCCGGTTCGTCACCCAGTACCTGTGCCACGAGCTCGGGCGCGAGTTCCGCGCGACGGAAAGCACCCGGGAGAAACCGTGGCACCGCGACGATCTGGGTTACCTCCCGCAGCTGGAACACCGGCCGCGGCCCGTGGCGACGAGGAGGCGATGACGGTGCCCCGCGAAAGCATGATCATCATCGGCGGTGGGCTCGGCGGGCTGTCCACCGGCTGCTATGGACAGATGAACGGGTACCGGACGCAGATCTTCGAGATGCACGAGTTGCCCGGTGGCTGTTGCACGGCCTGGGACCGTGGCGGGTTCACCTTCGACTGCTGCATCAGCTGGCTGCTCGGCAACGGTCCTGGCAACGAGATGCACCAGATCTGGCTCGAACTCGGTGCACTGCAAGGCAAACAGATGCGTCACTTCGACACGTTCAACATCGTGCGCGCACGCGACGGCAGAGCGGTGTACTTCTACTCCGACCCGGACCGGTTGCAGGCGCATCTGCTGGCGCTCTCCCCCGCCGACGCCAAGCTGATCCGGGACTTCTGCGACGGCCTGCGCAAGTTCCGCAAATGCCTCGCCGTGTACCCGTTCCTCACACCGGTCGGCCTGATGGGACGCGTGGAGCGGTGGCGGATGCTGGCCTCGTTCATCCCGTACTTCAACGTCATCCGCAAGTCGATCACCGTGCTGATGGCGGACTACTCCGCCAGGTTCACCGATCCGCTGCTGCGCGAGGCGTTCAACTTCATCCTCTACGAACGGCACCCGGCGTTTCCCGTGCTGCCGTTCTACTTCCAGCTGGCCTCGCACGCGAACCTGTCAGCCGGCGTGCCGGAAGGCGGCTCACTCGGACTGGCCCGCTCGATCGAGCAGCGCTACCTGCGCCTCGGCGGCACCATCACCTACGACGCCAAGGTCGAACGGGTACTCGTCGAGAACGACCGCGCGGTCGGCGTCCGGTTGTGCGACGGGCGCGAGTTCCGTTCGGACATCGTGGTTTCCGCGTGCGACGGCCACACCACCATGATGAAGTTCCTCGGCGGGCGCTACCTCACAGAGGACTACCGGCGGCTCTACACCGAGACCATCACCGAGCCGGGCATGGTGTTCCCCGGCTACGTCACCGTGTTCCTCGGGCTGCGCAGGCCCTTCCCCGACGGTGAGCCGTGCACGACCCACCTGCTCACCGACGCCGAGGCCGCCGACCTCATCGGCATCCGGCACCAGAGCATCAACGTCCAGTTCCGCAGCATGCACTACCCGGAACTCTCTCCGGACGAGACCACCGTCGTCTATGCGACCTACTTCTGCGACATCGCGCCGTGGCGGGCACTGAACGACGGCCAGGAGCAACGCAGCCGGGTCCGCAAGGGACAGGAGAAGCACACCCTGCCGGTACGCCGCGCCCTGGACTACTACGCGGGCAAGCGCCGGGTGCGGGAGGCGATCCTGCGTTTCCTCGAACAGCGCTACCCGGGGTTGCGTGAGTCCGTTGCCACGCGGGACATCTCGACCCCGCTCACCCAGGTCCGCTACACCGGCAACTACGACGGGACGGTGCTGGGCTGGCAGCCCTTTGTGGACAGTGGCGAGACCCTGGAGAAACTGGTCAAGAAACACGGCCCTGGCCTGCCAGGGCTCGCGAACTTCTACCAGTCCGGCGTGTGGGCCACCACCGGCGGCCTGATCCGCGCGGCGGCCGCGGGCAGGCACGTCATGCAGTTCGTCTGCCGCGACGACGGCAGGCCGTTCACCGCGAGCGTCGACCGCAACGCGCCGCCGCCGACACACGTGGTCATCCCGGTCGGCCGACGGATACCACGAGAAGGAGTGTTCACATGAAGGTCGAGAAGTGGGTGGTGCGCGAGCACCTCCCCGGTGTGCCGGACGTCGGCAGAATCTACGAGAAGGTCACCGAGGAGCTCGATGGCGAGCTGGCCGATGACCAGATGCTGCTCAGGACCCTGTACGTCTCCGTCGACCCGTATCTCCAGGGCATCTGCATGGACACCCCGATCGGCGATCACATGGGCGCCGACTCGATCATGGAGGTGATCGAGGCCGGGCCGCGTGCCACCTACCGGCCTGGCGAGTTGGTGCAGGGCTTCGGCGGCTGGCGCAGCCACGTGGTCAGCACCGGCGAGCCCGCGCTGTGGCAGACCGGGACGTTCCCGATGGTCTTCCCCGCCTACCGCAGGCTGGACCCTGATGACTACGACGACATCCTGCCGCTTTCCACCGCGCTGAGCGTCCTCGGCGGGCCGGGCATGACCGCGTGGGGCACCCTCACCAAGTTCATGACCGTCAATCCCGGCGACACCGTCGTGGTCAGTGGCGCGTCCGGCTCGGTCGGCGCGCTGGTCGGTCAGCTCGCCAAACGCGCAGGGGCCAGGGTCGTCGGCACCACGGGCTCACCGGAGAAGGCGGCGTACCTGACCGATCTCGGCTTCGACGCCGTCATGGCCTACCGGCAGGGCGATGACGGCGACGCTGTCCGCGACGCACTGGCCAAGGCCGCCCCCGACGGGATCGACAAGTACTTCGACTGCCTCGGCGGCACCCTCACCGACGCCGCGTTCACCATGCTCAACATCCACAGTCAGGTGGCCGTCTGCTGGCAGTGGGCAACCCAGGTCGGCAGCGACTACACCGGCCCCCGGCTGTTGCCCCACATCATGTTCCCGCGCGCCACCATCCGGGGCATCTTCGTCCTCGAATGGTTCACCGACGAGAACTGGAACGCCCTGCACCAGGGACTGGGCGCCATGATCCGCCGTGGCGAGATCACCTACGACCACACCGTCCGGCACGGCTTCGACGACATCCCCCACGCCTACCAGACGCTCTACGTCAACCGCGCCGCCAACCGCGGCAAAGTTCTGGTGAAACTCTGACCGGTCAATTCGCAAAGGAGCAAATATCATGACCTGGAAAGAAATCCCCGGCGACGCCCTCACCGACCTGCCTGTCGTGGCCGCCAGTACCGATGACCACGTCTTCATTTTCCTGACCGGAACCGACCGGCAGATCTATGTCAACCGCCTGGACCAGGACGACGCCTGGACCGGCTGGGAAACCATCCCCGGCGACGCCAGGACGACCCTGCCGGTGGCCGCAACACGCAACCCCTACGACGACGTCACCGTTGTCCACGTCGGCGAGGACGGATACCTCTATCACGCGACGCTGCAGCTCAGGGAGGGCTGGACCGCCTGGAGCAGATACGACGACGAAGGAGCGACCGCGATCGCCACCGCCCTGGTCACACAACAGCACAGGATGCACGCCTTCCATGTCGGCAAGGATCAGCGCATCTACATCCAGACCGTGGGCCTGACCGCGGCTGAATGACCGCCGGATTCCGGCGGTCATTCAGCCGGGGGCTGTCGAAGTTCTGGCTCTGGCGGACATTCGGTGGTGGGCCCTGGCCTCGACGGGCTTGCCTGCTGTCGTGATCTTTTGTGGCTGAGTTGGCATGCTGGTCGGCGTGGTTGTTCCCGGGGCTGTCGGCGCTGTCGATCGAAGGCGCCGAGAAGGCTGGCCATGCGCTCGTGGTGCGCGCATCGCCAGCCTTCTCGGCAACTGGCCGTCACCGTGACACGGTCGCTGATTCACGCGCGGAGAGCGTGACCAATGCCGAACGCAACAGGCGCGCGGTCTGCGTAGTGCTCCAGCCGGTGCGCTGCGCGATCTGCGCGACCGAACTGCCGTCCAGCACGACCGAGGACAATGCCAGCCGCTGCCGAGGGGGCAGCAATGTCATCTCGTCGCACAGAATCGCCGCGCGCAGGGCGTTGTCCAGGTCGCGCGCGTGGACGCGACGAGCGAGTCGCTCGTTGATGGCATGAACGTAGGTGTCACGCGCCCGGCGGCCGCGGGCAGTCGAGTCGAATTCACGGAGAATCCTGCGCGCGAGGCGAGCCGAAGAGGCTTCCGGCCTGCCAACGAGACGACACACCCGGTAGACCAGGTCGAAGGCTCTTTCGGATACATCAGGCCCCTGCCGCGCCGACTCCGATGCGTATTCCACAAGCCGTGGGCCGCGGAAAGTCACTCTGCTTCTCCCCTGCCGGTTGACATCCTCGCCTGGGCATTATGGGGAGTCGAACTGAGTTCCGCGCAATGAAAATGTCACTCGAAAGAGTTACCCAAAAAAGTGAACCGCGCCACGTCTCGCTCCGAATGAGCGGTGTCGTTCGCGCTGTGCGGGCGACGCTTGCCCGAAAGGAGCGATATGTCATCACCGTCTCCCGCTCGTCGTGGAGGGATCACACGACGACGTGTGGCGGTCGCGCTTGTCGCGGCCGGGAGCACCGTACTGGCGAGCGCGCTGGCCGGACTGTCGTCCGACCCCGCGGTCGCCTCAAGTCACCGGGAGGCCCCGCTCATCGCGGGAGATCCGCCGGTGGACAACACGGACGTGTACGCGTTCGTCAGCCCTGACAAGCCGGATACCGTGACGCTGCTCGCGAACTGGTATCCGTTCCAGGAACCGAACGGAGGACCGAACTTCTACCCGTGGGCCACCGACGCCCACTACGACGTCAACATCGACAATGACGGCGACGCCAAGGCCGACCTCGTCTACCGGTGGACCTTCCGCACCGAGGATCGGCGCGGCAAGGCGACGTTCCTGTACAACAACGGGCCGGTCACCTCACTGGACGACGAGAACCTGTTGTTCCGCCAGTCGTACTCGCTGCAGGTATTCGACCGGTACGGGCGATCGACGACGCTGATCAAGTCCGGCCGCGTCGCGCCATCGAACACCGGGCCCGCGTCGATGCCGGACTACCCGGTACTGCGCGACCAGGCGATCAGCGACGTCAAGGGTGGTGGGAAGAGCTTCGCCGGGCAGGCCGACGACGCGTTCTTCCTCGATCTGCGGGTGTTCGATCTCCTGTACGGCGGTGACCTGTCCGAGGTCGGGCAGGACACGCTCGCCGGCTACAACGTGAACACGATCGCCTTGCAGGTGCCGAAGGCGGCGCTGGCGCTCAAGGGTGATCCTGGCCGCAACCCGGTCATCGGGATCTGGAGCGACACCGAACGCAAGTCGATCACATTGCGCAGTCCCGGTGCGCAGAAATCGGCCGGCCGGGACGTGCAGGTGTCCCGGCTGGGCAACCCGCTGGTCAACGAGGTCGTGGTGCCCGCTGCGCTCAAGGACACGTTCAACGGGCTCAAGCCGGAGCAGGACCGCAAGGTGCCCGCGTTGGTGAACCGGGTCAGCGACCCGGAAGTGCCCAAGCTGGTCGAGGCGATCTATGGCATCCCGGCCCCGCCTGGGCCGCGCGCCGACCTGGTGGAGATCTTCCTGACCGGGATCACCACCAAGCTGGACGGACCGATCAAGGCCGACCTCAACTCCCAGTTGAACAACGCCGACGTCGATCCCCGGCGGTTCGCACCGTCGGAGCAACTGCGGCTGAACACCGCGATCGCCCCCACGGCGCAGCCCAACCGGCTCGGTGTGCTCGCCGGTGACCTCCAGGGGTACCCGAACGGCCGCCGCCTGACCGACGACGTGCTCGACATCGGCGTCCAAGCGCTGGAAGGCGCCGCGGTCAACGGCATCGTGGAGCCGCTCGCGGCGGGCGATGGAGTCAACCAGAACGACTCCGCGTTCGGCTCGTCGTTCCCGTACGTCGCACTGCCACACAACACCTCGGTCAACTCGTCCTCGTCCGGTGGCGCGGCGGCGCCGTTCGGCTGGGGGAACCTCCCGATCAAACCGGCGCTGGCCGGACTGGTCGCGGTGGCGTTGATCGGCTCCGGTGTCGTGCTCTACCGGCGCCAGTCCCGCGGCAACGCGGCAGGCGGGCCGGTGCCGGTCACCTGACCCTGCCACGACGGCGGCCGCCGGTGGCCGCGGCCAGAGCACGGGTACCGGCGGCCGTCCAGCCCGGACTTCGCACACCTCTCCCGGAAGGCACGATCGATGTCGGCTGACAACCCAACCAGCGGGACGCGTCGACGGCGCCATGGCGCCGCTGTGCGCAAGCGCTTCCCCGCGATCCTCATCGTCATCCTCGGCGTGGGTCTTCTCGCGGTCAGCGTCACCGCGCTCTTCCCGCCTGCCGCGCCGAGCGCACCGGTTCCGCATACCGGTGCGCTCGGCACGCTGGACCGGAAGATCGCCACGGCGCAGGCCAAGCTCGCCCGCCGGGAACAGGACCCCGGGACATGGGCGGAGCTGGGTACCGCGTACGTGGAGAAGGCGCGGATCACCGCGAACCCCTCCTACTACCCCAAGGCCGATGGCGCGCTGCGGACCTCGCTGGCACAGCAACCCGACGCGAACGGTCTCGCGTTGATCGGCATGGGTGCCCTCGCGAACGCCCGGCACGACTTCACCGCCGCTCGCGGCTGGGGTGAGCGGGCCCGTGCCGTCCTGCCGGACACCGCGGCGGCGTACGGCGTGCTCGCCGACGCGTACACCCAGCTCGGCGACACCGCGGCGGCGACAGCGGCGGTGCAGCGCATGCTCGACCTCAAGCCGGGCGTGTCCTCGTTCACGCGCGCCGCCTACGACTTCGAGCTGCACGGCCATGTCGAGCAGGCCCGCGACACGCTCGAGCGGGCGCTGGCGGACGCGGTGGATCCCGGCGACATCGGGTTCTGCCGGTACCGGCTCGGTGAGCTCGCCTTCGACAACGGCGACCTGTCCACCGCGGCGCGTCAGTACCGGACGGGGCTGGTCGTCGTCCCCGAGGATCCCGCCCTGGCGCAGGGAGTCGCGAAGGTCGCGGCCGCCCGGGGGGAGACCGCGACCGCCCTGGCCGGTTACGACAACCTCGTGTCCCGCCTGCCGAGCACCCAGTACCTCCAGGAGTACGCCGTGCTGCTGACCGCCGCGAACCGGCCGGAGGCGGCGCGGCGGCAGTTCACGATCATCGACCAGCAGGAACGACTACTGACCGCGGCGGGCGCGACCGATGACCTTGCCGCGTCGCTGGTCGCCGCCGACCGAGGCGACGCCTCTTCGGCGCTGCGTCACGCGCGGGCGGAGTGGACCCGAAGGCAGCCGGTGTTCGCGGCCGATGCCCTGGCCTGGGCCCTGCACCTGAGCGGCAGGCACGCCGACGCGATCACCTATGCCGACCGCGCGGCCGGTCTGGGCTGGCGCAACGCCACGTTCGCCTATCACCGCGGCATGATCCTCGCCGCCCTCGGCCGCGACGCGGAGGCCATCACCGCCCTCGACGAGGCACTGCGCGTGAATCCGCACTTCTCACCCGTCGACGTGCGGGTGGCCCGGCAGACGCTGTCGACCTTGCGGGGCCGACGATGACGCCAGCACGCCGCGTTCCGCGGCGAGCCGTCGTGCTGTTGGCCCTGTGTGCTGGGGCGCTGGTGGCGACACCCTCGGCCGCCTGCGCGCACCCGCTTGGCAACTTCACCGTCAACCACTTCAACCGGCTCACACTGCACGCCAACCGGATCGACCTGCACACGGTGATCGACCTGGCGGAGATACCGACCCTGCAGGAACGACCGGCCATCGACCGCGACCGCGACGGCACCGTGTCAGCCGGTGAGGCCACGACCTACGCCGACCAGCAGTGCGGCCGCTTCCGAACGCGGGCGACCATCGCCGTCGACGGCGGCCGCGGCCAGTGGCGGCAGACCGGGCACCGGCTCGAGTTCCCCCTCGGTGAGGCCGGGCTGGAGACCACCCGCCTCACCTGTGGGTTCACCACGTCCACCGCCTTGACCCGGCCCGCCGAGGTCGAGTTCCGAGACGGGTTCCGCCCGGACCGGATCGGCTGGCACGAGATCGTCGTGACCGGCGGCGACGTCAGGGCCGTCGACTCGCCGCTGCCCACCGCGAGCGTCAGCGACGACCTCCGCGCCTATCCCCAGGACCTGCTGGCCGACCCCCTCGACGTCCGCACCGCCACGTTCCGGACCGAACCGGGCGGCCCACTCGCCGACACCACCGGAACGGGACCCGGCGCGTCGACCGGCTGGCTGGACACCGGACTCACCGCGGCCACGTCCTGGTTCACCGACCTCACCGGCAGCCGTGACCTCACCCCGCTCGTCGGGTTTCTCGCCGTGTTGCTGTCCCTGGTCCTCGGTGCCTCCCACGCGGCCCTGCCCGGCCACGGCAAGACGGTCATCGCCGCGTACCTCGCGGGCAAGAACGGTTCGATCCGGGACGCCGTCACCGTGGGTGCCACCGTGACCGTCACCCATACCGCGGGCGTGCTCGTCCTTGGCCTGGTCATCAGCGCGTCCAGCGCGGTGGCCGGTGAGACCGTCCTGGCCTGGCTCGGTGTCGCCAGCGGCCTGCTGGTCGCCGCCGTCGGGGCCGTCCTGCTCCGGTCCTCGGTCCGTCACCTCGCGCACACCCGGAACGCCACCGCGGCCCGACCGTTGCTCGCACTCGTGCGAACCGGCGGCAACCATGCTCCCATCCCGGACCACGAAGTCCCCCACGCCGGACACGGACACGGACACGGGCACGGGCACGGGCACGGGCACGGGCACGGTTATGGGAGGTCGGGCCTGATCGGGATGGGCATCGCAGGCGGGCTCGTGCCGAGCCCATCGGCTCTGGTGGTTCTCCTTGGCGCGATCGCGCTGGGCCGGACCTGGTTCGGGGTCCTGCTCGTTCTCGGCTACGGGCTCGGCATGGCCGCGACCCTCACACTCGTCGGGATCGTCCTGGTCCGTTTCCGCGACCGGCTCGCACTCGCCGGGCTCCGCCACCGGCTCACCTGGCTGCGCCACCACATGCCCATCCTCACCGCGTCGCTCGTCCTCATCGTCGGAGCCGGACTGGCCGTTCGTGCCGCCACCGGCATCACCTGAGGATCCTCCGCACCTACGCCCATGAAGCAGAAAGGCGGCAACACCTCATGCTCCACCCCACGACCGGCCGCGCTCGCGGACGCACCGTGTTCGTCACGGGCGCATTGCTCGCCGTACTGACCGCGTGCACTCAGAGCCCACCCGATCCAGGCCCTCGGTTCGACGACGAGACCACGAACCAGGCGAAGGCCGGTGACACGAACTCACCCGACGGACTGGCGTGCATGAAACACCAGCCGCACCCACCAGGCCCGCGCTACACCGACAAGTCGTTGCGGCGCACCGACGACAGCCTCGCACTGCTGCGCTACTACACCGCCAACGGCACCAAACCCTACTGCGACAACAAGGGCCCGACAGAAACAGACCGGCAGTGGGCAAGGATCTACGTGCGTCTCGGCGCGGACAGCGCCAACATCGCCACGGTTCTCGATGACACCAACTAGCGGGGCGAAGATCGCAGGACCATCGAACATCGGCAACTACCGACACGCCCAATCGAAGACGGGACCGAGCCAGTTGCGGGTATCGCGCTTTTCGCGGCACAGTCCTACTGTGTGGCCAGGACGTTTGTTGCCTTATGGAGTTGTTCGGCCGACGCGGCTTGATGGTTCCGCAACTCGTCGGCGTTCGCCGAAATTACCCGCTTTTGATAGGCGCTACGCACAGCGGTCCAGATCCCGTTGACGTTATTGTAGGTTGCGCCCATGCGTTCGGGGCCGACTGAACGACGTCGCATATTGTGGGGGCGCGGTTGTTGTGGTATTCCGGGAAGGCCCACGAGCACAGCGGAAACGTGCATGCGGTCTCCTGGCTGGACGGATTCCAACTGTGGGTGGCCGACGTGGAACCCGGCTCGATACACGACCTGACCGTGGCGCGGCTTCGGCGTCCTCACCGGCCGCTGGCGCACTCTCCACCACAGCACCGCCAGCCCCAGCAAAATCGGCGACATCGTCAAAGCCGCACTCGTCCTCACCTACTTCGAACACCGCCGACTCACCTGAAAGTCGGTGAGATCACCTCAGTGTTCCGTCTCGTTCCCTGGGCCTCCCGACGGAGGCAGGGGTCGGCAAAGTCCTTTCCGCTGGTCAGTGGGAGGCAATTCGATGCCGTGAAAGACGCGGGGACATGGCTGGAATGGCGCTTTCGGGGCGTTCAACCTGAATCCACCGACGTTCGTCTCAGTTTGTCTGGTCGCACAACGGACGCCGCCCCGGGCCCGCGCCTGCGGGGTGCGATCCCAGTGCCCCGAAAAGGCGCTTTCGGGACGTTGAGCCTGGATCCACCGGTGTTCTTCTTGGTTTTCTGGTCGTGTGATGGGTGTCGGTCTGGTGAAGCCCGCTTCGCGGGCCGGGCGCGTAGCGCCCGCCCCGCAGTGGCGTTCTGTCAGGGTGGCGGACTGGCGTGATGTCCCGAAAGGCGCTTTCAGGGCGTTGAACGTCCCAAAGGCGCCTTTCGTGGCACCAACTAAACCTCGAAATCCCAGGCCATTCCGGAGACCTGTCCCTCCGGCGAGGAGCCGCCGGAGGCAAACGATCCAGGCTCAACGACCCGAAAGACGGGACACCAGCTGCGTCCTGAACGCGCCATTCAAGGCGGAGCACATGACTTTGCCGACCCCCTGCCGACGGAGGAGGGGAACCCGGGTCCAGGGCAGCCTCTGCAAGTCCGTGACGCGGTCCCGCTGCTCCATCTGCGTGACACTTCCCCAACCTGCCCAGATGGTTGTCCTCACCTCGGTACCGTCCGTTTCTGATGCGTCACGTTCTGTTGCTTCCAGAGTCATCCGGGGAGTCCCTCCATGGCCAAACGCACCGGCTCCGGCCTGCTCCTGCCAGTGGTCATCGTCGTCGGTCTGGTGGCGGTTTTCGGCGGCTCCAAGGTGTGGGACAACATCGAGGACTTCTTCAGTGATGACCCGGTCATCATCGGGGCTGGCGACACGGCCGTCATGGTGGCGAGTGGGGCCAAATCCAAGGTCGAGCAGTGCACCACGACCCAACTCCTAGTCGACAAGCGCTGTTACGACCTCAAGGCGGTGGAAATAAACGCGGCCAAGATGCCGTTCATCGCTCGCAACATCCAACTGGCCTGGGGCGAGGGCCAGCCGTACATCTTGCACCGCAACTCGGCCAAGCAGGCCACCAACCGGGCCGCAGCCTGCGGCAAATTCGTGGCCAAGTATCCGGGTGGCTCGTGTGACGAATATGCGTTCGCCACCACAGACGAGGGTGGCGCCAACGCCCGCACTGAAGAGGTACCGATCCGGGAGCAGCGGTGTCAGGGCGGTGCGCTCAACGCTGGCTACGCTAAGGCCGGTATCCAGCAGGGCGAGGAGTTCCTGGTAATCATCTCGCACCCGACCAACGTTGCCCAGCAAGCCTTCACCGGCCCGGACATCGCGGAGGACCAGACCACATGCTGAGGGACAGGTACGCCTGGGCCGACGAGGACTACGACCTGGCGTGGACGGTGGCCGTCATCCAGGACCTCGACATCGAGACAGTGCTGACCATCTACGGCGGCAGCGCGACTACCCGGCTCGGCGAGCTGACGTTCGCCGAAGCCATGAACGACCGCAACGAGCACTTCGACGACCACGCCGTCCTCCAGTTGCTCGTCCACGAGCGGTTCGTGGTGGCTGTCGAACCCAACGGCTGGACTGGCAACCTCCCGGAGATCGCCCGGCGAGCCTCACGAGCTGGTGGCAGCTTCATCAGTGTCTACTGGAGCCCGTCCGCCTTCCGGGTCGTTCAGGCCAGAGATGGGCAGGTCACCGCAAACTTCGACCCGAACTTCACAGGCTTCGCGGCCGGCGCGAACGATCTCCTGCCGGGCTGGGTCGGTGACAACGACTTCCCGCTTGAACACCTCAAGTCATCGTGTCTGGCGGCGATGGAACAGCAGACCGGGGTGGCTTTCGACCGTGTCTGGTTGGAGCGAAGGCTGCCGACGTACCGCATGCCGGACGCGGACGAGAGGCTGAAGGACATGGAGACCGCACGGTTCGTGGCCACTGACTTCCTTCGTGAGGATGAACGTCCTCCCGGAGCATTGCCGGACCTTGACGAGCTTGCCGCCAGCGGACAGGAGGTCCGCGACACAGACCAGAAGCGTGGCGACAGGGACCCCGTCACCGAAGGACCGCGCCCCGACGGACCGCCAGAACCGAGGTGGCCGTTCGGTATCTGAAGACCCGAATCGGCCTACAACCATATTCATGCGATTGATCAACCGGATTCCAGCGCACACGGAAGGACCGTGTTCAATGTCGACATCCGTGACTCCGTCCCGGACCGGACACCGTACCTGCAACCGTTGGCGCCGGATGGTGCACCGTCTCGACTGTTGGCCGACTGAGGCACGCAGCCCGACCGCGTCGCGTTTGCTGGGAGTTGTAGGTGAATGTCAGCCCAGCGCTGCCGCCGACGGTCGTGAACGTCGGGGTAGATTGCGACGTGGCCCGGCCGTAGCAGGCGAGTTGCCCGATCACGAGACGGTCGTCGAGATCCCGGCCGCGTTGCTCCGGTTCGCGGACCCGGTCGAGTGACCGCCTGGGAGCGCGTCGGGCCTGACCGGCTCGCCGCGCTGCTCGACGATGCGAGGGCCCGGTTGTGGCGGTGGGAGTGCCGCGGTGACTACTCCGCCGTTGACGCGGACCTGCTGCGGCGGTGGCGCGATGGACTCGGCCGCGACCCCGCGGACGACCGTTTCTGGACGGAGTACGTCCAGGGCCTGCGGCGGCGAGGTGTGCGGTTCGAGCGAGCCAGACGGTTCACCGAGCCGCTGACCGAGTACCTGCGCATGCAGCTGGACTTCACCTACATGAACGTCGACGCGGGTGAGGACGTTCGCTGGGTCGCGCCGTCGGTCGCGACCGGCGCGGGTATGCCGGACCACGACTTCTACGTCATCGACGACGACATGGTCGCCGTCCTGGACTTCGACAGCGGCGGCCGGTTCGCGGGCGCCAGAACGAACGAGGCGGTGGAGGTGGTTGCGCGGCACATCGCCTGGCGCGATCTGATCTGGCCACGCGCGGTGCCGCACGAACGGCACCTGACCGAGTAGGCCAACGACACGGATGACCACTTGACCGAGCTGGACCAGCGGCGGCTCGCACTCGCCGACGAACTCGGCTGACAGACGCCCGCGCTCACGACCGTCCTCCAACCGACGCCGACGGCGGCCGTGCGCACGCCATGTCGATAACAAATGGCCCTCGTGAGTCCGCTCACCAGGAGAAACTCTTTCGCCCGCGTACCCGCCATGCTCATAATCGAACATGTGAGCGAACAGCGGCGGGACCTCGGGCGCGGCATGTACGGCCGCGCGGTGCCGGTCCGGCCCGCGCCCGGCGGGCGCTCCCCGGTCAGGTGCCCGCGTGGACACGACCTGGCGATCGCCACCGCGCGGTCGGGTTACCACCACTGGTACGACCTGACCGAGATCACCTGCGGCGCCTGCCACGCCCTCGGCGACCCGCTGGCCAGCTGGTGCCTGGTGGACCCCGGCGAGCAGCATGACGCCAGGTCCGCGCCCGGCTCCGGGCTGGTGCTGGTCCGGACTCCCCCGGCAGAGCGCGGAGGCGTCGGCCAGCTCGCGCTCTGGGTCGACGGCGAGGCGCAGGCCGACCTCGACCTCGCCATGTGCGGGCCGTGCAGGCGTGCCGTGATCGAACACGTACGTACCGACCAACCACGCCGGGGGTACGGGCGCGTGCTCGTCGCCGCGGCACTGGTGCGCGCACCGCCGAGCATGTACCGCTGGTCGACCACCCCGATCGCGGACGACCCGGTCGCCAGGGCGTTCTGGTCGGGCATCTCGTGGCCAGGCACGCTCGGCCAGCCGGACTACTGCACCGACATGGACCGCGCCGCCGGTCGGATTCAGGACTGGTAGCCGCCTCCCAGGCGACTGCCGTCGATCCGCACCTGGCTGGCGGGCTCGCCGCGGGATGCGTCGCCCGATTCCGCTACGTGATGGCCTCGCCTCGCCGCGCGAGCGTCTCGAGTTGCCGCTGGATGAGGTGGGTGGTGTCGGCCGGGGACAACGCTCGGGCTGCCGCCTGGTCGAACGTGGTGGTGAAGCGTTGTACGTCGTCCGCATTGTCCACCCACTCACCTCCAGCCGGATATTCGAGGTAGA
>NZ_JBARWZ010000236.1:0-12923 GCF_049647105.1 Actinophytocola sp.
GCCCGGCCCTCGGCGTTGCGGACCGTGCTCGCGCGGGTGGTCACCGTCAAGGCCGGGATCGTGCTGGCCGCCGCGGCCTCGACCGGGATCGTGCTCGCCGCGACTGGCGGCGTGCTCACGCCGTGGTCGACCACCCCGGACAGCCCACCCCCGGTCACCACGACCTCGCGACCGGCCACGACCACCGCGCCGCCCGTGACGACCACCCCGCCCCCGGCGCCGAACACACCCGACACCGGCGTGACAGGCGGCGGACGGCCGCGCGCCACGCCGGACCCGTCGATCGTCGGCCTGTGCCGGGCGTACGCGGCGCACGGCCGGGGGAAGCTCGACAACCCGGCGTTCCGCGCACTGGTCGAGGCGGCGGGCGGACGGAAGGCGGTCCCCGGGTTCTGCGCGGAGGTCGACCCCAAGCCGGTCAAGCCAAGCCCACCGGGCGACGACGACCATGGCGACGACGAGCGCCCGCCCGAGATCAGCCCACCCGGCCCGCCTGGCGGCCCGGCGCCTCCTGACGACGATGACCCCGAGCAGCACACCAAGAAGAAGACTCCGGGCAGCCCTGCCCTCGGCGCCGCAACCGCCGTGCCCCCCAGCGGCGCCGAACCGCCGTCAAAGGGCGGCTGACCGGACGGAGTGGGTTCGGGTCCACGACCCCAGATCCCGGTCCCGAACCCACTCCCACCCAGACCAGCGACCACTCCGGTGGTCGCTCAGGCCGAGCCCGAGACGGCTCACTCGGACCTCGGCCGCCCCGCCGGTGGCCCGGGTCTGTCCGGGCCACCGGCACTCATCAGCGCATTCAACGTTTTCGCCACGAACCTGCGACGTCGGCCGGGCACAGTCGTGACCGGTGGGCCCGTCAGGGGGTCGGGCCCACCGGCTAGCGTGGTCGCGTGATCCTGCACATCACCGACCGAGACGCGTACCGGCCAGGCGAACCGGTCACCGCGCCGTCGCTGGCGACCGAGGGGTTCGTGCACTGCTCCGATCCCGGCACCGTGCACCTGCCCGCCGACCGGCTGTACGCGGGCCGCACCGACCTGCTGCTCCTCGAGATCGACCCCGCGAAGCTCGACGTGCCGTTGCGCTGGGAGCCGGGTTCGCCGCCGATCCCGGGCGGGCCGTGGTTCCCGCACGTGTACGGCCCGATCCCGGCCGCGGCCGTGGTCGCGGCGCACGACTTCCCGCCGGGTCCCGACGGGTTCACGCTCCCGTCCTCGCTCCAGCGGGGCTGAGGGAGAGCACGCCTTTCAGGCGCCCGGCGCTCACCTCCACTGACTCTGGAGAGGGTGTCCGGCCGGACCTGTTCGCGCCTCCCGAGCGGTACGGTCCTGGCATGGGGTGGCGTGTTCCGGTGTGCCTGGGAGTTCTGCTCGTGTTCGTCGGCGGATGCACGGCCGCGCCGCCACCGCCATCACCCGCCGAGACGCCTGCGCTGCCATCCGGCGGCTGGCCGGTGGGGGAGTGGCCGGACGGTGTCGACAGGGCGGAGGTCGACAAGGCCGTCGACGACGCGTTCGCGGCCGGCGGTCCGCTGCGGGTGCGGGCGATCGTCGTCGTGCGGCAAGGAAAACTCGTCTACCAGCGGTACAGCCCGAACCCGGCGGACGCGCAGGACGCGCAGATGCCGTCGTACTCGGTCGCCAAGAGCATCACCTCCGCCGCAGCCGGTTTGCTGGTGCGGGACGGGAAGTTCGACGTGCGGGCGCCCGTCCGCGCGCCGGAGTGGCCGCAGGGCGACCCACGTGCCGCGATCACCGCGGACCACCTGTTGCGGATGTCGAGCGGGCTGCGGTGGAACGAGGACACCGACATCGGCGCGGCGACCAGCGGCCGCGACGCCGCCGCGTTCTCCGCGCGGCAACCTCTCGCCACCCCGCCGGGTACCACGTTCCTGTACAGCACCGGCAGCACCTTCATCGTCGCGCGGGCACTGCAGGACGCGGTCGGCGGCGGCGGCGCCGGGCTGCGGGACTACCTGGAACGCGAGCTGTTCGACCCGCTCGGCATGGCGGTGACGCTGTCGTTCGACGACGCGGGCAACTGGCTCGGCGGGTACGGCGCGGCCGCGACCCCGTTGGACTACGCCAAGTTCGGTGAGCTGTACCGCCTCGGCGGCGAGTGGCGGGGCACCCGGATCCTGCCAGCGGACTGGGTCGAGTACAGCCGCGAGCCGAGCACCACCAGCGAGCAGTACGGCGCGGGGTGGTGGCTCGACCCGGACAGCCCGCAGACGTTCGCGGCCATTGGTTTCGATGGCCAGCAGGTGGTCGTCGAACACGACCTGGTCGTCGTCATCACCGCCACCGACCCGGAGCGCAGCGAGACACTGCGCGAGAAAGTCGTGACCGAGTTCGCCCGCTGATGTAGAGATCCCAGCACCCGCTCCGACCAGTTCCCGTAACCACCAGGGAAGGAGCAGGAAATGCGCAAGGTCGTCTACTGGGTCCACACGTCGGTCGACGGTTTCATCGCAGGCCCGAACGGCGAGTTCGACTGGCCCGCCATGGGTCCTGAGCTGAGCGCGTACTCGGACGCGATGAACGAACGGGTCGACACGTTCCTGTACGGCAGGATCGTGTGGGAGCTGATGGCGGGCTACTGGCCGACCGCCGACCAGATCTCCGACCACCCGCACGACCTCTCGTTCGCGAAGGTGTGGCGGGAGATGCCCAAGGTCGTCTTCTCCCGCACCCTCACCGCGCCAGGCTGGGGCGCGCGGGTCGCCGCCGATGTCGAGACCGAGGTTCGCGCACTGAAAGCACAGCCTGGCAAGGATCTTCTGCTCACCGGCGGTGCCGGGCTGGCGGCCACCCTCGCGGGCCTGGACCTGATCGACGAGTACCAGGTGGTCGTGCACCCGGTCGTCCTCGGTGGTGGCAAGCGGGTGTTCCCGCTCGCCGAGCGGTTCGACCTGACGCTGGCGCGGACGCGGGCGTTCGACGAGCGTGCGGTACTGCTCAGCTACCACCGGTGAGCTAGTGTCCCGCGCCGGAAATTCGGTGCGTAGTCGGTGGATCCAGAAGGCTGGGCCGCCGAGTCATGTGCCAGATTTCCGGCGCGCTGGATGCCGAGCGGGTCAGAACTGGCCGAAGAGCCAGTCGTCGGTGCGGCCAGGGTCGCGGACGGCGGCCGCGATCTCGGTCGAGGGCACCGAGTCGCTGCCCTCCGCCAGCCGCAGTACCGCATCCGCCAGGTGGTGCAGCTCCGTCTCGAACCCGCCGTTGCAGGCGGAGTCCAGCGCGTGCAGGAACTCCCGCTGGTCGACCGTCGCGCCCGAACGTGCCGCGACCTCCCGCCACAGCGCGGCATAGCCCCGGCGCACCGCCTGCGCGGCCGGTGATCCGGGCGGCTCGCCGCATGCCTGCACCAGCCGCAGTGCGCACACCGCGAAGTCGTCGCCGGTGAGCCTGCCGTCGCGATCGCTTGCGCGGCGCCCGAAACCGGGCCGCCGCGCCCAGGCCTGGATGTCGTCCAGGCCAGCGAGCAGCAACCCGAGGTGGGTGGTGTCGTGCCGGTCGAACCGCACGTCCGCACCCGCGTGGCGCAGGTCCGTGTAGTAGCGGGCCACCACGTCGGCTGGCACGGCGTCGTCGGCGTCGCCCGCGGTGAGCAGCACCGGGCGGTCCATGCGGGTCACCGGCACCCGGCACACGTCGAGCGCCTGCGCGATGCCGGGCCTGCGGTGCAGCTCGGTGAACCCGCCATCGTCGTTGGTGAGTGCGCGGGCGGCCTCGGCGACCTCGCCGAACGTGGCGCGTGCGGCCAGCGACACCAGCGCGCGCCCGGTGCCGGTCAGGAACCCGGCGGGCACGCCCGCGAGCAGGAACGGGACCAGCGGCGACACCGGACGGCGGCCGTCGGCGGTCAGCTCGGCGGCGAGGCGCGTCGGGTGCACGGGCGGCGCGATCGCGACCGTGCCGCGGAAGTGGAGCTCTGGCGCGTAGCGGCTCGCCACCAGTCCGGTGAACAACGCCGCGTGCGCGCCACGCGCGAACCCGGCCACGAGCCACGTCCTGCCGACGTGCGGGTCGGCTTTCCTTGCCGCGCGGACGATGTCGACCACGTCGTCGGCGACGGCCTCACCGTTGAGGTACGGGTGCGGGCCGAGGTCGTGGTGGTCGGCGACGGTGACGGCGTAACCCGCGGTGAGCCAGCGGTCGGCGTGCACGCGTTCCGGCCCGGCCAGCCCAGGGCCGAGTCCGGTGACGTAGCTGATGACCGGCCAGCCACCCGGCGGCGGCGAGCCGACCGGCAGGAACACCACGCCGCCCGCCGCGCGACCCGGACCGTCGTATCCCGTGCCAGGGAAGACGATCCGGGTCGCGTCGGCGGCGTGGTTTGGCCACTGCCCTTCTGGCACGGGGTGTTGAGCTAGCACGTCGCCGGTCCGCACAGTCGTGGAACGTAGCCCCTGTGCGACAGGGGCACGGACCGCGTCACCCGGCAGGACAAGGGCATCACCCCGATGCCGGACCTGGTGCCCCGTCCAGGCGGATACGGCACGATTCTCGACGGCCCCGGCGCCCGCTGGCCGCGTTGCCGAAAGGCCCGAGTACAACCCGGTACGAGGACCTTTCGGCGCCTTGCCAGCGAACACCGGGATCCGCCGATAATCACCCCAATCCACCTGGACGGGGCACTAGCGGCGCGTGGACCAGCGGCGGCCGTTCCTGGTGGGCAGCCGGGTGGCGACGCCGGCCATGTGCAGTGCCAGGCACAGCAGACCCGCGGTAACGAAAGCGCTGGCTGCGATGCCGGAGGAGGCTTCGGCCAGATCCATGATCAGGGCGATGGCGAACAGAACCGCTGCGAGGATCGCGAGCATGGCGGGGGATCCTTTCTGGGGATCTTTCTTGCCACCGGAATACCCCGTTCCGCCCGGCTCAATCCCTTGTGCCGCAAAGACCACCGGCACCGGTCAGACCACATGACCGGTGCCGGTGATCGACGATCACGGCCTGCCGGGCAGCCGGTAGTTGTCGCCGAGGACCCTGCCGCGGTTCGGTTTGTACAGGTCGAAGCCGCGCGGGTCGCACTGGAGGCCGCCATTGATGCAGTGGCTCACCAGCGCGGCGAGCGTCGGCTCGTCCCACGCGTTGAAGAAGTCGTAGTGCCACGTGAAACCACGACCGCTCGCGAGCCGGACCTGGCTCATGTTCCCGTCGACCGGGAACGCGATCTTGAACTCCAGCATCGGCACCGGCCTCGGGTGCGACGACGGGCAGACCCCGTTCACCGGGTACGCCATGTGGGTCTTGTGGTCCGCCGAGTCGAGCTGCGTGCCGTTCCAGCAACTGGGGGCCTGGAACCGCACGTTCAGCTGCGTGCCCGCCGGGCAGTTCTGCGGGAAGTCCCAGTTGAAGGAGCTGTTACCGCACTCCCAGCCCTCCACGCGGCCCGGGTGGTCGCGGAACTGCTCCAAAGTGGACTGCGGGCTGCCGACGACGTACCGGAGGCCGGGCGGGAACGGCCGCACGTCCTGGTAGTTGATGATGCCCGACTTGTAGTAGATGACCTGCTTGAAGTTCGGGATCACCGGGGTGCTCCCGTTGAACATGGTCGGGAACCAGTACGCCGACAGGTCGTCGGGCGCGAGGCACGACGTGGCGCCGACGCCCGCGGCCTGCAGTGACTGCAGGGTCGTGTACGCGTTCGTCGTGGTGTTGCCGGTGAAGCTGTGCTCGTGCGACGCGCCAGGCAGGTTCGGCAGCACGATCGGATCGTCGGGCAGCCGGTGCGTGACGTCGCAGTTGACCTGGAACTCGTGGTGCGTCACGTCGTCCGCGGGGTCGGCCGCGGCAGGCGTGCTCAGCAGCGCCACGACGGCCAGTCCGGTCGCCGCGAGCGCGAGATGTCGTCTCATCAGGGTGTACTCCTCCTCGGCAGGGGCGAGGGAGAGCGCTCTCCCATGAGCGTAGCGGTCGGTGTCAAGGTTGCCCTTGACATGCGTGCAATCTGCCCGCAACACTCGGAACTGAGTGGGAGAGCGCTCTCCGAACCCACTCCGAGAACCCTGCTGAGGAGTCGCAATGAAGCGCGCTCTCGCGCTGGTCCTAGCTTTGCTCGCCGGACTGCTCACGGTCGCGGCACAACCCGCGGCCGCGGCCGCGAGCGTGGTCCGGGTGACCGGCTCACAAGGCAACTGGCAGCTCACCGTCGACGGTGCCCCGTTCCAGGTCAAGGGCCTCACCTGGGGACCACCGGTTTCCGAGGCCGCACAACGGATGCCGGACCTGCGGGCGATGGGCGTCAACACCGTCCGCACCTGGGGTACCGACGGCACGTCGGCGCCGCTGTTCGACGCGGCGGCCGCCAACGGCGTCAAGGTGATCGCCGGCTTCTGGCTGCAGCCCGGCGGTGGCCCTGGCAGCGGCGGTTGCGTGAACTACGTGACCGACGCGAACTACAAGTCCACGATGCTCGCCGAGTTCACCCGTTGGGTTGACGTCTACAAAGGACATTCCGGTGTCCTGATGTGGAACGTCGGCAACGAGTCCGTGCTCGGCATGCAGAACTGCTTCTCCGGCACGGAGCTGGAGAACCAGCGCAACGCCTACACGCGGTTCGTCAACGACGTCGCCCGCGCGATCCACGGCATCGACCCGAACCACCCGGTCACCTCGACCGACGCGTGGACAGGTGCCTGGCCGTACTACAAGGCGAACGCGCCCGACCTCGACCTGTACGCGGTGAACGCGTACAACGCGGTGTGTCAGGTCAAGAACGACTGGCAGGCGGGCGGTTACACGAAGCCGTACATCCTCACCGAGGGCGGTCCCGCCGGTGAGTGGGAGGTGCCGGACGACGTCAACGGCGTGCCGACCGAGCCAACGGATGTCGCCAAGCGGGACGGCTACCGCCACGCGTGGGACTGTCTCACCTCGCACACCGGCGTCGCGCTCGGCGGCACGCTGTTCCACTACGGCACCGAGCAGGACTTCGGCGGCGTGTGGTTCAACCTGGTGCCGGGCAACGAGAAGCGGCTGTCCTACTACTCGGTCGCGGCCGCGTTCGGCGGCAACCCGGGTGGCAACACCCCGCCGGTGATCTCGCGGATGGATCTCTCGCGCGTCACCGACGTGCCGGCGGGTGGCACCTTCACGATCGACGTCGGTGCGTCGGATCCCAACGGGGACGCCATCTCCTACGACATCCGGCTCAACAGCAAGTACATCGACAACGCCGGTGCGATCGTGCCCGCGTCGTTCACCGGGAGCGGCCCGTTCACCGTGCGTGCGCCGGATCGGCTCGGCGTGTGGAAGGTGTACGTGTACGCCCGCGACGGGCGCGGCAACGTCGGCATCGAGACGCGGTCGTTCCGGGTCGTGGCGCCGAACCCGCAGGGCACGAACGTGGCACGCGGCAAGCCCGCGACCGCGTCGTCGTACCAGCAGGTGGGCGACGGGGCGCCGTTCCCGCCGTCGAACACCGTCGACGGGTCGCTGACCTCGCGCTGGGCGTCGGACTGGAGCGACCCGCAGTGGGTCGCGGTCGACCTCGGCGCGGTGACCACGTTCCAGCACGTGCAGCTGGTGTGGGAGGGTGCCTACGGGCGGGCCTATGACCTGCAGGTGTCGGACAACGGGACGGACTGGCGGTCGGTGTACTCGACGACCAGCGGGGACGGGGGCGTCGACAGCATCGACGTGACCGCGACCGGCCGGTACGTGCGGATGTACGGCACCGGGCGGGGCACCGGCTGGGGCTACTCGCTGTACGAGCTGGGTGTCTACCAGCGTTGACTCCACTGGAGAGCGCTCTCCCGTAAGATCGGCGCATGACTGCACGTACGCCGGGGCGAACGCCGACGCTGGAGGACGTGGCCAGGGTCGCCGGGGTGTCGCGCGCGACCGTGTCGCGGGTGGTGAACGGCATCCGCAACGTCGACCGGGACATCCAGGAGGCCGTGCGGCGGGCGATCGAGAAGACCGGGTACACCCCGAACCGGGTGGCCCGCTCGCTCGTCACCCGCCGCACGGGCGCGGTCGCGCTGGTCGTGTCCGGTGCCGGTGGTGACGTGTTCGGCGACCCGTTCTTCGGCCGCGTGGTCAGCGGTGTCGTCGACTGCCTGCGCAGGTACGGCACGCATCCGCTGCTCATGCTGGCCGACGACGCCGCCGCCCGTGACGACGTCGTCTCCCACCTGCGGCAGGGTGGCACCGACGGCGCGCTGCTGGTGACCACGCACCCGGACGACCGGCTGCCCGCGATGCTCGCGGTGGCCGGGTTGCCCGCGGTGGTGTTCGCCCGCACCACCCAGCCACTGTCCTATGTGGACATGCAGCACGCGGCGGGTGGGGAGCTGGCGGCCTGGCACCTGCTCGACCGTGACCGCGCCCGGCTCGCGACGATCTCCGGTCCGCCGGACGTGCCTGCGAGCCAGGAGCGGCTCGCGGGCTTCCGCCGGATCGCGGGTGACGACGTGCCGAACGTGGCCGGGAACTTCACGATGGTGAGCGGCGAGGAGGCCATGACGGCGCTGCTGGCCGCCCACCCGGACATCGACGGCGTGTTCGTGGCGAACGACCTGATGGCGCAGGGTGCACTGGGGGTGCTGCGGTCCACGGGGCGCACTGTGCCCGGCGATGTCGCGGTGGTGGGCTTCGACGACAGCAGTGCGGCGCTCGCCGCCCGCCCGAAGCTGACGACGGTGCGGCAACCGGTCGAGGAGATGGGTGCCGCGATGGCCGAGCTGCTGCTCGCGCACGTCGCGGAACCGGGACTGCCGCCGACGTCCCGGATCTTCGAGCCCAGCCTGGTGATCCGCGACTCCACCTAGCCGCGGCGTCCTATCCCACGTGAACCGTTCGCTGTCGCCGTTCGTGGGTTGGTGGATGGCCGGGGAGCGCACACTCGGTCATCGAGGCGAACGAGAGCCGGTTGCCGGGACCGTGGTAGTAGTCTCGTCGGCCGGCGCCCGATGCGCGCCAACTCCTCCGGATCGGTGACAGTGAACAGCAACTCCGAGCACAGCGGCTTCCTCGGCCGTTCCGACGTGGAGTGGGGCGATCCGGACTTCACGGTCAGGGTCGCCGGCGTCGACGATCTCCTGCGCATCCAGCGGGAGAACGTCACGCACGAGCGGTCCCGCCGGTGGAGCAGCGAGGAGGCGTTGCTGCGGCAGGTGTCGTCGGTGTCCGGGGTGTTCCTGTGTCCGATGCTGCGCAACGACAGGAGCGCGGCCGAGCCGGAGTCGTACCGCAGCTGGGTGTGGTTCGTGCTCGGGACAGAGGAAGGCACGCAGGGCGTGACGTTGCTGGACGTGGGAAAGGAGATCTTCGATACGCTCCCCGAGTTGTCCAGTCCGACCGAGTTGCGCAGGGCGATCAAGGTGACGATGGCCCGCGTGATGCTGGGTTCCCGGTTCGAGAACATGTGGTGAGGGCTATGCGCGTCGATCCGTCCAATGTGGACCAGCGGGGCTATTGGGACGGTGCGTCCGGTGAGTACTGGGCGCGCCGGGCGGACCGCTTCGAGGAAGGCGTCGCGGACTACGACTTCGTGTCCTCGATGGGCAGCGCCCCGGCCGACCGCGTACTGGACATCGGCTGCCGGCAGCGGTGCCACGACCCGCGCCGCCGCCCGCCTGGCCGGTGACGGGCACGCGCTGGGTGTCGATCTGTCGGCCCCGATGCTCGCCCTGGCCCGCGAACGGTGGGAACGACTTGTCGGGAGCGGGCGGGTTGGCATCTAGCCGGGTTCTCGGCGAAGTGGCGTAGCGCCTGGTCGGCGGCTTGTCTCAACCGGACTGTGGCGGGTTGACCAGGTTCAGGTAATGGCTGAGTTGGCTGGCCGCGTTCAGCATCGCCAGGCCTTGGGCGGTCAGCTTTCGTTGCCAGTCATCCAGGGCGTCGGCCAGTGAGTCGGTTCCGCCTGCCGTTCGGATCTGCTCGACCACGGTGGAGATGTGGTTCAGCGGATAGCCACCGCGCCGGAGGAGATGTGCGAGCTCCGCGTCGCGGACGTCGCTCGCGTGGAAGACGCGGTAACCGGTTGCCGCGTCTCGCGCGGGGGTGAGGATGCCTGCGCGCTCCCAGTTCCGCACGGTTGCCTGGGTGACGCCGAGCAGGTGCGCGAGGTCGCCGATGGTCCTGGGCTTCGCCGGGTGGACCGGTTTCGCGTCCGGCTCCGCTGTCAGGTGGCCCACCGCTTTCCGCACCGCGTCGAGGGTGTCCCGGTCGCGGAGCAACCGGTGGTGACCGCGGTCGATGGTCATCAGGACGTCGTCGAGCCGGTCGTCGTGGAGCGCGTTCATGATCTGGCCGCCCGCGGCGTGCCCGTAGGCGCGGACGAGCGCGAGGAACGTGCGGAGCGCCGCCGCGTGCACCGGCGTGTAGATCCGGTAACCGCTCTCCGAGCGTTCGGCGGGCGGGATGAACCCGTCCCGTTCGTAGTTGCGGACCGCCTGGGTCGAGATGCCGTGCTCGCGCGCCAGGTCGGAGGGTCGCAAGGTGATCATCGGTTTGAGACTTTACCGAACTGGGTGGACGTCAGCGTCGCCCGAAGTCTCAATGGGTCTTTCAACGATACGATTCATACACATGACCCAGGACCTTCGAGACTTCGTGCCCACGTCATGTGACCTGCTGGCACTCGGTGAGCCGACGCACCAGGAACCGGCCTTCGCGCAGGTCCGGAACGAGCTCTTCGTTCAGCTGGCCGACCGCGGTTTCCGGTCGTTCGCCATCGAGAGCGACCGCGTGGCCGCGCTCGCCGTGAACGACTTCGTCCAGGATGGCGCCTGCACCCTCGACTCGGCGATGAAGGACGGCTTCTCGCACGGCTTCGGGGACCTGGACGCCAACCGTCAGCTGGTGGCCTGGATGCGTGAGTACAACGAAAGCCGCCCCGCGCACGAACGGTTGTCCTTCCACGGCTTCGACGCCGTCATGGAGACGATGAGCGCACCCAGCCCGCGGCCCTACCTCGAACACGCCCGCGACTACCTCGGTCTCGACCTCGACATCGCGGGCCTCGTCGGTGACGACGAGCGCTGGAGCCGCATGGAGGCGGTCATGGACCCGGCCATGTCGCCCGGCGCCACCGCCGAGGCCGACCGGCTGCGCGTGATCGCAGACGACATGCGCACCGCGCTCTACGCCAAGGCTCCGGTGCTGATCGCGGCGACCTCACGCGCCGAGTGGTACCGGGCGGACACGCACCTCACCGCCGGTATCGGTTTGCTGCGTTACCACCGGCAGAGCGCGCAACGCATGGAGCGGGACACGCGGATCGCCCACCTGTTCAACCTCCGGGATGTGCTCATGGCGCAGAACCTCCTCACCATCCGGGACGTCGAGGCACGTCGGGGCGCGACGCTGGTGTTCTCGCACAACACCCACCTGCGGCGAACGTGGAGCGACAACGGGGATCGCACCTGGTTCGGCGCGGGCGCCATCATCGGGTCCCTGCTGGGAGAGCGGTTCACCGTCGTCGTCGGCAGCCTCGGCCGCAGCCCTGCCATCGGGCTGGAAGAGCCCGATCCGAACACCTACGAAGGCGGCCTCCAGCGCGGGATCGCCACCTGGGGCCTGGTGGCGGCGACCGCGGTCGCGCCCGGTGGCACGCGTACCGACACCACGCCACGTCAGGGTTACTTCCCCCTGGACCAGACCACGCTCGACGGGGCCGACGCGGTCCTGCACATCAACAGCGGTGGCTAGATCCCGACGGCGCCGTCTATGCGTTCGCGCAACAGGTCGGCGTGGCCGTTGTGGCGGGCGTACTCCTCGATCATGTGGATGAGCACCCAGCGCAGCGACACCGCGCCGCGCCAGCCGTCCTCGCCGGTGATCTCCAGGTCCGGGGCGGCGGTGGTCAGGGTCTCCGCGAACGCCACCTCCTCCCGCCACGCCACCCACGCCGCATCGGCGACCGCCGGGTCGGCGGTGGCGCCGTCGAAGTCGCCGTCCGGGTCGGCATCCGTCGAGAAGCGGGGCGGCGCGTCCTCCTTCGCCAGCACCTGACGGAACCAGCGGCGTTCGACGTCCGCGAGGTGGCGGACCAACCCGAGAAGCGACAGCGTCGACGGCGGCACGGACCGGTCCGCCAGCGCGGCGTCGAGGCCGGCGCACTTCGCCACCAGCGTCGCGCGTTGTGCGGCCAGCACCCCGGCAAGGACCGTGCGCTCGTCGCCGGTCGTGGGGTTCCGGAACCGACGGTCGTCCTCACTGGCGAACAGCTCGGCTCTTCTCGGCATGCGGCACGCTAACGTGCCGCCTACCGTGCTTCCGGAGCAACTCGCGAAGGTGGCCGGCTGAGCCGGAAGGCGGTTGTCCGCGGTGAGCGGCGTACCTACGATTCGCCTGTTCTCACCGACAGGGGACGCCATGACCGACGCACTGATCGTGAGCATGCGACGAGCCGTCGAGGCCGCACCCGACGATGTCGTACTGCGGCTCCACCTCGCGGAACTGCTGGTGGGCGCGGGACGGGGAGACGACGCCGTCACGCACCTCGGGGTAGTGCTGGCCGCCGAGCCGCGCAACAGCAAGGCGCACGACCTGATGACCCGCGCCGTGGGCGGCGCACCGAGTCACGCGGAGTTCGACTGGCAGGAAGCGGAAAACGACCTCCGTGCCCTGCCCTGAAAGACACGTCAGGGCATTGAACCGGCGCTGCGCACCCGACACCGAGAAGCGGGTTTGACCAGGCCGACACCCATCGCACGACCAGACAAACCGACAAGAACCGCGGTGGATCCAGGCTGAGCGTCCCGAGAGCGTGGCGGGAAGCCAGCGACTCGCGCATCGGCGAAGCCAGCTCAACGACCCGAACGCGCCTTTGCCGAAACCGGCCGGATGCCAACCCCCACCCGTTCCCGCAGGGTTCCGTCAAAGTCGATCACCTGCGTGGAGCAGGCACGATCCTCTGGTTGATCATGTGATTGTCGAAGTCGCATGATCTTGTGAGAGGGC
>NZ_JBARWZ010000237.1:0-14140 GCF_049647105.1 Actinophytocola sp.
GGCACCGCTCGCCGCGCCACCGCCGACGCCACCGCCGACGCCACCAATCGGGCCGAAGCCGCGCCCGCCCGGCGCACCGCCACCCGGCCCGCCGCCGGGAATTGAGCCCGGTCCGCCGAACCGGCTCACTCCCGGCCCGCCGCCACCCGGCGCCCCGCCGGTGATCGGGGGGACACCGCCGGGGAGCTGGCCCGGCGGGCGCTGTGTCGTCGGCCGGTGCCGAGGCGGGGAGGCGATCCTGGTGGTCGGTTCCGCCTCCTGGCCGAACGGGCCGGACGGCACGGTCGGCCTGGTGAACGTCGACGGCGTGGTGGTGGTGTTGCCCGGCAGGTTGCCGCCGCTCGGGGAGGTCGGCGTGTGGAGGACGTCAGGTGCGTTGGGTGGCGTGAACGACGCCGGTGTCATGAAGCCGGGTGGTGCGTTGACGCCGCTCGGTGTCGTGAACGCGGCGGGGGCGAAGCCAGGGGTCTGGGGGATCGAGGGCGCCGGGGGGAATGACGGCGTGCCCTGACCGCCGGGGCCGGGAAGGGTGGCGGCGGGCAGGGAACTGGGGAGCGTCCCGTCACCGGCCAGTGTGGTCCCCTCGGGCATGTTCCTGGCCACCAGCGCGGTCTCGTCGAGCGTGGTGGCGACGGCCTGCGCGCTGTCGCGGCGGACCAAACCCGGCTCGGTCGTCGTGCCCATGAGCGGGGCCGACGCCCGCGTCGCCCTGAGCAGGCTCGGTGGCGCGGTGAACCTGGGGGTGGTGGCCGCGCCGCCGATGGTCTCGTCGAATCGCCGCATCACCGCGGCGGCCTGGCCCCGTGCCGCCTGCTGCTGGTTGAACGTGTCCAGCTCGGTCTGGAACCGCATGGCGTACTGGGCCGGGTCGGTGATCGTCGCGAGCCGGGCGTTGGCCTCCGGCGCGGAGAACGGCACCGGCGGGTTGTCGGCCATCACGCGTTGCGTCTCGCCGAGCGCCTGCGAGTGGATCTCCTGCTGGCGCCCGGTGAGCACGGCGCCCTCCGCGGTGCTGCCGAGCCAGGTCGCCACCTGGGCCAAGTGCCTGCGCGCCGCGTCGCCCGAGGTGCCCGCCCAGTCGCCGAGGCTGCTGTTGATCGCCGTGCCGAACGACTCCTGGTGGTCGGAAAGGTCGTTGCCGAGCCGCACCCATTCCTCGCTGGTCACCGCGACCACCGAGGAGTCGGCGTTGGAGCTGATGACCTCGACCATCTGCTCGTGGGAGGCGTTCTCCCACATCGTCTTCGGCGGCTCGCCAGGTGCGCGCAGCTCGACGTTCCCGGTGAGCCGCTGCCGAGCGTCCTCCAACTTGGCCTGGTAGACGGCCTGGGTGAACGTGTTCTTCACCGGGCCGAACAACAGGTCGAGGAAGCCGCCGCGCGGGCCGGTCACCTCCTCGATCGCGGCGATCGCCTCGGCGCGGAGCTCGTCGCCGGACTTGTGGTCGCCTGCGATCGGGCCGACGAAGAACGTGGACGAGGAGTCCGCGGTGACGTCGTAGTACGGGCTGGCCGGGTCGTAGCCGGGACGGCCAGGATCGGAGACCGCCAGAACGTGGTCCATTGTCTTGGCCATCGTCACACCTCTCCTGGGTCGATTTCGCGGCGGATCCCGTGAAGCCGCCCTCGGACCCCGGTCTCGGTCTCCCGGTAGGTGCGCTTCGCGAGCTGGATCGCTGCCACGTAGACGGGGATCTCCCTGCGGGCCGTCCGCAGCTGGGTGAGCAGTCCTTCTGCGTCCGATGCGGTGTCGACCATGTGCCTGCCCACCCAGCGCGCGGCGGGGGACTCGCTCATCGGCGGGTCGTGCTGGAGCTTCTCCAGGTCCGCCCAGCGGGTCTCGAGGGTCTCGAGCGCCGCCTCCAGCGCGTGGATCATGCGGTTCCCGGTGGTGTCGTCGACCGAGAAGCCGCCGCTGGTGGCCATCGCCTTCAGCTGCGTGCCGGACAGCCGCGCCACCATGTGTGGTTCCGCGGGCACGGCCGAGGACAGCCGCATCGGCGCGACGGCCCCGAGTGGCTCGGACTCTTCTGTGTTGGGCAACGGAATGTCCTTAGTAGACGCTGGAGATGACGTGCCGGATGGTGGTGGCGAGCTCGGTGGCACCCGAGGGCCGGAAGGTGGCCACCGTGGCGCCGTTCGCCGCCGTGGTGGTCTCGACCAGGTACCGGCCCTGGCCGGTGTCCACCCAGCCCACCGGTGGCGCGGACCGGAGTTCGCCGGTGCGCCGTCGCCCGGTGGCGGCGAGGAACCCGCTGCCGAGCCGCTCGCCGGACATCATCTCGGCGAGCCGTTCGGTGTCGTTCTTCGGTTGTGGGCGGCGCTTCGGCTCCGCCGCGATCTGCCCGACGACGTCGACGTTGCGGAAGGCGTCGGTCTCCTCGGCCTCGGCCCGGCGCAGCTGTGCCATCGCGGACATGGCGGGGGCGGGGCGGTGCTCGACGGTGAACGTGCGTTCCGGGGTGGCCCGCGTGCCCGGCAGGAAGCCCGCGATCGTGGACACCAGGTCCTCGTCGGCGAACAGCGAGAAACACAGCGTGTCCGACTTCGGCGCCTGGGTGACCGCGAGCGCCTGAGCGCCGTCGGACATCGCCACCATGGCGAGGTCCTCCTGCTTGGCGTTCCACCCGGTCACCGACACCGAGACCTGGTGTGCGTTGAACAGCTCCATCGCGGTCCGAACCGACGGGTGCAGCTGGTCGGCCGACGACAGCCCGCGCTCTGCCAGCTCGTCGCGCACCAGGATGGCGAGCTTGGTGTACCGGACCGGGTCGACGGTGGTGTTGCGGATCCGCAGTGGGAACCGGCGTACGTCGGCGTTCAGCGCCCTGCCCACCACGGCCGCCTCGACGCTGCCCAGCGTGAACTCGAACCGGTCAGCCATCGTGCTGATGTCACCCCCGTCTTGCCTGGCTTTGCCCCGTGAATGCTGCCAACGCGCGTGGGTCCCGGTGTGCGTGGCGGCGGACTCTTGCCCGAAAGTCCGTCAAACCTTGCCCGGATCCACCCTCAGCGGACCGGGCCGAGCCGGATGGCCTCGCCGTCGCGGGCCAGCACGCCGTCGCGCAGCATCGCGAACGTGCCGCGGCGTCCGGCCGGCACGCACGTGGCGGCCAGCAGCAACGGCAGCAGCCTGGTCGCCGCGGTCAGCTGATGCCACAGGACGAGGCCGTCGTCGTCGGCGAGATGCAGGTCCTCGACCACCAGCGCCAGCGGCGCGGTGGCGCACAGGGCCTCGACCCGTGCGAGCAGACCGTTCCTCGTGGCCTCGGCCGGGTCCGCGCCGAGCGCGCCGCCGACCACCCGGAGGAACGGGCGCCGCCGGTCGGCGACGGCCCAGGCGACGTGGTGGCCCGGTTCGCCCCCGCCGGTGAGCGCAGCGGTGAGCAGCGCGGACTTCCCCGTCCCCGGCTCGCCCTCGATCAGCACCGCGCGCCCCCGCCCGGCCAGCGCCGCGTCGAGGTGTCCGCGCAGCCGTTCGACATCCCGCTCGTCCGGCGCCCGCGACCCGGCAGGCGCGGCGGCAGCCGGGAACACCAAGAGCAGCCCGCCCTCCCGCGCGTGCTCACGTGGCACGGGCGCGGCGTGGGCGGGGGTGTCGGCCAGCAACCGTTCGTGCAGCCGCTGGATCGCGGGGCCGGGCTCGGCGCCGAGTTCACGGCGGAAGTAGGCACGCAGCCGCCCGACGACGTCGAGCGCCTCCGCGTGCCGCCCGCTGCGGTGCAGCGCGGTGATCAGCAGCGCCCACGCCTGCTCGCGCAGCGGCCGCTCGCCGACCATCTCCACGAGCTCGACGACGAGCTCCGCGTGCTCGCCGAGTTCGAGGCGGGAACGGACCCGCTGCTCGACGGCGGTCTGCCGCCGCTCGGCCAGCCGGGCGCGGTGCCGCTCGGCGAACGGGCCGGGAACCCCGGTGTAGGCCGCACCCCGCCAGAGCGCGAGCGCGGCGTCGAGCTGCTCGACCGCGCCGCGGTGGTCGCCGTCCCGCGCCAGTGCCTCCGCCCGTGACTGGAGCGTCTGAAAGGCATGCAGGTCAAGGTGATCCGCGCGCAGGCGCAGCCGGTAGCCGTCCGTTTCCGACACCAGCACCGTGCCGGGTGACCACCGAGGCCGGTCCGGTTCCAGCGCGCGGCGCAGCCCGGAGACATAGGTGTGCACGCTGCCCTCCGCGCTCGCGGGCGGCGAGGTGCCCCAGACGCCTTCGATCAGTTCCCGGCGCGGGACCAGCCGCCCGGCCTGGCTCACCAGCACGGAGAAAACCGCTCGCTGCCGCGCGGGCCCGAGCGCGACCTGGTCGGCACCGAGCCAGGCACGCGGATCGCCGAGCAGCTCGACCCGGAGCTCACCGGTCACCGGCCGGCCGATGGCGGCGGCCCCAGTGTGACGGTCGCGGCGCGGGTCCCGGCGAGTGCCGCCCGCACGCGTGCCAGCCCGGGCCGCTGCGGTGCGGGTCGGGACGCGATCACCAGCAGCAGTGGCAGGTCGGCGGTCTCCGGCAGCAGACACCGCAGGACGAGCAGGCTCATCGGGTCGGCCCACTGGAGCTGGTCGAGGACCAGGATCAGCGGCCCATCCGCACACAGCCCCCGCACCAGCGAGACCACACCGTCGATCGCGCGCTCGACCCTGGCCTCCGCACCCGGGGCGAACCGGTCGAGGTCCAGCACACGCAGCATGGCGGCCAGCCCGGCCCTGCGCGGGTCCGGCGACAGGGCCGTGACGTCGAGCGCGTCCAGGAGGATGTAGAGGGGAACGAGCTGCCCCAGTTCGTCGGCCACGCTCCAGGCGAGCCGGCAGCCCGGGGTGTCGGTGAGGCCCTCGGCGAGCAGCGCGGACTTGCCGGTCCCGTGCGCCCCGTCGACCCAGACCACCCCGCCGGTGCCCGCCGCGACGTCGGACACCGCCGACCGGAGGACGGCCACCTGCGTCGCCCGCCCGGTAAAACCGGGTCTGCGCCCCGGCCTGGGCCGGGCGAGCAGGGGGATCGGCCGCGCGGGGCCCCTCGGTTCGTCGCGGGTCCACCGCAGCGCCGGGTCGTCGCGGAGGATCTCGTCGTGCATGCCGCTCGGGCAGGGGCCCGGCTCGGTGCCGAGGCGCTCGACCGTCGCCGCGCGCAGCCGGTGGAAGACGTCGATCGCGTCCTGCCGTCGCCCGTCCAGGTACAGCGCGTGCATCAGCAGCGAGTGCGGCACCTCCCGCAGCGGATGCGCCTGGCACAACCGGTCCAGCTCGTCGATGACGACGTGGTGCGCGCCGATGTCGAGCATCAGCCGCGCCCGCCGCTCGATCGTGCTGAGCCGCAGGTCGGTGAGCCGGAACCGCTGCCTGCTCGCGTGCGGGCCGGTGACCCCGTCGAGCGCCTTGCCCTGCCAGAGTTCCAGTGCCGAGTCGAGCGCGGTGAGCTCGCCCGCCACGTCCCGCGCCGCGCGGCGTTCCCCGGCCAGCTCGCACAGGTCCCCGAAGCGTTCGACATCGAGCTGGCTGCCGCCGAGCCGCAGCTGGTAGCCGGTGCCCGAGGACACGAGCACCTGACCCGTCGACCGCCGTGACCACTGCGGCTCCAACCGCTTGCGCAGTGCGGAGATGTGCGTGTGGATGCCGCCGTACGCGCTCGCAGGCGCGGCTTCGCCCCAGATCGCGTCCACCAGTTCGCCCTTGGTGACCAGCTGGTTCGCCCGCATGGCGAGCACCGCAAGCACGGCCTTGCGCTGGTGGGAACCAAGCTCGAGTTCGCCGTCGTTTCCCCAGGCCCGTACCGGCCCGAGCAGAGAGATCCGCAATGGCTCGGTCCGGTGCTGCGTCAGGGCATTACTGCGCATGGTTTTGGTTGGATTTTCCCGTTGGAGTGTCTGTGATTCGCTGTGAACACATGTGATCATATGAGGTCGCTCGTAGGCCTCGTACTCACCCCCGGTACTCGGCTTCCGACAGGCCGCCGCGGGTTGGCACGCCCTCGAGCGTGAGACGCCGGTGGGCCGTGCGCCTCGATGTGACGCCCCGTGCGCGCTCAAGGCTTGTAGGACACGAGTGCGCCCAGGAACGATTGGACTGGGAGCCAAACGGTTCGTTCGCGGTGAACGGAAAGCGTCAACCTGGGCCTGTTGGTGTCCATTTTCCGGATCACTCGATGTGATGAACACGTTCGGCCGAACGTGTCGACTATTGTCGATGTTCCGTCTATCGGGGCCCCTCGATCCGGCTACGGGGATCCATCTTCCTTGCGGAGCTCGCACGCTGCGTGATGTTCCGCCGCGCGGGAACTCCTGCCCTGACCTGGGATTACTGTGGTGAAGGTAACTCGAATGGCCTATCGCTCCACTCTTCTGTTCGCTGCTTGCGGCTGCACGTGCATTTGATCTTGAACGGCAGGGAATGAAGAGTTGTGGGGAGGTGGAGGTGTGCTCCAGTCTCTGCCCGTGAACACCCATCGACCCGGAGTTTCCGGGCATTGGCTTCCCGTCGGGAAAAGCGAAAAGCTGCCGTCTCACATTCTTGCCGAGGGCGCGTTTCGCCCGGCGCCGTTGCGTGAGGACATCCGGCTTGAACGTCGGACCTACCGCGCGGCCGCGGAAGCACAGCACGCACTTGGCCGGTTGGACGAGGCAGCGGCGAGGTTGCCGAACCGGCACGCGCTGGTCCGGGTGACTCAGCTGCGCGAGGCTGGTGCATCGCTGGATCTCGACGATCTGTTCGTCGCGCTGCCGGAGATCATGGCGATGGATCTGCCCGATGCGGACCTGGAGACAGGGATAGATCCCCGCGTCCTGCGGCTTCGCCGAGCTGATGATGACGCCGCGGACCAGGTTCGGCACGGCGCGCATCTTGGCACGACACTGCTGAGCCGGACCGCGCGTTTCCTCGCGAACGTCCCGCTGCTCGAGTCGGACGATGACGCCGACCTCATCGACGAGATCCCCTGGCGGACCGGACCAGCCTGGCTCGGAGGGCCACGAGAACAGGACGCGTTTCTACTGTCCACGCCCTCGGGCCCCGAACTACACGCCGGTGTCGCCGAGTGCGTCACCTGGCTGGACGCCGACTCCGACCTTCCCCTGGTGGTGCAGTTGTCACTGGGGCACTACCAGCTTGCGGTGCTTCAGCCAGTTGCCCACACCGGCCATCTCTCCCGGCTGTTGATCCCGCTGGGATGCATCCGCGGCGGGGCTCTGCGGGACCAGACGTTGGCGCCCTCATTGTGGTTCTCTCGCGCCAACGAGGAGTACCGGCGGCAGATCCGTGCCGTGGTCGATCGAGGTGACTTCGATTCCTGGGTGACCTTCTGCGCCGAGGGCATCCGCGAACTCTGCGAAAGCCAGATCGAGCTCGTCTACCGGCTGGAAGAGATTCGGGACGAACAGCTGAACACGCTCAACCAGCGCAACGACGGACTCGCCCGGTTGGTCGACGCGCTCATCGGCAACCCGGTGTTCAACACCGAGCTCGCGGTGAAGCTCAGTGGCTTGAGCGTTCGCCAGGTGCACACGCTCGTCAAGCGGCTGGAACAGGCCCACCTCGTGCGGAAGCTGGACCGCAACCGGTTGACCAGGAAGAAGAACCAACAAGTCGTTCGCGAAGTACCGGACGTGGTCACTGCGATCGGCATGTTCGACCGCCTGCCGTACCGGCGCGACCGCACAGTGTTCGACAAGTAGGCACACGCCACCGGGTCGACACCGATTGACCCGCTACACGAGGAAAGTAGTCCGATGTCCCCGTTCAAACGTCCCCATCGTTGCCACCGACTCGCCTGCCGTCGGTGTAGAACTCGTCCCAACGCTTCACAGAAGCAGGCCGTCGGGCCGCTGCAGACCGCTGTCGCCCTCATCCAGCTTCTCGGCGCTCTGCTGAACTTCCTCCGCGGGTAGTGGCTCGGTCACTGACCGGGCGGCCGCGGCGGCGGCGAGTGATGCGCGCGCCCGCGCGGCTGTCTCGTCGTCGAGGTCGATCAGCTCCGCGAGCGCTCGGCTGTAGCACGACATCGCCACCGCGGGTGCGGCCTGCTGGTCCCAGCCGCGTCCGATCTTCATCAAGGTCTTCGCATGCCGCTTCCGGGCTTGCGGAGGCAGGTCGTCGCCGACTGGCAGAGCCTCGTTCGCCCGGTCCAGATAGTGCCTGGCTTCCACCATCCGGTCAGCCTGCATCATCGTCGTGGCCAACTCGGTCAGCGCGCCGGCGAGACCGAGCTGGTCTTCCAGGTCCTCACGAAGCCTGACAAGCTCGTGAAAAACCGTGAGGGCCCGGCCGAACGACCCGCTCGTGCGGCGTAACACGCCGATCATTTCGAGAAACACCGCAGACCGCTCGCGATCCCCGATTTGGTCGGTGAGCACGAAGGCACGTCGCCACTGCCGATCGGCGATGAAGGTGTCTCCCGCACGCGCGAAGGCAACACCGCTTCCATGGAGGAGATCAACCAGCCAGGAAGGCTCGCGGGCCTCGATCGCGACAGTCTCGCCGGCGTCGGCGAGCGCATGCCACCACCGCTGGACGACCGTCGGTGCCAACTTCTGCCAGGTCGTGTCGGCGAGCGTGGCGGCCAGCGCGACCTGCCGGTGCCGTCCCGCAGCACGCACTGTCGCGACAATGGCGTCCCCATGGTGCCGGTCGACCGGCACGGGCTGTTCATCCTGAACGGCCAGAAGCTCGAGCACGTGTTCGGCGAATCGGTTGATGTGGTCGAGCGCGTGGGAGGGATCGATGCGTTGCCCCAGGTGAGAGAGCCACCGACCTGGTCCGGCGGGTACCTGCCATTCGTCGGTGCCGGTGGCGACGAGCCAGCCGTCCTTGACCAAGTCGTTCAGGTCCGCGCCGACCACTCGGTGGTCACCGCCACAGACAGCAGGGAGATCCGTTCCCGAGATTGAGCGCAGTTCAAGGACAGCGAGCCCACGCAGAATGGCTCGATTGGTCGAGGGAAGGTTCTTGTACGACTGCGCCCACGGCTCAGCCACGCGACACCCCTTTCGCCTCGTCGAACCGCCCGCCCAGCTCAGCGTGGCCGTACCAGTGCTACGACACCCGATGTCGGATCACTGGACCCCGCGGCGGTGACGCCGGTCGCATGGCGTCACTCGGTCACCAGCATGGTGCACATCCGGCTTCACCCGAAGCGGAACCACCCGGCCGGAGGAACGTCTGTCTCACACCATCACGTGAATGGGTGGCTTCGTGGTCGCTGTCACGGTGCGCAAGGTTGCCGTGCCGGAAGTGGACCCGGTGCTGGCCGACGAGTATCGGGCCTGGGGCAGGGGACCGGCGGCAGCGGTACGACGTCGCGGTGGGGAACTGGGGCAGCGGTAGGTGCGTCACAAGGTGACGACCTCACACCACACTCTTCGAAGGATGACCATGTCGAGGGCAACGTTGAACCATCCCGACCCGGACAAGTACTACTACGACGTCAAGGGTGCACTCGACGACTTCGAGAGCGCGCTGAAGGATCGGATGTGGGACGACTACGAGCGTGGCTATGCGACGTGGACTCCCGAAGGCTACAAGGAGTTGCCGGAAGGCGCGCAGATCGACGACTACAACCGCGCGCGGAATTCGTTCAAAGACAGCACCGCGGGGTGGGCCAAGGACGTTCGGGAAGATGTCGATGGGCGTATCGCGGAATACCACACGCAGAACCTGACCAACATCGACCTCGCGCGCGATGGTTTACTGACGGCAACGCGGTTGCTCGGCGGTTCGACGGGCGCTCCCGGTGACCGTGGCGAGCTGCCGACACTGGTCGACGACATCAACAGTCGTTGCGGACTGGCCGCGGAATACATGGCGTGGAGTGGCACCTCCGCGGAGAACGTCAAGAACCACTTCGGGGTGTATGTCCAGGACACGATGGACAACCAGGGGAACATCGCGGGTCGCCTGGTCAACCTCTACACCGGCCGATCCAATATCGTCGAATACGTGCGGAACAACGTCCTGCACTACCTCCAGACCGCCATCGCCGCCCTCAAGGAGGAGGAAGCGGCCTCGACGAACGCGGACACCGTGCTGGGGGTGAACGTTGGCGTCATGGTGGTTGGCTTCGCCGCCGGGCCCATCGGGGTCGCTGCCGACATCGCGCTCATGGCCGGGGAGTACCTGGAGGCCGAGGACCCGACGACAGTCCCGGCGAACGAGATCGAGGACGTCGTCGTGTCGCTCCAGAACCAGCTCGACCTGCTCAAGGAGACCGCGCAGTCCCGCGAGGAAACGTGGACAGGGAAGGTCCAGGCTGTCCAGGGTGAGATCGCAGGCATCAAGAACAACGCGTACCTCGAGTTGTACGACTTCACCGGAAAGGGCACGCCGGGCGACACGTCCGGAGCGCCGTCCGGTGGTTTCGACGTGGACCCGGCTTCAGTCGAGGAGCTTGCGGGATGGTGTTTCGAGGCGGCCGCCCAGTACGAAAGGGTCATCACCCGCGCCATTGAGACTGACGTGGCCGACAACGACCTCATGGGCATGAACTACGTCGTCACGACCGGCGACATCGAAACGAAAGACATTCGCGACGCCCTCCTCGGGTTCCTGCAGACCACCTGCGCGCGCTACCACGAGGCCGGTATCCGCATGGCGGAAACCGCCAAGACCTACTGGGGTGTCGAGTTCGACAACGAGTCGGTCCTGGCGGGGCTGAAGGAACACGTTGACCTCAACGGCCTCAAACGTGGCGGAAACGGCGAGTCGGCCGGCAACGCGCTCCGGCCCACCAACCGCGACGACATCGAGGACATCGGCGAGGAAGGTCCGTTCAACACGGATCCCAACATCCCGAACGAGCCGTACGAGGGCCCGCAAGACGACGGGTGCCGGCCCGGTGACGCCTACCAGGGGCAGCCCCAGTACGACGACGATCCGGTAACTCCCACGCCGGCGCCGACGGGCCCCAACGACCGTGACGGTGACGGCGTCCCGGACACGATCGACATCGACGGAGGCGACGGGACCGGCCAGTCGCGCGGCTGGTAAGCCCGGTCAGCCGCATCCCGCCCACGCGCCGGGATGCGGCTGACCGTTGTCCATGCCGGGACTGGCCAGTCCCGCGCGGGTCAGAAAGTGAAGGGTCCTTCGCTCTGTGAGCCGATCACCTGGTTGAACACGTCGGCGACGAGTGTGGCCATCCGCGCGCTGGTCGCCGGCGTGATGGTGGCCCACTCGGCGTCCTGGCGAAGGCTGTAGCGGCCGCTGGCGGTGTCCACCCAGGTCAGACGCAGCGGTGCCCGTTGCCACCGCCCGGCGCCGACACGTCGCATGACCGACAGTGTGCCGCCGCCGTGCCGATCACCGACCGCATTCATGATCGTCGGGATGGTGCTGGGATGCACGCCGGATCGCCGCAGCACATCCCCGAAACCCCACGTCCCCTTGTCCGCGCCTGCGTCGCACGCCCGCGTGAAGTCGTCCATCGTGACGTTCGCCGAAGGGCCTTCACCGGCCCGCTCCTGCGGCAGTAGGCCGGCCATCGTCTCGACGAGGCCCGCGACCTCCTGTCTCCGCAGCTGGAGCGCGGTGTCCGACCGCATTGCCATGACGGCCCGCGCACCGTGCACGGCACCAGCGATGCTCGTCGTGACGTCGGCGGTGCGCGTGGTGAACTCGAACCGGATCTCGGCGTGCGCCAGTGTGTGCAGGAGGTCGCGCACATCGTCGACCGGCTCGTCGATGGTGCCAAGTCCCCGTTCGGTCAACGCCTCGCTCGCCGCGGCCGCGTATTCCCGCCTGGCTGTCCGCGAACGGCCGACAGGCTCGATCTCGAGCAGCGTCGGCATCTCGCCCGGCTCGTGATGCGCCATCCACAACAGGAAGAACTCGCCGACATGCAGCGCGAACTCCTCGACCGGTCCCTGCCTCATGCGGTTTACTACGCCCCCCGTCTCACCCAGTTGCCGGGCAGCCTGGCGAGGCTGATCGGCCGTAGCGGCTCATCCACCGGCGAGCGCGACATCTCGTCGTACTCGGCGTCGCCCGTGACCGCGATCTCCGGCGCGGGGTCTTCGTCCGGTTCGAAAATGGAGGCGTCGCCGCCCACCAGTGCGCGGGCCCGGCGTTTGTCGTTGCCGACCCCACGTGGGGCACGTGGCGAGACCATGCCGACCGGACCGCCCCGCCTGTCGGTGCCGCCCACCGCCGCGGGGCCGCCGAGCGGAACCGCTCCGAGTCCGACCTGGCCACGTACGCGGCCACCGTCCAGACCGCCGCTGCCGGGGCTGCCGCCGGTCATGCCGCCGACGGGAATCCCTGACGCCGGCCTTTCCAGCCCGCTGCCCGGCGAGCGGGCGCCGGGCGCCGCTGTTTCCGGCCCTCCGCCGGCAGTGCCGACGCCGCTCGACCCCGGGTGACCAGCCGCGGCCGTCGCACCGAACGGGTGCTCGTCGGCGGTGCGCACATCCGGGCTGACGTTGCCGCCATGACCGATGCCTTGCCGCCCGGACACCGCTGGTTTGGTGAACCGGGGGACCGTGCCGAAGATCTCGACGGCGTTGGCCTGCATCCGCGTCATGATCTCAGCGGCCCGCCGATGCTTGTGTTGACGTCGTTCCCGCGCCTCGCCCTCGTCCTCGACCAGGAACCGTGCGGCGTCGAAGTCGATCTGGCCGGCCGACGACGGCGCTGGCCCGCCGCCGTTGACAGTGGGCTTCTGGCCCACCGGGCCGGCGTCAGAGCCACCGTCGTCAGGGTCGTCCCGGCGCCAGTTCGGCAGCCAGCCAAGCTCGCGGTCACCGTCGGGTTCCGGCATCTCCCGGCTGGCCCACTCGGCGTTGCTCGCGTGGCGGTCGAGGTAGTCCGCCACGCCGCGCGCGGCGCGGCCGGTCTCGTCGGCCCAGGTGGACAGCTGCTCGCCGGTCTGCCGTGCGACCTCCGCCGCGCCCCCCTCCCACGCAACGCGCATGAGCTTGTTCAACCGGATCAGCTTGTCGGCGATCGCGTCCAGTTTCCGTCCGACCCGCGACCATTCGCCGGACAGTTCGCGCGCGGTCTCCACGTGCAACCTCGTGGTGGCCATCAGATGCAGGTCGCGATGGGAGAACGTCATCCAGTCGATCGGGTCGAGCAGGTCGTCCCCCTGCGGGTTGCGCTCACGGGGCGGGTAGGGCGTCGGCGGCCACTCCCGGACCCGGTGGTCGCCGGATCGTTCCCTGGTCATCGTGACCGGCCGAGGTCGTCCCGGTCCTTTTCGCGGTGCAACGCGTGCAGCGCCTCGGCGGCGTGGTCGTCGGCGGCGGTGATCCCGCGGACGGCGGCACCGACCGACGTTTCGTACTCGTGCATGATCTGCTGGAAGTCCTCGAAGACCTTGTTCGCCCCGCCGAGCCCGTCGCCTGCGACGGCGGCCAGACGTGCCCGCCGGTCCAGCACGCCGGCCACGAAGTTGTTCCCCAGCTTCGGCACCCGGTCCAGACTGACCGACTCGCTGACGAGTTCCTCGACATCCTGGCTGATCTCGGCCAGCAGCCGGAGCACGTCGGGCGCGACGTCCCGGTCGAGGGCGACGTCGCCGTCCGCCACGGCACGGGACATCCTGTCGACACTCTGACGCGGCACCGCCAGCGACCCGGCCTTGCGGTGCTCCAGCGATTCGGGCACGTTACCTCCTCGAGACGCAGGTCTGACGGCGCTCCGCACGGTTGGGTTCCCATCGCCGGTCCGGGGCTACTCTTCCGCGCCAACCGCGAAGGTTGGGTCTCGAAGCCTGCGGATCGTCTCGATGGGGTGCGCAGTCCGACCCATCCCGCGTTGTCGCGTGCCGGTGCCACTGTCTGGCGGGTGGTGCTCGTCGACGGCCGGGAGGTCCGGGAGGCCGTGGTCAAGGTGAGGCCGCCGCCAGTATGGGCGCTGGGCACTCTCCGCGAACAGTTCGCCTTCCTGTGGCCGGGTGGGTCGTTACTCGAAGAACTTCAGGCTCCAGCCGGTGTCCACGTTGGGGCCTGGGACGTCGGCTCGGCTGTAGGCGATGTTGCCCCACCACAGGAACGATCCGGTGTACCAGTGCCGGTTCTCCCAGGTGTACGGCGTGCCCTTGGCCCAATGCCACGTAGCGTAAGTTGATCTTGGTGTTGTGGTGGGGTTTTCCGGGGTGTGCGGCGTGGCTGGGTGATCTGGTCTGGTGGCCCTGTTTTGATCACGTGCTATGAGTGGGGTTGTGGCGGATC
>NZ_JBARWZ010000238.1:0-8141 GCF_049647105.1 Actinophytocola sp.
GGTTGCGATGTCCCGAAAGGCGCTTTCAGGGCGTTGAGCGTCCCAAAGGCGGCTTTCGTGGCGCCAACTATGCCCCGAAAGCGTCTTTCGGGGCATAGCACCCGCAGGGTGCGTCCCGAAGGGCGCCCGAAAGGGCGTAAGCCCGCCACCAAGGGGCTCCCTGCCATCCCGTCGACCTGGCAACGCCCGATCACACCGTGTCAAGGGGGCACCAACCACCCAACCGGCGCCAAAAGCTGGAACCGCCCCCTTGACACGGTGTGATAGCACGAAGTGAGGTCGACGGGATGGCAGGCAGACCCGAACCCAACGCAAGAAACCCTCGAAACCCCAGACCATCCTGGAGACCTGCCCCTCCGGCGAGGAGCCGCCGGAGGCAAACACAACCAGGCTCAACGTCCCGAAAGCGTCTTTCGGGGCACTGGGATCGCACCCTGCGGGTGCGGGGTTGGCCAGGCCGAACTCGCGGGTCGTGCCGGTTGAACTCGCGAGTCGTGCCGGTTGGACTCGCGGGGTCAGGCGAGTTTGGTGATCGCGTCTTCGATGGCGCGGTGGAAGGTCGGGTAGGCGTAGATCATCTGGCGCAGCAGCTTCACCGGCACCTCGGCGTGCACCGCGACGACCAGTGCGCCGAGCACCTCGCCACCGTTCGGGCCCGCGGCCGTCGCACCGACAAGCACACCGCGGTCCGCGTCCTCGACGACCTTGATGAACCCGTTGTTGCCGACCTTGTGGATGAACCCGCGCGACGAGTAAGGCAGCTCGGACACGCCGACCCGTACGGTCAGGCCCTTGTCGCGGGCGGCGGCCTCGGACAGGCCGACCGAGCCGATCTCCGGGTCGGTGAACGTGACGCGCGGGGTGGCACGGTAGTCGGCGATCTCGGCGTCGTCCTCGCCGAGGATGTCGGCGGCGGCGATCCTCGCCTGGTACATCGACATGTGCGTGAACGCGCCGTGCCCGGTGATGTCGCCGATCGCCCACAGGCCGTCGGCGGCACGCATCCGCTCGTCGACGGTGACACCGCGGGCACTGTCGTCGAGACCGGCGGCACCGATGCCGAGTGCCATCATGTCGGACTTGCGGCCCGCGGCGACCAGCATGCGCTCGGCGTTGACGACCTCGCCGTTGTCGAGCTTCACCTGGAACTGCCCGGACTCGTAGCTGACCCGCGCGGCGGACAGACCGGTCCGGACCGTGATGCCCTCGTCGGCGAACGACTTCTCGAGCAGCTCCCCCGCCTCCGGCTCGTCGGCAGGGACCAGCCGGTCGGCGTGCTGGACGATCGTCACCTTGGCGCCGAAGCGGGAGAACACCTGCGCGAGCTCGCACCCGACCGGGCCGCCGCCAAGCACCACCAGCGAACCGGGCACCTCCTCGACGGCGACGGCGTCGCGGTTGGTCCAGTACGGCGTCTCGGCGAGCCCGTCGATCGCGGGCACGGCCGGGTCGGTGCCGGTGTTGAGGACGACGCCACGCCGGGCGGTGAACACCCGCTCGGTCCCGTCGGGAGTGGTGACGGTGACCTCGCGGGGCGCGGTGATGCGACCCCAGCCGCGCACGAACGTGCCGCCCGCGTTCTCGAACCGCTCGACGGCGACGCGGTCGTCCCAGTTGTCGGTGGCCTCCTCGCGGATCCGGCGTGCCACGGGCGCCCAGTCCTGCGTGACGTCGGCGGCGCCGGCCAGTACCGGCACGCGGCGCGCCTCACCGAGCGCGTCGGTCGCGCGGATCATCATCTTCGTCGGGATGCACGCGTAGTACGGGCACTCGCCGCCGACCAGCCGCCCGTCCACCCCGACGACGTCGAGCCCGCCTCGCGCGAGGCGCGCGCCGACATCCTCCCCGCCAGGCCCCATCCCGACCACGACCACATCGACCTCGGCACCCGGCATGAACCATCACTCCCACGGCTCGGTTGGTCCTCGCGCGGCGTTGACGATGCCGCATCCGGGGGTGGTCCGGCTAGTCGGGTCCCGACTTGACACGGGAGTCCGGTCCCCGGGGCCGTCGGGCACGGGGTGGCTCGCGGAGGAACGGTCAACGGCGACCGGCGGACCTGCCGGGGCTCACCCCACGCGGGCGACGATCGCCCTGGTGTCCACACCGGACGGGAGCGTGCCGAACGCGACGCCCCAGTCACCGTCCAAACGGGACGCGCAGAACGCGTCCGCGACCGCGGGGTGTCCGTAGCGGACCAGCAGTGATCCCTGGAGCGTCAACGCCATCCGTTCCACCAGCCTGCGCGCGGTGGCCTGGTCCTGGCCGGCCGCCAGACGTTTGCGGAGGTCGGCGACCGCCGAGTCGAGACGTGCGTCGGCGCCCTCGGCCGCGTCCACCTCGGCGAGTAACGCGTCGGCACCCCCGGATGCCATGGCACGCAACACGTCCAGTGCCGCCACGTTGCCCGACCCCTCCCAGATGGAGTTGAGCGGCGCGTCCCGGTAGAGCCGCGGCATGCCCGACTCCTCGACGTAACCGTTGCCACCGAAGCATTCCAGTGCCTCGGACGCGTGCGCGGACGCCCGCTTGGTCACCCAGTACTTGCTGACCGCGAGCCCCAGCCTGCGGAACGCGGCCTCTGACTCGTCACCGGCCAGCGCGCGGTCGGTCGCGCCCGCCAGCCGCATCGCGAGCGTGGTGGCGGCCTCGGACTCGACCGCGAGGTCGGCGAGCACGTTCGCCATCAGCGGCTGGTCGACGAGGTGCGCGCCGAACGCCTGCCGGTGCGTGGCGTGGTGGACCGCGGCCACGACGCCGAGCCGCATGCCCGCGGCACCGCCGATGACGCAGTCGAGCCTGGTCATGTTGACCATCTGGATGATCGTGGCGACGCCCTGCCCCTCGTCGCCGACCAGCCACGCGACCGCGTCGTCGTACTCCACCTCGGACGACGCGTTGGACTTGTTGCCCAGCTTGTCCTTGAGGCGCTGCAGGTGCATGCGGTTGCGGGTGCCGTCGGGCAGGACGCGTGGCAGCAGGAAGCACGACAGGCCGCCCGGCGCCTGCGCGAGCACGAGGAACAGGTCGCACATGGGCGCCGACGTGAACCACTTGTGGCCGGTCAGCAGGTAGCTGCCGTCGGGCCGCGGCCGCGCCTGCGTGGTGTTGGCGCGGACGTCCGAACCGCCCTGCTTCTCGGTCATCGACATGCCCGCGGTGAGGCCGCGCTTGGTGTCCGGGACGCGCAGGCCAGGGTCGTAGACGGTCGCCGCGAGCAGCGGCTCGTACCGGTCCGCCAGCGAAGGGTTGTGCCGCAGCGCCGGGATCACCGCGTAGGTCATGGAGATCGGGCAGCCGTGGCCCGACTCGACCTGCGCCCACGTGTAGAAGCGGGCGGCGCGGGCGGTGTGCGCGCCCGGCCGGTCGTCCCGCCACGGCGCGGCGTGCAGGCCGTGCTCGACCGCGACCGTCATCAGGTCGTGGTAGACCGGGTGGTACTCGACCTCGTCGATCCGGTTGCCGTAGCGGTCGTGCGTGCGCAGGACCGGCGGGTAGGCGTTGGCGAGCCGCCCCTGTTCCTGCGCCTGCTCACTGCCCGCGAGCCTGCCAAGCTCGTGCAGCTCGTCCTCGGCCCAGCCCGCCCCGTGCCGGTGCAGACCCTCGATGAGCGCCGCGTCGGCGGCGACGTCGTGCCCGACGAGCGGCGGGACCTGGTTCGTGACCACATGTGTTGCCGGCATGGTGGTGATGTTACATTTCTTCGACATGCGACACCAGAGCGTAATGCGCCCACTGACGGCCAGGTCGGCGGTGCTGAGCACGTTGCTGGGCGCCCATCCCCCTCGGCTGCCCGCACGGAGCCTCGTGCGGGTCGGCGAGCTGTTCGGCATCGTGGAGGGCACGATCCGGGTCGCGCTGTCCCGGATGGTCGCGGCGGGCGACCTGACCCAGGTCAACGGCGACTACCAGCTGACCCGCCGCCTGCGCGACCGCCAGGCACGGCAGGACCAGAGCCGTTCCCCGTCGACGATCCCGTGGACCGGCGAGTGGGAGATCGCGGTGGTCACCACGGCCCGCCGCTCCCCCTCCGAACGCACCGCCCTCCGCACCGCGATGACCGAACTGCGGCTGGCGGAACTGCGTGCCGGCACGTGGCTGCGGCCCGCCAACCTGGTGCGGGAGCGGCCAGCACCCGTGGTGGAGCAGTGCACGTTCCTGACCGGCCGCCCGGAGGCCGACCTGACCGGCACCCTGTGGGACCTGCCTGGCTGGGCGGCCAGGGCAGGCGAACTGGCGGAGGCGCTGGACGAGGCCACGGACCTAGCGTCGACGTTCATCCTGGCGGCGGCGGTACTGCGCCACTTCCTGGCCGATCCGCTCCTCCCGCCGGAGCTGCTCCCGGACGACTGGCCTGGCGCCCGCCTCCGCACCCGGTACGAGGAGTTCGACAAGCACTTCGTGTCCACGCTGAGAAAGCACATCGGCGTTGAATAGGAGCGTGGTTTCGTATGGTGGGTGACATGGAGCTGCGACCTGCCCGGCCAGAAGAAGCCGCCCTGCTCAGCGCCCTCGCGCTGCGGTCAAAGGCGCACTGGGGCTACAACGACTCGTTCCTCGCGGCCTGCAAGCACGAGCTGACCATCCGGCGCGGCGAGATGGCCACCCGGCACGTGACCGTGGCCGAGGTGGACGGCGCCGTCGCCGGGCACTACACCATCGACGGCGCCGAGCTTGGGCAGTTGTTCGTCGAGCCGGCGCACATCGGGCGCGGGGTCGGGCGCGCGCTGTGGACCCACGCCGTCGGCGTGGCACGCGAGCTGGGGATCCGCACGCTCTCCATCGACTCCGACCCGTTCGCGGAAGGGTTCTACCTCGCCATGGGAGCCACCAGGGTCGGCAGTACCCCGTCCGGTTCGATCCTGGGGCGGGAGCTGCCGCGACTCACCTTCGCGACGTTCGGCGGCTGACTCCCCGGTTGGGTAGCGTGCACATCGTGATCGGCTTGCCAGACCACATCACCGCATGCCTGTTCGACCTCGACGGTGTCCTCACCGGCACCGCCGCGCTGCATCGCGCGGCGTGGAAGGAGACCTTCGACCCGTTGCTGTCACAGCGCGGGCTGCCTCCGTTCACCGAGGCCGACTACAACAACCACGTCGACGGACGGCCGCGTTTCGACGGGGTGCGCGCGTTCCTGACCTCCCGCGGCATCGAGCTGCCCGATGGGCCGGCGGACGCGGAGCCGTCGGACGACACGATCCAGGGTGTCGGCAACCGCAAGAACGTGCGGGTGCAGGAGATCATCGCCGAGCGGGGCGTCAGCCCCTACCCCGGTTCGGTGCGGTTCCTCGACGCCGCGAAGAAGGCCGGGCTGCGGATCGCGGTCGTGACGTCGTCGGCCAACGGCGAGGCCGTGCTCGACGCCGCCGACCTGGCGAAGTACGTCGAGGCCCGCGTCGACGGCGTGGTGCTCGCGGAGCGGAAGCTTCGCGGCAAACCGGCGCCGGACTCGTTCCTCGCCGGTGCGGAGGCGCTCGGCACGGCACCGGCGAACGCGGCCGTCTTCGAGGACGCGCTGTCCGGCGTGCAGGCGGGCAGGGCCGGTCACTTCGGGTACGTCGTCGGCGTCGACCGGGCCGGGCAGGCCGACGAGCTGCGTGCCCACGGCGCGGACGTCGTCGTCACGGACCTCGCCGACCTACTGGCGGACAACGCGTGATGCCCGGTTTCCAGGTCGATCCGTGGCAGCTGCGCTGGAACACCCTCAACCTCGATGCGCTCGGCCGCACCGAGTCGGTCTTCGCGTTGTCCAACGGGCACATCGGCATGCGCGGCTCGCTCGAGGAGGGCGAGCCGGCCAACCTCCCCGGCACGTACCTGAACGGCTTCTACGAACAGCACGCCCTCCCCTACGCCGAAGCGGGTTACGGCTATCCGGAGGACGGCCAGACGGTCGTCAACGTCACCGACGGCAAGATCATCCGGCTACTGGTGCAGGACGAGCCGCTCGACATGCGGTACGGCCGCGCGGTCGAGCACCACCGCGTCCTCGACTTCCGGACCGGCACACTGCGCCGCGACACCCTGTGGGAGTCGCCGACCGGCAGACGGGTCCGGGTGCGCACCGAGCGGCTGGTGTCGTTCACCCAGCGCGCGGTCGCCGCGATCCACTACGAGGTCGAGCCGCTCGACGGCAACCTGCAGCTCGTCGTCCAGTCCGACCTGCTGGCGAACGAGCCGATCGAGTCCGCGTCCAAGGACCCGCGCGTGTCCGCGATGCTCAACACGCCACTGGTCGCGGAGGACGCGTTCGCGCAGGACTGTCACGCCGTGCTCGTGCACCACACCCGCAAGTCCGGGCTGCGGGTGGCCGCCGCCATGGACCACGAACTGGACACCGACGACGGCCTGCGCTGCGACATCCACGCCGAGGGGGACCTCGCCCGCCTGACCGCCGCGGTCGACGTGCCTGAGGGCTCGCGGCTGCGGGTCACCAAGTACATCGCCTACGGCTGGTCGGCCCGCCGGTCCGCGCCCGCGCTGCGAGCGCAGGTCGACGCCGCGCTGTCCGGCGCCCGCCAGACCGGCTGGGAAGGGCTGCTCGCCGAGCAGCGCGCCTACCTCGACGACTTCTGGGCCACCTCGGACGTCGAGATCGAGGGCGACCCCGAACTGCAGCAGGCGGTGCGGTTCGCGCTGTTCCACATACTGCAGGCCGGTGCCCGCGGTGAGCTGCGCGCGATCCCCGCCAAGGGCCTCACCGGCCCCGGGTACGACGGGCATTCCTTCTGGGACAGCGAGACCTTCGTGCTCCCGGTGCTCACCTACACCGTGCCGGAGGCCGCTCGCGACGCGCTGCGGTGGCGGCACTCGACCCTCGACAAGGCCCGCGAGCGCGCGGACGCGCTCGGCCTGCGCGGCGCCGCGTTCCCGTGGCGGACGATCGACGGCGCCGAGTGCTCGGCGTACTGGCCCGCTGGCACCGCGGCGTTCCACGTGTCGGCCGACGTCGCGGACGCCACCGTCCGGTACCTCGCCGCCACCGAGGACGTGGACTTCGAACGCGACCACGGCACCGAGATCCTGGTGGAGACCGCGCGGCTGTGGTGCTCGCTCGGTCACCACGATCTGCACGGCGGGTTCCGCATCGACGGTGTCACCGGACCGGACGAGTACTCCGCGGTGGTCGATAACAACGTGTACACCAACTTGATGGCGCAACGAAACCTCCGTGAGGCGGTCGCGGTGTGCGAGCGGCAGCCCTTGGCGGCGGAACGGCTCGGGGTCACCGTGGCCGAGACGACCGCGTGGCGCGAGGCGGCCGCCAAGATGGTGGTGCCCTACGACGAGATGCTCGGCGTGCACCCGCAGTCCGAGCGGTTCACCGAGCACGCGCGGTGGGACTTCGACAGCACACCGGCGGACCACTATCCACTGCTGCTGCACTACCCCTACTTCGACCTGTACCGCAAGCAGGTCGTCAAGCAGGCCGACCTGGTCATGGCCATGTACACCCGCGGCGACCACTTCACGCACGAGCAGAAGGTCCGCAACGTCGACTACTACGAAGCGCTGACCGTGCGCGACTCGTCGTTGTCGGCGTGCGTGCAGGCGGTGATGGCGGCGGAGGTCGGCTACCTCGACCTCGCGTACGACTACTTCGCCGAAGCCGCGCTGACCGACCTGCACGACCTGCACGAGAACGTGCGCAACGGTCTGCACATCGCGTCGCTCGCCGGCGCGTGGACGGTCGCGGTCGCCGGGTTCGGCGGCATGCGCGACCATGACCGCTCGCTCGCGTTCTCGCCCCGGCTACCGGGGGCGCTGACCAGGCTCGCCTTCCGGCTCACCTACCGGGAGAGCCGGTTCGCGGTGGAGATCGGCCAGGACAGCGCGTCGTACGAATTGCTGGAAGGGCCGTCGCTGACGGTCGGGCACCATGGCGAGGGGGTACCACTGGTGCTCGGCGCCGTTGAGCGACGGCCCATCCCGGCGCTCTCCTCGAGAAAAGCACCGAGCCAGCCGCATGGTCGCGCGCCCCGCAAGCGCGCTGTTCCGCCTCCCCGGAATTAAAAGTGTTCGTCCCGACCCAGCGCACCCTCGGATCGTGAGTGGTTGGCGGCTGGGTGCCGTCCCTAGTCCGCCTCCCCGGCATCAAAAGTGTTCGTCCCGACCCAGCGCACCCTCGGATCGTGAGT
>NZ_JBARWZ010000239.1:0-5888 GCF_049647105.1 Actinophytocola sp.
CGACAGGAACCCGGTCGAAACGCGAACACACCTCGTCCCACGCCGCCGCGAACACCGGAAACGCCGCATACAGCTCCCGGCCCATGCCGACCCGCTGAGAACCCTGACCGGTGAACAGGAACGCCAGCCCGCCAGGCCCGACCGACCCGGTGACCAGCTCGTCCCTCACCAGGACGGCACGGTGTGCCAACCGCGCCCGGGTGGTGGCCAGGGAGAACGCGACGTCGGCCACCGGCTCGGTGAGCGCGCGAACGGACGCCACCTGCGCCAGCAACGCATCGGCCGACCCCGCCGACACCACACGCGGCACGGGCCAGTCCGGCACGGCGTCCGGCACCGCGTCCGACTCAGGGGCCTCTGCCTCGGGAGCCTCCTCGAGCACCACGTGCGCGTTGGTGCCGCTCACCCCGAACGCGGACACCCCGGCCCGCCGGGGCGAGGAGCCCGATGGCCACGGCCGGGACTCGGTCAGCACCGACACCGCGCCCGCCGACCAGTCGACCGCCGACGTCGGCGCGTCGACATGCAGGGTCCTCGGCATGGTCGAGTGCCGCAACGCCAGCACGGACTTGATGACCCCGGCGACACCGGCCGCCGACTGCGTGTGCCCGATGTTGGACTTCACCGATCCCAGCCACACCGGCGTGTCCCGGTCCTGCCCGTAGGTCGCCAGGATGGCCTGCGCCTCGATCGGGTCGCCGAGCCGCGTGCCGGTGCCGTGCGCCTCCACCATGTCCACATCGGACGGTGACAGCCGGGCAGCCTCCAGTGCCGCCAGGATGACCCGCTGCTGCGACGGCCCGTTCGGCGCGGTCAGCCCGCTGGACGCGCCGTCGGAGTTGACCGCCGTACCGCGCACCACCGCCAGCACCGGCCGCCCGTTGCGCCGGGCGTCGGACAGCCGCTCCACCAGCAGCACCCCGGCACCCTCACCCCAGCCGGTCCCGTCGGCCGCGTCCGCGAACGGTTTGCACCGGCCGTCGACGGCCAGGCCGCGCTGTTTGCTGAACTCGGTGAACACGCCCGGCGTGGCCATCACGGTCACCCCGCCCGCGAGCGCCATGGTCACCTCACCCCGCCGCAGCGACTGCACCGCGAGGTGCAGCGCCACCAGCGACGACGAGCACGCCGTGTCGATCGTGACGGCGGGCCCCTCAAGACCGAAGGTGTAGGCGACCCGCCCGGACACCACCGAGGACGCGCCGCCAGTCAGCAGGTACCCCTCGGTCTCGTCCGGCGAACCGCCCGCGACCGAAAGGTAGCCCTGGTCGTTGGTGCCCGCGAACACGCCGATCCGGTTGCCGCGCAACGAGGTCGGGTCGATCCCCGCGCGCTCGAACGCCTCCCAGCACGTCTGGAGCAGCAACCGCTGCTGCGGGTCCATGGCCAGCGCCTCGCGCGGGGTGATCCCGAAGAACACCGGGTCGAACTCCTCGGCACCGGACAGGAAACCGCCCTGGGAGGCGTAGCTGGTGCCCGGGGCGTCCGGGTCGGCGTCGAACAACGCGTCTAGGTCCCAGCCCCGGTCACCGGGGAACGGTCCGACCCCGTCGCCGCCGGACGCGACCAGCCGCCACAGGTCCTCCGGCGACTCGACGCCGCCCGGGTAGCGGCACGCCATGCCGGTGATGGCGATGGGCTCTGTGTCGCCGTCCTCCCACTCACGCAGGCGCTGCTTTGTCCGGCGAAGGTCGGCGGTGACCAGTTTGAGGTAGTCGCGAAGGGTCTTCTCGTCAGCCATGGGGGGACCTCATTCACGCCGGGTGGTCAGCGGACCGCGACCGGGAACTGCAGCATGCCGCGGATGATGTAGGACTTGCGGCGGCGGATCGGGCCGATCGGTCGCACGTCGGGCAGCCTGGCGGCGACCGCGGCCAGCGCGACCTCACCCTCCAGCCGGGCCAGCGCCGCGCCGAGACAGAAGTGGATCCCCAGGGAGAACGACAGCAGCTCCCTGTTCCTTGGCCGGAACACGTCGAACCGCTCCGGGTCCGGATAGACCTCGGGGTCACGGTTGGCCGCACCGGCCAGGATCGCCAGCTGACTGTCCACCGGCAGCACGACGCCGCCGATCTCCAGTTCCTCCTGGACGACCCGCCGGTACTGCTGGGTCGGCGTCTCGAACCGCAGCGTCTCCTGGATCACCGATGGCGCCATGGACGGGTCGTCGCGGAACGCGGTCCACTGATCGGGGTGCGCCAGCATCAGGTTCAGTGCGTTGGCGATCAGGTTGACCGTGGTCTCGACGCCGCCGAGCGTGAGGAACGCCAGCAGCGGCGTGAACTCCGCCATCGACATGCGCTCGTCGTCCAGTGCGGGCAACAGGTCCGACACGAGGTCGGCACCTGGGTCGGCCCGCCGCCTCGCGATGATGTCGGCGAAGATCGCGTGCATCTGGGCGGTGGAACGGGAAACGTCCTCGATCAGCGCCAGCGACGGCTCCCCGTCGACCAGGTGCATCATCCGGCGGGTCAGTGCGAACATCTCCGGCTGGTGCTCGCGCGGCACGCCGATCAGCTCGCCGATGACGTACATGGGCAGCTGCTGGGCGAACGCCGTCATGAAGTTGAACCGGGCGGGCCCGGCGAGGATCCTGTCGAGCAGTTCGTCGCAGAACCGTTCGATCCTCGGCCGCCAGGACTCCATCTGACCGGGATTGATCGCGTGGATCGTCAGCTTGCGCAGCCTGGTGTGGTCGGGCGGGTCCATGCCCAGCATCGAGTTGTCGAACTCGACCGACTGCGGCGCGCGGTCTCCCGACCCCATGCGCACGCCGAACCTGCGGTCCCGCAACACTTTTCCGGCGAGTGCGTGGTCGGGCACGAGCCAGGTGCCCAGCGCGCTGCGCGACACCGGGCCACGCGCGCGGATCTGCTCGTAGAGGGGATACGGGTTCTCCGGCGCGCCGAGCAGGAGTGCGTAGGGATCGCCCTGCTCGCCCGCGGCGGCGACATACTCGTGCCACACGGCCAGTTGTGCCCGCGTCCGTTCGATTGTGTCCGTTGCCATCCGCTGCTCCCGCACACGACTCCCGGCCCGGGCCGCCCCGGTGCCATCGGCCAACGAAACCGACGCCGAGCCCCTAGCGACAACCCCTACCGGCACCGATCGGACATGGTCCTGCCACCCGAAACGACCGGCCGCACAGGAGAGGGGTTGCGCCGGGGCACCCGCGCGTCGCACGTTGGCACGTGCCGGCGGGACAGTGGTTCCCGCACCTGCCCCGCAGACGGAACGGACGGGAACGAGACCATGACGCACACCGCCGAGGCGACCGACCTGTGGCTGCGCCGCTACCAACCCACGCAGGACGCCGCCCACCGGCTGGTCTGCCTGCCGCACGCGGGCGGGTCGGCCAGCTACTTCTTCGGCGTCGCCAAGAACCTCGCGCCCGCCGTCGACGTGCTCGCCGCCCAGTACCCCGGGCGGCAGGACCGCAGGACCGAGCCGTGCGTGACGGCCATCGCCGAGCTCGCCGACCTGCTCGCCACCCACGTGGCCCGCGTCGCCGACCGGCCGCTGTCCCTGTTCGGGCACAGCATGGGCGCCGTACTGGCGTTCGAGGTCGCCGCCCGGCTCGAGGCGGACGGCGTCGCGCCGCACTCGATCATCGTCTCCGGCCGCCGCGCGCCGGGCACCGTCCGCGACGAGCGCGTCCACCTGCGCGACGACGACGGTCTCGTCGCCGAGATCCAGGCGCTGTCGGGCACCGACGCCAAGGTCATGCGGGACGAGGAGCTCCTGCGCATGGTGCTGCCCGCGATCCGCGGCGACTACCGCGCCATCGAGACCTACCGGAGCGAGCCGGGCCGCACCATCTCCGCCCCGATCCACGCCATCGTCGGCGAGAGCGACCCGAAGGCCACCGTGGCCGAGGTCAGCCGCTGGGAGGAGCACACCACCGGTGCGTTCGCGATGAAGGTCTTCCCCGGCGGCCACTTCTACCTCGACCGCCACGTCCCCGAGGTGCTCGGCCTGATCCGGACGGCGCTCGGGGTCGCCTGACCGGTCGGTCATCGGGACAGCGCCACGCTGGCCCTGACCACGCGGGGCCGGGAGTCCGCGACCACCGACGGCAGGTCGGTCGGCAGATCGGTGCGCCTGGCCACGTTCAGCTTGCGGTACACCCGGGTCAGGTGCTGCTCCACCGTGCTCACGGTGATGTAGAGCCGCCGCCCGATCTCCCGGTTGGTGTGCCCGTGCGCGGCCAGCTCCGCGACCTTGCGCTCGGCCGCCGACAGCGACGCCGCGCCGACGGCTTCGCTGTCGGCGCCCACCGTCGTCTCGTGCACCGGTGAGGGCTCGACCTCGTCGGCGAGCAGCCCGGCCTGGCACACCTTGGCCAGCTGGGTCACCTTGCGCAGCACCATCCTGGCGCTGGCGAGCTGCCCGCGTTCCTGGTGGGTCCTGCTCAGCTCGGCCAGCGACCTGGCCAGCTCGAGCCGGTCGGCGCAGCGCTCAAGGTGGCGGACCGACTCGTTCAGCAGCGCCGTGCGGTCCTTCGTGTCCTTGCAGGAGGCCAGTACCCGCAGCGCGACCCCGACGCCCCTGGCGCCACCGGCCGCCTTGGCGCGGTTGAGCTGCTCGGTCGCGTACGCGCGGGCCTCGCGGTTCCGTCCCAGCCGCTGCAACGCCTGCGCCAGGTCACCCCGCCACGGCGCGGCCGCCGGGACGTCCAGCTCACGGCCTCTGGCCCAGCTCGCGCACCGCTCGAACTCCTCGAGGGCGGCAAGAACGCGCCCCGCCGCCAGGTGGCAGTGCCCGCCAGCGTGGGCGAGGCGCGCACCGAACGTGGTGGCCGCCATCGCCTCTGGCACCGGGCGCGACAGCAGTGCGGTCGCCTGCTCGACGTTGCCCATCGCGGTCTCGGCGAGGATCAGCACCGACAGCGGGTACCCGATCAGCACGCCCCAGCTCTGCGCGGTCAGCATGCCGAGCGCCTCGGTCGCCTTCGCTCGCGCGGCCACCAGGTCACCCCGGCGCAGCGCGGTGTCGGCGGCGACGCACACCAGCAGCGCCCGCCCCGTCGTCGCGCCGAGACGGGTGGCCTCGTCGACCAGCGCGGCCGACGCGCACGCCGCACGCTCCGACCGGCCAACGTCCTCCAGTGCCAGCAACGCGGTCGCCACGACCTCCGCCGGGACATCCCCGGCCCGGCCCTGCAGTACGTGCTCGGCTCTTGGCACGACGTCCCGTGCCGAACCCCGCGACCACGCCCGGTGCAACAGCGCGGTGTGCACCCACGGGTTGGCCGACGCGGCCTTCTCCTGGACCGTCAGGAGGGCGTGTGCCTCGGCGGGTACCTGGTCCCGCAGCGACCCGTAGATCCACTCGCACGTGAGCCGCAGTTCGACGGCGGTGCGCACGTCCAGCGGTCCCGCGGTGGCCGACGCGGCGACCAGTTGTGCCATCGCGGCCGCCAGGTCGCCCTGCCACAGCAGGTGCCGGATCACCGGGACGGCGTCGCGCCACCCCAGGTTCCCGGCCAGCAGCGCGTCCCGCAGCGGCGGCAGGTGCCGGGCGCCCGACGACGGGTTGACCCGCCACGCGACCCGCACCAGCGCGGCACGCAGCGCCGTCCGGTCCTTCTCGTCCTCGGTGGCACGCAACGCCAGGTCGAGGCATTTCACCGCCAGCGCGGCGTCGTCCACCGTGACCTGTTCCGCGGCCTGGCGCAGCACGCGCACCGCCCACTGTCCCGGCGTGGTGTCGGCCGCGACGAGGTGGCGTGCGACGCCGACCGCGTCCACGCCGTGCCGGTCGAGCAGTTCGGCGGCGCGGGCATGCAGCTCGGCCGCGGTGTCGGGGGGCAGCGCGCCGAGCACCGTCGCGGTGATCGCCGGGTGCCGTAACCGCCACCCGTCGACGATGGCGGCGCGGGACAGCGC
>NZ_JBARWZ010000240.1:0-31180 GCF_049647105.1 Actinophytocola sp.
CAGGAGATGTGCGTGGTGCCGCCACGACACGGGCAGGTGGATCAGCCGTCCTTGTTCTCCCCGGAGTCCCCGGTCGCGCCGTCGCCGAAGCTGGCGTTGCGGCCCGCGACGGTGCTCAGCTCCTCAATGGTGATGTCCACGTGATTCACCCCCTCTCCCTGTTGGTCTACTGCAGGTCGGTGACGAGTTGCGCCGCCGCTTTTGCGGCCGGTTCCGCGAGGGCGTGCGCGTCGGCGCGGCGCTGCGCGATCCGCAGAAGGTTGCTGCACACCCATAGCCGCGCGATCCGGCCCGATCGGGAGTGCAGGTCGTCGTGGAACTCGGTGAGTACGCGCGCGGCGACCTCGGGAACAGCGAGGGCCGCGGCCCACAGACACGCGGCGTCGTTGCCACGCGGGGCCAGTCCCCAGTCCGCCCAATCGAGGATGACCAGTCGGGGGGCGGTGATGTTGCCCCAGTGCAGGTCACCGTGGGATGTCGTCCATTCGGTGACGGTGGTGTCCACGGCGGTGATGTCGGCGCCGAGAACCTGGCTGACGCGGCGGGTGATCAACTCCTGGCGGCCGGACACCCGCAAGGTCCGGAATCCGGCCAGCGCGGTCAACGCCGCGGTTAACGCCGTCCACCACGTGTCCGGCAACATCGGGTCGGTCGTGAGCGTGGCGCCCTGCTCGGCGATGACGTGCTCGGTGACGAGTTCCATCTCCTCGGCCCGCCACACCCGGCCGTTGTCCGCATCGAGCCAGGTCGCCGACTGCAACCAGGCGGGTTTGGGCACGTTCGGGATGACGGAGGCGGCTTCGGCTCCCACCCAGGACTGCGGCTGAATGCGGGACACGGTGCGGGAATCGACCCGCACCCAGGTGTCGCGGTCGGTGCGGTGCCCGGCTGATTCAGCCCACGCGCCCGTCGCGACCGTGGAGCGGTCCAGCCGCACCGCCAGGCGGCGTTCGACCTCGGCGACCACGTTCTCGGTGAGATCCACAGCCCGTTCTCCCTTGCTGTTGCTGGTGTCAGTCAACGGTGCAGGTTGGTCATGGTGATGCCTCCTGTTCATCCGAGCATGTCGCCCAGTAAGGACACCGCGACCTGAGGGTGTGTCGATAGGCTGAAAAGCGACTCACGGTGTGTTCACGCACACTCACGGTCCCGAACCAAGCCTGGAGGGCAGGAGATGACCACGAACACGACCGATGTTGCCGACGCCGAGGTGAACGTGTTCGCCGTCGAGCTCGAACGCTGGCGTGACGTGCGCGGCTTCTCCCGCGCCGCGCTGGCCAAGAAAATGGGCTACGACCGCTCCTATGTCTCGAAAATCCTCTCTGGCACCGAGCGACCGTCGGAGGCCTTCGCCGTACACGCCGAGAACGCCCTGCGCACCGGCGGGGCCCTGCGCACCGCGTTCCATGACTTCGAGACGAAGCACCCAGTCAAGTCCCGTCCGTCGGCGCCGCCGCTACCTGAGGCGCAGGCGCGGGCAGGGAGCCTGGTGGTCGACCACGATGACGCGACCCTGCGCTACGAGGACGGGGGCTATCGGCTCACCCAGCGCCGGCACCTGGTCAACCGGGGTGCCGAGCCGATCACCCGGTATCTGATCCGGATCTCCGTCGACCGCTTCCCTGGCGACCCGGAGCGCTCCAACCAGCTCTACAGCGAGAACCCGCTGACCTGGGACGAGATCGACTTGCACGCGTGGCACGGCCAGGGCCGCTCCAACCCGATGAACTGGACCGCCCACCACGACCGTGACGCGTTCAAGGAGGTGTGGCTGCTCTTCTCGGGCGAGCAGGGCCACTTTCCCTTGTATCCCGGGGAATCCTGCTGGATCGAGTACGAGTACACCGTGAGCGAAGTCCACTGGGGCAACTGGTTTCAGCGCGCCGTCCGGCTGCCGACCCGAACCCTGTCGGTCTGCTTGGACTTCCCTGCCGAGCTCGCTGCATCGGTCTGGGGACTGCATACCTCGATGACCGCGCAGGCGATGCCGTTCGCCACCGCCATCGGCCGCGACGACACCGGCGACCGGCACATCTTCTCCTGGTCGTGCGAGGATCCGCCGCTGCACGCCCGCTACCGGCTCGAATGGGACTTCCGCGGTCGCGCCGTCGCTGTCGACGGCCCGCCGCCCGCGCCGAGCACCGTGATGGCCTCGCTTGGAGTCGTGCAGGACACCGACCCCGCGCTGCGTTGGGTCGCCCGCCGGTTCGACCTGCCAGCCGAGGCCGAAGATGCCCGTCGGGTGGTGACCGCGCTGAACTCCGCGTGCGAACGGATCGCCCAGGCCCACACGTTCGGCAAGGGCATGGGCATCGCGGCTCCACAGATTGGAATCGATCGGGCCGCCGCGATCGTGCGGACGCCGGATGGCGAGGCGATCACCCTGTTCAACCCGACGATCATCGAGTCCGCCGGCGCCGTCGACGAGCAGTACGAGGGCTGCCTGTCCTTCTTCGACGTCCGTGGACAGGTCCCGCGCTCGCACGTGATCCACGTCGAGCACACCGCCATCGACGGCCAGACGAGGATCACTGTGTTCGAACGGGGCGTCGCCCGCCTTGTCGCTCACGAAGTCGACCACCTGCACGGGACGCTCTACCCCGACCGGATGCGCGACGGCGTCGAACCAATTTCGGTCGAGCAATACCGCGGCACCGGATCGACCTGGAAGTACTGATAGGACAGCGCTGGACCTGGCCGCGGCAGCCGACGTTTCCCCTGACATCGCCGGAGTGGTGGACACGGGCGCCGCGAACACGAACGCCGTCATGTACAGCACCGACGACGCGGAGATCTCGGCGGCGAACCCGTGTGCGGGCGTGAGATGGAAGATCCGCACAAAACACGACCGATACCCACTCGCCGTGCACGTTTCCTTATTCACCAAGGAAACGTGCTGCTGATGCGACGAGCGGGCAGCGGCTACGCCGACGGGCAACTCGGCCTCCCCGCCGGGCACGTCCGCAGTCCGGGAAATCGCCGAAGAACTCGGCATCACCCTGCACCCAGACCGGTTGACCCCGGCAGGCACGGTGTTCCGCAGGTCGCTGGAACCCCGCGTGGACATCGTCTTTCACCGCCACCGATGGGACGGGCGTCCCGCGGAGCCGCGAACCGCACAAGTGCACCGAACTCGTCTCCGACCCCGCCGAGCTGCCCGCCGACACCCTGGACTTCATCGCCCAAGCTTGGGCCGACATCCAAAGCGGCCAGGTCCTGCGCGAGCACGGGTTTGACCATGTCCGGTCCAGCCGGTTCCAGAGCCGGTAGGCGTGCTCGACGGCTCGCCAGAGTCGCCGCGCCAGCAGGAAGCTGGGGTCGGCGTAGCGGGAACGTCCACCCGCCACGGCGGGGCAGGCCCCGCGGGCGTGAGCGAGTTCGACCGAGGCTGCCCTCCCGGGCGCTCCCTCCGTCGCTGCGGTCACGTTCGGGTTGCTGAGCCTGTTTCGAGGCGGTGAGCGCCGTGTTGTCGACGTGCTCGTGGATCTGCACTGGCTGGGTGTGGGGGTGGACACGGCCATGTCCGGCGATAGTCAAGGGGAACGTCGGCTGCCGCTGCCTGTTTGTGGGCAGCTACCGGGGTAGCAGGCTCCAACTGACCTCGCCGTCTGGCTCATCGAGCCAGACGGCGTGACGGCCGTCGGGGGTGACCGTCAGGCCGAGGCGATCCCAGTTCGGCTGGCCGAGGTTGTCCCACGTCTCGTGGGTTGCCTCGAACGCGTCCCAGAGCGGCATCGGTCCGCCTTGCCGCACCTCGCGCTCGCCATTCTCGTCAGGTTGCACCCTGACTGCCGACCATGAGCCGTCGGGCGTGCTGAACACTGCCCACTCCGGCCCCTGACCGGTGGCGCCGCGGTACCCGAACGCGACTTCGCCAGGCATCCGCGCTTGCACGAGGAACCACGGAACAAGCGACGACCACGGCGTCGGCTCACGTCGAGTCGACGACCGGTTGCCCGTGTTCACGTCCTCGACGACGCTGACGACCTCAGGGGCGAGATCGGCATCGCGCATCGCCATGAACCCCGCCCACCGCGGCAAGAACCGCCCTTCGAGCCGATCAGGGTGCCGTGTCAGCAACGCGAGGTTGCCCGCGTGCGTACTCGGCTTGACGTCGACCAGCACGAGCCCGCCCTCGCGCATCTGCTCGGCCCAAGCCCAAGGGACGGCAGGCAGAGAACACGTCGCGATGATCCGATCGAATGGAGCGTGCGCCGGGAACCCCTCGGCCCCGTGCGTGGCTGCCAGGGTCGGAGTCAGTCCCAACTCGGTCAGTCGACTGCGAGCCGCATCGACCAGCGCGGCGCCGATGTCGACGGAGAACACCCGGTCATCACCGAGCCGGTGCGTCAACAGCGCGACATTGTAGCCGGTCCCGGTGCCGATTTCGAGCACCCGGTGCTCATCTCGTACGTCGAGCGCCTCAAGCATCCTCACCATGAGGCCCGGCTTGGTCGACGACGAGACCGTGACGCGGTTGCCGTTCGTCGTGGTCGCAAGATCGGTGACCAGTGGCTCGTTGCGGTAGACCGCGGCTAGCCACTCGTCGTCATCCGCGCTCGTCTCCGTCCACTGCCCGTCTTGCTGCTGGACGTAGAACCGTGGCACGAACATGTGTCGCGGGGTCGCCTCGACAGCGTCTCGCCACGCCGGTGACTGCAACACCCCATCGGCCGCCATCTCGTCGGCGAGGTGGTGCGCCAGTTCGCGCCACGGCGTCGTAGTCGCCGTCATGCTGCATTCCCCTTCTCCAAGAGATCGGCAAGCGTCTCGGTGATCGGCGCCTCGATCTCGTCCTCGATCCATCCATACTGGCCACCGGCGTTGCATTCAAGAAACACCCACTCGCCATCAGGTCGGATGACGAAGTCAAACGCCCCGTATGTGAGCCCCAGCGCGACGCAGTACTCACGCACGCCGGTCGCAACGTTGGCCGGCGTGTCGACCTGCTCGTATCGCAAGGCGCCATAGTCGTTGCGCCAATCGACGTAGGTCTCCGCAGACTGCGCGTGGATCGCTGCCGCGAACAGCCGGTTTCCAACCACGATCACCCGAGCCTCGTACGACTTGGGTATCCAGCGTTGGAACTGGTGCGCGTTGACCTCGACTCCTCGCAGGTCGGCGAGATCGGACTCGTCGAGCCGGTGAGTGAACGCGACTTTTCGACGGCCCTCTTCCCTGATCGCAGGTGCGCCGAGCGCCTTGGTGACCGTCTCGCCGCTCGCGGCGAAGCGCTTCACCGCGGCCGGCTCGTTGGTCACCAACGTGTCGGCGACCGTGAGCCCACACCGCGCCGCTGTGACCAGTTGAACCGGCTTGTACGAGGCGTCAGCGTTCCGCGAGGGGTGGTTGATCCACGGAACCGGCAGGGACGCGAGAACGCCGCCAAGCCCAAGTTTGGTCTCGGTCATGGCCCAATGCCGTTCGGTCGGCGACAGTTCGGCGGGGAAGGTGAACGCGCCGGGGTTGCGGTACCAGATCGACCGTAGTCCCTCAAGCGCGATCACCCTCCCGCCGGCGGACAACGCCCCCACCCACCGCCCATCCCGCAACTCAGCGTCAACACTTGCCTTCTGCGGGAACCATGCCGTATCGACTCGGGCGACAGGCACGTCCCGAAGTTCCAACGCCTTGACCATGCGGTCGGCGGTGAAATCCCGTTCAGGCGCGAGGATGAGGACAGTCATCAGTCGTTGTTCCAGTCCTCGGAGCTGGGCGGGTCCTCGCCGTCCGTGCTCGACGTGGTGTCGGCCGTGGGGTCTCCCATGCGCGGGCTGTCGATCAGCGGCACGCGGGCGACGTCGACGGCCTTCTGCTGCTCGACGTCGTAAGTCCACTTCGGCAGCACGCGGCCCGCGCTGGTCGGAAGTGCACGGCGAAGCCCCCACGGCCGGACACCGTCCGGCGAGGGTGCGTCATCTGCCCTCTGCTCGAAACTGGACCCGGTGAGCGCGAACTGTCCACTGACCGACGCGAGCGAATCAGCATGGGGCAGTTCGATAATTGTTGCGGTCATGCGTTTCCTTCCGTCATGCCGAACACTGGTTGTGCCCGACAAGCTGAACGCCGCCCTCGCTTCCTGAGGTTGGCTCGTCAATGTTCATACACGCCGGTTTGCGCGCGTGACGCCGAAATCCAGGCATGGCGAACCTCGATATTCATTCAATTGGTCGGTCAACTGTCAGATTTCCAGCAAAGATCGTTCGCTGCTGTTGCGTCGCGCGCTCGGCGGTACCCAAAGGCTGCTAGGTGTCGACACCATCAGACGTGGCGCCTTGGGGTCATCCGGCCGAGGCAAGTCGAGCAGTTCGTCGACGACGGCAGGCAGGTCACCGTTACGCCACCACACCACGTTTTCGGGCGCCATGGCATCGAACCTGACGTCGCTTTCGTCGACGCGAGACCGGTACGCCGTGGCATCGTCCTCGCCCCGAGCCAGCACCACGTCCATGAATGGTTCGTCGTGACCAAAGGTGAACATCATCAGGTCAGGAAGTTGGATCGGCCGAAAGCGCCGAGCTGTGAGTGCTCTCAACGCGTTATCGCTGGCGGTCATTGTCGCCACCTTCGTTGACCACCGCGCAGCTGTCTGACGTACCGCACGTAGAAGATGACGACCGAGGCGAGCGCGTAGGCCGCGACTCCGCCGAGTAGCAGCCTGACAACGACCCCATAAAGCTCATAGCGTCACCTCCGGTATCAGAGATGACGCTATGGGTGATCAAAGGAAGCGAGGTAGGAACGTGGTTCCTACCTGGGTCCCCCGATCAGGTGGTTTGCACTCCGAGCCGCTTCGCGAGGCCGAACAGTTTCGAAGTGCTGACTCGGCGCTGGTGGTTCTCGACGAGTTCACCGACGACGAGTCTCGGGAGGGTCTGGTACTGGACCCAGTCCGGCGCCTGGCGCTCCATCACGAGCAGCGTGTCGAGCGCATGCTGATCGTTGCCGAGCCGTGCGTGCGCATACGCCCGGTCGGCGAGGTGTCGCGCTGCCGAAGCCAGCGGCAGGCCGTTCTCACGCGGCATCAACGTCGCCGCGTCGAGCGCGTTGGTGTAGTTCTCCGTGACGACATGCACGTCAACCGTCTGCATGACCACCTGCGACGGACCGAACGCCGTTTCGTAGTCGTTCCGGTTGTAGCCGATCCGGTTCGCGACCTCGCCGGCCGACTGAATGAGGCTGTTCGCCTCGTCGACCTTTCGTGCGCGACCTGCGGCAGTCGCGCCGGTGATGAGCAGGCTTCCGAACGCGGAGAGCTGCTCAGGCGCGACGTCGCCCTGCGGTTCGATCTGCTCGGCCGACGACGTTGCAATACGCATTGCCTCGTCGTAGCGACCCTGAACGAGCAACTGCCATGCCACCGAGCCGCGCACCGTGGCGTGCAGCAGTTCGTCGTCGGCCTTCTCGGACGCGGTAAGAGCCATCCGGATGGCCAGGAACGCGGCGTCGGGCTGACCCATGTGCACGAGCGTGCAGCCGGTGACCCAGTACAGCCGCGTCATGAGTTCGTTCGCGTGTACGCGCTCATCGGCTGGTGCAGCGTGCACCGTGGCGCGAACATTCGAGATTGATGTTGGTAGCACGGTCGCGAGCGTGTTGTAACGGCCACCCCAGTACAAGCCCCACGCATGATCAACGATGCGTTGCGCCTCGTCGGCTGACACGGCCTCGCCGGTCACGTCGCCGAGCAGGTCGTCGACGGAGGTCAGGGCGTGGCGGATGGCGACAACGCCCTCGTCGAGATTGGTGGACGGCAACGGGTGCCCCTTGGCGAGCAGCAGCGACGTGTCAACGTCGAGCGCCCTAGCGATCTTGTGGAGGGTGCCGATCGACGGAGAGTGGAACCGGTTCTGTTCCAGTTTGCGAATCAGGTCGACGCTGCACTCCGCCAAGGTAGCGAGCTGCTGTTGCGTCATTGACTTGCCGCGAAAGCGGCGGATGCGGTCGCCGATCGTGACGTCAGGCATCGGACTCGTCATCCGGGGCACCTCCCGTTGCTCGTACACATTCCACGGTACGCACATCACGGACCGGGTGAGTAATGCGAGAGCGTGACGAGACCCTTACGGCGTGAGCCGTCACGGACAGCTACCCGATTGATCGCCAACCGGGCGCCGACATGCACCGTCACTTTCTGAGGCCCCGGTCGCGGGCGGTGCGGAGGTCGACCAGCCGGGACAGCGTCGCGAGGACGACCTCCAGTGGTGGGCCGCTCGCGGTGAGCCCGTCCTGTGGTGCCGACTCGGCGGGCCGTGCGAGGAACGGCATCACCAGGCGGTGGTGGTGGAACGCGTACGCGGCGCCGTGCGCGCGGCGCACCGCGTGATATTTCTCGACGTGGTCGGGGTCCCGCTCGACCAGTGACCGCAGGTTCGAGGGTGGGGTGCGCAGTCGCGGCTGGTCCTCCGGCGGCAGATACGGATACTTCTCGGCGAGGATCCGCTGGTAGAACGGATCGGTCACCTCGCAAAGGCCCAACGCGAGGTCGATCTCGTTGACGGCGGCGAAGTCGCCGGCGTTCGCGCCCCGGTACTCGGTGCCGCAGACCGGGTGCGGCTTGAAGTACGGGCGGATGTTGCGGAAGAACCGGTCCGGGTCGAGTGTCCTGGCGAGTGCCTGGTTGGCGGCCAGAACCGCGGCGAGGGCGGTGTGTGCCTCGTCGTACAGGGCGGCGACGAGGCTTTTCGTGACGGACGGGATGCGCCGCAGGGCGGCCGCCGCCCGCTGGTACGCGAGGACCGCCAGCCCGTTGCAGGTGATGAACGTGTGCTCGTCGGGCAGGTGGGTGAACGTGCGCGCGGCCGGGTTGTGGGTGGACAGGTGCGCGAACACGAACCGGGGCGCGACGCCGAGCGCCAGACCGAGGCGACCGGCCACGGCCTGCGCCGCTTCCGGCACATTGACCTCGTGGCGACGGCACGCGGCCAGGTACAGACCGACAGCGCCGAGCAGGTCGTACGGATCGCCCGGCATGCCGTCGATCCGGGTCACCAACGCGGCGCCGTCGGCGCGGAGCACGCGTTTCCGCTGGTCGAGATCGTCGTTGTTGGCGATCTCCGCGCCGAGGGCGAAGTAGGCCTCCTCGAGGCCGGTGTTGGCGTCGAGGAAGTCGGTGGACAGCCAGCGTGTGAAGTCGGTGACGGCGGACATGTCGTCATGTTCCCCAGCTCACGGGTGCGCGAACAGATCCACCTCCGGCCCGGCTAACTGGACCGGTCGGTCAGTAGCTCCGCCAGCATCCGGGTGCGCAGGTCGTCTGCGCCGAGGTCCGGGGCGAGCAGCACGTCGCGAAGTGCCGAGGTCCGTGCGCGCAGCTCAGTGGCCTGGTGGGCGGCGGCGGTGGCGTTCGTGAGTTCGGCGGCGAGACCGTCGGCCCTGGTCCTGGCGTTGGTCAGTTCGGCCGCGGTCTCGTCGAGGCGGGTGCGGGTGTGCGTCAGCTCCTCGGTCAGCTCGTCTCCCCTGCCGCGGGCGCGGGTGAGTTCGCCCGACAGCTCGTCGACCCTGGCCATGGTGCGGGCCAGCTCCTCGTCGACGGTCCTCCGCAGATCCGTGAGCGCGGTGCGGGCGGCGTCGCGTTCCGCGCGGGTCGCCGCCAGCTTCTCCGTGGCGGTGGCCAGTGCTTTCGCGGCCGTCTCCGCGCGGGCGCGTTCCTCGCGGACGAGGGTGTCCGCGCGTTCTCGCTCCGTCGTGGCGACGCCCTCGGCCCTGGCCTGTGCGCGTTCGGCGGCCGCGCGTGCCTCCTCGGCGGCGGCCGCGGTCGCCTGTGCCTGCTCCCGTTCCGAGCCGGCCTGCTCGACCTCGTCGGCCGCGGTGCGGACAACCTCCGCCGCGTGGTCGGTGGCGCGTCGTGCTTCCTCGGTCGCGGCGGTGGTGGCGTCCTCGGCGGTCTGGCGGAGTCCGCGTTCGTGGGCGACGGTCTCCTCGGCCTCCGCGACGCGCGCCGCGGCGGTGTCGAGCTCGGCGCCGAGTGTGTCGCGCAGGGCGGTGGCCGCGGCGAGGACTTCCTTCAGCGGGTCGGTGATCCGGTCGGCGGCAGTGGTGAATGCGCTGGTCGCCGCCGTGACGCCGGTGTCAGCGGTGGTGCCGAGTGCTTCGGCGAGTGCGTCCTGGGCCGCCGCCAGCTGCTTGCAGTTCTTGCCGCCCGGCCACAGCCGGTCCGGGCAGTAGGCGTAGGGCCGCCCGCCCTTCGGTCCGGGCGGCGGCAGCGGGGCCCGGCAGCGGCTGAACCCGCACAGGGCATCAATTTCGAGGGTTTCGACTACGACATCGACCATGCTCCACAGTCTAGTATTAGCTTTCATTACCTATCGAGCAGGTTATAGATATCTCAACTGTAACCGTACTCAGCTACAGAACCGAGCTTTTGTAGCTAAGCTGTCCGCATGACGACAGGGGAGTTGACTCAAGCGATCGACGGGCTCTGGCCGGGCGTCGACCGGCCGGGCGAGCTACTGGCTCAGATCGCGGAGTGGCTCGGCGGCTACGGGAACCGCGCCACGAGACGCACCTACGCCGAAGGGCTTGGCCTACCCACAACCGCGGCCGATCTCCGCGAGTGGATCACCGGCCGCGAAAACCACGAGGGGGACGACTGGGCCCTCGCGGTCACCCGGTACGCGGCGGTCGTCGGCGCCACCCCCGTCGCCTACCCGCCCGGCGCCCGGCACGCGCCTCCCCCCGCACCCCGCGGCAGGTTCCGCCACCTGCACTGGTTCCGCTGGTGCGCCACCCACGGCGTGGACCCGCGCGCCGCGACGTCCACCCACGTCAAGTCGTGGCTCGACGCCCTCACCAGCGCGGACGCCGCACCCGCCACCCGTGACCGGATGCTCGCGACCGTCAAGGCCCTCTACACACACCTCGCCGACACCGGCCTCGCGGCGGGCAACCCGGCCGCGCTCAACCGCCGCCGCCTCGGGCTGTCCACCCCGTCGACCAGCAGCACCGTCGTGCTCACGACCGACCAGGTCCGCGACCTGTACGCGGCGGCGAAGGCGCCGCGCAGAGGCGCCAGCGCGCTGGACACGGCCCGCGCGGCGGCCGTCGTCGCCCTGTTCACCCTGGGACTGCGGGTGAGCGAACTGTGCGCGCTGGACCGCGGCGACCTGCACGTCACCCGCGGCCGCCGCGCACTGCGGGTCCACGGGAAGGGTGGCAAGACCCGCGTCGTCTACCTGCACAAAGCGGCTGAACAGGCCGTGAGCGACTACCTCCGCCAACGCGACACCGACGCGGGCACCACCCCGGCCCGCCGGGGCGCGCCGGTCGACACGCCGCTGCTGGTCACCAGGACAGGTCACCGGTTCCGCCGCCAGGCCGTGTGGCAGCTGCTGCGCCGCCTGTCGGCCGACACGCCGTTGCACCCGCACGCACTGCGCCACTTCTACGTCACCACGGCGGTCGAGGCAGGCGCGCAGCTCGTCCACGTCCAGACAGACGTGGGCCACTCCAGCATCGACACGACCGAACAGGTCTACAACAACGCGGCACGCGACCCGTCACGCAGCGCCGTGGACCTGGTCGGCGACGCACTGGAGCTGCCGTCCCGCTGAACCCCAGGCGCCTCACCCGGCCAGCGCCGTCCGACGGTCACGATGACGCCGGTCCGGGTGGTGTGGTCGGGCCGGTCGTGGGATCTCCCTGCTCGTCGCGGTAGCGGAACGCCTTCCGGAACAGGCCGCGGTTGAGCAGGCTGTACGGCTCCAGCATCCGAACGGCGTCGGACAGCTGGGACGCCGCGCGTTGCAGGGAGCGCTCCGCCTCGTTGCGCTCGCTGGTGATCGCGGCGAGCAGCAACGCGGTGAGGGTGGCCGCGCCGTTGAACGCCTGGAGCGTGATCATCGTGTTCAGCAGGTCGAGCCCGTGGAACGGCCCGTACCCGCCCTCGGCGGCGATGACGACATTGATGGCCACGATCAGGATGCACGGTGCGGCACCCACCTGCTGGAACCGCAGCGCCGCCCAGATCAGCAGGGGGAAGATCAGGAACAGCAGGGTCACGGGCAGCCGGGTCACGACGATGGTGCCCACCAGGACGCCGAGGATGAGCGTCGCGGCCTCCAGCCAGCGGACGAGCGGGATGTCCCAGTGCCAGCGCCGGGTGGCGGCGACCAGCAGCACCGGCGCGATCACCAGCACGCCCATCGCGTCGCCGGTCCACCACACCGACCAGGTGACCCAGAAGTCGCCGGGCTGGAGGGCGCCGGACATGGCGAGGGTCGCGGTGCCGATCGTGGCGCTGATCAGCATGCTGCCGAGCGCCGCGACGAAGACGAGGGCGAGTGCGTCCTTGAGGCGCAGTAGGTCGGGCCGGAACCCGACCCTGGCGAGGAGAAAGCAGGCGCAGACCGGGGCGAGCGTGTTGCCAGCGGAGATCGCGACAACGGCGGCGAAGGAGGGCCCTATGGTCACATTGACGAGAAACGCACCGATCGTGATGCCCGGCCAGCAGCGCATGCCGAGCAGCAGGAGGCACGCCAACGCGATCCCCGTCGGCGGGAACAGCGGCGTCACCTGGCCGCGCACGAGCGCGATCAGCAACCCGACCTTGGCGGCGACAAAGTAGACAGCGGCCACGGCCAGGATCCGCGCACCTGCGACGAGGTAGCGGCGGGTCTGTAGTGGAGCCGTCCGTTGCACGGCGCAAGTGTGCGCGGCCCATGGCGGGCAGGCAACGCAGGACCCGCACGGCCGTCCGGTTCATCGGACCCGCGACAGGACCGGCGCGGGACACTGATTAGGCCGTCACGGCTTGCACAGGGGTGGCTGGCACAGCATTCCGCTCAACGCCGTGTAGAAGATCTCCGGGAGCGCGGTCGGGTCGGGGGCGGTGAACGCGCGGCCGCCCGCCGCGGTGGCCATGGTGGTCAGCTCGTCGAGGGACGCGTCCGGGCCGATGCCGATCGCGATCAGCGGCAGCGGCCGTCGTGGGTCCTGGAGTGTCCGCAGTTCGGCGAGCAGTGCCTCCAGGTCGATGCCGTCGCCGTCCTCGTTGTGGCCGTCCGTCATCACCACGACCACGTTGAGCCTGCCAGCTTCCCACTGTTCACGGGCCGTGCGGTAGATCGCCGACGTGCTGTCGTACAGGCCGGTCGCGCCGTCGGAGATGGCGCGGACCGCGCGCAGCCGGTCCAGCGAGCCGGCTTCGCGGTGTTCGGCCACGGTGCGCATCGGGAGGAGTTCCTCGTAGTCGCGGTCGCCGTCCATGCGGGTGGAGAACAGGGTCAGCCCGAGCTTGGTGGTGGGCTTGACGAGGCCGAAGCCCGCCTCGGTGGCGGCCAGCGTGACACCCATCCGGTCCATGCCGGTGCCGGGCACCGACTGGGCCATCGAGCCGGACACGTCCAGCAGGATGCTCAGCCTGCCGCTGAGGTTGATCGCCGCCCACTGGTTCAGCATCTCGTCGGCGACGTCGGTGTCCGGCACGGCGACGACACCGTCCGGCGGGCGCAGCCGGCCGACTTTCAGGGCAGGTGCGGTGTCGCGGTCCAGCAGCACCGCCAGCAGCCGCTGCGCGAGGCCGCGTTCCCCGGACCTCGGCATGACGGTGTACGGGTAGTCCAGCGACGGCACTGGCGTGTCCGCTTCCACCGCCACCAGCGGCGTCCCGTCGTGGGTCAGGAAGTCGTGCTCGGACAACGGGAACGCCGCCACCCGGCCGAACGCGTCCTCGGCCGGGTCCACCGTGTTCTGGGACAGCCCGCGCAGCACCATCGTCGCGGCGGGCAGGGTTCGCACACCGAGCAGGGTGGACAGTCCGACCGGGTCCCGGACGGGGTCGGGCAGCCCCGCACGTACGTCGGAACCCAGTACGCGGGCCCACGTCAGCGGTGCGCCGAGCCGGTCCGCGGCCGTCTTCGTCACGCCGAGCACGACCGGCGACGAGGCGATCGACGTGCCGCCGACCGGCAGGTCCCACGCCCGCCGCGCCTGCGTCCGCTGCAGCCAGACGGTCGACTCGGGGATCCACACGTCGGGCTGGTCGGCGCGGGGCTCGGCCAGCGCGTCACCGGTCGCCGCCGACTCCTGGGACGTCACCAGGACGCGGGCGCACGGGTCGGCCATGCGGTCGGCCGCCGCCTCGACCACGGGGGCGATCTCCTGCGCAGCGGTGACGCGGAGGGTGCGGGTGCAGTCGGCGTCGGAGAAGTTGACGTGCGGGTAGCCGACCCACAGTGCGACGGTCAGCACGAGCAGCGTGCCGAGCACAACCGGCGGCCGGCGGAGCATGCGGCCGACAGTAGTACCCGACCTATTGTTCCCAGTCACAACCCCTTCTGTGCCCAGGACCAAAGGGTCCCCGGCTATCGTCGCGCCACAACAGTCACAGGAGAGCAAGTCCGGGGATGCGCTGGGTCGATGCCCACACTGTGAACTCCGGGGAGGCGGACTAGTGGACTTCGACCAGGTACGCCGGGACTGGACCACACTCGGCGCACGCGACCCGCTGTGGGCCGTGAGCGTGTCCGCCGACAAACGCGGCGGCCGCTGGGACGTCGACGAGTTCCTGGCGCTGGGCCGACGGGACGTGGCCACGGCCCGCGCATGGCTCGCGGACCTCGGGCTGCCGACGACGTGGGAGCGGGTGCTGGACTTCGGGTGCGGCGCGGGCCGGTTGTCGCAGGCACTCGCCGAGCACGCCGACGAGGTGGTCGGCGTGGACGTGTCCGCGCCGATGCTGGAGACCGCGCGGGAACTGGACCGCAGTGCCGGGCGGTGCCGGTTCGTGCTGAACGAGGCACCGGACCTGCACGTGTTCCCGAGCGGCAGCTTCGACCTGGTCTACTCCGAGCTGGTCCTGCAGCACCTGCCGCGCCGGGTGGTCGCCGACTACCTCGCCGAGTTCGTGCGGGTGCTGCGGCCGGGTGCGATCGCGCTCGTGCAGTGCACCGTCCGGCCGCTGTGGACCATGAAGGGCGTGGTGTGGCGGATCGCGCCGGGGCGGCTCGTCCGGCTGTTGCAGCGCGGGGTGCTCGGCTACCCGGCGCCCATGCTGATGACGCCGGTGCCCCCCGCGTGGCTGAAGACGGTGGTCGAGGCGCACGGTGGGGTCGTGGTGGACAGCTCGACCACGGCGGAACCGGACACGCACTGGGTCTCCGCCCGGTACGTGCTGCACAAACCGGTCGGAGAGCCCCGAAATCAAGACTGACATCAGGTTCCTCCGCTCCCCCACCACGTGGATCGTCGCCGGGCTGACGCTGCTGTCGTTCCTCCAGCTGCCCGGCAGGACCACGTTCGACACGAAGCTCGACCTGGTGGTCGACCCGGTCTCGTTCCTCGACCGGGCACTGCACCTGTGGAACCCGGCCTCCAGTGGCGGTGAGCTGCAGAACCAGGCTTACGGCTACCTGTTCCCGATGGGCCCGTTCTTCGTCGCGGGCGACGTCCTCGGCTTGTCGCCGTGGGTGACGCAGCGGCTGTGGTGCGCCCTGATGCTGGCGCTGGCCTACACGGGCGCGTTGCTGCTGGCTCGTGCGCTGCGGATCGGGTCGGGCCCCGCCCGGCACGTCGGCGCACTCGCGTACGCGCTCGCACCGAGGATGCTCACGGAGATCGGCCCGATCTCCGCCGAGGTGCTGGCCGCGGTGATGCTGCCGTGGGTGCTGCTCCCGCTGGTACGGGTCAAGGAGCTGGGCGCACGGCGGGCGGCGGCGCTGTCTGGGGTGGCCGTGCTGTGCATGGGCGGGGTGAACGCCGCCGTGGTCGTGATGGCCATGGTGCTGCCCGGGCTGTGGCTCGTGACCAGGAAGTGGTCGTGGGCGCACGCGAGGTTCGTCGCCTGGTGGTCCGGCGCGGTCGCGTTCGCCGTCCTGTGGTGGGTCCCGCCGCTGCTACTGCTGGGCCGGTACAGCCTGCCCTTCGTCGACTACGTCGAGTCGGCCACGAACACGACCACGCCGACCTCGCTGTTCCAGGTGCTGCGCGGCACGAACCAGTGGGTGGCCTACATCGTGCAGGGCACGCCGTGGTGGCCGTCGGGCTTCCTGCTGGTGGACAACCCGGTGCTGATGCTCGCGACCGGCCTGCTGGCGGCGGTGGCGCTCGCCGGGCTGGCCCGGTCCAGCCTGCCGGAACGGCACTTCCTGACCCTCGGCGTGGTCACCGGCGCCGTGCTGTTGACGATCGGGTACGTCGGCGCGCTCGACAGCCCGCTGTCGGAGGTCGTGCGCGGGCTGCTGGACGGACCACTCGCGCCGCTGCGCAACGTGCACAAGTTCGAGCCGGGCCTGCGGTTACCGCTCGCACTGGCCCTGACGCACGCGATCACCGCGCGGCGGCGGGCACCGGAAACGGCGCCGGCGCGGACCTTCCCCGCGATACCGCGCCGGTTCGCGGCCGGGACACTGCTCGTGCTCGTGGCCGTCGCACCCGCGTGGCTGCTCACGCTGCGACCGGGACCGGGCTGGGACGAGATCCCCGGCTACTGGCGCGAGGCGAGCGCGTGGCTCGCCGAGCAGGACGCCACGGCCCGCACACTGATGGTGCCGGGTACCGGCTTCGCCGAGTACTCCTGGGGACGGCCGATGGACGAACCGATGCAGGCGCTCGCGCAGGCGCCGTGGTCGGTCCGCAGCCAGAGCCCGCTCGGCTCCGAGGGCAACACGCGGCTGATGGACGCGGTCGAGGACGCGCTCGCGGGCGGCCGTGGCGCGCCGGGTCTCGCCGACTTCCTCGCCCGGTCCGGGCACCGGTTCCTGTTGCTGCGCAACGACATCAAGCAGGACGACGTGCCGCCTGCCGCGGTGCTGCGCGCGGCGCTGGACCGTTCCCCCGGCCTGTCGCGGGTCGCCGGGTTCGGCCCACGGGTGCGGCTGGCCGGTGCGGTCGACTCCGGCCTCGGTGCCGTGCCTGCCATCGAGGTGTACCGGGTGGACCGGGACGTGCCACGAGCCGTGGCCGTCGCGACCGGCGACCTCGCCACGGTGAGCGGCGGCCCCGAGTCGCTGCTGCAACTGCTCGACGCCGGACTGCTCGACCCGGACCGGCCCGCCGTGCTCGCCGGGGACGGCGGCGCGCGGGCGGCACGGGACTGGTATGTCACCGACGGGCTGCGCAACCGGGAACGCAACGTGGGCCGGATGCGTGACAACCTCGGCCAGACCCTGACCGCCGACGAGCGGCCGAGACAGGACCGGCCGGTGCTCGACATCCTGCCGTTCGACGACCCGGTGCACCGGACGGTGGCGGCGTACCAGGGCGTGCGGGCGATCACCGCGTCCTCGTCCGCGAGCTTCGCCGACTCGGTGCGCGGTACCGACCTGACCTCGATGCCGTACGCCGCGCTGGATGGCGACCCCTACACGGCGTGGCAGTCCTCGTCGCTCACCGGCCCGGCCGGGCAGTGGCTGGAGGTCACGCTCGACACGCCCAGGGTGCTGACCGAGGTGAGCCTGCGGGTCGTGGACGACCGGCGGGTCGGCTGGCCGGTCACGCGGGTGCGGATCACCACCGACGCGGGCTCGGTGGAACACGAGATCGCGCGCGGCGCGCAGGACCAGCGGTTCCCGGTGGCGGCCGGGCTGACCGGCCGAGTACGGGTGACCGTGGTGGCGATGGCGGCGAACCGGGACACCGGCAACGTGGGCATCGCCGAGCTGACCGTGCCGGGGGTCGAGGCGCAGCGGGCCATGCGCGTGCCCGACGACGTGCGCCCGGACGACGGGCTGCGCACCACGTTCTCCTTCACCAGGGGCCCGCAGCCGAGGTACGCGTGCCTGCGCCTCTCCGGCGTGGTGCGCTGCGACGCGGGCCTGACCCGCTTCGGCGAGGAACCAGCAGGCCTGCACCGCCTGTTCGCCACCACCGCCAGGACCACCTACGAGGTCGACGGCACCGTGCTGCCCTCGGGCGGTGCCACGCCGCCGCTCACGTTGCCCGGCGTGTCGGTCTCGGCGTCCACCCAGCTCGCGGGCGACCCCGGCGCCGCGCCCCTCGGCGCGATCGACGGGGATCCCGCCACCACGTGGATCGCCGACCAGACCGACCAGCGGCCGGTCCTGCGGCTGGCGTGGGACGGCCCGCGCGACGTGCGTGGTCTGCGGCTGGTCACGACTGAGGGCACCGGTGCGAGCGCACCGTCCGAGGTGCATCTGACCTCCCCGGCGGGCATGGTGCGGCGCACGGTCGGCCCGGACGGCTCGATCGAGTTCTCGGGCCGCACGGACTGGCTCGAGATCGCGGTGATCCGGGTCGCGCCCGGGGCGGCGGAGCCACCGGGGATCAGCACGGTCGAGGTCGCGGGCGCGCCGTTCCCCGAGATCAGCCCGGACACGCCGGTGAACGTGCCGTGCGGGTCGGGTCCCGGCCTGCGGGTGGACGGGCGCGACTACGACACCGCGGTGTCCGGCACGGTCGCCGACATCCGTGAGCACCGGGCGCTGCCGCTGCTCACCTGCCCCGACCTCGCCGAGGGCCTTGACCTGACGCCGGGCGACCACGAGCTGCGCACGACGCGGACGAACAACTTCGTGGTGCAGGACGTGTGGTTGCGGCCATCGGGCGCGCCCGAGGTGCGGCCGGAACAGCGGGCCGTCACGGTGGAGTCGTGGGGCGTGGCGCACCGGGAGCTGCGGGTCGCCGACGGGCCTGCCGCGGTGCTCGCGGTGCGGGAGAACGCCAACGCCGGGTGGGTCGCGACTGCGTTTACTGATCGCTCCGCAAGCTCCGCGAAAGCGGACGGGCAGGTCCTCACCAGTACCAGGGTCGACGGCTGGCAGCAGGCATGGCTCGTGCCGTCCGGTGCGACGACGGTCGTCCTGGAGTTCACGCCGGACGGGACCTACCGGACGCGGCTGCTGATCGGCGCGGTGGCCGCGGTGGTGCTGGTCGCCGCCGCGATCATCCCGGGGCGGCGCGGGCCGGGACCATCGGCCAGGCCGGGCCGGGGCAGGTGGGTGCCGTGGGTGCTCGCCGTGCTTCTCGTGATGCTCGGTGGCATGGCGGGGCTGGTCGCGCTGCTGGCGTGCCTGTTCCTGCGCAGCCTCGTGCCGAGGTACCGGCGGGCGGTGTCGATGGGGCTCGCGTTCGGCGGGATGGCGAGCGCGACGGTGATCAGCGTGACCGGACGACTGCTGGAGCACGGGCAGGACTGGGCGTACGGCACGGCGGCGCAGGCGTCGGTGCTGGTGGCGCTCGCGGCCGTGGTGTCGGTGCGGGTCAGGTGGTTCGACCGTGCCTAGGTGGCAGGCGCCCACCACGGAGCTCCACGAACGCACCCGCGGCGACGAGCGCCCCGGTGGTGACCGCGGCCGCCCCGACGACCTGGCCGGGCGAGTCGTTCAGCCAGCCCAGCACCAGTGCGGTCTCGACCGCGACCGCGAGCCAGGTGAGCAGCGTCGCGCGCCGGTCACCGTCCGCGATCCGCGCGAACAACAGGATCTGCGCCAGCGCGAGGAACGCCCCGTTGACCGCGAACGGCCACAACGAAAGCTCACTGTCCTCATACGACTGCCCGCCAACGAGCGTGAGCAGCTCCGGTCCGAACAGGACGGCCGCGAGGACGACCGCGCCGCTCAGTGCCGCGCACACCGCGAGCCCGGCCGTCATGGCCTTCTTGCGGCCGGCACCGGTCAGCCGGGGCAGCACGAGGATGGCGACCGCGTGCGGCAGCCAGTAGGCGATCTTGGCCAGGACCGCACCGACCGCGTACTCCCCCGACACGGCGGGCAGGACGTGCCGCGCGAGCACCAGATCGAGGTTGACCAGCACCACGACGGCCAGCAGTGCCTGCGCCGCGTGCGCGACCTCGGCCAGCCGGGCGGCGCGGAACCGGGCGGGCACCGGCCGTCCGGACACCACCCAGCCGACGCAGGTGGACACCGTCACCCCGGTCGCGACGCCCGCCATCGCGCCGCCGCTCGTGCCGGTGATGGCGAGGCCGGTGAGCGCGCCGCCCACCCTGCCCGCCGCCTCACCGGCCACCAGCACGCTGTACCGCCCGAACCGCTGCCGCCCCTGCAGCATGCCGAGCCACAGGCCGTTGACGGTGAGCGGTGCGACCGACACCGCCAGCCACACCAGCGCGCCGACATCGGTCACGTGCAGCGCGTGCGCGACGAGCGGCATGGCGACCGCGGCCAGCACGGTCATCCCCACGGCGACCGCGATCCCCAGGCCCGTCAACGGCCCGCGTGGCTCGCCGGGGTGTGCGGCGACCCGCAACGCCACCGCCGTCGCCATGCCCATCGCGGGCACCGCGGCGACCAGGAGCACCGCGAGCAGCGCGCTCAGCTCCCCGAACGCGAACGGCGCCAGCATGCGTGCGGCGACGACGGTCAGCAGGTAACCGGACGCGTTGGACGTCATCACCCCGGCCGTCACGGCGAGCGCGTGCCACCCGGCGCGTTGCTGCACAGGCATCGCGCTCCTCCAGGTGCACCGGCCGACAGTCCCCGCACTCTAACCGGGCTGCCGGACCGATGAAACCCTTTAACGTCAAGGAGTTCGCGCTCCCTGCGCTGTCCGCCGCGCTCGCGCTGGCGGTGCTCGCGCCTGTCCTCACGCCGGGCTTCACCCTGGTCTACGACATGGTCTTCACCCCGGACCAGCCGCTGCTGCCCGACGCGGCCGGGCTCGGCACGGCACCACCGCGCTCGGTGCCGGCGGACGCCGTCATGGCAGCGCTGACGTGGGTGCTGCCCGGTGACGTGGTGCAGAAGCTCGTGCTGCTGGCGGCGCTCTCGCTTGGCGCGTGGGGTGCTGGCAGGCTCGTCCCTGCTCGTGCACTGGGCCCGCGCCTGGTCGCGGCCACCGCGTACGGGTGGACGCCGTTCGTCGCCGAGCGGCTCTTCATGGGCCACTGGCCGTACCTGCTCGCCTACGCGTGTCTGCCGTGGATCGCGGCGGCCGGTCTCGCGCACCGGCGCGGCGAGCCCAAGTCGTTGACACGTCTGGTGTTGTGGTCGGTGCCCGCGGCGCTCACCCCGACCGGCGGGCTGCTCGCGGCCGGTACGGCGCTCGCGACCGCGGGGTGGCGGGTCCTGCCCGCGCTGGCGCTGCTCAACGCGCCGTGGTGGGTACCGTCGATACTGCGGCCGGGTGCCGTGCTGTCCACACCGGACGCCGTGGACTTGTTCTCCGCACGGGCGGAGAACTGGGGCGGCACCGTGGTTTCCGTCCTGGGCACGGGCGGGTTCTGGAACTCCGACGTCACCCCGGCGAGCCGGGAGCTGCCGGTCACGCCGGTGCTGACCCTGCTCGTCGTCGCGATCGCCGCGGCAGGGTGGCCGGTGCTGGTGCGCAGGCTGCCGGCGGCGACCCGGCTGCTGTGGCTCGGCGCGGCGGGGCTCGTGCTCGCACTCGCCGCCCACCTGCCGTTCGGGGCGGCCGCGCTGCGGTGGATGGTGAGCGAGGTGCCCGGTGCCGCGCTTCTGCGGGACGCGCAGAAGTGGGTCGCGTGGTGGGCGTTGCCGCTGGCACTCGGGTTCGCCCTCGCCGTGGAGGCCGCCCGATGGCGTGCTGTCGTGGCCGTCGCGGTGCTGGTGCCGCTCGCCATGACACCCGACCTCGCGTGGGGCGGCATGGGCAGGCTCGACACCGTCCAGTACCCGGGGGATTTCGCGGTCGTGCGCGACATCCTCGCCACCGACGATCACCCTGGCGACGTGTTGTCCCTGCCGTTGGGTGCTTTCCGCCGGTTCGCGTGGAACGACGACCGCACGCAGCTGGACCCCGCGCCGCGCTACCTGCCGCGCACCACCGTCGTCGACGACACGGTGTACGTCGGCGGACGGCCCATCCCCGGCGAGGACACCCGCCTCCCGGCGATCCGGGACGCGTTGCGCGAACACGGGGACCTCGGGGCGCTCGGCATCGGCTGGGTGCTGGTCGAGCACGGCACGCCCGGCCTGCTCGACCCGGCCACGACCGATGGCCTCGTGCCGGTGCACCGGGGACCGTGGCTCGACCTGTACCGCGTGCCGGGGCCGGTCGGCGCGCCACCCGAGTCGGGGCCGCCGCGCGGGCCAGTGCTCTTCGCGGCGGCATCGGCCGTACTGTTCGTGGTCGGATGCCTGTTGTGGCAGGCGATACCGGCCGGTAGATTCACCCGCAACCGACGTCGAGGAGTCACACCGTGAGCAGGATCATCGCCGCATTGGTCGCCGTCGTGGCGGGCGTCGCACTGGCCGTCGGGGGCACCGCCACCCTGGTCAACCTCGCGAGCCCGGACCGCGACGTCGACCTCCAGAACGCCCCGGCGGGCAACGGTGTCGACGGCGGCGTCGTCGACTACGGCAACAAGTAACCCGCGCCGCGGTGCACTCAGCCACACTGGCCCGGTCGGTGCGGCTGTTCCGCGCGTTCCGCAACGAGCAGACCGATCGGGACACCTTCTACCGCGAGCTGGCCGCCGACTCCGCCGACCAGGTCGCGGTGCACGCGCCGCTGACCGGTAGCCTGCTGCTCGACGTCGGCGGCGGCCCCGGCTACTTCGCCGACGCGTTCCGCGCGAGAGGCGCCACCTACGTCGGCATCGACCCGGACATCAACGAGCTGTCCGCACGCGGTGAGCCAGGCCAGGACATGTTGTGCGCCAACGGAACCCGGCTCCCCCTGCGCACCGCGTCGGTGGACGTCTGCTACTCGTCGAACGTGCTGGAGCACGTGTCAACACCGGACGTGATGCTCGCGGAGATGGTCCGGGTGACCAAGCCCGGCGGCATCGTGTTCGTGTCGTTCACGCCGTGGTGGTCGCCGTGGGGCGGGCACGAAACCTCGCCGTGGCACTACTTCGGCGGGCACTACGCGGCTCACCGGTACGCACGGCGCCGTGGCCACGAGCCCAAGAACCGTTATGGCACCAGCCTTTTCCCGTACTCCGTCGGTGCCGCGCTGCGGTGGGCCGCCGCGTGCGAGGACGCCACGCTCATGCGTGCCTTCCCGCGCTACCACCCGTGGTGGGCGGCGTGGGTGGTGCGGGTACCGGTCCTGCGGGAACTGGTGTCCTGGAACGCTGTTCTCGTCCTGCGCAGAGGACAGGGACGCCGCGACGGCGCCCCTGTCCTCTGTGGTCAACCGGAGGTCACACCGGTTCTGTCACCTTCGTCGACGCCGGTGCGGACGAGCTATGCCGTCCCCGGCCGCCCATGACCAGCAGGACGATCGACGCCACGATGAGCACCCCGCCCACGATCCAGAGGATCACCGGCAGCACGGTCATGAGCCACAGGCTGGAGATGTTCTCCTCGGCCGCCTCGACGTTGGCGGCGACCGTCTCGTCGGTGAGTGCGAGCTCGCCGTCGAACACGGCGGTCGACTCGCCGTCCGCGCGCAGTTCCTGTTTGCCGTCCTCGCGGCCCGAGATGACCGCACCGGTGGTCGGTTCGACCCACAGCGTCCTGGTCGCCTCGTAGTACAGCCCGGCACGCACCGTCGGCACGTCCGGCTGCCCGACCAGCGAGCCTGGCACGTCGCGCTCCTCGAGCAGGGTCGGCGGGACGGTCTGCACGAACTTGTACGTCGGCAGGCCGCGGATCTCCTCCTCGCCGCTGTACTTGATCGGCAGCGCCTTCTTCACGCTCGTGTCGAACCAGCGGTAGTCACGCTGTTCGGTGGCGAAGGGGAACTTGAAGTTCAGGCCCGGCTGCTGAAGCGTGCCGCGCTCCCCGACGATGCGCTCACCCGCGACGTCCTCGTAGAACTGGTTCTCGCACGGCATCACGGCCTCGCCGCTGTACCGGTCGAGGCACAGCGAGCGCAGGCTGCCGTTGACCGTGAGCCCGTCATCGTCGTCGACGACCTCCGACGCCTCGACCCACACGGTGACGTCGCCGTCCTCGGTGACCTCCTCGGCACGCAGGTTGCCGGTGACCTTGGTGGTGGAGGTGAGGCTGAGGTTCTCCCGGATCTCCGGCATGGCCGTGTCACCGTCGGGGACGTACACCAATGCGGTGATGCCCTCCCCGTGTCCCACCGACACCTCGTTGACGTTGTGCGGGATCTTGGCGAGCTGGGGGTAGGCGTACAGGCGTAGCGCCAGACCGGCGGCCACCGCGAACACCCCCAGCCCGAGGATGATGAAGGTGACGTAGCGACGCAAGGGTTTCTCCTCTGACGGTCACGACCGCGAGTGCGGCCGGTGGTGTGTGCCGGCCGGGATGGCTCGGCCCAGCAGGCGTTCGGTCGCGCTCGCGGCGCGGACGGCGACACGACGCGCACCGGCGGTGCGCAGCGCGTCGAGCAGGTCGGCAGGCGGGCACTGCTCGGCGAGCAGCCAGCCCGGCCCGCCCGGCGCGTCGACCAGGTGCGCGAGGTCGGACGGTGCGAACTCGGCGACGGCGGCCTCCGGCATGCCGGGGGACCAGCCGTGGGAGGCCCTGTCACGGGTGTGGCGTTCGAGGACGGTGGTGAACCGCGCACCGGTGTCGGCCCAGTCGAAGCGGGCGGCCCAGTCACGGCAGCCCGCGGCCACCCGGTCCGCCGCCACCGGGTCGGCGAGATCGGTGAGCACCCGGTGCAGGATGTCGGCGACCGGCTCGCCGGGCAGCAGGTGCCACCCCGTCTCGTCGTGCCGCACCGAGTCACGCAGCCCCGGCACGTCCCGGCACACCGTCGGGACACCGTGGGCCGCCGCCTCCAGCACGGCCAGGCCCCAGCCCTCGCCGTCGGACAGCGTCACGTTGAGCCAGGCGCGGCCCAGCAGCTCCGACTTCACCGCCTCGGTGACCCGGCCGTGCACGGTGACCGCCGCGCCGACCTCGGGACCGAGTCGTGCCACCCGCGCCCGCAGCGCCGCTTCCTCCTGGCCGCCGCCGATCACGTGCAGCCGCAGGTCCGGTACGCGGGGCAGAAGCCCGGCCACGGCGTCGATCAGGTGGTCGACGCGTTTCTGCGGCACGAGCCGCCCGAGGCAGACGATGGTGGGGGTGGCGGCGCGCGGCGGGAGGTCATCGGGTGCCGCGGCGTTGCCGTTGGGCACCACGTGCACCGGGCCGCGCCAGCCGAGCCGGGTGCGCATCGCGTCCACTGTGGATGGCGAGACGGCGACGGTCGCCGCCCTCCGGTACACTCGCCGGGCGGCCGGGCCTTCCAGCCACCGCCCGACCGCGGCGAGCCACGCCGGGAAGTGCACGCCGAACTGGTCGGTGTGCACGTGGTGCACCACCTGGAGCACGCGGGCACCGCCCACGGCCAGCGGGGTGAAGAACGGGATGCCGTTCTGGCAGTCCACGACCATGTCGATCCGCCGCCTGCGCAGCAGCAACCACAGCAGCGCCAACGGGTACACGGTCCACCGGCCGCCGAGGCGCCGCACGGCCACCGCGCCGTCCCAGTCGCGGGCGCCCTGCCCGGCGTCCCGCGCGGTCAGGTAGGTGACCTCGTGGCCGCGGCCCGCCAGGGCATGCGCGACCCGGGTCGCGTACGTCTCGGCCCCGCCCGCCTGCCGATGACCGAGGTCACGCCAGTTCACCACCACGACACGCATCTACGCGGCCTCCGGCACGAGCAGTGGCACCGGGCAGGTCTCGGCGTCGAGGAGGGCGCGGATCCGGCTCAGCTCGGTGAAGCTGCGCATCCCGTGGCGCAGCGGGTCGAACGTGGAACCCGCGACGTCGATCCACCGCACGGGCACCTCCTCGATGACCGCGCCGAGCCGCTGTGCCCTGGCGAGCACCTCAACGTCGAAGGTGAACCCGGTGGTGCGCAGTGGTTCGAAGGCCGCGAGCGCGACGTCTCTCGTGAAGAACTTGAAGCCGCACTGGGTGTCGCCGACGCCGGGGACCAGCGAGCGGACGGCGCGGCGGAACGCCCAGGCACCCATCTGCCGCAGCACGCTGTGCCTGGCCCGCACCTGCGAGCCGGGGTGGGCACGCGAGCCGACCACGATGTCCGTGCCGTGCCGCAGGCGGTGGAGCACGGCGGGCAGGGCGTCGACGCTCGCGGCCAGGTCCGCGTCGCAGAACCCGACGAACCTGCCGTGCGCGGCGAGCACACCCGCACGCACGGCGGCTCCCTTGCCCCGGTCCGGGCAGTCCATGAGCCGGACCGGGAAACCCTGGTCGCGGACGAACTCCGCCGTGCGGTCGGTGCTGCCGTTGTCCACGACGATGATCTCGGCGGCCAGACCACGCAGGGCGAGGCCCAGGCCGACGAGACTGCCGGGCAGGCGCCGTTCCTCGTTGAAGACGGGCACCACCACGGACAGCTCCACACCCGCACGGCGCATCAACGAGCCTCCAACGCTGAGACACAGGTCACACGGGCCTGAGGGCGCTCACCGTAGATGAGGAGACCGGGGCGCGGGACGCGGATGAGAAGGCCGGACCCGGAGTTGCCGCTGAGAGGCCTAACCAGTACGACTGTTCGGCCTAACGGAGGTACATATCCCCGGCTCACCGGCACAACCAACATTGTCCGCAAGTACAAACCCGCCTCCCCGGAACCTTTGAGTGTTGGTCCCGACCCAGCGACACCTGCGGACCGCGGGCGGTGGGTGGTTGCGTGGCGTCACGTTCCCCTGAGGTAACTGCTGGTGGGGTGCGAACCTTCGTACAACGATCCACGGGGCTGGCTCTAACCGCTGAGTCGGACGCTCTCCACGGCCAGGTACAGCTCGGCGATTCCTCGCGGGTCGCCCAGGTCGCGGCCGGTGAGTTCCTGCACGCGCCGGATGCGGTACCGGACGGTGTTGGGGTGTACGAAAAGCCGCTCTGCCGCGTCGCGCGCCGAGCCGTGCTCGGCGAACCAGGCGTGCAGGGTGGCGAGCAGCACGTCGCGTTCCGCCGCCGGAAGGGCGAGCAGGTCGGTGAGCACGTCCCTGGCCAGCTCCCTGGCCAGCTTCGGCGCACCGGCGACGAGCGTGCTGACGGGTCGTTCACCGAAGCCGATCACGCCGGTCTCGCCCTCCGCGAGGCACGCACGTGCGATGCGGGCCCTGCCCAGCGCGGCAGGCACCAGCGGCAGCCCCGACACCGGCGGGCTCATGCCGACCGAGGAAGCCGCGCCTTCCAGAGCCTTCCGCAGCGCCCGCAGGTCCGCGGTGCGCCCGACGGCGACCACTCCCACCTCGCCGTCGGGCAGCCGCCGCCACACCGAGCGCAGGTCCCCGAACCCCACCACGCGGGACAACCCGAGCGTCGCGTCCGAGTCGCCGTAGACCACGACGAACGGCCCGGCCATGGGGAGCTGCAGGACACGCGCGGCGTCCTCGAACTCCTCCTGCTTGGTGAACCGGCCCTCGAGCAGGCTGTCGACGACCGCGAGCCGCGCCTTCTCGTCGTACCGCGCCGACTCGGTCGCCACCTCGGTGTAGGCGTCGGCGATCACGTCCGAGAACGAGTCGATGATCTGCCACACCATGGCGTTGACCGGGATCAGCTGTTCCGGGGTGAGCACCCTCGGCGGCGCGACCCGGTCGATGATGCCCTCGTACGCGAACGTGCCCGCGATCCGGAACGCCCGCAGCACCGCGGAGAGCGGGATGCCGAGCCGTGCCTGCGCGCGGCCGGTCTTGCGGACGGTCTCCAGGTCCACCTCGCGTTCCTCGATGAACGCGGCGAACGCGCGGCCGAGGTTGACCTCGCACACCTTGCGCAGCTCCCTCGGTGACGAGGCGTCGAGCCTGCGGTAGAACTCGTCCTTCTCGCCGAGGAGGCCGGCCAGCTGGTCGGCCAGCTCGGGCAGCCTGTGCACCTGGCCACGCACGATCTCGACCAGCTCGGCGGGCAGTGGCACCAGCGGCACCGACGTCATGGGGGCGACCATCCGAGCAAGTTAACTCCCGGGGACGCCGCCGCGTTAGGCCACGCCGTCTGAACCGATGTAGAGAACGCACCGCGAGTGCGCGGTCATCAGGAGTGCGGTGATCACCAGTCGTCGTTGCGGTCCAGCGCGTTGTACGCCGTCTCCAGCGGCGCCCAGCCGTTCGTGGTGTCGTGCGGCTCGTCTTCACTTGAATGCCAGTACCGCAGGTTGAACTTGGCCCTGCCGGGACCGAGCAGCCGGATGTTGGTGTGCGAGATGTCGTAGTCCGCGTCAGGCAGGTACCGGTACTTGTGGTCGGCGTGGTAGCCCTTGTCGATCCCGGAGTCGTAGTTCACCGTCTTGTCCTCGTCCGACCCCGCGAAACTCCAGTCCGTGCCAGCGGCCCAGTCCTGGTCGAGCCGGTTCGCCGGTTCGTGGAGCACGTCCATGAAGGTCGAGCCGGGCACCATCGAGTCCCACTGGGTGCTGTCGTACTTGTCCTTGTCGATGATTCCCTGGTGCGGTGTCGCGAGCGTGACGATGTCGCTGACCTTCAGCTTGCCCTTCGGGAAACCCTCCCAGCCCTTCGCCGAGCCGAGCATCGCCACCCGCGACACCAGCCCGCCCATCGAGTGCGCGACGATCTCGATCGACTCGCCCTTGCTCGTGTGGTGGTCGTAGACGTAGTTCGCGAACGCCGCCGCCACGTGCTTGATCCGGGTGCCGGTCGTCGCGTTCGCGACGTCGACGTCGCACTTGGTGTCACCCTGGTAGTAGGCGACGGTCTTCAGCGACTCCCGGCCCTGCTTCTTGAAGTGGTCGACCGCGTTCGCCCACAGCGACTCGCAGTCCGAGCCCCCGCTGTCGTTGTACCCGTGCACGAAGTACACCGTCGGCGCGGCCGCCGCGCTCGCCTGCGCCGGCGCCGCCATGCCCGCCGCCACGAGTGCCGTCGCGAGCAGAGTTGTTCGCAGCTTCATGTCCCCTCCAGGGACGGGCGCATGGCTGCCACGAAACCGACCGGGCGTTGACGGGTGACACATCGGCCGCGACAGGACTCCATCGGAACCCGTCCTCGGTCTTCGATTGTCAAGGCGATCATCAACGCCGTACCCGATGGTGCCACAAGCTCGCCGGGCCCGTGGGTCGTTCGCGGAAAGATCCGGACCGGCCGTGTCAGGATGGCCCCGTGCGTGATGATCACCGCGGGTGGTGGCGGGTGCCGGTCGTGGTCGCGGTACTGCTCGGGCTGGGCGCAGTGGTCGCCTGGCAGGTGAACGACGCGCTCGGGCTGTCGGTGCGGGACGTCGACGTGCCCGCCGAGCACCTGACCGCCGCGCCGCCGAAGACCGCGGTCGCGCCGCCCGCCGTGACGGGGATCGTGGTGCCGCAGGACCGGCGCGTGCGCAAGGCCGCCGACGCGGTGGTCGACGCGTTCGCCGCGAGGGGCGTCACCCCGCCCGCGATCGGCGCGACCACCGGTCCGGTCCTGCGGGTTCGGATCGAGCCCGGGTTCCCGGGCGGACCGGAGGCCTACCAGCTCCACCGCGCGGCGGACGGCATGGACGTCGTGGCCGGTACCGGCGGCGGGGCGGCGGCGGGGCTGTACGCGATCGCCGACCGCGTCCGCTCCGGAGCCGAGGTCGAGGCCGACGGCCGGACCACAGCACCACGGCTCGGGCTGCGGCTGACCGACCTCGGCGGCGTCGGCCTGCCGGACGAGGAGGCCAGGTACCGCACCGACGACTACTCGCTGAACTCCGACGTCGTCGGCGCCGCGATCCTGCCCGGCGCGCCCTACGTCGACACGGCCGCCGTGGCCGAGATCGCCACCGAGTTCCGCGCGCACGTTGACCATTCGCTGGCGCTGGGCTACAACGCGGTCGTCATCCCCGGGTTCCTCGAGTACGTCACCTTCCACGACCTGGGCGTGTACGCCGACGGCGACCAGCACGTCGCGAGGGCCGAGGCGATGGCGGCCGCGTTCGGCCCGGTCTGGCGCTACGCCGCCGACCTGGGCATGCGGGTGTTCCTGTCCACCGACATGCTCGCGCTCTCGCCACCGCTGCGGTCCCATGTGGAACGCGCGGTCGGCGGCCTCGACACCGAGGACCCCCGGCTGTGGCGGATCTACCAGGCGGGTCTCACCGAACTGTACGACCGCATGCCCTTCCTGGCCGGGATCATGGTCAGGGTCGGCGAGGGCGGCGCGGTCTACCAGCTCCCCGGCTGGGACTACACCTCGGAGATCGCCGTCACCACGCCTGCCGCCGTGCGGACGATGCTGCGGGCGTTCCTCGCGGTCGCGGAGAAGTCCGGCACCGAGGTCATCTTCCGCAGCTGGAGCGTGGGCATCGGCGCCGTCGGCGCACTGCACACCAGCCGGGACGCCTACCTGGAGGTACTCGGGGACCTGCACGACGACCGGCTCATCGTGTCCACGAAGTACACACTCGGCGACTTCTACAGCCACCTGCCGCTCAACGACACGCTGCTCGTCGGCGACCACCGGCGGATCGTGGAGTTCCAGTCCCGCAGGGAGTTCGAGGGCTTCGGCGCGCTGCCCAACGACCTCGGCGTGCTCCACCAGCTTGCCCTGAAACGGTTCCTGTCCGGCAACCCGCACGTCGAGGGCGTGTGGACGTGGGCGCAGACCGGCGGTCCCCTGCTGGCAGGCCCGCGCACACTCACCCTGCGGGCCGGGTTCTGGCAGCTGTACGACCTCAACACCTACGTCACCGGGCGGCTCGCGTGGGACCCGGACCTCGACCCGGCGCGGGCGACCGCCGACTGGGCGCGACGCACGTTCTCCGACGACGCCGGCACGGTCGCGGCGATCGGCCAGGCGATGGCCCTGTCACGAGAGGCCGTGACCACCGGGCTCTACATCGGACCGTACGCGGACAAGGCAGTGCGGGCGCTGGGACTCGAGCCGCCGCCGATGATGTGGATCTTCGAGTGGGACATCCTGACCGGCGACAGCGCCGCGCTCGACACGATCTACGCGGTCAGCGGCGACCGGATCGACGAGGCCGTCCGCGAGGGCGCCACCGCGGTCCGCGACGCACGCCGGATGCGGGACCTCGTCGAGGACACCGACCCTGCGACGTGGCGGGATCCCGCGCTGCGTCAACGATTCCTCGACACACTCGACTACCAGGCCGACCTGTTCACCACGCTCGGCGCCTACCGCACCACCGTGCTGCGGCACGTGCAGTGGCTCGACACCGGCTCCGCCGCCGCCCGCGACGCCTGGCACGCCGCCGAGGACCGGTACGCGGTGGCGAGCGCCGAGCACGTCCGCCGCTACGGCGACGACCTCGACCTGCCCGCCTACCACCTGACCGCCGCCGACCTCGGGCTCGACCGCGCCGAGCGGGACGAGCCGATGGCGTGGCTCGCACGCGGTCTGCTCGTCACGGTCCTCGCCACGCTCGCCCTGGGTGCGACGCGGCGGAGGCCTGCCGCCCTGCACGCCCTGTGGACCGGCACGACC
>NZ_JBARWZ010000241.1:0-37990 GCF_049647105.1 Actinophytocola sp.
CCCGCACCCGGACGGCCGCCGACACCAGCTCCGCGATCAGCGGCACGTGCGCCGACCCGCCGACGAGGACGACCGCACGCAGCGCTTCGGAGTCGGCGCCGTCGACCGCGCGCCGCAGCACCTGCACGGTGTGCTCGATGACCGGCCGGATCAGGCCGTCGAAGTCGCTTCGGCTGACCCCGACCGTCGCCTTCTGCGCCCCGGGCGGCGCCGGAATCGTCACCGCGACCGCGGTGGACAGCCGTTCCTTCGCCTCGACACAGGCCGCGCGGAGGGTGGCGAGCGCGGCCGGGTCGTCCGGTAGTTCGCCAAGCTCGGCGGCGGCGTGCTCGGCGAGCAGGTCGTCGAACAGGGCGCCACCCAGCACGTCCGCGCTGTCCGCCTGCGCCCGGAGCTCGAAGCCGAACGCGCCCCGCCGCAGCACGGCCGCCTCGAACCGGCCCGCGCCGAGCGAGTACACCGCGACCTCCTGCCCGACCTCGACGCGGTCGGTGGCCGCGTAGGCCTCCGCGGCCGCGACCGGCCGGGGCAGCATGGTCAGCTCGGGCAGGTTCAGCTCGCGCAGCGCCGCCTGCAGGGCGGACCGGCGGTGCGCACCCCAGCCCACCGGGTGGGTGATCACCAAATGGCTGGCCGGCGTGCCCTCGTAGGCCTCCACGCGGTCCACGACCCACGCCACGAGGGCGGCCGCGAGCGCCTCGGCCGGGTAGTGCCTGCCCCCTAGGGCGATGGGGACCTCGTCACCGATCCGGTCGAGGAAGTCGCGGGCGACCCGGTCCGGGTTCGCCGCGCCGCCCCGGATCGCGGCCGCGCCGACCTCGACGGCATCTTCGCTGGTCAGTAACAGTACGGAGGCGACTCCCGGCTGGTCGGACTCGGCGTCGAGCGGCACGACCGCTGGCTCGCTCCAGTTGTCGCGCCTACTGTGGCTGACCGCCGCGGTCGTGCGTGCCGAGCCGAGGTCGATCCCGAGGGCGTACGGCATTGCGGGCGTTACCTCCGTCCGTGCGGGCGGGCTATGTCGTACCAGGGTGCGGTGCCCCGTAGGGCAACCCCCCGTGGGGCTGTGGGGAGCCCCTAACCCCCTAATGAGTGAGTCATTGTTAGCCCTATGGGTCGAAACGACAACTCGGAGTGATCCCCGATGTCCCCCCGGGCTCGGTCTCCCTAGGTTCATCACCGCACGGCGCCGTGGCGTGTCGAGCCGCACCTCACCACCTGACCGCCACCGCGCGCCAGTACTGATATTCGCTAGGAGAAATTCGTTGTCCTTCTCGATAGAGACCCTTCAGGACTTCGCGTTGACGCTGATCAACGACGAAGCCGCGAAGGCCGCCTACGCCGCCGATCCGCTCGGCGTGCTCAAGGAGGCGGGCCTCTCCGACCTGACGCCCGCCGATGTGCAGGAGGTTCTCCCCTTGGTTGCCGACAGCCTGCCCCCCGTGGGCCTGCCCGCCGACGGTACGGCCGCTCCGATGGACGGTCTGGGTGACCTGCCGGTCCTCGGCGACCTGCCGATCCCCGCGGTCCCGGGCCTCGATGGCCTGGAGACCCCGCTGGGCGACCTGTCCACGGGTGTCGACTCGGCCAACGGCGGCTTCAGTGTCGACCTCGACGGTGACGTGCTCCACACCGCCGCCTCCGGCTTCGCCGCCAACCCGGACGACTCCGACGCCCCGACCATCTCGACCTTCACCGGCACCGCGTTCGGTGAGCTGGCCACCGGCGCGAAGCTCGACCCGGAGGAGTTCGGCGGCTCGATCGCCGGCAGCTCCGAGGTCGCGGACGCGGGCCTCGGCCTGGTCGGCCACTCGACCGGCGACGTCAGCGCGTGGGGTGGCCTCGACACGGTCGCGGGTGACCTCGGCGCAGGCCTGCTGGCCGGCCCCGACGGCGTCGCGCTGGCCGCGGAGTCGCCGCTCGGCAACATCAACGCCAACACCGACGGTGACTTCTCCATCGAGCCCGCCGACGTGTCCGACCTGCTCGACGTCGATCACCTCGGCAGCACCGGCGACGCGGTCGCCGGGACCGTCGCGCACTACACCTCGACCGGCGCCGCCACCGTCACCGACGGCATCGAGTCCGGCAGCGACACGCTCGAGGGCTTCCTCACCGGCCCGGCCGCCCCGGTCGCCGGTGTCATCGACACCACGACCGACACCGTGACCGAAGGCATCGGGGTGGGCAGCGACACCCTCTCCGAGCACCTGACGAACCTGCCGACGGTGCACGACCTGCCGCTGCCGCAGCTGCCAGAGCTCCCGCAGCTGCCCGACGTGCCGGCCGTGGACTCCGGCAACCTGCCCGTGGTGGGCGGGGTCACCGACACGGTGACCGACACGGTCTCCGGTGTGACGAGCCACCTGCCGGTCGACACCTCGTCGCTGCCGGTCGACACGAGCGCCGTCACCGGCCTCGTGTCCAACAACCCGGTGACCGATGCCGTTCACGACAGCCCGGTGGGTGGGCTTGTCTCGGGCGTCACCGATCACCTCCCCCAGGACACCCCTCTGCTGGGTGACCTGGACCTGGGTCTGTAACGCGCCTTTCAGCCCAGTGGGAAAGAAGGGGTTGGCCCCAGCCCCGAGGGCCGGGGTCCGTAAGCACTACGGGCCCCGGCCCCCTTTCACCCAGATGGGGGAGCACGGCACACTCGTCCGGGTGAGGACTCAGCCCTGGCTCAGCGTTCTCGACGACACCATCGCGGCGTGCGTCACGCACCACCGCTCTGACCTGGCCGGACGGCTGGAGAGGCGGCGTTCGCTCCTCCTCGAGCCGAAGCTCCGCGTCCCCGTGATCGGAGAGCTGAACCAGGGCAAAAGTCAGTTGGTCAACGCCCTCGTGAACGCCAATGTGTGTGCCGTGGGCGACGATGTGACCACAATCACGTCCACGACCGTAACGCATTCGCCGACCCCCGCCGCGGCCCTTGTCGCGGACGTCCCGACCTCCGGCAGGCGGGCGATCGGCCCGTCGAACGAGCCGACCCGGATCCCGGTTCCCGTCGACGAGGTCGCCGAGCGTGCGCTGGTCGGCACGCCCGACGTACACGCCGAGGTCGGCCTGCCCCGTGAGCTGCTGGCCGCCGGGCTCGTGCTGATCGACACCCCGGCACTCAACTCGACCGGTGCGCTGCGCACCGCGTCCACGTTCGCCGCGCTCGGCACCGCCGACGCCGTGCTCATGACCACCGACGCCACCGGCGAGCTGTGCGCCTCCGAGCTGGACCTGCTCAAGGAGGTCACGTCGCTCTGCCCCGTGGTCACCGTCGTGCTCACGAAGATCGACATCGTGCCGCGCTGGCGCAAGGTCGCCGAGCGCAACCGCGCCCGGCTCGCCGCGGCCGGCCTGCGGGTGAAGGTCGTGCCGGTGTCGGCGACCGTCCGGCTCGCCGCCGCGCAGACCGGCGACAAGCAGCTCAACGAGGAGTCCGGGTTCGCCGACCTCGTGCGCACCCTGTCCCAGGACGTGCTGAACAACGGCGACGCGATCGCCCGCGGCGCCACCGCCGTGCTCGCGGCCCAGGCCACCACCCAGTTGATGGGCCCGCTGACCACCGCGCTGACCGAGGCCCGCACCGGTGAGCAGGGCCGCGCGCAGACGCTGTACCGCGCCGCGCAGCACCGGCTCGACGAGCTGCGCAGACGCACGACCCGTTGGCAGACCATGCTCTCCGACGAGGTCGCGGACCTGATCTCGGACGTGGAGTACGACCTGCGCGACCGCACCCGCAAGATCATCCGGTCGGCCGACGAGTTCTTCGACGTGGCCGACCCGGCCAGGACGTGGGACGAGTTCGGCGACTGGCTGCGGGACGCGCTCGCCGACACCGCGGAGGTCAACTTCGCCTGGCTCGTCGAGCGGTTCCAGTGGGTGGCCGAGAAGATCGCGCGGCAGGTGGCCATCGAGGAGGCCGTGCCGGAGGAGGTCGCTGCCGCGGGCATGCTCGATCACGTCGGTGGGCTGGAACCACCGAGGATCGAGAAGTTCACCGTCGGGCAGCAGCTGTTCGTCGGCCTCCGCGGCTCCTACGGCGGCCTGCTCATGTTCGGCCTCGCGACCACCATCGCCGGCATGCCGCTGATCAACCCGATCTCGCTGTCCGCGGGTGCCGCGTTCGGCGCGAAGAGCATCTGGGACGAGCGGAGCGGCAGGCTCAAGCGGCGGCAGGCACTCGCCAAACAGACCGCACAGCGCCACGTCGACGACTTCTTCCTCTCCTATGGGAAGGCCAGCAAGGACACTGCCCGGCAGGTGCAGAGAAAGCTGCGCGACCACTTCCAGGCCGTCGTGGAGCGGCTGCAGGCGGGCATCGCCGAGCAGGCGACCGCCGCCAAGCGCACCGCGGAGGCGGAACTGGCCGACCGGCGGCGCCACAGCCAGGAGATCGCCGCCGAGGTGGACCGGCTCGCCGGGCTGCACAAGCGGATCCAGGCGCTGGTCGGCCAGGCCGGACCGCGGGAGCTCACCGCATGACCCTGCACCTCGGCGATCGCGCGCACTCGATGCTGCGCGACGCGCTCGACCTGTACCGGGACAGTCCCCGGGCCACCAACTGGCTGCGCCGCCACATCGACCGGCTCGGCGAACCGCTGCGGGTCGCCGTCGCCGGGCAGCCCGAGGTGGGCAAGTCGACGCTGGTGAACTCGCTGGTGGGCGAGGAGATCGCGCCGCTGTCGGTGGAGGAGGGCAGCCAGGTCCTCGCGTGGTACCGAGGTGGCGCGAACCCGAGGGCGCAGGTGTTCCCGACACAGGCACCGCCCAGGGACGTCCCCGCCGCGCGGATGGGCGGGCGGCTGCACATCGACCTCGAGGGCTGGCGGTCCGACCAACTCGACCGGGTGGTCGTCGACTGGCCGTCGCGCACGCTGCGCGGCCTGACCCTGATCGACACGCCTGGCATCGACTCGTCGGAGGTCGGCTCGCGCATCTCGCTCGACGCGGACGCCGTGCTGTACCTCATGAGGCAGCCCCACTCGACCGACGTCGGGTTCCTGCAGTCGCTGCAGGACCACCCGATCGCGCGTGAGACACCGGTCAACTCGATCGTCGTGCTGTCGCGGGCCGACGAGGTCGGCGGCGGCCGGATCGACGCGCTGACCTCGGCGAAACGGCTCGCGCGCCGGTACCGGACCGACGTGGGACTCACCGGGCTGTGCCAGAACGCGATCGCCGTGTCCGGTCTGCTGGCGCACGCGGGGCGGACGCTCACCGACGAGGAACTGGTGTCGCTCGGTGTTCTCGCGGCGGCGCCGAGGCGGCAGCTGGAGACGGCGATGGTGTCCGCGGACCGGTTCGTCGGCGACGGCGTGCCGATCCGGCTGGACGGCCGCATCCGCCTTGCGCTGCTGGAGCGGTTCGGCATGTTCGGCATCCGGCTCGTGACCACGTTGATCCGCCAGGGATTCACCACCGTCGACGGGCTGTCGGCGGAGCTGGTGGCCCGCAGCGGGCTGGCCGAGCTGCGCGAGTCGATCCGGCAGTGCTTCACCGACCGGCACGACGTGCTGAAGGCGCGATCGGCGCTGCTGGCGCTGGAAGTGGTGCTGCGCATGGAACCCCGGCCCGCGGCGCGACGGCTGGTGTCGGCGCTGGAGGCGCTGGTGGTGAGCGCGCACGACTTCCGTGAGCTGCGGCTGCTGGCGGCGTTGCACGGCGGGCGGACCACGCTGCCCGATCCGCTCGCCGACGAGGCGCGCAGGCTGGTCGGCGGCGTCGGCACGGAGCTGCCCGCCCGGCTGGGGTTCGAGCGCGAGGCGTCCGGGCACGAGCTGCACGGCGCGGTGTCCGAGGCACTGCGCCGGTGGCAGGAGCAGGCGGAGAACCACGCGCTCGGGACGGGCCAGCGGCGTGCCGCGCGGGTGGTGGTGCGCAGCTGCGAGGGCATGGTCGCGCAGCTGACGAGGTACTAGGCCGTGTCTCCCCGGCAAAGTGCTGGTATCGACCCAGCGCATCCCGGACCGCGGGCGGTTGGCGGCGCAGTGCCGTCACGCTCTAGCGGAGGGTCGTCCCGCTGTCTCCGCCCTGGTGCTCTAGGTTTGTTGGCCTGACATAGTTTCGAGGAGGAATCTCGTGGCGCGCGACCCCGACACCATCCAGCGGGAGATCGAGCAGGCGCGGGACGCGCTCGCGTCCACGCTGGACCAGCTCGGCACGAAGGCCAACCCGAAGAAGCTCGTGAACGAGGCCAAGGCGGGCGCGGCAACCACGCTGAACTCCCCAAAGGTCAAATACCCACTGATCGGCGCAGGCGCACTGATCCTGCTACTACTAATCCGCAAACTCTTCCGCTAACCCCCAAGCCCCCGCCCCAGAACCCGCGAGTCCACGGTTCGGAACCCGCGAGTCCACGGTTGGGGACCTGCGAGTCCACGGTTGGGGACCTGCGAGTCCACGGTTCGGAACCCGCGAGTCTGCGGTTCAGAACCTGCGAGTCTGCGGTTCAGGATCCGCGAGGTCAACGTTCGCGACCCGCGAGTTCAACCCGCACGTTCCCCCGGCAGGGGTCGTCGGTCGAACTCGCGGGTCGTTTGGGTTGAACTCGCGGGTCGTGCTGGTTGGACTCGCGGGTTGTCTGGGTTGGACTCGCGTCGCCGTTAGGTGCCTGAGGTGGCTGGGGCTTCTTTTTGCGGTTCCGCGGGGGTCTTGGGGTGTTCCTCCGCGTCCGACTCCGTTCGTGGGGGCGGAGCCGGTTTCGGGGTCTTGTCCGGGGCTGCCGGGGCCGGGGGCTCCGGCTTTTCCGGCTTCTCCGGGTCCGTCTCCTCCGGCTCGGCCGGCTCCTCGGGTTCGGTCTTGGCGAGGCGGGCCGTGAGGTACGCGGTGGTGAACTCGACCGCGTCCCCGTCGAGCAGGTGCACGACTGTCCTGTGGCCGGGCTCGTTGTTCGGCGCGATCTTCTCCACCAGCTGATCCGCGCGGTCTCGTGCCGCGACGAGGCCCGATGCGCGTCCGGTCAGCGTCTGGCCTCTTCCCTTGACCGCCACCGTCCAGTCTTCGCCGTCCGGCGTGTAGTTCACTTCGATCGGGTCAGCCATCTTCTTCTCCCGCCCTCCTCGATCTTCCCCGCCCCCCGGTGGGAAAGACACGTTCCGCTGACCTTAATCGATCTGCGGTGACCGTGCGTGGCTAATGCGGTCGCAGCCCGAACCAGACCAACCGCATGACCAGTTCGGCGGCGTCCGATGCCGACACGTCACGGTGGACATACCACGTGGCGAGCCGTTCACACGCCCCGACCACGATCTCGGCGTACGCCTCGAGCTCGCTGTGCGGCACGTCCGGCAGGAACGACGAGAACAACGTGACGTTGATGGCGGTCTGCTGCTGGCGGCCGGCCTCGATCTCGTCCACGGCCTGCTGACCTGCCACGGTGGCCTCGGCCTGGATCAGCTTCCACGACCGCCGGTGCGAGTCGATGAACTCGAAGAACGCCGTGAGCCCGCGCCGCAGCGCCTCCTCGGCCGACTCCACGCCCTCGACCGAGCGGATCGTCGCCGCGAGCAGCTCGGCCCTCGCCGCGCGGATGCACGCGACGAGCAGGCCCTCCTTGGACCCGAAGTACTCGTAGATCATCGGCTTGGAGACGCCGACACGCTCCGCGATCTCGTCCATCGACGTGTCCCGGTAGCCGCGCTCGGCGAAGATCTCCTCCGCCACCGTGAGCATCTGCCGCTCACGCTCCGCACGCGGCATTCGTTTCCTTGGCTGTTCCTTCGTGGCACCCACAGCGCTACTCTACCGGAAGTAACCTACTCCGAGTAAGGTAGGCGGCATGGAGTTCCACACCGTGGTGATCGGCACCGGCTTCTCCGGTCTCGGCATGGCAATCCAGCTCAAACGCGAAGGCCGCGACGACTTCGTCGTCCTCGAGAAGGCGGGCGACGTCGGCGGCACGTGGCGCGACAACACCTATCCAGGCTGCGCGTGCGACATCCAGTCGCACATGTACTCGTTCTCCTTCGAGCAGAACCCACGCTGGTCGCGGTCGTTCTCGCCGCAGCCGGAGATCTGGCAGTACCTGCGCGACGTCACCGACCGGTACGGCCTGCGCCGCAACATCCGGTTCGGCGTCGAGGTCATCGGCGCCCGCTGGGACACCGACGAGCACCGCTGGCACGTCAGCACCAGCGACGGTGACTACACCGCGAAGTTCCTGGTCTCCGGCATGGGCGGGCTGCACGTCCCGAACGTCCCCAAGCTGCCAGGCATCGAGCGGTTCCTCGGCGAGGCGTTCCACTCCGCGCGGTGGAACCACGACTACGACCTCACCGGCAAGCGCGTCGCGGTCGTCGGCACGGGCGCGAGCGCGGTCCAGTTCATCCCGCGCATCCAGCCGGACGTGGCGAAGCTGACCGTCTTCCAGCGCACGCCGCCGTGGATCATGCCCAAGCCCGACTACGCGATGCCCGGCTGGGTGAAGACGCTGTTCCGCACGGTCCCCGGCGTGCAGCGGCTGTACCGCGACGTCATCTACTGGCTGCTCGAGGCCCGCGCGGTCGGCTTCAACGGCAGGCCGGGCCTGATGAAGCTCGCGTCGCGGGTCGCGAAGGCCCACATGCACAAGGCGGTCAGCGACCCGGAGCTGCGCCGCAAGCTCACGCCCGACTACGTGATGGGTTGCAAGCGCGTCCTCATCGCCAACGACTACTACCCGGCGCTCACGCAGGACAACGTCGAGGTCAGCACCGACGGCATCCAGGAGGTCACCGAGTCCGGGATCGTCGACGCCCTCGGCGTCGAGCACGAGGTCGACGCGATCATCTACGGCACCGGCTTCCATGTCACCGACGCGTTCGACTACCTGGACATCACCGGGGTCGACGGCCGCGACCTGTCGAAGGACTGGCGGGACAACGGCATCCAGACCCACCTCGGCATCACGGTCGCCGGCTACCCGAACCTCTTCCTCCTGCTCGGCCCGAACACGGCACTCGGCCACAACTCGGTCGTGTTCATGATCGAGTCGCAGATCAGGTACGTGTCGCAGGCGATGGCGCTGGTCGATGAGCGCGGCGCGCAGGCCATCGACACCAGGGAGAGCGCGCAGGCGCAGTTCCAGTCCGACATGCAGCGCAAGCTGGTCAACGGCGTGTGGACCCAGGGCGGCTGCAAGAGCTGGTACCTCGACTCGCGCGGCGTGAACCGCACGATCTGGCCCGGCTTCACCTGGCGGTACTGGCTGCGCACCCGCAAGCTCGAGACCGAGGACTTCGACGTGGTCGGTTAGGGCCCGGCCTTTACTCCAGGCGTGCACCGCGACTGTTCCGGTGTGCACTCACGCTGGTGGTGGTCCACCCGAGGCCGCGACGCTTCTCCCCGGAAGAACACGTGAGGGGAGACGCTCGTGGCCAAGCTGTCGCCGGCGGAGATCGCCGGGTACGCGCACGACGCCGGGTTCCGCGGACAGGACCTGACGGTGGCGGTCGCCGTGGCGCTCGCCGAGTCCGGAGGGGACCCGCGTGCGCACAACCCGGTGCCACCGGACAACTCGTACGGGCTGTGGCAGATCAACATGATCGGCTCGCTCGGCCCGGCCCGCCGCGATCAGTTCGACCTGGACGGCAACCGCGAGCTGTTCGACCCCGAGGAGAACGCGAAGGCCGCGTGGGCGATCTCCGGGAAGGGTGACTCCTTCCAGCCGTGGACGACCTACACGAGCGGCGCGTACAAGAAGTACCTCGACGACGCGCGCCGCGGCATCCGCGCGATGGACAAGAAGGACAAGAAGGACCACAAGCCCAAAGGCCCCAAGGATGGCAAGTCCGGGAACGGGAACCCCGACGGCTTCATGGTGGATCCGGACTCGCTCTCCGGGTACGCCCGCACCACTCGGGACATCGCCGACGAACTGCGTGGCCTGTCGGCGCACCAACTGAAGAACGTCCGTGGTCTCGCGGAAGACAGTTTCGGCAAAATAGGAAAAGAAACCGGTTTCGCCGCCGCATTGGACCACTTTGGCGCCGCGCTGCAGCGGCAGGTCAAGGGTGTCGGCACCAAAGCGGACACGCTCGCCGGTTCGGTGTCCAAGACGGCCCGTGACTACCGCGACGAGGACCAGGACATCGAGCAGGTGCTCCTCGGGCTGCTCCGGGACCGGTAGTCCGTACCCACAACCGAAAATTGCCGTTCCCGGCCGAGCGATGTCGTGAGGAAAACGGCCCCGATCAAGGTCGGCGCGCTCTCACCTGCGTGAATTGGCACAGACGTACCCACACAGTAGAATACTGGCATCTGGGAACATGGCCGGACCAACCACCAGTGCACGCGGCGGCCATTGCTACCGGTACTCTGAGCTACGTAGTGATGACCGGATGAGCATGATCGCTCAGACGAGACGTGGCTGATCAGGCAAGATGGTGTGTCGAGCACGTTTGATTTGACGGATGTGGCCGCGATCCCTCGCTACCGGATCGGGATCTGTCAGCATCGACACGGGGGTTGACGTTTGAGCCAGCGAGAGCCCGCTTTTTCCGCAGTGTTGGCGGTCAAGGAGTTCCGCGCGCTCTGGTTCAGCGAAGCACAGTCCATCGGTGGTGATCAGCTCGCCAAGGTCGCACTCATGATCTTGGTGTACCGGGAGACGAACTCGGCGCTGCTCGCCGCGCTCATCTACGCCCTCACCTTTCTCTCCGCGCTGGTCGGCGGCCTCGGCCTGTCACAGCTCGCGGACCGTTTTCCCCGGCGCGACCTCATCGTCACCTGCTCGGCCGTCCAGGCCGTCCTGGTCGGCGTGATGGCGATCCCGGGCACCCCGATCGCGGTGCTGTGCGCGCTGGTGCTCGGGGTCGGGCTGGTGCAGTCACCCGCGCTGGCCGCCCAGAACGCGGTGACCAGGGAAATGTTCACCGATGACGGGCTCTACCTGCGTAGCCAGGACCTCCGGGGCATCACCACCAACACGCTGATGCTGCTCGGGCTGGCCGGCGGCGGCGTGCTGGTCGTGGGGATCGGCCCGTCGTGGGCACTCGCGCTGAACGCGCTGACCTTCGTCGTGAGCACGTTCGTCGTGTGGCGGTGGGTCCGCAACCGTCCGGTCGCGGGCACGAAGAAGGACGGCTGGTTCGGCGGTGCCCGGTGGGCGTTCTCGGAACGCAAGGCCCGGGTGCTGATCACCCTGTCCTGGCTGGTCGGCCTGGTGGTCATCCCGGAGGGTCTCGCGGCGCCACTGGCCCACGCGATCGGTGCGGGTGACGAAGGGGTCGGCCTGTTGCTGGCGGCCGACCCGTTCGGATTCGTGGTGGGCGCTTTCCTGTTGTCGCGCTTCGTTGGATCAGAGATGCGGACACGGATAATCGGCGTGCTCGCGACCGGCGCCGGGGCGGTGCTGATCCTCTTCGCACTGCAGCCGAACTTCGGCTTCGCCCTGGCACTGCTCGCGCTCGCCGGAGCGCTCGGTGCCTACCTGATCACCGTCACCGCCACGTTCAACACGCTGACGCCGAACGAGATCCGCGGAGGTGCGTTCGGGCTGTACCGCACCGGGCTACGGGTGTCACAGGGAGTAGGCGTTGCGTTGGGCGGAGCTGTGGCCCAGTGGACCGGCTCCGCGACCAACACCATCGCTCTCGCGGGCGTGCTCGCGGTTGCGATCGCCATCCCCGCGACCCTTGCTTGGGCGCGCCTGCAGCGGGTGGATCGTCGTGCTCTCCAAGCCGAGCCAACCCATGGTTACCCGAGTGAAGCGCCGAGCACGTAGTGTCCGGCGCGAAGTCGGGTCGAAATGTTCCTGGCAAGTGGGAACTCAGGCGTCACGGTCACGGTCCGACATGGTATGTCACCTCCCCGCAGGTCAAGGCTGGGCTATGGTACTTCAGCCGTCTCGCCCCCGACAGGTCGCAGAAGCGAGATAGTAGTGGATATGAGTTCGTCACGAGCGGGCGGTGTCGCCGTCGCGTCTGCAGCCAGGCACGGTTATGCCCGACGGGGATGAGGTGCGTCGACCGATGCCTTTCGACACTCGTGAACAATCACGGGAGTCACCTCCTGACGAGACCACCGTGTCGAACCGCGCGAAGCGGTCGCAGCGTCAGCGACGTTCCGAGCACGTCGCCCATTCGCTACCCCATAGTGTGAACGATCAGCGCGAAGAACGGCAGGGGTACCACGGAATTGTTGTCGATCCACGGCGATGGGCTGTTTGGAAGCAACCGTGGCGAATGACGGCGTACGCTCTCGCATGGGAGCTCATCGCCGTCGGAGCGATCGTTGTCGCGGTAGTGGACGCCCCGGCGCTGCGTGGGCTTGACTGGTTCCGGGTCGCGGCGCTGGCGATCTGCGCGACGCTGCACATCCAGCTGTCCCGCAGGCAGGAGGAGCGGCGGCGAAGCAGGCAGTCCACGGTGCACATCGACCTCACCGCGATCTGGGTCTTCCCCGCGGTGCTGGTGTTGCCGGTCCAGCTCGCGCTGCTGCTGATCCTCATCGTGCGTGTGCAGCGATGGTTCACCGCCCGGCGACCGTTGAACCGATTCATCTTCTCCACCGCGAGCCTGTCCTGCGCCGCGCTGCTCACCCACGCCACGGTCGCCGCCTTCGGGGACCTCACGATGGCCGAGCTCACCGGGGTGAACTCGCTGCGGGCGTTCCTGGTGCTGGCGCTGGGTGGCCTTGTCTACCTCGGCACACAGGTGGCGATCATCGGCGGCTTCTTCGCGCTGGGCACCCAGTCGCCGACCGCGCGTACGGTGCTGGGCAGCAAAGAGGACAACGAGCTCGAAGCGGTCACCGTCGCGCTGGGCATGGTGACCGCGATCCTGCTGACCAACCTGCCTGCCGCGCTGGTGATCATGGTCGTGGTCAGCGTGGTCGGCAACCGGATCGCCGAGGTCAGGCAGCTACAGGTCGATGTGCGCACGGACCCGAAGACCGGGTTGCTCAACATGCGAGGCTGGCGCGAGGTCGCGGAGCGCGAGATGAACCGCGCGAGCCGCGACGACCAGCCCTGTGCGCTGCTGATGGTCGACCTCGACCACTTCAAGTCGATCAACGACACGTGGGGTCACCCGGCCGGTGACGACGTGCTCGAGTACGTGGCCCACGCGTTGCGCAGCGCCACCCGCCCGAGCGACGTGATCGGCCGCTTCGGCGGCGAGGAGTTCGTGCTCCTGCTGCCCGACGCGGACGTCGACGAGGCCGAGGCGGCGGGCGAGCGTGTTCGCCAGACGATTGCGGAACTGCACGTCCCGACAACGGACAAACGCGGCGGACCGGTGGCGATCTCGAATCGAACGACGTCGATCGGCGTGGCCGTTTACCCCGTACACGCGATTGCGTTGGACTCCCTCCTGCTGGCGGCGGATGCGGCCGTTTACGAAGCCAAAGAAGGCGGCAGAAACCAAGTACGCCTCGCCGGCTGACGCAACGCGAGTGTGTTCCAGCACACGATGAGTTGCGATTTCATGCAGATTCAGGGAAATAGGTTTAGAACGCGAAAACCGATTTCGTCACCCCTGGCGCCTGTTCGGTTCCCCTGTGTAGCCGGCTACTAGGGGTCGAGATCAGGGTGTATCCGGATGGGCGGCGTGATCTCGGCGAGTAGCCTTCGAACCCATGGGGAAGCCAGGACGGTTGCCCCGGTTCAGCGCACTGGTGGCGATCGTGCTGGCGGCGGCCGGCTTCGCGGTGATCGCCTCCCGGCCGGACCCGCAGCAGTACGCACCGCCGAGGGGGGATGTCGCCAAGGCGGAGCGTGCGATCGAGGACCAGCTCGACCCGAAGTCGGGACGGGACCCGATCGAGGAACTGCCTGCGGACTTCAGCAAGGTCAGTGGGCGCGAACCGGCGCACATGAAGGCGCCGGACGGCACGACGCGTGCCGTCCAGGCCGACGGGGGGTGCTCGTCGCCGTGGGGGGCCACGACGTGGGACTACAGTGTGGGCTGCAAGGCGCACGACCTCGGCTACGACCTCCTGCGCTATGCGGAGGCCAAGGGCCATCCACTCGCGCCCGACCTGCGGGAACGGCTCGACGATCGCCTCTCGGCGGACATGCACGCGCAGTGCCGCTACAACCCGCGTGACTCGGCGGGCTCGTGTGAGGTCGTCGCCGCGATCTACACCGTCGGCCTCGTCGTCAACTCCTGGCACCAGCGCTGGGGCCCGCCGCGCAACGAACCGGTGGGCCCGTGGTCGATCGCGATGATCGTGATCATGCTGCTCATCGCGGTGCGCGCGCCGGGCATCGCACGCAAGGGCGCCCCCAGGGGCCGGCCGACCGCGCACCGGCCGGTGCTGACCGAGACCGAGCAGGCACAGGCGCACAGCATGAGCCTCCTGCGCATCGTCAGCCTGACGGGCATCGTCCTCGGTGAGTCGCTGCTGGCGTTCACCATGCGCGACGACATGGAGCCGGCCTGGGCGTGGCCATTCACCTGGCTACTGCAGCTCGTGCCGCTGTTCTTCCTCGCGGGCGGCCACTCGAACCTGCTCGCATGGCGCGCGATGGAGGGGCACTACGTCACCTACGTCGCGAGCCGGGTCGGCTGGCTGATCCGGCCGGTACTCGCGTTCGTGATCGCCTGGCTGGTGATCCCGCTGTCGCTGGAGCTGCTGCGGGCGCCGGAGGGTGCGGTCGCCGCGTTCAGCCGCCTCATCGTCCAGCCCCTGTGGCTGCTCGGCCTGTACCTGCTGGTCGTGGCCGCGACCCCGCTCATGCACCGGCTGCACAAGACGTTCCCCCTGACTACGCCGCTGGTCCTGCTGGCCGGGGTCGTCGGGCTCGGTTTCGTCGGCGGCTCGCTCGCCGCGCACGCCGGCGGCGTGCTGGTCGCGCTGCTGTTCGCCCAGCTGGCCTTCCACTACGCCGACGAGACGCTGTGGCGGATCCCGCGCCCGGTGTTGCTGGCGGTGGCCGCGGCCGCGTTCACCGGGCTGGTGCTGCTCACGGTGTTCGGCGCGCAGCCGAAGCTGCAGCTCGCCGAGCCGACCGGGTACGCGGCGTTCGCGCCGTCGCTCGCGGGGGTGCTGCTCATCGGCATCGTGCAGACCGCGCTGGTGGCGCTGCCCCGCGAGCGCGGCCTGCGGACCCTCTCGACCAGCGCGCCCGCCAGGGTGGCCGCCGTGGTGCGGGCCGCGCCCATGACCGTCTACCTGGTGTACCTGTGCGCGATGCTCGTGCTGGAAGGCGTGGTCGGCGTGGCGAGCCAGGCGGCGGGCATCGGCTGGCTCACCGAGCCGCGCACGATCTTCGCGGTCGGCCTGATCGCCATGCCGACGCTGCTCGCGTTCCTGTGGTTCGAGCGCCGCCCGGCCGGGCCGGCCGAACCGGCGGCCGAACCGACGGAACGCCCGTTGCCGGTCCGGAGCTGGCAGGACACCCTCGCGGCGATCATGGGCGTCGCGCTCGGCGCGCTCGGCGTCGTCGGCTTCGCGGTCGCCGGGCTGTCGGGGTGGAGTGACACGGCCAACGTGCTCGGCCTGCCCGTCGACCCGATGGCGAACCTGATCCACCTGCTCGCCGGCTGGTATCTGGTGCACTGCGTCCTCCTGCACACCAGCTCGCGGCCCGGCCCGTGGCTCGTGACGGCCATCGCATGTGTGCCACCCATGCTGACGACGGTGAGCGGACCTGGCACTGTGGTACACAGCGTGACGATGGTCGGGGCCGTGGTGGTAGCCCTGGCGTGTACGCCCGTGCTGACCCGCACAACCACTCCTCGGCCGGTGCCTGCCGGCCGCTGAGGCAAGGCGAAACACCGCGTCGGTGCGACCACGGTGTGCGACGTATGCCACCCTACGGGACAACCTTGTGGTGCCCGGACACGTCTTTAGTCCAGGGAGAGCGGTACCGCGGGAGCGGGAGGAGTCGGGGTGAACGACCGGAGGCCGGAGGGTCCCGTGCCTGGGCGAGACAGGCAGCAGCCGTCACGTGACGGCAGGCGCGCCGCCCCGCCCGCGAACTCGGGACGCGTGGTCGGTGGCCGGACCGGTGGTCAACCGGACCGGCGTGACCGAGCGCAGGACCGTGTCCCCGGAAGAGTCCCCGACCGGGTCCGCCGCGACGACCCGTACGAGCGCAGGCGCCCGACGCCCCGGACCTCGGACGCGCGCTGGCAGCAGAAGCCAGAGCCGGAGCCGGCGCCGCGCCCCCAGCCACGCAGGACGGCAAGGCCTGGCATGACCGGCGCCAAGTCCGCCGTCGCCTTCCTGTCGGTGCTGGTGCTGGTCGGCACCGGCTACTACTGGAACCGGATCGACTCGTTCACCGACGGCCTGACCACCGCGGACGTCATCGACGCCCCGCCGGTCGAGAAGCCTGCCGACGGCGCGATCGACATCCTCATGGTCGGCATGGACAGCCGCACCGACGCGCAGGGCCACCCGCTGTCGGACGAGCAGCTCGCGATGCTGAGCGCGGGGGTGTCCGACGGCGAGCAGAACACCGACACACTGATCATGATCCGGATCCCGAACGACGGTGGTCCCGCGGTCGGCGTGTCCATGCCGCGTGACTCCTACGTCGAGATCCCCGGCTACGGCCAGCACAAGATCAACTCCGCGTACGCGCGGGCCAAGGGCGACGCCATGGCCCAGCTGCGCGAGGAGGGCGTCGGCGACGAAGCCGAGCTGCAGGTGAGCTCCAACCAGGAGGGCGCGAAGAAGCTCATCGAGACCATCCAGGACCTGACCGGCGCGGGCATCGACCACTACGCCGAGGTCAACCTGCTCGGCTTCTACGACATCACCAACGCCATCGGCGGCATCGACGTGTGCCTGAACCAGGCCGTCGACGACGAGTACTCCGGCGCGCGTTTCCCCGCAGGTCAGCAGAACCTCGCGGGCGTGGCCGCGCTCGCGTTCGTCCGGCAGCGCCACGGCCTGCCCAACGGCGACCTCGACCGCATCGTGCGCCAGCAGGTGTTCATGTCCGGGATGGCGAAGAAGGTGTTCTCGCAGGACATGCTGACGCCGGGGTCGGACACCCTGGACAAGCTGCAGGCGGCGATCCAGAAGTCGGTCGTGCTGGACAAGGACTGGAACGTCATGCAGTTCGCTCAGCAGATGATGGGCATCACCGGCGGCAAGGTCGAGTTCAAGACCATCCCGCACGGCACGATCGACCTGAAGACCGACAGCGATGGCTCAGCGGTGGAGGTCGACCCGTCCGACGTCCAGGACTTCGTCGGCGGGCTGGTCGGCAAGAAGAAGGACGACAAGGGCGGCGGCACGGAGCCCGGCGGCGACGACAGCTCGGCGGACAACTCGAAGACGACCGTCAACGTGCGGAACGCGACGGACCAGGGTGGTCTCGCCGGTGCAGTGGCGTCCGTGCTGGCCGACGAGGGCTTCACCACGGGCGAGGTCGGCAACGCCGAGAACCGGGATGCCACCGTCGTCCGGCACGCAACGGGTGAGAAGGACGCCGGTGACCGCGTCGCCGCCGCGCTGGGCGGGAACGTTCAGGTGGAGGAGGACGCGAACCTGCCTGCCGGCAGCGTGACCATCCTCCTCGGCGCCGACTACGACGGGCCGGGCGCGTCCGGTTCGGACAGTGCGTCCGGCGATGGCGACGGACTGGCGGGCGAGCGGCTGGTAGACCTGTCCGGCCGCGGTCCCGCCCGGGCCCAGCCTGCTCCCCCGAACCCCAGCGGTTGCGTCAACTGACGTAGCGCTGGCCTGCTGGACGGCCGCGTCGATTCACCTGTTCGGGTTACTTACAAATGCGAATTCTGAAAACCCGCGTAATTGGACGCGGGTTGGTCGCTTCCTCCTATGTCGGCATCTCGGTGGGGACCCGGGGTGCCAACCGAGAGAGGGGCGATCGTGCGGCTGGACACAGCGACCTACCAGCGGGTTCTCGGCGACGAGCTGCGTCGTCTACGCAAGGAGCGCGGGTGGACGCGACGGGATCTGAACCGGCGGCTGCAGAGCGACATCTCCCTCCAGACCCTGGCCACCTACGAGCTCGGCACCAGGCAGTGTTCGGTCGTACGGCTCGTGGAGATCTGCATCGCCCTCGACGAGGTGCCCCACGAGCTGATGGCGCGCGTGCACCAGCGGGTGTTCAGTGACTCCCCGGTCGGCCGCATCCGCGTCGACCTGCGCAAGGTAGTGCTCGACACCCAGCCGGAGCTGTTGCCGCTGCGCCGGTGGGCGAAAGGCAGGCTGGCGGATCCCAACGGTACGCATGGATCCTCCGACGTCAGCCTGGACATCTCCGCGCTGGAGCGCATGGCCGAGCTGTGCGGCCTCCAGACCGTGGAGCTGATCGCCCGCCTCCGCGCCATCGCAGGCGTAGCCGAGGTTGGTGACTGAGCCGCTCCGCGCGGCCAGATCCTGTCGGTGGTCAAGGTTAGCCTCTCATTATGGCTGGACCTGAGGACGCGGTGGCGACCGCTGGGGAGCGCCCCATGCTGGAGGTGTGGCTGGACACCTTCCGCGACACCGTCGTCGACAAGATCACCGGGCTGTCCGAAGCAGACATCCGGCGGCGGCTGGTGCCGTCGCTCACCACGGTCGGCGGCGTGCTGAAACACCTGCGCTGGGTCGAGACCGGCTGGTTCGGGTACTTACTCGGCGCGCGCTCCGGGGACAACCGGCGCGCGCACCATCGGGACTGGGAGTTCACCGTCCAGCCCGATGACACCGCCACCTCGCTGATCGAGGAATACCGCACCGCGTGCGCCCGCTCACGCGAGGTGGCGAAGGACCTCGCGCTCGACGATGTGGTGCCGCACCACGAGATGGGTGCCGTCTCCGTTCGGTGGGTCTACCTGCACCTGATCGAGGAAACCGCCCGCCACGCCGGGCACCTCGACATCCTGCGCGAGCAGCTCGAGGTTTTGTAGCCGGGAGGGCCGGGTATTCGAGCCTCGTACCGAAAACTCCAGTCGGGAGGAGCGAAACCATGCCGGACAGGAGTGGCCCAGCCGAGGGCGTCAAGGGCGTCGTCGAGGACATCAAGGGCCGGTTCAAGGAAGCAGCCGGCGCGATCGTGGGAGACGACTCCAAGGTCCGCGAAGGCCAGGCCCAGCAGGACAAGGCCGCAGCGCAGCGCGAAGTGGCGGAGAAGGAATCCGCCGCCGAACGCGCAAGGACTGAAGCAGATATCCACGAGGCGCGTGAAAGGTCCCACCAGGACAAGTAGCGCACCACGCCCGCGACGCCGGAGGCATATGTCCCGGCGTCGCGGATTGTCCTGGGGAAGTTGCCGTTCGGCCGCTACCGGCCCAGTGCCGCGACGCCTTCCAGCAGGCGGTCCACATCGGACTTCGTGGTGTACGGGGCCATGCCCGCGCGGACCGCGCCCTCGTGCTCGATGCCCAGTATCTTCGCGCATTCATAGGCATAGAACGTGCCCGCCGGGGCGTTCACGCCTCGGTCGGCCAGCGCGCGGTACACCTCCGCCGGGGGCACGCCGTGCACCGTGAAGAGGGTGGTCGGCGTGCGGTGGCGGTCCGGGTCGCCGTAGCGCTCGACGCTGGGTAGTCCGGCCAGCCCATTGTCCAGTTGGGACACAAGGATCTGCTCGTGGTGTTCCAGCGCCTCAAGGGACGTGGCGAGACGTTCGCGGCGGGTGCCGGTCGCGGGGACGAGGTCGGCGAGGAAGTCGATCGCGGCAGTGGCGCCCGCGAGGGACTCGTAGGGCAGCGTGCCGAACTCGAAGCGCTCCGGGACGATGTCGGAGGCGGGCAGCAGCTTGTCCGGGCGCAGTTCCTCGAGCAGCGCGGGTGCCGCCGCCAGCATGCCCAGGTGCGGGCCGAGGAACTTGTACGGCGAGCACGCGTAGAAGTCCGCGCCCAGCGCGGCGACGTCGACGAACGCGTGCGGCGTGTAGTGCACGCCGTCGACGTACACGAGGGCGCCGACGTCATGCGCGGTCGCGGCCACCGACGCCACGTCCGGGCGGCTGCCCAGCAGGTTCGACGCCGCCGTCAGCGCCACCAGCCTGGTACGCGGGGACAGGACCCTCGCGACGTCATCGACGGTCAGCACGCCGGTCGCCGGGTCGAACGACGCCCAGCGCACGGATGCCCCCGCCGCCGTGGCGGCCTGAACCCACGGGCGGACGTTCGCGTCGTGGTCCAGCCGGGTCACGACCACCTCGTCGCCAGGGCCCCACGCCTTCGCGAGGGTGCGGGCGAAGTCGTAGGTCAGCTGCGTCATGCTGCGGCCGAACACGATGCCCGCCGGGTCGCCGCCGACCAGGTCCGCGCCCGCCGCGCGGGCGGCGTCGACGATCTCGGTGGCCCTGCGCTCGGCCGCGGTCACCGTGCCCTTGTTCGCGACCGAGGACCGCAGCACGCCCGCGACGGCGTCGGCCACCTGGACCGGGGACTGCGAGCCGCCGGGTCCGTCGAAGTGGGCGGCGGCAGGCGTGTCACTGGAGTCGAGCGCGGGGAAGTGTGCCCGCACCGCGGTCACGTCGTAGGACATGCCTGGCACTATAGGTCCAGCTCCACGACGACCGCGGCGTGGTCGGATGCCTGCTGGTCGTGGTTCGTCATCTCCTGGTAGGTCTCCCAGTCCGTCGGGCGTGTGGTTCTGTTGCCCCACAAGCCTTTCCGGAACACGTGCCCGGACCGGAACCGGCGCTGCAGCGACTTGGACACCAGTACGTAGTCCAGCCGGTTGCGGATGCCGCACGAGTCGAACGTGCCGGGGCGCTTGCCGGTGTCGAAACCGGTCAGGTCGTAGCAGGACAGCAGTGGCCCGTCGAAGAGCGCCTTCAGGTTCGCCGCGGGCTGGGTCAGTGACGGCTGTCCCTCGTTGAGGTCGCCGAGCACGATCACGTTCTTGCGTGCCGCGACCAGCTCACCGGCGATGCGGCTGACCTCCTCCGCCTGGCGCCTGCGTTTCCCGCCACCGCCACCTGACTGCGACTTGAAGTGGTTCACCAGCACGTGCAGCACCTTGCCGGACGGTGTCCTGATCTCGTACTGCGGACAGTCGCGGGAGAACACCGGCTCCGTGCCGTCCTTGATGTCCACATTGGACCGGATCGACTCGATCTCGAAGCCCTTCTTGGTCATGATGCCGACGTCGATGCCGCGGTCGTCGTTGCCGTCGACCAGCATCACGTGCTCGTACCGGCCGCCGAGCAGCTCGTTGTTGAGCCGGACGAGCGACGGGCGGTCCTCCACCTCGACCAGTGCGAGCACGTCCGCGTCCACGTCGGCGATCACGCGTGCCGTGGTGCGGGTGCCGAGCTCGTCGACCGACTCCTTCGCCAGCTCCACCCAGCCGATCCAGTCACCTCGGCCCTTCGCGATGACCTCGACGTCCTTGGCCGGATCCCGCGGCTCGCGGTCGAACGTGCCCCGGTTCTTGCGCAGCCACGCCCACCTCGGCTCGCGAGTCTGGTTGCGACGCACGACCCCGCCCCTGACCGTGTACACCTCGAGCGCCACCAGCAGCTCGCGCATCCGCTCGCGGTCGGCGGGCGAGTACTCCTCGGCCGCGACGAGCCGGTTGAACTCGGTGTACGCGGCCAGCACCGGCGCGCCGGAGGACCGGTCGGTCGTGTCGAACGCCTTCGGCCGCGCGAACAGGTTCTCCACGTTGTAGGACGCCACCACCACTTTCGCCATACCCAAAGGTCGTGTCCGCGCGCCTGCCGATACGCCTACAAAGGATGCCTGCCCAGAAATGCGACCAACCGGTCGCCTGGCGCCGCACCGAAAGGCAGCTCGACGGGCAGTGCGAACCGGACAGGACGGTCGGCGGCCACCACCAGCAGTGGTACCACGTCCAGGATGTCGTTCGCGAGTCCGGCCGGGATGGTCCGGTCCACACCGCACGCCCTGGCCACGTCCCAGCCGTGCACCGCCACCTCCAGCGCGCCGGTCGTGGTGACGATCGCGGTCGTCAGCGCCAGGTCGCCGAACGCGACCTCCTTGCGCGGTGACGGCGGTGTCCACGCGCCGACGAGCCTGCTCGCCCGGTCCCGCAGCACCGCGATCGGGTCGACCGCGGTGCCCCCCGCGTAGTCGCCGATGTCGGGGAAGACCCGGCCGAGCGTGGCGGCCTCGTGCAGTGCGAGCAGCGCGTCGTTGAGGTGGTCGAGCAGCGCACGCAGGTCCCAGCCCGCGCACGGCGTCGGCCGGCCGAGGTCGGCGCGCCCCACCACGTCGAGGCTGTCGACGGCGTAGTCGACGGCACGCGCCAGCAGGCCGACCCCGTCGCGCAGGGGAGTCGGCAGTGACTCACCGGTCACAGCGTGCTCGGCAGGCCGAACGTGTCGAACAGACGGTGGTCGAAGAACGACACCACGTGCGAGTACCGCGAGCCGCGCACGGTGAACGCCTGCAGTGCGAACGGCAGGAACCTGCCGTCGTCGGCACGCAGGTACATGCCGACCGCCGGCTCGCCGTTGGCCTCGGTGGTGACGAACCGGAAGTCGCCGGGACCGCCGGGGCACTGGCCGGTCAGGTGCCGCGCGATCTGCTCTTGGCCCTGGAACCAGGTCGGGTACGGCGGCATCTCCCACACCGCGTCCTCGGCCAGCAGCGCCACGATCGCGTCGACGTCCTTGCGTTCGAACGCGGCCACGTACCGCGCCAGCAGCCGCCGCTTGTCGTCGGTGGCGGGTTCGAGCACCTCGTCCGGTTTCGGCGCGACCTCCTCTAGCTGCGCGCGGGCGCGCTGCAGCGCGGAGTTGACGGCCGCGGTCGTGGTGTCGAGCAGGTCGGCGACCTCGGCGGCCCGCCACGCGAGCACGTCACGCAGGATCAGCACGGCCCGCTGCTTCGCGGGCAGGTGCTGGAGCGCGGCGACGAACGCGAGCCGCATGCTCTCCCGCGACGTGACGATCGTCGCCGGGTCCTCGTCGTCGCTCGGCAACGGCTCGAGCCACGGCACCTCGTCGCGTTTCTCCAGTGGCAGGCCGCCGGTGTCGCTCGGCCCGCCGAGTCCGGTGGGCAGCGGGCGGCGGCCTCTGCTCTCCAGTGCGGTCAGGCACTGGGTGGTGGCGATCCGGTACAGCCAGGTCCGCAGGCTGGAGCGGCCCTCGAACCGGTCGTAGCCGCGCCACGCGCGCAGCATGGTCTCCTGCACCAGGTCCTCGGCGTCGTGCACCGAGCCGAGCATGCGGTAACAGTGCGCGAGCAGCTCCCTGCGGTATGGGTCGGCCTGGCTCAGGAAGTCCGGTTCCGCGTCGACGGTCATCTGTCCCTCCTACTACCGGTACAGACCCCGCGGGCCCGGGAAACTCATCGTCCGCCGCCGATGAGTTTTCCGCACGGCCGGACCGTCAGCCCACCACCCGGAACCGCAGGTGCGTCGCGGCCGGTGTCGGGATGGCGCCGATCCGCTCGAGCCTGATCGCCGAGGGGAGGGTGTCGAAGAGTCGGGTCCCGCCGCCGATCAGCAGCGGCACGACGTGCACGTGGATTTCGTCGACCAGCCCGAGCGGGAGTCCCTGCTGCATCACGGTCGCGCCGTGCAGGCCGACGCTCTTGTCCCCGGCCGCCTCCTTGGCCTGTTCGATGGCGCTCCGCACGCCGTCGGTGACGAACCGGTACACGGGCGGGTAGGTCTTCGTCGGCGCGTTGTGGGTGACCACGAAGACCGGGGTGTCACCCGCCGGGCCCCCATCGCCCCAGCCGCCGTCGCCCTCGTTCTTGTCGAAGGACCTGCGGCCCATCACGACGGCGCCGCAGGTGTCGAGCGCCTCCTGCAGGAACGCCTTCTCCTCGGCGGTGGGGTCCGTGAACAGCCAGTCGTGCAGGCTCCCGGCGCCGTCGCCGAACGGGTTCTCGCGGCTGTCGTTCGGCCCGGTGACGTAGCCGTCGAGGGACATGGACATGTCGCAGATCACGATTGACATCGGGTTTCCTCTTTCATGCCGCGATACGGGTGCGGGTGGTGACGGATGCGGTGAGGCTCGCCGCGCAGGCGGCGACCAGCTGCGCGTCGGCGCGGGTCCTGGCGCCTCGGCCGCATCCTGGGCAGTGCAGTGCGATGGTGCGGCCGACCTCGTCGACGGCGACCTCCAGCGCGCGGCCGCACGGGCGGCACCAGCGGTGCCCGCTGACGCGGCTGACGTGCAGGTCGCTGTGGCAGCACTGGTGGACCCAGCGCCGGTGGGCCGGGCAGGTCATGCGGTCCAGGGCGTCGAGCCAGCCGTTGTCCTCGGCGTGGTCCTCGGCCATGAGCGCGTCGGCCAGTGCGGTCCTGGTCATCATGGTGATGGTTGCCATGGCACTGTCCTCCTGCTCGGGCGTCGTTCTGCTGACGCGTCGAACGAGGAATCCGGCTTTCGACAACCCTCACCAAGATTTTTTACGCGCGTGCCGCCATGCGATCGATGGCGTCGGGCGCGAACACCGCCTCCGCGGCGAGCCCGGCCATGCCGACCAGCGGCGCCTGCTCGCCGAGCACGGCCGGACCGACGTCCAACCCGGTCGCGGCGACCTCGTGTGCCTGCTGGGTGAGTGTCTCGGCGAGCCCGGTCCGGAACGGCGCCAGCGCGCCGATCTCGCCACCGACCCGGACCACGTGCGGGTTGAGGATCGTCACGACCGTCGCCAGCACGGTGCCGACGAGGCGCCCGGCGTCGGTCGCCAGCGCCACCGCGTGCGGGTCGCCGGACTCGACGCGGCGGATCACGTCCGGCAGCGAGCGGACGCCGTCGTCACGCAGCTGCCGGATCAGCGCCTTGCCGCTGGCCAGTGCGGCGACGCAGCCGCGGCGACCGCAGCCACAGCGCTCGTCGCGGTCCTCGATGCGGATGTGGCCGATCTCGCCGGCGCAGCCGGTCGCGCCGCGGTGGGGCCGCCCGCCGATCACCACACCCGCGCCGATGCCCGTGCCAACGGCGACCCCCAGCACGGTCGACTGCCCGCTGCCCGCCGCGAGGTACTCGCCGTACGCGAGCGCGTTCGCGTCGTTCTCCAGCAGGACGTCGACACCGAGGCCGTCGGCGAGGCCGTCCCGCAGCGGCTCCTCCCGCCATGCGGTCATGGTCGGCGGCATGATCGAGATGCCGGTCCGGTGGTCGATCTGGCCAGGCACCGCGAGGCCGACGGCGGCCAGGTCACCGCCGCGGCCCGTGTCCGACAGCTGCTTGCGCGCGGTGTCCACGAGCCAGGGGAGCACGTCGGCCGGGGTGTGGCCGAGCGGCAGCCGCTCCGTGTGGCCGGACAGGACGGTGCCCGTCAGGTCGGCGACGCCCATCGAGACGTGGCTCGCGCCGAGCCACGCGACGACCGCGACGCGGCCGGCCCGGTCGGCTTCCAGCAGCGCGGCCCGGCGCCCGCCGCTGGAGGCGTCGAGGCCCGCCGTGCGGACCATGCGCAGCCGCGTGAGCGTGTCCAACCGCTCGACCAACGTCGCACGTGACAGCCCGAGCAGGGCCTGCAGCTGCTGCCGGGTGAGTGGGCCGGACTCGCGTAACACGGCGACAACATTCCCCGGCGATGCCGCTCCATTCGCGATGGTTGGCCTGTTGACGTCGGACATGAATCCCGCCTAAGTTGGTACGACGTTACTTCTGTCTAAATATTAGACATAAGTCTTCGGAGGTGCATGTGGCGCCGATATCACGGCGGTCCGTACTGCGCGGGCTGCTCGCGACATCGGTCGGTAGCGCCACCGCGTCCGCGTTGAGCGGCTGCGGTGCGCTGACCGGCTTCGCCACCACAGGTGGGTCGGGGATGACATTCTTCTCGACCCAGTTCGCGCCCGTAGAGGAGGCCGAGCGCTTCCGCGGTGTCCTGCGCGAGACGGTCAGCGGCGAGGTCAGCTACGTGACCTCCGATCCCGGTCCGTTCGCCACCCAGATCCGCACGCAGGTCGACGCGGGTTCGGTCCGCGCCTCGCTGCTCGGCGGGCTGCACGGCGACCTCGCCCCGCTCGCCGACGGCTACCTCACCGACCTCACGGACCTGCTCGACGGCCTCGGCGACCTCGGCTGGCCCGCCGAGTTCCTCGAACTGGCCAAGGGCGGCACCGAACGCACCTGGTACGTGCCGTGGGCGCAGGCGAGCTATGTGATCTGCGCGCGGAAGGAGACCCTGGAGCACCTGCCGTCCGGCGCCGACATCAACGCGCTGACCTACGACCAGTTCCTGGACTGGGCGATCAACGCCCGCCGCGCCAACGGGAACCGGCCGGTGCTCGCGCTGCCCGGCGGGCCGAAGGGGCTGATGCACCGGTTCACGCAGGGCTTCCTGCTGCCGTCGTTCACCGGCGGGCAGGTCACCACCTACCGCTCGCGCGAGGCGGTCGAGGCGTGGGAGTACTTCCGGGAGCTGTGGCGCAACGCGGTGCCCACCTCCACCACGTACGACTTCCTGCAGGAACCGCTCGCCGCCGGTGAGGCCACGATCGGCTGGGACCACGCGGCGCGGCTGGTCAACGCGCCGCAGGCCGAGCCGGACGAGTGGATCATGGCGCCATCGCCCGCCGGGCCGAAGGGCCGCGGCTACATGGTCGTGCTGACCGGCCTCGGCATCCCGAAGGGCGCGCCGGAGGCGGACGTGGCGCAGAAGGTGATCGCGGCGCTGTCCCGCCCCGCCGCGCAGGTGGAGCTGTTGCGTGCCAACGCGTTCTTCCCCACCGTCCGGGTGGACCTGCCGGCCGATCTCGCGCCCGCGATCAGCCTCGAGGCCGATGCGATCGAACGGCAGCGGACCGCGCAGGACGCGATCGTCGCGCTGCCGCCCACCGGCGTCGGCACCAGGGAGGGTGAGGTGAGCAAGGTGTTCAAGGACACCTTCCAGTCCATCGTGCTCGACGACGCGAACATCCGGTCCACACTGGACAGTCAGTCGCAGGTGCTGAACGGGCTGCTCGCGGAACTGAAGGTCGCCTGCTGGGCACCCGATCCGGCCGGTGCGCCGTGCGAGGTGGCCTGATGAAGTCGCGGACCCCGTGGTTACTCCTGGCACCCTCGCTGATCTTCATGCTGCTGCTGTTCGGGTGGCCGCTCGTGCAGGGCGTGCTGACCGCGTTCCGCGTGGACGGCGCGTTCTCGCTCGCCAACTGGGAGCGGATGTTCGACGATCCGTACTTCACGCGGGCGCTGCGCAACACGATCCTGCTGACGGTGATCGTGGTGCCGGTCCAGGTGGTGCTGGCCACCGGCATGGCGTTGCTGCTGCAGGCGCGGCCGAGGTTCGCGAAGACGCACTTCTACCTGTGGGCGATCCCGCTCGCGCTGTCCGAGCTGGCCGCGGGCCTCGTCTGGCTGTCGATCTTCGCCAACCGCGGCTACCTCAACTCGTTCCTGTCGTGGCTGGGGCTCTCCGAGAACGGTGTCGGCTGGCTCGACTACGACAACGGCGCCGGAATGCTGTTCGCGGTCGTGGTGGCCGAGATCTGGCGGGCGACCTCGCTCGTGTTCGTGATCCTGGTGGCCGGGCTGCAGATGGTGCCGCGCGACTTCGACGAGGCGGCGCAGGTGTTCGGCGCGTCGGCGTGGCAGCGGCTCTGGCACGTCACGCTGCCGATGATCAAGCCCAGCCTGCAGGTCGCGCTGATACTGCGGACCATTCTGGCGATCCAGGTGTTCGCGGTCGCGCAGGCGCTGACCGGACGTAACTTTCCGCTGCTGGTCGGCGAGACCTATCAGTGGTACGTGACCCTGCAGAACTCCGCGGTGGCGAGCGCGCTCGCGCTGGTGGTGCTGGCGATCTCGCTGGTCGTGTCGGTCGGGTACCTGCGGACGCTGCGGAAGCGGGAGGCGGAGGTATGACCGCGACCCTGGAGAAATTACCGCCGGTCGACCTCGCGCCCTTGCGGCGGCGCAGGACCCGGCGGGTGCTCGTGCAGGTCGCGTGCATCGCCGTTTCGGTGTTCATGGTGCTGCCGATCGTGCTGATCGCGTTCGCCGCACTGTCCACACCGGACGAACTGGCCGAGTTCCCGAAGTCGTTCGTCCCGTCGGAGTGGACCACCGCGACCCTGCGCGGGTTCATCACCAGCACCGGTGTGTTACCCGCGTTCGGCAACTCGCTGCTCACCGGCCTGTACACGGTCGTGCTGTCGCTGCTGATCGGCGCACCGGGCGGCTACGCGCTGGCCAGGTACGCCTTCCTCGGCCGCGACACCTACCAGGTGTTCATGCTGATGGTGCGTGCGCTGCCGATCGTGGTGCTGTCCGTGCCGCTGGCGACGATCTTCCTGCGCGCGGACATGTACGACACGGTCGCCGCGGTCACGCTGGTGCATACCGCGCTCGCGATGCCGACGACCGTGCTGATCACCGCGAGCATCTTCGTTGCCGTGCCGACCGACCTGGAGGAGGCGGCGCGGGTGTTCGGGTGCACGCGGGCGGAGACGTTCCGCCGGGTCGTGCTGCCGCTCGCGGTGCCCGGCCTCGCCGCGTCCTCGGTCTTCACGTTCGTGTTGTCCTGGAACGAGGTGCTCGGCGCGAGCGTCCTCACGATCGCGCACCGCACCCTGCCCGCGCAGGTGCTCGTGGCACTGGCCGACTCGCCGCAGTCGTACCGGTTCGCGGGCGGGTTCGCGCTGGTGCTGCCCGCGTTGCTGTTCATCCTCCTGATGCGCCGTTACCTGTTGAGCATGTGGGGTGGTTCGCGTGGCTGATGTCGAGTTACGGTCACTGGTCAAGTCCTATCCCGGTGCCCGCACCAGGGCGACCGACGACGTGTCACTGTCCATCGCGGACGGTGAGTTCATGGTGCTGCTCGGCCCGTCCGGCTGTGGCAAGACCACGCTACTGCGCGCGGTCGCCGGGCTGGAGCTGCCCGACGCCGGTCAGGTGGTGATCGGCGGCAGGGACGTCACCTACCTCGAACCCAGGCACCGCAACCTTTCCATGGTGTTCCAGTCCTACGCCGTGTTCCCGCACAAGAAGGTGCGCGACAACATCGGGTTCGGTCTCAAGGTGCGCGGGACGCCCGCCGACGAGATCCGCCGCAAGGTCGAGTGGGCCGCCGAGATGCTGCAGCTCTCCGACCACCTCGACCGCTACCCGGCGAAGCTGTCCGGCGGGCAGCGTCAGCGGGTCGCGGTCGCGCGGGCGATCGTGGTGGAGGCCGACGTCCTGCTCATGGACGAGCCACTGTCCAATTTGGACGCACTGCTGCGGCTGTCGTTCCGCGCGGACCTGAAGAAGCTGGTCGGCGAGCTTGGCCTGACCACGATCTACGTGACGCACGACCAGGTCGAGGCGCTCTCGCTCGGCGACCGGGTCGCGGTCATGAAGGACGGCAGGATCACCCAGTGCGACCGGCCCACCGACGTGTACGACAACCCGGCGTCGGAGTTCGTCGGCGGCTTCCTCGGCAGCCCGCCGATGAACTTCCTGTCCGGCACGGTGTCGGAGCACGGGCACGGGCTCGCGCTATCGCTGGGTGACCAGTGGCTGCCGGTGCCCGCCGAGCTGTCCTCCTACCGTGACCGCTCGCTGGACCTCGGCGTCCGCGCGGAGTCGTTGCGGGTGCTGGGCGCCGACGAGCCCGCCGACCACACGCTGACCGCCACCGTCGAGGTGTTCGAACCACTCGGCTCCTCTGTGCTGCTGACCACCGTCGTGAGTGGACAGCGGATGAAGGTCACCGCACCACCGGACTTCCGCGCCTCGCCCGGGGACGAGCTGCGGGTGACGCCGACGCAGACGCGTTGGTACGACCCTGAAACCCAACTCCTGCTGGAGGTCAGGTGAGACCCAACCTGGGGTCCGTGCAGTTGGCCGCGAGCGCGGCGTGGACCCTGTCCGGCAACGACATCGGCACGATGATCACCGCCGCCCCCCGGCTCTACCCGCACATGTGGAGCTGGGACACCGCGTTCATCTCGATCGGGCTCGCCCACCTCAACGTGGCGCGGGCGGCCCGCGAGCTGGAGACCCTGCTGGGTGCCCAGTGGCGCAACGGCATGATCCCCCACATCGTCTTCTCGGAGGGCACGGGATACTTTCCCGGCCCCGAGCGGTGGGGTGCAGCGGAACTGAACGCGGATGCCCCGAACTCCCCGCGCACGTCCGGCATCTGCCAGCCGCCGGTGCACGCGATCGCGTTACGGCGCATCGTGGACATCGCCCGTTCGCAGGGGGAGCGGGAGGTGGCGTTCAAGCTGCTGAAGTCGGCGTGGCCGAAGCTGTACCGCTGGCACGAGTGGCTGGTCCGGCACCGCGACCCGCTGGGCACCGGCATGATCGCGATCGTGCACGGCTGGGAGTCCGGCATGGACAACTCGCCACGCTGGGACATCCCGTACGCGGCGGTGAACCCCGGCCCGGACCTGCCTGCCTACGTGCGGCTGGACCGAGGGCTCGTCGCCGAGGACGCGGAACGGCCGAGCGACGCCGAGTACGACCGGTACCTGTGGCTGATCGAGGAGATGCGCAAGGTCCGCTACGACGCGGACGCGGTGGTGCGCACGTCGAGCTTCCTCGTCGGGGACGTGTTCGTGACCGCGTTGTTCGCGCTGGCCAGCGAGGTGCTCGCGACCCTTGGTGAGGAGAGCGAGCAGCCGGCGTGGCAGATCCGGCAGCTGCGTGGCTGGGCACGCCGGTCCCGCGCCGCGGTCGCGGCGTCCCACGATCCGCTGACGGGGCTCGCCAGGGACCGCGACCTGCGCGGCGACCACTGGCTGTCGACCAGCACGATCGCCGGGTTCGCGCCGTTGCTGTGCGGTGGCCTGCCGATCGACGCCGAGAAGGCGATGCTCGCCACGCTGACCGGCCCGGACTGGGCGGGGCACCCGGAGCTGTTCGCGCAGATCCCGCCGTCGGTGTCACCGAACGACTCCGGGTTCCGGCCGCGTGAGTACTGGCGCGGGCCGGTGTGGCCGGTGATCGCGTGGCTGTTCGGGTGGGCCTTCGAGCAACGCGGCTGGTTGTCGGAGTCGGACCACCTGCGGTCGGAGTGCCTGAGACTCGCCGCGGACGGCTCGTTCGCGGAGTACTACCACCCGGTCACCGGTGAGCCGCTCGGGTCACGCCAGCAGTCGTGGACGGCCACGGTCGTCCTCGACTGGCTGCACTGTCCGCCCGGCTGAGGTACGTTGCCGTGCCCTCCGGCGGCTCCTCGCCGGAGGGCAGCCCGGGGAAGTGGGCCGGCGCGCCCAGATGCCCTGTAGGTGATCTAGCGTCGTCGTGCGGCTCTCGCCGCTGCCGCGCCCGCGGCGAGCACCATCACGAGCATGGCCAGGCCCCAGCGGCGTTTCTCTTCCGTGGACTCCTGGATGGACGGCACGGGTGCCGCCGTCGGGTCGTCCTCGATGTGTAGTGGCCTGCGGGATGTCGTGGTGCCGGGGGGTGAGGTCGTCGGCGCGGGGGCCGGGGGCGGTGGCGGGACCACCGCGATCGTCGTGGTGGTGGGCACCGTCGGAATCGTTGTGGGGGCTGGTGGCTGGGGGGCCGGTGGTGGGGGCGGGGGGAGTGTGGTCGGCGCCGGAGGTGCCGTGGGCGCCGGTGGCGGCGGGGGTGGTGCGGTCGTCGTGGGGGACGGGGGTGGCGCCGGTGGGTGGTGCGGTGGCGGGGCCGGCACCAGGCACACGGTCACGGTGACCAGCAGCAGCGAGACATGCACGCCGATCAGGCATCTGGTCATCTCAGCCGCTCCAGTGCCGACTCGAACGCGGACGGGCTGACCTGCGCGCCGCCGCCGTAGGGGTTCTGCAGCTGCTGTGTCGCGAACAGCAGCAGCGTCATGGTGCCCGCCAGGATGGACACGATGAGGATGTACGTCGCCGGTTTGGGGCCACCGAAGAGAAGTGGCAGGGCCACGGCCATGATCGCGCCGGCTACCAGTGCGAACCACACCACCGCGTTGATGCCGCCGTCCGCGTTGTTGAGCCGTTCCTGCCGTTGCTGGTAGACGGTCCACAACTGGTCGATGGCCTCGGTCTTGCGGTCGACGGTCCACTCGTCGGTCGCCTCCGCGGCCGTCACCTCGGTGCGCAGCCCCTCGAGCATCACCCATCCCGCGCCGTCGATCTCCGCGCCCTCACTCATCTTCGGCCACTCCCGCTCGATCACCTCCCGCGCGTACGCCCGCGCCTGCGCCGCCACGCCCTCGCTGTCCGGCAGCTCCTGCGCGGCCCACACGGCCGCGACGAGGCTGTCGGCCTCCCGGAAGGAACCGTCCTCCGCGACGGACGTGCCGTCGAACAGGGAGATCAGCACGAACGCCAGCAACACCGCATGCAGGCCGCCGACCAGCGTGAACACCTGGCCCGCCGCCTCGGTGTTGTCGACGACGCCCCGCGTCTCACCGATGCGCCGCACCAGGTACGCGAGCCCGCCCGCGACGATCGCGGCACCCACGACCCATAACAACCCGACCACGTAGATACTCATGTCCAGTCCCGTTTCATCGCGAAGATCTGCCCTTGCCGGTTCCCGATGACACCCCCAGGTCCGTCTCCCTTGCCTCACCGGGCCCGTTCACGACGCACTCCGTCACCGCCACCCGCAGTGGCGTCTCGAACGTGGTGTCCTCGACCGAGCCCACGCGGAACGACCGAGGCGCGACGAGCAGAACCGTGTGGGAGCCGGGCCGGTCATGGGATCTCCTGTTCGTGCGGATTCCTTCGAGGCAGAACACGTCGGGGACCAGGCGGCAGGCCCCGCGAGTCACCGAATCGCAAACTCAGGGGTCCTGAACGGTGGACTCGCGGGTCCCGAACGGTGGACTCGCGGGTTCTGAACGGTGGACTCGCGGGTTCTGAACGGTGGACTCGCGGGGCCTGAACGGTGGACTCGCGGGGTTTGGTGGGTTAGTGGGTTCGGTGGGTTAGTCGGTGGGCCAGGCCGGTTAGTTCCTTTGCTGCCGGGGAGGGGGGTAGGTGTTCCAGGTGGGCCAGTGCCTGTGCCACCAGGAGGTCGGCCTGCTCCTGGCTCCATGCGCGGCCGCCCGCCCGTTCGATCAGGTCGGCCGCCTTGCGTAGTTCCTTGTCTGCCAGCGGTTTCGTCTCCGCGTACAGGGCAGCCAGCTCGCCGCCTTCCTGGGTGCCCGAGGTCAGCGCGTACACGACCGGCAGCGACTTCTTGCGGTTGCCGAGGTCGGAGTACACCGGCTTGCCCGTCGTCCGCTCGTCGCCCCAGATGCCCAGCAGGTCGTCCACGTGCTGGAACGCCAGGCCGACGTGCTCGCCGAACGCACGCAGGTGCCCGGTCTGCTCCGGTGACCCGCCGCCGAACGACCCGCCGAGAGCGCACGCGCCACCCATCAACGCCGCGGTCTTGCTCCCCGCCATGCTCTGGCACTCCGCGAGGTCCACAATGGACCGCCGCTCGAACTCCATGTCCGCGCACTGGCCGTCGACCAGCTCCTGCACCGCCGCGCTGAGCACCCGCATGCCGGGTCCCGCCGCCGGGTGTGCGCACCCCGCCAGCACGTCCAGCGCCAGCGTCAGCAACGAGTCACCGGCGAGGATGGCCGCGCCGGTGCCGTACACGGTCCACGCCGTCGGGCGGTGCCGCCTGGTCGGGTCGCCGTCCATCACGTCGTCGTGCAGCAGCGAGAAGTTGTGCACCAGCTCGACCGCGACCGCCGCGGGCACGGCATCCGCAGGCCGGCCACCCACCAGCGCCGCGCACAGCAGCGTGAGCGTCGGGCGCACGGCCTTGCCGTTCCCCGACGCCGTCCGCTTGCCGTCCTGGTCCCACCAGCCGAGGTGGTAGCCGGCGATGCCGCGCATCGAGCCCGGCAGCGTGTCGATCGCGGCCCGCAGCGCCGGGTCGACGAGCTCCCGGCTCCACGCAAGCGTTTGCTCCGTGTCGTTCACCCGCTCCGGCGCCACCATGTCAGCGCCCCAGCTCGACGTTCTCCAGCACCCCGAGCGCGTCGGGCACCAGCACCGCCGCCGAGAAGTACACGCTGACCAGGTACGACATGATGGCCTTGTCGTCGATCCCCATGAACCGCACGTTCATGCCCGGCGCCACCTCGTCGTCGATGTTGACGGTGTTCAGCCCGATCACGCCCTGGTCCTCGACCCCGGTGCGCGCCACGATGATCGACGACACGTCGCCCTCGGTGATCGGGATCTTGTCGCACGGCAGGATCGGCACGCCGCGCCACGTCTGCACCGTCGATCCCTCGAACGGCACGTTCGCCGGGTAGATACCGCGTTTCGTGCACTCGCGGCGGAACGCGGCGATGGCCCTCGGATGGGCGAGGAAGAACTTCGACTTGCGCCGCCGTGACAGCAGCTCGTCGAGGTCGTCCGGGGTCGGCGGGCCGGTCCTGGTGAAGATCCGCTGCGACAGGTCCGCGTTGTGCAGCAGCCCGTACGACGGGTTGTTGACCAGCTCGTGTTCCTGCCGCTCGCGCAGCGCCTCGGTGGTCAGCCGCAGCTGTTCCCCGGTCTGGTTCATCGGGTCGTTGTAGAGGTCGGCGACCCTGGTGTGGACTCGCAGCAGCGTCTGCGCGACGTCCAGCTCGTACTCGCGGGGCGCCTGTTCGTAGTCGACGAACGTGGCGGGCAGTTCTGCTTCGCCCTCGTGCCCGGACGCCAGCTCGATCGCTGCCTCACCGGCCCGGTTCCGTGCCTTCTCCGGCTGCGCGAGCGCCTCGCGAAGGTGCTCGCGCAGCGCTTCGGACCGGCCGTTCAGCTGCTGGAACGACCGGCCGGGCAGGACCAGGACGGTGCACGGGGTGATGGCGCGGACGCCGAAGCGCCACTGGTCCTGTGCGCCGGTGAGGACCTCGCTGCCGAAGTGGTCGCCGTCCGCGAGCACGGAGAGGATCTGGTCGTCGCCGTACCGGCCGGGGGCGAGCTTGTTCGCCTTGCCGTGTGCCAGGAGGTACAGCTCCTCGCGTGGCTGCCCGGCACTGACGATCATCTCGCCCGGCGCGAACTCCCGCTGCTCGAACCGGCCTGCGAGCGCGCCGAGCGTCTCGTCGTCGGTGAAGTCCCGCAGCAGCGGCAGCTCCCGCAGCTCGCCCGGCACGACGCGGACCTCGGTGCCCTCGCTGACGAACGACAGGCGCCCGTCGCCGATCGCGTACGACAGCCGCCGGTTCACCCGGTAGGTGCCGCCCGCGATGTCCACCCACGGCAGCATCTTCAGCAGCCACCGGGTGGTGATGCCGCGCATCTGCGGCTTGGACTTGGTGGTGGTCGCGAGGTTGCGTGCCGCCTCCGTCGAAAGGCTGCGCCGCACCGTGGCCTCGAGCCGGGCGTCGGTCTCCACAGTAGACACTGATCAGCCTTCCCGTCCCAGCTCGACGTTCTCGAGGATGCCGAGCGCGTCCGGGACCAGCACCGCGCACGAGTAGTACGCGCTGACCAGGTAGGACATGATCGCCTGTTCGTTGATGTTCATGAACCGCACCGAGAGGCTCGGCTGGTACTCGTCGGGAATGCCGGTCTGCTGCAGGCCGATGACGCCCTGCTGCTCCTCGCCCGCGCGCATCAGGAGCACCGAGCTGGTGCGGTGCTCGGAGACGGCGATCTTGTTGCACGGGAAGATCGGCACGCCGCGCCACGCGGGCACCCGGTTGCGGTTGACGTCGATCGTGTCCGGGTAGATGCCCCGCCGGCTGCACTCCCGGCCGAACGCGGCGATCGTGCGCGGGTTCGCGAGGAAGAAACCGGGGTTCTTCCACACGGTCGCGAGCAGGTCGTCGAAGTCGTCCGGCGTCGGAGGGCCGGAGCGGGTGTGGATACGTTGCGACAGGTCCGCGTTGTGCAGCAGCCCGAAGTCCGGGTTGTTGACCATCTCGTGTTCCTGGCGCTCGCGCAGCGCCTCGATGGTCAGCCGCAGCTGCTGCTCGACCTGATCCATCGGTTCGTTGTAGAGGTCGGACACGCGGGTGTGGACCCGCAGCACGGTCTGTGCGACCGACAGCTCGTACTCCCTCGGCGTCAGTTCGTAGTCCACGAACGTGCCGGGCAGCTCGGCCTCGCCGACGTGGCCGGACGCCAGCTCGATCGCCGCCTCACCGTGCGGGTTCTGCGGGGCGCCCTTGCCTGCCTGGAAAGCGGCCACCTGTGCCCGCAGTGTCTCCGACCGGTCGAGCAGTTCGTCGAACGCGCGTTGCGGCAGCGTCAGCACCGTGCACGCGGTGGCCGCTTTGACGCTGTATTCCCACATGCTCTGCGGGTCGACCAGTGACTCGTCGCCGAAGTGGTCGCCGTTCGCGAGCGTGTCCAGAATTGTCTCGTCGCCGTAACGGCCGGGTCCGACCTTTGTCACCTTGCCGTGCGCGATCAGGAACGCCTCGTTCGACTCGTGCCCGAATTCGACGATGATGTCGCCCGCCGAGAATTCCCGCTGTACGAACCCGTCCGCGAGCGCGGCCAGCGCGTCGCTGTCTTCGTAGCCGCGCAGCAGCGGCAGTTCGCCGAGTTCCGCGGGGATCACCCGGATTTCGCCCTGCTCGCTCGTGAACGTGACCCGGCCATCGCCGACCGCGTAGGACAGGCGCCGGTTGACCCGGTAGGTGCCGCCGGACACCTGTACCCACGGCAGCATCTTCAGCAGCCACCGCGACGTGACGCCCTGCATCTGGGGGACGGACTTCTTCGTCGTGGCCAGGTTCCGAGCCGCGGTGGTCGCCAGGCTCTGCTGCGGCCGCTCGCCGTCCGCGCCGACACCGGGCGCTACCGGTTCCGTCACCGTCACAACGCACACCACCAATCACAAAAATACTTTGGGCAAGGCGATTACTGGGCGGAAAATACGTGAAACAATCTCGACGAATCGAAGTTAGCATCGGCGGCAAAACCAGCACAGTCGCCAAGTGAGTGAGGTCGGCGGCGCGGGTGATCCTTGATTTATCACCCCGGTCAGGCGTAACGGCCCGTTGCCTTGTTCGCTGTGTGATCCCGTACTGGGCCGAACGGGCGGCGGATCCGGCGAACGTGTCAGACGGGTTCTCGCGCGTCACCGGGCAGTAGCGCGGGCCACCACCGCAATGGCCTAGTCCGGTCTACCGTGGGTTTACTCCCGGGCATTGAGAACGGCACGGCCGACGGAATACCGTCGGCCGTGCCGCTTTTGTTGAGGTGGTTATCCGTCGAGGAGCGCGAGTTCTTCGTCGGTGAGCTTGACGTCCAGCGCGCCGAGCGCGATGTCCAGCTGCGCCGGGGTGCGCGGGCCTGCCAGCGTGACGGGGGTCGGGTCGGTCTGGTGGAGCAGCCACGCCAGCACCAGCTGGTTCGGGGTGACCCCGAGGTCGCCGGCCAGTGTGGCCAGCCGCGCGAGGCGCGCGTCGGTGTCGGGGCCCGCGTAGTTCGCCAGCACCTGGTGGACGTCGTGCCTGGCCGGGTCGTCGTAGATCCCCTTGAGGATCGGCGAGTACGCGACCAGCGTCACCGCCGGGTTGGCTCGAAGGTGATCGAGCTGCTCATCGTCTACAATGGACAGAAAGCGTGCGCCCGCGGTCGGCCGCAGGTAGGAGTGCTGCTGCTGCAACGCGACCGGTGCGGGCCAGCCGTGCCGGTCGCACAGGCCGAGGATGCGTTCGAGCCGCCAGGTCCGTACGTTCGACCAGCCGATGTGGCGTACCTTGCCCGCCCTGACGAACCCGGCCAGCGTCTCGAGGGTCTCCTCCAGTGGGGTGGCGCGGTCGTCGACGTGCACGTAGTAGAGGTCGACGTGGTCGGTGCCGAGCCTGCGCAGGCTCCCGTCGAGTGCCTTTTCAAGGGTGGCCGGATCCGCGCCGGCGTACGCGGGCGGTTCGGACGCGCCCCGGTAGCGGTCCGGGTCGGCAACCCACGCGCTGCCCTTGGTGGACAGGAACACGCGGTCCCGGTTGCCCCTGGCGGCGAACCAGCGGCCGAGTACGGTCTCGCTCTCGCCGCCGGTGTTGCCCGGCGCGGGCCACCACGCGTAGCAGTCGGCTGTGTCTACAAAGGATCCTCCAGTGTCGAGGTAGCGGTCGAGCATGCCGAAAGAGGTCTGCTCGTCCGTGCGGGTGCCCATCAGCATCGCGCCGAGCGAGAGTTGGCTGACCTGCTCGCCGGTGCGGCCCAGTTCTGTCATCTGCACGCGACCGACACTAGTAGTGCTTTGTTAGGTCGTTGCGTGTAAGGGAAAGGGGCGTTGGCAGGTGTGGCATGCGCCGGCGATGACGACGAGATGTTGTTGCAGTTCGCGGAGGACTGCGTAGAGGGTCAGGCCGGC
>NZ_JBARWZ010000242.1:0-8011 GCF_049647105.1 Actinophytocola sp.
TCCCGGGGCACGGGACGGGGCGGCCGCGCAACTCGGGGGTCAGGACGTGCTGATCGTGTACGGGATCTCCAGGACGGAGCGGGTGCCCTCGCCCGAGGTGGCGCTGGTGCGCAGCGCGGTCGGCTCGTTGCCGATGGCGCTCCACACCTCGAGTCGCACGCAGCCGTCCACCAGGTCGGCCGGGCTGCCGGTCTGGGCGGCGCGACCCCTGGCCTGGGTGTAGGTCTCCCAGCCGACCGCGGGATCGGTCGCGAAGTAGTGGTAGGTCTCCGTTCGCGAGTAGGTACCGGAACCCCTGGGGTCATAGGAGATCCGCGCCTGGACGCCGTTGGCGACCGTGGCGCCGGAATCCACCCGCAACGCGAACCGGGTTTCCTTCGACGAGTCGTAGGTGCCGGTGATGCCGCAGGCGGTGTAGGTCCTGGCGTTGGCGGGGGCGCCGTCGTGGTTGGCCCCGCCCGCCGCGGCGACGGTGTCCTCGACCGCGCCGGTGCCGCCCGAGGTGGTCAGCGTCCCGGGGCTCACCAGCGCCAGCACCGGGCTGGTCACCGGCGGGTCCGTCGGCGGGTTGGGATCGCTTGGCACGGCGTTGCCACCCGACCAGGTGTGCGCGCCGGTGGTGGCGGTCCTGCCGGGAGCCACGGTCAGCGTGGTGCCGTCGGAGAACCGGACGGTCAGGTTCTCGTCACCGAGGTTGGTCGCCGCGTAGGTGCGGGCACCGTCCTTGGTGAACACGGCGTACAGCGGGTGGTCGGCGGTCACGCCCGTGTCGACCTGTCCGAGCGCGCTGAGGTTGCGCAGCCAGTGGAACGTGTGCGCGCGGCTCTCTCCCTCCTCCACGGTGTAGCCGGGATTGGCACGGAACGCGGCCAGCGCGGCGTCGGCGTCGGACAGCGCCTGGAACGACCAGATGATGTCCGCCCAGGAACGCGGTGTCGCGCTGCCTGAGTTGCGGACGATCTCGGCGACGTTGCGGTCGACGTAGTCCGGGTCGTGACCCAGGTAGAGCGAGCCGCCGGTGATCGGCAGCATGTTGATGCCGTGGATCTTCTCCGGGTCGGCGGTGAACCAGGTGGCGTAGGCACCACCGTCGCCCCAGACCATGCCGACCGTCGAGTGCTCGAAGCCGGCGGGGAAGGCCTGGTCCTGCGGGTCGAACCAGTAGTCCTGGATGGCATTGGCCTGCGTGGTGTAGATGTACAGGCCCGCGTCGCGCACCGCGGTGTCGCCAGTGGCCTGACCCCACTGGATGAGCGCGTTGGCGAAGTTCATGCCCTCCGAAGAGGACTCCTGGTTGTTGCCCGCGAAGAACGCGCCGTGCCCGGCCGCCCAGTCGTGCCCGGCGAAGATGTCGAAGTCACGCAGGAACGGGAACCGGGTGTCGCCGCGGTCGTAGTTGTTCGCGTCCCGGATCAGCAGGTCGACCATGCCGCCGTACTGGCCCTCCGCCGCCCACCCCGGGTCGAACTTGGCCAGCGTCGCGGCGGCCGCCACGTAGTAGCCGTAGTGGAAGTGGTGGTCGTTGAGGTCGGTGTCCGAGCCGTAGGAGGCTGGGTAGCCGATCAGCGTGCCCCAGTTGCGGTCGTAGTAGAAGACCCGCTCCGCCTTGCCTTCCGTGGCGGTGAACCAGGCGGTGAGCCGGCCGCGGATCGCGTCGAGCATGGTGTCGCGGACGTCGGTGCGGCCGACCTGGTCGGCGATCTCGGCGAGCCGGGCGGCCCGGCCGAGTGCCTTGCCGGTCCAGTAGGTGTCGTTGCCGAACCCGGCCAGCGGGTCACCGGCGGCCGCGTCGTCGAGGTGGCCGTTGAGGGTGGCGAGGTCGTCGCCGGTCATGCCGACCGAGGGCACCTCGGGCAGCACGCCGTTGTACCGCATGTCCGTGCCGAACGACGCCGCGCCGACGAGGACCTTCATCGGCCCGCGCGGGGACAGGTAGGTCTGCTCGATCGGGCTGCCGCCCGCGAGGTTGTGCCACTGGTGCGGGTAGAGCGCGATGACGGTGCCGGTCGCACTGCCCTCGAGGGCCTCGGTGGTGAACCGGTAGGTGGAACGCACGACACTCGCCGACTCGTCGTAGTCCCAGGAGACCGCGGTGCCGGTGATGTGGGCGTGGGCGTACCGGCCGTAGGCGTCGGCCAGGGCGGTCCGCTCGGCGTCGGTGCTGTCGCCGGTGGTGGGCAGCACGGCGACGGAGAAGTAGTCCGACCCGCCGAGGTTCGAGGAGATCGAGCCGCCGGAGGACGCCCAGTCCGCGCCGGACGGGGCGTAGGCGACGTAGTCGTGCCCGTCGACGGTGAAGCCGACCCGGCTGCCGGTCTCGTCCCACACGACAGGCGCGGCGGTGAAGCTCAGCAGCGCGTCGCCGCCGGTGGCACGCGCGTAGACGAACGGCGAGCCGTGCCCGATGGTGGCACGCAGGGTTCGGCTGCCGTCGGACCAGTACGGGCTGACCGTCCAGTCGGTCCAGCCGTCCACTTTGGCCTCAGCGGCGTTCAGGCCCGCCACGCCGAGGGTGAAGTCGGCGCCGTACTGGTAGTGGTACTCCCCCACGCCCGTCGGGGTGCCGGAGATGGTGGGGGTGGTGGAGTAGTCGACGCCGAGGCCCCCGGCGACCGTGTCGAACGAGAACGGGTGCGCCATCAGGTTGTCGGAGAACGCGCACTCGGTGCGCTTGTAGACCAGCGAGGACCACCAGTCGTTGGTCGGCACCGGACCCGAGGGAGCGTTCGCGGTGAGGTGCTTGCGGGGGTTGGTCGCGAGGTCACCGCACGCGGACGGCAGCGCGGCACCGGCGGGCAGGGTCGTGGTGTAACTGCCCGCGCCCACCGGTTCCGCGCCTGCGGGCGCCGTGGCGAACAGGGGCAGCGCGGTACCCACGACCGCGGCGGCGGCCACCGCGGCGATCGTGCGCGACACGCGCGGTCCGGAGCGGTTTCGCATGGCTGGCTCTCCTTTGAGCAGGGCGGCAGGGGACAGCGACGAGACCTCGGCACAGGAAGAAGTTCCGAGGTTCGTGGAAGCGCTCTCACACTGTTTAGCAGTTCACTCGACCAGGGGTCAACCATTCGATTTGTCAGTTACGCTCAGCGACTGGAACTCCCACTCCTCGCTGAGCTGGCCGTAGGTCGTCAGACCCTGCACCCCAGCACGAACGCGAAGTGGTCGGCGAAGACCAGTTCTCCAGGCCCGATGCGGAGCCGATCGAACACCCGCCGGCTCATCCACACGACGCAGTCTGGCCGATTGCTTCACGTGTCGTCGTACCTGACGCCGACAGCGCACTTTGCTTGCGGGACAAGGCGAAACCAACACCAGCCCCCATGGCCGGTCCGGTTCGAGCCTACCTGGGGAACACCGCCGACAGCGCTCGACAGAATGCGATGCGCATCGTGGGAGAAATCGGATGTGACACGTCGTGCGGTCCATTCGAGGGAATTCTTGTTGAAACCGCAACCTCGTTGTGCCGCGAGCCGTTAGGCAGGCGACAATGGCGTTTGCACATGCATGTGCACGTTAGCTGGGGAGGTGCGGCGATGCCGGAGGACACGACCGACATGCCGAGCGACGCGACGCTCGCAGCGGCGGTCCGGGGTGGGGACCCGGCCGCGTTCGGTGTGCTCTACGCCCGCCATCTCCAAGCCGCGCGGCGCTTCGCAGCGGCGCTCGGGATCAACGGCGCGGAACGGGACGACCTGATCGCCGAAGGTTTCACCAGAGTACTGCGAATAATGCGTTCGGGGCGAGGACCGGACGAAGATTTCCGGCCGTATCTGCTGACGACCATGCGCAACACCGTGATCAGCTGGCGACGCTACGACCGCACGGTCTCCCTCTTTCCTGACGTGCCGGAAACCCGGCGGAGCACAGACCACGACGACCCGATGGGCGCGAGGGTCGACGCCACGATGGCCGCGGAGGCGTTCGCAGGCCTACCGGAACGGTGGCGCACCGTCTTGTGGCGCACCGAGATCGAGGGCGAGTCACCGGCACAGATCGCCGGCACGCTCAGCATGACGCCCAACGGCGTCGCCGCGCTCGCCTACCGGGCCAGGGAAGGCCTGCGCCAGGCATACCTGGCCCAGTACCTCCCCGCAACCGGAACGCGGACCTGCCGGACGATCGTCGGACAGCTCGCGGGCTGGGTGCGGCAAGGCGGCACCAACCTCAGGACCCGGCGCATCACCGACCACCTGGCGTACTGCGTGAACTGCCGGCACCTGGAAGCCGACCTCCAGCGCGTGAACCAGGAACTGCCCGCCACGAAACCGATCGTCCCGGCGTTCCTGACGCGGCCGGCGTCCTGGTCCGGCGCGGTCAAGTCGGTCACGGCGGCGATCGCCGCGATCATGGCGACGGTGGGCACCCTGATCGCCGGGCCGGCTCCCGTCACCACCGCGAGAACCGTGCCGCAGTCCGCGTCACCACTGGTGACCGACCACCATCGGCTGACCACGCCAGGAGGTGGTCCGCACGTGATCACCAACGCCTCGCACTCGCGATGACCTGGGGCGATGCTGTCCCGGGTGCGTGGTGACGCATCGGGGATGACCCGTTCGGGGACGGACGCGGCTGGCGCGCCGGGGTGGCTGGCTACACTCGGTGTGTGCCGCGAGTAGGTGTGTTGCTGGCCGTCTGCCTGGTCGCGGCGCTGGTCGTCGCGGCCTTCGTGCTGCCGGTGCCCGAGCCGGTGCGGCTGCGGGCGTGGGCTTCGGGAGCGGGAGCGGCGGCACCGGCGCTGATCTTCCTCGCCTATGTGGTGGCCACCCTCGTCCCGATACCGCGCACCGTGTTCTCCCTCGCGTCGGGGCTGCTGCTCGGTCCGGTGCTGGGCGTCGCCGTCGCGCTGGTCGCCACCGCCGTCAGCGGCCTCCTGAGCTTCGCGCTGGCCCGGTCGCTGGGCAGACGGGTCGTGGCCCGGCACCTCACCCGGGCAAGCGTCCGGGCGGTGGACGAGCGGCTGACCGTCGGCGGCTGGCTCGCGGTCGCGTCACTCCGGATGATCCCCGCCATCCCGTTCCTGCCGACCAACTACGCCTGCGGTCTGTCCTCGGTACGGACCCGGCACTTTCTGGCGGGCACCATCGCGGGCAGCGTGCCAGGCACGATCGCGGTCGTGGTGCTGGGTGACACGCTGACCGGCGGCACTCCCCCGGCCCTGCTCGCCGCGTTCGCCGTGTGCGCGCTTGCCGGGGCGGCCGGCCTGTGGTTCGCGATCCGCAGGCACCGGGTGTCGGCTCACCCGGTCAGCCCCCAGCTGTAGGCCCCGACCTGCGGATGTAGTGCCCGTGTAGTGGCATCGCACAGCCTTGCCAGGCCATCGGCGGCCGAGGCCTGCACTCGACCGCCGGACGTCGAACGCGAGGGAGAGCATATGGAGAGCCGTAAGCTGCTCAAGATCATCGGGACGCTGGGCGTGGCAGCGGCCATCGCGGCCGGGACCGGAGCGGGCACCGCCACGGCGGAGCAGGCGCCTGCCGAGGTGTACAGCCAGATCACGGCCGCCGACATCGCGGACCCGACGGCGATCCTGCCCGTCGACAGCGCGGACAGCGGCGAGATCGGCGCCCTGCAGACGGTCGAGGGCGCCATCGGCTGGTTCCGGGCCCGTGACGGCAGCACCGAGCACGACGGTTACTGCGAGCGCGCGGTCCGCCTCGCCTGGAACCGGGCCACCCACCACGCCAGCGCCATCGACCACTGGCGTTCCTCCGACGGCGCGCGGCACACCGGCGCCAACCCGCCGCGCGGTGCGTTCGTCTTCTGGAACATCTCCTCCTTTGGCCACGTCGGCCTGTCCGACGGCGACGGCGGTGTCTGGGCGACGAGCGTCAACGGCCGCATCGGCCACGTCGGCCTGCACTACTTCGCCAACTACCTCGGCTGGAAGCCGGGTAACAGCAACTAGTGCGACCAGCGGGCACGCCTGCGCACCTGCCGGGGGTCCGGCAGGTGCGCAGGCGCACGCGCTCTTCTGGCCTGTGCCAGCAGGATCAACGTCTTCGTCTCGCCGTCGCGGTTCCCCGTCTGCCGGAACACGTCGAGCGCACGCTCCCCCATCCCCCGCGCCCGTGCCGGGGAGCCGGTCGCCAACAGCGTCTCCCCGATCCCCAGCAACGCGTAGGCGGTGCAGCGCTCGTCGCGCATCCCCTCCAGAATGCCCAGCGCCACGGCCAGTTCCCGCTCGGCTGAGGCGAAGTCGCCGGTACTCCGGTGCACCGCACCGAGTTCGGTGCGCACCTTCGCTTCCCGGTGGCGGTCCCCGAGGTCGCGGGCGACGGTCAGCGCCGCGTCCAGCCGTGCCGCCGCCTCCACCGGGTCGCCGAGCACGTGGCACATCGTGCCGAGGGACCCGAGCATCTGCGCCTCGCCGCCGCGGTCACCGACCTCGCGGAACCGGTCCAGCGCGCGCAGGTAGTGCGGCAGGGCCTCGTCCGGCCGGCCTTCGACACGCGCCACGGTGCCCAGTCCAGCCACGGCGAACGCCTCGCCACGCCGGTCCCCGACCTCGGTGAACAGCGCAAGGGACCGGGTGAAGGCGCCGTGCGCGTCCGCGTACTCGTCGCGGTAGAGGTGAACCTGTCCCAGCCCCCGCCGCACCGCGGCCTCCCCCGCCGCGTCACCGGCGGCGCGCACGGCGGCGAGGGCGTTCTCGTGGCAGGCGCGCCAGTCGTCGTAGTGGCCGCGCAGGTCGTGGAACGGCACCAACGCGGCCGCGAGCTGCCACGCCAGGGCCGGCTCTCCCGCCGCGGCGGCCAGCTTCACCGTGCGGGTGAGGGTGGCCCGGTGGGCGCCGAACCACTCCAGCGGTTCCGCGACCACCGACTGTTCCATCGCCGCGTCGAGCGTCCAGCCGAGCGGTTCACCGGTCACCGCGCCGAACGCGGCGGGCAGTTGGGCGGCGGCCCGTTTGACCAGTGAGAGCAGTGCCGAGACCCAGCGCCGGAACGCGGCGACGCGCTCCGGCGCCGGCTCGGCGCCGACGATCTCCACGGCATGGCAGTGCAGGAGGCTGTGCAGCGAGTACTGCGGCTGACCGCTCGGGCCGGGTCCGGCGACCACCACCAGGTTCGCGTCGACCAGCGTGTCGAGCACGTCGTGCGCTGGCATGCCCAGCAGCGCGTCGACCATCCACGCGGGGAACTCGCGGCCGCCCAGCAGAGCGAGCCTGCCGAACGCACGCACTCCCGCTTCGGGCAGCTGCCGGACGCTCAGCTCGAAGCTCCGCCGCACCGCCAGGTCGCCGACCCGCAGTTCGCGGAGCCGCGCTGACCTGTCGGCCAGGCGGTCGCGCAGGGTGCGCAGGGACCACGCCCGCCTGCCCGCGAGCCGCGTCCCGGCGATCCGGATCGCCAGCGGCAGATGCCCGCAGAACTCCACGATGTCGGCGGCGTACGTCGGCTCGGCGACGACCCGGTCCGCGCCAGCGACGGCGGCGAGCAGCCGGGTGCTCTCCTCGGCGTCGAACACCGCGAGTTCGACGCCGTGCGCACCGGTCAGCTCGGAGAGCCGCGTGCGCGCGGTCACCAGCACGGCGCAGCCGCCGTCGGCGGGCAGCAGCGGACGGACCTGGGCGGCGGTCGCCGCGTCGTCGAGCACCACCAGCACCCGCCGCCCGGCCAGTCGCGAACGCAGCAGCGCGGCCCGTGCCGTGGCCCCGTCCGGCAGGCCGGCGCCGAACACGCCGATGGCGTGCAGGAAGTCGGCGAGGACCGCGGCGGGGTCGAGCGGCCGGTCACCCGTTGCGTCGAGGTCGGCGTAGAACTGGCCGTCCGGGTACGCCTCCCGCAGCCGGTGGGCCACGTGCAGCGCGAGCACCGACTTCCCGGTGCCCGGCGGCCCCGACACCACCGCCACGGGCGCCGCGAACGTCCCCGGCCGCGGCGCCAGCGCCGCCAGCAACTCGGCGACGGCGGCCTCGCGCCCGACGAAGTCGGCGATGTCCGGTGGCAGCTGGTGGACCGCGGTGGCCCGCGCGTCCCGGTCGCCGGGGCCGGGCTGGTCACCGCGGAGC
>NZ_JBARWZ010000243.1:0-3024 GCF_049647105.1 Actinophytocola sp.
CATCTCCAAATACCAAGCTCGCGGCCCCAACATCGACCGAACCAGCTACAAAGCCACCATCAGCATCCACATCCTGACACCGGCAGACCCTTGACCAACACCACAACCACCTAACTTCACGGCCTTGGAACTAGTCCGCCTCCCCGGCATCAAAAGTGTTGATTCCGACCCAGCGCAGGCGCCGGATATCGAGGTGGTTGGTGGCTGGGTGCCGTCACGTTCCCCTGAGGTCACTGTTGGTCAAGCCCAGACCCTCGCACGAAGATCCATGGGACAGGCACTAATCAGCGCTCCGGCTTGTCGTCCGGTGACGGGGTCGGCGCCTGCCGCTCGTAGGCCTGCTGGATCTCTATCTGGGGCTCGTGCGCGGCCGGGTGCCAGATCTCGTCGATGACGCTCATCGCACCACTCATCGCGGCGCTGCCCACCCGGCGGCGCCGCATCCGGGCCGCACCGCGCACCAGTCCCCAGCAGATCGCGGCCACGACCCCCGCCACGAGCAGGAACGGCAGCAGGACGTCCATGCCGTCCACGTTACCCGGACGACTTCTCCTCAGCAGCCTTCTCCGCGGCACGCTTGCGGCGCTTGCCCTCGTGCATGGCGACGACTCGGGCGACCGGGATCTCATGCCCCTCCGCGACCAGGTCGGCGGGCAGGTCCTGGGGCGCGGGCAGCGCATCGGCCCACGGGTTCGTGTCGCCGAGCAACCCGGCCGCGTTGCGGATGGTGAAGTCGCGCGGCGTCACGTTCTCGATCTCGTCCCACGGCACCGGGAACGACACCAGCGCACCAGGGCGCACCCGGGGGCTGAACGCGGCCACGACCGTCGCGCCGCCCGCCCGGGTCGAGTCCACGAACACCTTCCCGCCGCGGTCCGCCTTGATGTACGCGGTCGTCGCGAGGTCCGGGTCGATGCGCTCCGCCCGCGCGGCGATGGCACGGGTCGCGGCCGCCGCGTCGGCCATCGCCACGTTGGCGGAGATCGGCACGAACACGTGCACACCCTTGGCGCCGCTCGTCTTCACCGCGCCGTCGAGCCCCAGGTCGTGGAGCGCCTGCCGCACCAGCAGGGCCGCCTGCACGGCGACACCGAACGTGTCGTCACCCTCCGGCGGGTCGAGGTCCAGCACCAGATGCGTCGCCTGGTAGAAGTCCGGCACCCGCCCGAGCGTCGGGTGGTACTCGACCGCACGCTGGTTCGCGAACCACACCAGCGACCTTCTGTCGTCACACAAGGCGTAGTGCACTTCGCGACGCGACGACTCCGCCCAGAATGGCGTGGTCTTCAGCCATTCCGGCGCGTACTTCGGGACGTTCTTCTGCATGAACGGATCCGTCCCCAGCCGCACGCGCACCACGGAAAGCGGGCGCTGCTCGATCTCCGGCAGCAGTCGCGTGTGGACGGCGTCGAGGTAGTCGACCAGATCACGCTTCGTCGAGTCCGCGCCATCGAACAGGGGCTGGTCGAGGTTGGTGAGCGGGACGCCGGCCAGCGACTCCGTACTCTTCGCGGCTCCCATGCGGCTCCTCAACTACCTCCGGCGGCGTACCCGGAAACGGTTCTGGAGTGGGACGACCCCACGTCCTGGACTTGCGACTGTAGACGACATCGGTCGAACGAAGGGGGAACGTGATGTCAGCACGAACGTGGACGGTGGCCGGCCTCGTCTTCGGTGCCGGGGGGATCGTCGCGCAGCAGGTCGCCGGGGTGGACATGCCCGTGGTGGCGCCGGGGCTGGTGCTCATGGTGGTGTCCGCGATCCTCATCGTGGCCACGCGGTGGCGGTGGCCGGTCGTCGTCGGCGCGCTCACGGCGGTCGCGGAGGTGGCGGCGGTCCTCGCCGGGGCGGGCAGGCTCGTCGATGTCGCCGACTCCGGGGTGGCCGCGTCGTCCTGGGTGCGGCTGGCCGGGGTTGTGCTCGCCGTGGGGGCGGGTGCGATCGCGACGATCACCGCCTACCGGAGAGAACCAGTCACCAGATGAGGTGATCTGCGGGTACGGTGCCCGCATGTCCCGACCAGGAGGACCGCACCGAGACGAGCAGTACCCGCGGCAGCCGCAGGGCGACCACCAGCGCGGGTACCCCCAGCAGCAACAGCAGCCCGCCTATGACCCGAGATACGACCAGGGTTACGCGGGCGGCGGCTATCCGAGCCAGGACCATCAGCGCGGGTACGGCGATCCGGTCACGCGACAGCCACCCCGGCGTCCCACACCCGAACGCCAGGCACCACCCGGACGCCAGGCGCCACCACCCGGACGCCAGGCGCCGTCGCCCCGCGAGCAGGCGCCGCCGCCCCGCGAGCCCGATGGCGGCGGCTTCCGCCTCCCCGGACTCGGTCTGCTGCTGAGCCTGCTCGGCCTGGTCGTGCAGGTCGTCAGCTTCACCGTGCTGCCGTGGGTGTACTCGTCGGCGAACAAGGACTCCCAGGCGCTCCCCGCCATCTGGGACCTCGCCACGAACTTCGACGCACACGGCTTCAGCGGCGCGTACGTCGTGCTGTTCAGCTACCCGCTCGCGGTACTGGGCATCCTGCTGTCGCTGGTGGCGGTCATCGAGTCGGTGGCGATGAAGGTGATCTGGGCGGCGCTCACGATCATCGGCATCGGCGTACTGGCGCTGCGTTTCGGCCCGTTCGGCGACCTGCTCTCCGGCGGCTCGGTCAACTTCTCCCGCCAGGAGATCACGTTCGCGGTCATCGCACTGGCCGCACTGGTCGTAGTGATCTTCATGCTCAAGATGGCAATGTCCACCTTCCGCCGCCTGGCCGGCCTGGTACTGCTGGTCATCGCAGGCGTACACGTAGCAGCGGTATCAAACCTGACCGACGGCTTCGCCGTCGAAGACATACAACCCGGCGCCTACGGCCCAGCCCTCGGCTACGCACTAGCAGCAGCCGCAGCCTTCATAGGCCCCAAACCCCCCACATAAACCCGCGAGTCCACGCTTCAGAACCCGCGAGTCCACGGTTCAGAACCCGCGAGTCCACGGTTCAGGACCCGCGAGTCCACGGTTCAGGAC
>NZ_JBARWZ010000244.1:0-12654 GCF_049647105.1 Actinophytocola sp.
GTCGGCGATCCGGACCAGGACGTCGTAGGCCATGACCTGACGACCTTTGAGGATCTCCGACACCTCGGACTGTGACTGACCGGTCATCGCGGCGATCTGGCGTTGGGACACGCCTTTGCGTCGCAGCAGCTTGTAGACCGTGCTGACCTCCCGCGCCTCCAGCGCGGCGCACATCTCCTGGTCGTCCCACACATCTCGTGTAACGGAAGAACCAGAAGATCCGCTCGAGTTCACGATATGAGCTGGATTGCCCGTCGATACCTGGATGGCCGCGACATCGGCAAGCAAAGCATCCGCTCCCTCGATGTCATACTTGGCGGCGAAACCAAGTAACTGTCGGGCATGATCAAATGCTCCTGCGGCGAGGTATTCCTGCGCGAGGTCGAACATTTCCAGCCCGGAACGGATTGTTTCGGCGTCCGCGACTATTTCGTCAATTTGCTCAGAGGTAACATCTGCAAGGATTGTGCGGATACGTGTCAAGTCGACGCGTTGCGCACGTCGCGCGGGGACAGCATTATGCTGGTCGCGATATCTTGCCAACATGTCGATAACATTCGGGCTATTGTCCTTCCGGGACATTTATGCGCCTCCTTCGGCGCTGGCCGATTCCCATAATTGGTCAGTTCGTTCACTTGTCGAGCACGCGCCTTCGCGCTGCGCAAATGAGTTTTCAGGCCGTTGACAGTCAGCCCCATTATCGTCGCGGCGGTGCGGTAGTCCATGCCGTCGATATAAACTAGCACCAACGCTCGACGCTGTGGCGGGGTGAGCCTGCGCAGCCCGCGTTCGATGTCGACTTGCCGGACAATTTCCACATCGAACGCAGTGGACGGTTCGATCTCCAAAGTTGCGTCGGCGAGAAGTTCGGCGTCCGGCGGATAGAGATCGATCTTGCCGGCGCGGTCATACCAGTCCACCACCCGCCTATAGGCCATCGTGAACAACAACCGGACCGCCTCATCACCATCTGGCAACCCGCGCGCCCCGTGATAAGCCACCAAGTGCAGGATCGTTTCCTGGAACAGATCTTCAACCGCACTGACGTCACCACGAACCCGACTGCGGATGTACCTCGCCAAGGAATCAGCATTCTGATCTAGAAAAACGTCGAGGGAAGCCTCGACATTCTTCTTGGCGGAATCATTTTCGGTCACGCCTGCGTGCTCGTCCTGTGCCAACCGCCATCATCGAGGTTCCGAACATCGGGTGAGTCGCCAGGTGCGACCGACATCGACCACGTCGCCCCATCGCTCTCCGCCGCCGATACGGTCGTCCTCACCCCCTCCGACGAAGACTTCCGGGCCAACTCCGCCATCGTGGTCCCCCGACCTCGGGCCAATACCACATCGATACGACGCTGAACGGCCACCCGAGCAAGCCGCATCACCCCTGAGTGGCGAACCATCACCCACTTGCTGACCTCGCCATGCCTGTACCGAGCCATCGCAACCTCCGTTCTGGTTAGTCCACCCTGTACATCTCCCCAACGAACCTGATCGGGTGTACCACGCCCGTAGATTTTCGCCCAGTTCTCTGCCTGCCGCCACCGGCCACCAACCGAGTGCAAGACTCTGTACGAGCTATAGGCGACCCGGCCAGTCTGGTCGCTTGACCTCAATAACGAGTCTCTACCGAACCCGAGGGGACGTTCAACCACCGCCAACCCATTATCCGACGACCTTCGTAACATTCTCGACACCATCAAGACCTGGGCCGCTGCGGACTAATTTGACCCAACTTTGGTTCGGAAGCCTCCCATTAATTAATCGAATGCTGACGTTAGGCGCTATCCCTGGTTGCGTGATCAACTACCGACGCTGGGAGGTTACGGATGTTAGGAGCTCCTGCGACGAGAGCTGGTAGGCGAGCTCATCGCCGACGTCCGCGATCACATCGAGCAACTGGCCACCATGCACATCACGTGAATCAACCGGCGTAACTTGGCGAACGCCGTGAGGGCGTCCGCCTGCCGCCTTTGACGGTATAGCGCCAGCATGAGGTGGGCGTGCAGCCGCTCCCGCAGCGGCTGGCGTCCGGTGGGCCACGACCGACTCGCCGATCAACGCGACATGAAGATGATCACCTGTCAACCAGCCCAGCGCGTCGACGGTGGCCCGGTTGGACACCGCGCCGCGCTCGTCGACTTTGGCCATGCCGTAGACCAGTGACCCGGCGCGAGGTCAAGAGAGGAGGTCGACGACATCGAGCTGGGCGTTGCGGGAGGCGAGAGGCTGACGGCCAGTGCCGCGGGTCAGGCGGGGCGGGATCAGCGGACGATCTTGCGCCCAGTCACGCCGACCCCCGGCCATTGGCGCGGGGAGGGCTCGGGTGAAGAGTGCAGAGGTGATGCCAGAGATACCGGCTGCTGCTGGGAAATTTTCCCATGAATCGGTGTCCGAGGGGAATGCGCCGATTTTGGGAATATCTCCCAAAATCCGAGAGATTTACCATGAACGAATATTACCAGGTTATCGATCGATGTTAACCTGGTGAGGCCGGTGCGCTTGCGTAACCTCCTGTTGTGCAAGGGGATGCGGTTCTCCCGTGAGTGCTGCCAGTGCAGTCACTACCTCGTGCAGACCGGCCTTAACGTACGTCGCCGTGGTGCCGACTTCACCGCTGCGATCGAAGTGACCGGCATAGGCGCGGGCAACCGCGTAGCCAAAGTTGCGTTCTACCCAGGTGAGGGTGGTGTGGCGCAGCCAATGTGTCGTCACCTGAAGAGAAGCAACCCAGGGCAAGTGGCGTCCGATCCTGTCCCATAAGTAGTCGTAGCGGCGACGAGTGAGGGTATTGCCGTTCCTGTAACGAAGAAGAGGTTCGCCTGGTTGAGCGCCGCGGTCTTCTGCATGATCGAGAAGTGCAGTCATCAGTGTCTGTGATACCGGTTGCCACCGCGCAGTTCCTCCCTTCTCCCGGAGTCGTACGAGGCACTGTTCGGGATCGATGTCGTGTCCACTGCGGAGCGCGAGAGCGCCACCTCGGCGGCCTGCGGTCTCCTCGTGGAAACGAAGCAAGAGGGCATCCAGCAGTGGATCGTTGCCCGTCCGGGCACCGACATCGTTGATCTGACGGAGCTTCTCCGCAGACAACGCAAAACGTCCACTGGGTAACCGTTGTGGCTTCCGAACCCTACTTGCTGGGTTTTGATGTTCAGAGATCAGCTCGTCGTCGATGGCGTGCTTGTAGATGCAGCGAAGTGCTGCGATGAAGAGTTCGGCCGCCCCACGGCCTTCACGGCTGTTGCGGCGAATAACAGCATTGGCTCGAACGCGCCCAGCGAGATGTTTGATCTCGGAGGGTGAGGGTTGCGTCAGTGGCAGCTCCGCCCAGTGCTGCAAGATCGTCGCCCAGTATGGTGAGTAAGTCTTCCGGGTTGCCGTGCTGACGGCAGATTCCACAACGGGAACGTAAGCGCCGAACGTCGGGATCGGACCTCGTGGTCGACGTACGCCGAGATCGAGTGGCGAGTCGATACCGAGTCTCTCGAGCACGACGCGGGCAAAATCGTCCTCGGAGATAGACGGGGTGTCAGACATCGTCGTCGCTGTGGTGGTAGAGCGCCATCATCCTGTCGATGATCGCCTGGGGATGCACCACCGCGGTATTGAAGCCGACTACGGCCGCGATCAGAACAGCGTCCGCCTTCCGGATCCCACAGGCACGCCGGGCCGCTGCGGGAATGACCAGCGCCCTTCGCTTCGTGACGGCAACAAGTCCATCGGGGTCATGTTGGAGCACCACCACTCCTCGTTGCACCGTTACGCTAAGACGATCACCCCCCTGCCACCCCAAACTCTCCAGCACCTGGGCGGCGGGGACCTTCCCGGATTCGTCGATCGAGCCGACGGTGTATCGGATAGTGCTCTCGATCGATGCGCTTGAGAGAGCGGTAGCGAGCGGCAAAGGTTCGAGACGTAACGTGCGGTGCCGCTGGTGAGGCAGCGTCAGGCTGGCCAGAAGGCGTTCGGCGGCATCCACGGCAACTCCTTCCTGCGCTCCCGGTAAACGGGGTGGATGCATCACATCCTACCGTCTGCATGCGCCATGCGGCAGTTGAAATGTGGCAGTTGTGTCACATTGTGCCTGATCCTCACCGGTGAGTGTCGGCGAACACATCCGCGACGTGACTACGTAGCGGAGTCAGGTTGCTTGTTCCGTTAGGCCATTGGTGTGAACATGAGATGGGTCAACATGAGCCTTGCGGCTCTGGTGGCTCGCAATCGAGGCCTGACCGCGCCCCCGTGATGCCGCAAGACACAAGGGAAACTGTGGCCCACGATGAGGGGAGAGGAGTCCGTATCACTGCGGCGCAACGCTACGTGTCGGAGTAATTGCTGGTCACCAGTGGTCGGCCGAAGGTACCGTGTCGAAATCGTATCGATCGGGGTCCGGGGGAACTGTGGTAATGAATCGTCACGATTGGGCAGGCATGCCTGGCCGATCACCCTCCGTACGCGCCATGGCGCAACGTGGTGAAGATTGCCGCCTAGACAGGTTGGTCCCGCGCGCTGGACGGCTGGCCCTCACTGAATGCCTTCGCCGGTTAGTTGCCGGGGGTCCGTCGTGAGCCGGGGACGGATGTCAGGCCGAGTCGGCGGTTTGGGGGACGACCTGCGGGAGTGGCGCACGCTGCGCAAACACACGTATCGCCGCTTGGCGGAGCGTGTGCACTGCGAACACAGTGTGCTGTGGAAGATCGAACACGGGACGGCGTCCCTCACCTTCGAGATGGCACAGAAGTGCGACGAGGTGCTGAAAACGGACGGCGCTCTTGTTGCAGCCTGGAAGGCGCATCACGAGCAGAAGGCCGACACGTTCCTACGACCAGCTCAGCTGCCGCCGACCGGTGCACGGCTGGTCGGTAGGGGAGCCGAGCTCGAGGCGCTCAATCACGCTGCCTTCCACCGCTCGTCTCGCGCCGGTGGGCGGCCGGTGGTGATAGCGATGGACGGCCCTGCTGGCGGCGGCAAGACAGCTCTCGCCTTACAGTGGGCCCACGAGGTGAGCCCCCGGTACGAAGACGGCCAGCTCTATGCCGACCTCGGTGGCTTCGGTGAGCCAGAAGACGCTGTGAGCGTCGACGACGTTCTGGATAGCTTTCTGTCCGCGCTCGGCTCCCGCTGCATCCCGACCAGAAGCGACAAACGGGTAGCGCATTACCGATCAGTCGTGGCCGGCCGTCGACTGCTGATCGTTCTGGACAACGTGCCCGACACCGAGACAGTCGAGCGCCTCCTGCCGGGAACCGACGGCTGCTGCGTGATCGTCACCAGTCGGCAGACGCTTACAAGTCTCGTTGCCCGGGTCGGAGCGACCAGGGTGACGGCAGGGCCTCTCTCCGACTCTGACGCTTTCACCATCATGCGCAGGGGCATTGGCCCTCGCGCGGACGCCGAGCCTGGCGCCCTCGCGTCTGTCGCCGAAATGTGCGGCAGACTGCCGCTTGCGCTGCGCGCAGCGGCGGAGCAGATCGCGATTGATAGCCATCGATCGATCTCCGACTTCGTCGACGACTTCCGTACCGGCGGAACATCGTGGCTCGACGTGTCTGATCTGGTCGATCTTCGTCGCACCATCGCCTGGTCGTATCAGCGATTGCCTGATGACGCGGCGCAAGTGTTGCGTCTCGCCGCTCTGCTCGGCAGGGAAGCCGTCCACCTCGGCGCAATCGCTGCGGTGACTGGCACAAGCCGGGCCCGGACTCGGCGTGTGATCTTCAAGGCGGCCGCGGTTCACCTGGCTGACCTCGGCCCCGACGACATGGTCCGGATTCAGCCCTTAGTTCGCGACTACCTGCGTGAGCATGCGGATCGAACGATCGGCAGGTCACAGCGAGTCGTGGCAACTCAAAGACTGGTCGCCTGGTACGTGGCAACTGCACGATCGGCAAGCCTGCATCTCGCGAAGCGGAACGTCGCGGCTATGGAGACCTTGCCTGTCGTAGACGGTGTGGAGCCGCTCGTGTTCGTTGACGCCGTCGCAGCGAGGACGTGGGCCGAGGCAGAGGCAGAGAACTTCGGGCCTGTAACGACACTTGCGCTCGAGTACGGTCCCGGAGGTAGCGCTCATCTGCTCGTCCAGGTTCTCGCCGACATCGGCGTTCCCGAGGTTGCTCTGGTCGAATCGCTGGACGATCCAGTCGACGATGAACACGTCGAGGCGGATGTGGGAGACGACGTCCCTGTCGGTGCCCAGGTGCCGCCTTGGTTTCGTCAGCTCCAAGAACAACACTCGTGGTTGCCGAGCTACAGACCAGACGTGGAACAGCCTGGTGCCGAGCAGGCCTTCATGAGGCAGTTGCAGACCGCCGCTCTGACCTTCCTCAGTGATCCACGAACGTTCGGCCGCAGAGCAACAGATCATCTCTGGGCTGACGTGTGTGGGTCCGCCGGTGTCGTCTCGGCGTTCCCGACCCCCGCATCCGACGCAGAAGGCGCATGCATAACGGGTGAACGCCCTGACGGGCTCAACAGAACTAATTAGCAGCAGGAGACGTCGTAGCACCGCGGGGGAGTCGTCCGCGCGGTGCTTGTTGCGTCGTCTTTGTCGATGCGCAACCTCGCGACAAGCGTCTAGGCTGGAATTTGCTTGACACAAAGTGGACTGTTGCGGCTCGCATCCTTGCGCGTACCCATCGTGAGTGTGAACCAAAGTTGAGTCTGTGGCATCAAATCCGCCACTGGGGTCTACGCCGGACGCTTCGACGACCATCGATCGGCAGATATCAGCCGCCACCTGCGTCTGCTCCCTGCCCGCGGCGCAACCGGTGTCGCGTTCGCTGTTTCCGCCGCAGGCCACACCCCCTCGGGGTACTGGCGCCAGGTTGGTCCGGTTGGGACAGTGGACAATAAGTGGACACCAACCACGCCGCCTCATCCTCCCTCGGCGCGGACATCGGGTCCCTAAACGAAGATCACTATTCGTGGGGGTGACGTGTACGTGCACGACCAGGAGGTGGCCGAGATCGACGCCGCCGTGCAACAACTGCCGATTCCTCAACCGTTCACCATGGGCGGGCTTGCTCGCGCGCTGAGTGAGCGCGAGGGTAAGCCAGTCAAGCTAATCGGGGAACAGCTGGGGGGAACCGTTCCGTGTGGATGGTTGGTTCGAACGAAGGAGGTCGACTATGTGTGCTACCCGACCAACACGAGCTATCTCCATCAACTCCACATCGTCCTGCACGAGATCGGTCATCTCGTGCTACGCCATCACGCGATGGCAATAGCGACACTCGGACAGTCGCCGACCGACACAGCCGTGGAGCGCGCTGCGGAACTGTTCGCGACAAGCGCTTCCAGACGCATCTGGCGCGAGCAGCAGACACGCAACCAGACGCAACCACCACAAGCCGCCGACGTTATCGCGTTAGGCGCAGTGTTCTCACCAGTGCCGGAGACCGCCGGTGACTGAGATCGCGGCCCTCGTAGCGGCCACCACCGCCGTCGCGGCGGCCGCCGCTCGTTACTGGCAGGCGCGCCGCTACAGCATGACTCCAGGTCAGCGATACCTGCTGATCGTCTTAGGTGGCTTGAGCATCTCGCTGCTGCTCGACGTGCCCCTGGCTCAGACGACGATCGCATCAGCGACCGACCTGCCGTATCTAGCGCGGTGGCTGGCAAACACCACTGCGATGGCCGCGGCCTTCAGTGTGAAGGCGATGATCGTGCGGACCACAGCAGATGCGGATCAAGTCAACGCCACGGTTCAGGTGCGATGGTGCGCTGTCATCGGTGTTCTGGCCGTCGGCCTCATGACGCCCTTGCTGCTCCGTACGGACGCGGCACTCGACCCTGACCTACTCACTGCGATGTTCCACGCCAACGACGTGGCTCTAGGCCAGGTGCTCTGCTGGTGCTACATGGCCGCGTGCATCACGAACTTCGTCATCGTGATGCGGAGGTACCTGCTTCGCCTCGATGTTCGACCATTGATGCATTACGGCATGGTGACTGTCACACTGGCTGGCGTCGTGGGTGTGCTGTGGCTGGCCTGGAACGCTTTCGTTGTTGTCATGCAACACATCGGCAGTCGCCTCACCGCAGACGCGTTGGGTGTTTCACGCACCCTCTGCTCCGCAGCGGTCGTTTTGATTGCGATCGGAGTGACCCTTCCGCTTTGGACACCATGGTTTCGCCGCCGCCTCGCGCTGTGGAAGACACGGCGCACCGTTCGGAACCTAGAGCCGCTGTGGACGATGATGACCAATCTGGTTCCCGCCGCGGCCGCGTTCGGCGTGAAAGGTGACACCGATCCCGAGCTGGTGCTGTACCGGCAAATCATCGACATTCGAGACGTCCTGCTGCGACTGATGGGACATGTTGAACCGGTAGTGGAAGAGCAAGTCGTCCGCGCGGAGGTCGAAGCCGGTGAGAGTGCCGGGAATCGTCCAGCCACTCGGATCCCGGCGTGCGATATTGCTCTCGCGATGGAGAACTTTCGGTGTGGACGCCGCCCGGCAACCTCCCTTCCGGATCGACCAACGCGACGCGTCTTCGATGACATCGGTGACGAGGCAGAGTGGCTGATTGCCATCTACATCACGATGAGAACGGACCAGGTCGTGCGACGAGTAGTGAGTGACTTTCTTGAATGAACCATGCAGTCGCCACCACGCGGAGACTGTCAGTAGATCCTCTCGATCACCCGCCAGCCATGTGGAGTCCGGATGACGGCGAGCGTCGCGGCCGCGTCCGTCGTCCCGAACATGGGTGTTTGATGATCGCAGGTGGTGCGCAACCTGCCGACAACGTGCACATACACGAGGGAATCCGTGTTGGGCGCCTCCGCGGGGATCACGGCGCCCACCTCGGACGCCGAAGTGCTACAGCGGTTCGCGACGAAGTCGGTCCAATCGGCTCCGCGACCGCCACCTTCGAGAGCCACATCGCTGCTGTGCAGGCTTGCCGTGACAAAGGGGCGCACACGGTCGATCCAGTCGGCAGGACTAGCGTCCGTCCACCGTATCGAGTGATACGCGACGAACCAGCGGACTGCAGTCCCGGTGCCTGGATCCTCTGATGCGGACGGGGCAGTAGGTGAGGAGCTCCTGCTAGGAGCGGTGGGTGCGACTAATGTCGAGCTGGCTGGCGCCAGCGAGGTCTGCATCGCCGTAGATGATGTCGGCAGTGCGGATCGGTCTTGGGAAGGCGAGCAGCCTACCAAGAGTGCAGCCAACGCTGCGGCGGTGATCGACCACTGAGCGCCGGGGCTGGTCGACCAGGTCGGTAGATGTCCGAAGGCGACGAGTGAAGGCCGCATCGACAGGCACACCTCCTAATTAGTGCTCCCGATCATGTTGGTCATCGACGTGGAATGCCTTGTCTCTCATAGGGATTCCGATCTCATCGACTGAGGTGTTAACGTTCAGGACTGGTTCGCCGATGGTTACGGGCCGCGGCGGAGGATGTCTCGCACAGCGCGGGCAGTGTCCATCGCGCCGCCGAGTGCTTTGTGGACCGCGTTGGCTGACGGTGTGGGCGGGAGTTTGCCCACTTGGATGAGTTCCTGTGCCCGCAGCAAGGCGGATGCCACGCGTTCGTCGACTGCTTGCGGGAGCTCGTCTTCTGAGCCAGTGGATCTATCTCCCGGATCGCTGCCGTTGGCGAAAGCCTGGTCGGACGAGTCAGGTACGTGGTCGATCGCTACCCACAGAACGGGTAGGACCGTGACGACGCAGACCGCGACGATCGGCCCGAGCATGTGCACGACGAGCTGGTCGACCCGAAAGTCGTCTGCGACGCCGGGAAGGTAGCGCCACACGTTCATCACGAGCGTCGCGCCAAGAAAGAGCAGTTCGGCGCGCCGGACCGCCGGGGCCGTGATCCACTGGCCACGGGACGCGAGGAACGCCCGTGCGATGACGATTGTCAGCAGCGCAAGGGAGACGAACGGCTCGACGCCCCAAGCGAGCCACCAGGGCGGGCTGAACGCCAGTGCTTCGCCCGCAGCGAATCCTTGGACGCCGGCAGTGGACCATCCCAACGCGATCGTCAGCGCGATGAGGCCGGTCGTCGTCACGATTCGACGGGCACGCACTGTCGCTAGTGCGATAAAGGCTGGCTGTTGGCGCAGTCGGACGAGCTTTTCGGCTTCGGCTCCTTGGCGGAGGGTGCGCAGCACGCGACTGCTGTAGGCCGTTACCAGCTCTGTGGAGTCCTGAAGCGCGACGATCTCACGGGCCTCGGCCACGTCACTGGCAAGTTTGCGTACCCGCCGCGTCCGCCGCGCTTGGTCCCGCTTTCGAATGCGTGGGGTGTCCGCTGCTCGACCGGTCTCGGTTTCGCCTGCCAAGTATCGTTCCAGCTCACGTATGTCGAACTCGGGATGGTCGTCGGGGTCGTCGTGGCCGACGGTCACGTGGTCACCTTCTCCCGTACGAGAGCCACATTGGGTGCCCTCGGCCTGGCAGGCAGCAGGCGCACCACTGGATAGCGTCACGGCACCTGTCGCGCGGATCGCCATCGTCGTGGCTGCGAAGACCGGCGGCGGCAGCTCCCTCGAGCGCCGTCCACCCTCTGGGGTCATGCGGGCTGGTCGAGATCGCAGCGTGATGGCGTCCCGCTGTGATGCCGGGTCGCGCGCAGTAGTGTCCGGCCGTCACCTCCTGGCCAGGCCGAGGGCGGACGTGGACAGCGCGCCCAGGCACTGGCCTGGTGTCACGCCATCCGGATTCGGGGATCGACACGCACAGGCCATGCGGTGACCGGCCAGCGTGACGGCCCCGGTGGCGGTCGTCCCGCCACCGCTGGAGCGACCCCATCTCGGGGTCGCGAACTGAGACATCGTTGGATGCGGCACCCGTGTCAACCGGCTGAGTCTCGGCGCCGAGGAGGCCGACACGATCGCCGGTCACCACGCGCTCCGGCTGTGCGGTGGCCGCGAAACGGCAGTAGTCGACGCGGCATGGTCCATCCGGTGGGTGATGAGCCGCCAGTACACGACCTCGGTAACGACGGCGACCGGTGTGCCTGCCCTGAGCAATAGGGTCGTTGCGCGCAGGGCTACGTCATCCGGTCCCTGTTGTGTGGCTGGTGTGGTGATATAGCAAACATTGCGGCGCAGCTGGTTCACGACGTGCTCGAGGGGGGCCGATCCTGCCCGGACGGCGCGCCGTTGGTCAAGACGCAGCCCTAGCCTCGGCTCGTACACGAACTCGGTCACCGCCGCGGCGAGGAACTCCGGGCCAGCCACTCTGGACACCAGGTGCACATCCCGGCGTACCACCGATGTGGCCACCGGAACGCCGAGGAGCGGCGCCTGATCTTCTTCCACCTGTACAGACCGTGCGGGGGCGGTCTGCTCTCCTTGCATACCGAAGCCCGCCCAAGTCGCGATGATCTCGCTGAACTGTGTGTCCAGCCGCAGAAGTCGAGCGAGCTGATCGCGGCGATCAGCAAGATTCTTCTCATCCCCGGTGCTGTGGTCGAGCACGGTAGGCCCCCTTGACGAGTATCAGATATGGCGATGGCGAATCGAGGAGAGTGATTGGTCTGTGTCAGATCGACCAACGCGCGATGTCAGCGTCCTCGTGGTCACTGAAGGGAGCCCGCCACATGGGCGGCCCCCAGCGTGTCCCTGCGTCAGCCGTTGGCTCGACCGGGTCCGGTTCGGGAGGGCCGAACGAGACCGATACCTGCCCGAGAGCAAGGCCGCTCAGGTACTCAGTTGGAAATGTGTGCGTGGGTGCGCTGGTCACGCGCGGCTTCTTCTCGCTGGCCGACCCTTCCCTCATCGGCTCGACTTGATCGCGGGAATGTCGAACAAGACAGGCATTTGGCGGTCCAAGTAGTCCCGCAGGTCCTCGCGGACGACGTTGTCCGCGTGGATCGATGGGTTCGCGCGGAACTCGAACGCCGTGATGTTCTGGCTGGGCGAGGGGTTCGCGGCAGCGTGGGGCACACCCGGAGGGATGAGCAGAAGCTGGCCCGGCTGCTGGTGAACCAACCCTTCGAACTTCGGCCCGTAGAGGGTGATCGCGCCGAGCGGACCGGCGGACCACACGAGCACATACACCCAGGTGTCGGGATGACAGTGTGGGGCTGCGACCGCGCCAGGTCGCATGGAGACGAGACCGGCGCTGACGGGGGACCCAGCAGTCGCACCGGCCGTGCCGTCGACGAGCGTCGCGAGTGGCTGGTCAACTCGGGAGATTTCGATGAGCTTGTCGTGCGGGGTGATGAGTATCGGCTTGTCGAGCATGAGAGTCCTCCGGGCCATGGGTAGAGCAGCGGGTTAGAGCCGAGGGGAGTGCCCCGCAGCGGCTGAGGGCGCTGCGCTGCGGGGCACCTCGCAGTGGTGCTGGCGGAGCGAGTCAGCACCACGGGATCGGGCGGGGCAGCGGGGCGGCGGGCGCGGTGGAGTAGATGTCGTCCCACAGGTCGTCGCGGATCCACCCGCAGCGGCTGCCCACGGCGCCGTAGCCCCACACGTTGCCGTCAGTCGCTCGGCGCTTGCACGAAACCCAGAACCAGTCGCCGTAGTAGGCCAGCCCAACAACCGTTCCGGTCACTGGGTAGGAGCGGATCCGGGCTGTTGGTCATGTTCGCCCCTGAGTTGTTGAGGTGAACGGTCGGCGGTCGATCTGCGACCGGCCGGGACAGGACGTGAGTGCCGACAGTGGGCGAGGGCCGCCCGGAGCGTGGGCGCGGG
>NZ_JBARWZ010000245.1:0-8917 GCF_049647105.1 Actinophytocola sp.
GCGCCGCACGCAACGCGGGCCCCGGCTCGACCCCGAGGTTGGCGACGAACCGCGCCCGCACGTCGGCGTACGCGGCCAGCGCGTCGGCCCGCCGCCCGGACCCCGCCAGCGCCAGCAGGTACTGCTGCCAGAGGCGTTCCCGGTAGGGGTGCTCGGCGAGGAGCGCGGAGAGCTCCTCGATCACCGGTCCGTGGTGCCCGAGCCGGACCCGCAACGCCAGCCGGTCCTCGGTCGCGGCGAGCCTGGCCTCGGAGAGCCCGCTCAGCTCGGCCTCCCACGCGGGCACCGTGGGCAGGTCGGCGAGTGGCTCACCGTGCCAGAGCCGCTCCGCCTCCCGCAGTGCCGCGAGCGCCACCGCCGGGTCCCGCTCGGCACGCGCCCGCGCGCACGCCGCCCTGAACAGCTGCGCGTCGACCGACTCCGGTGGCACCCGCAGCTCGTAGCCGGTGCCGCTGGTGACCAGCCCGCCGCCGTCGGCGTCATCGAAGGGCAGCGCGCGCCGCAGCCGCCACACGTAGGTCTGCAGGTTCGCCGCCGCCGACGTCGGGGGCTCCGCACCCCAGAGCACGTCCACGAGCTGCGCGACCCGCACCGGCTTGCCGACGTTCAGCAGCAGGTGCGCGAGCAGCAGCCGTTGCTTGGTCCCTCCGAGCGGTAGCGGATGACCGTCCACGTCCACGCGCAACGGCCCCAGCACCTGGAATCGCACAGACCGGGCCTCCCGAGTTCGAGTCGCACAGTGCTACTCGAAGTAGAGTGCCGCACGCCCGCCTCGGTTCCACATTGTGGTGCCGTTTGGGAAAAGAGCGCGATTCCCGGGTCTCAGACGTAACGGTCGCGGCCCGCGAGGCCGCCGAACACCGACTGCGCCACCGTGACGACCAGGACCATGATCAGCGGCACCGTCCATGCGGCGGTCAGGTCGTGCAGCAGGCCGAACAGCAGCGGGCCGGGTGTGGCGATCAGGTAGCCGTAGCCCTGCGCCATCCCGGACAGTGACGCGGTGTCCTGGCTGTCGCGTGCCCGCAGCGCGACGATGGTCAGCGCGAGCGAGAACACGCTCATCCCGATGCCGATGAGTACCGCCCACAGCAGCGGTGCTGCCGACGGCGCGACGATCAGGCCGACCGTGCCCGCCACCCCGACCGCGCCAAGACCGACGGTCCACCACGTCTGGTTGCCCTGCCGGGCGGCGACCGCCGGGACGACCAGGCTGATCGGCACCGCCAGCAGTGACATCAGGCCCTGCAGCAGACCCGCGTCGCCCCTGCTGACCCCCGCGTCCATCAGCACCTGCGGGAACCAGCCCATGACGATGTAGGCGACGAACGCCTGCAGTCCGAAGAACACCGTCACCGTCCATGCCAGCGGGCTGCGCAGCAGCGAACGGCCGCGTTCCTGCCGGGCGGCGTCCCTGCCCGACATGCGACCGCGGAAGGCCACCAGCCACACCACCAGCGCGGCGACCGCGAGCACCGCCCAGCCTGCCCATGCCCCGCGCCAGCCGCCGAACGCGTCGTTCATCGGTGGCGTGGCCGCCGACCCGAGCGCGGCGCCGCCCTGCAGCGCCGCGGTGTAGACACCGGTCATCAGGCCGACCCTGGCCGGGAAGGAGTCCTTCACCACCACGGGGACGAGCACGTTCGCCAGCGCGATGCCCGCACTCGAGACGAGGGTGCCGCCGAGCACCACCAGCGGGCCGTCGAGTACCCGGATCACCAGCCCGAGCCCGAGGACACCGAGCGCGAACGCCACGGCCGCGCCGGTGCCCACCCGCCGGGCCAGCGCCGGGGCAGCGCCGGGGCGGCCAGTCCGGCGACCGCGAAACACAGGCCGGGCAGCGTCGTCAGCAGTCCCGCCCAGGTGGTGGTGGCACCGAGGTCGGCCTGTGCCGTGTCCAGCAGCGGACCGACGCTGGTCACGGCGGGGCGGAGGTTCAGGGCGGCGAGGACGACGGCGGTCGCGAGCAGCGCCCCGCCCGCGATGGTGAGCGGGGCGGCACGTCCAGCCCGCGCGACACGCGGACGTTCCAGGTCGGACTTGACGGGCACGCCAAGTACTATAGGCAAACGTAGGATGATTGGTTGAAGGGATGTTCCTGTGCCGCTCGCCACAACGCGCCGCGCCGGTCTGGTCGACCAGGTCATCGAGCAGTTGCGGGACGCCGTCCGCCAGGGCGAGTGGCCCATCGGCAGGCGCATCCCGACCGAGCCGGAGCTGGCGACGACCCTCGGCGTCGGGCGCAACACCGTCCGCGAGGCGGTACGGGCGCTGTCGCACAGCGGGCTGCTGGAGGTGCGGCAGGGCGACGGCACCTACGTGCGCGCCACCAGCGAGGTGTCCGGCGCGATCCGCAGGCTGTGCGGCTCCGAGCTGCGGGAGGTCCTGCAGGTCCGGCGCATGCTGGAGGTGGAGGGCGCGCGGCTCGCCGCGACCGGGCGCACCGACGCCGAGCTGACCCGCCTGCGCCACCTCCACGACCAGCGCGACGCCGCGCAACGCGAGGCCCGGTTCGACGACTTCGTCCGCGTCGACGCGGAGTTCCACCTCACCGTCGTCGCGTGCGGGCACAACGCGCTGCTGACCGAGCTGTACCGAGGGCTGACCGAGGCGATCACCGCGTCGGTCGCGGCCACCACACACGAGGAGCTCGGCCCGGCCGAGCACATCGAGCACCGCGGCATCCTGAACGCCATCGCCGACCGCGATCCGGACCGTGCCGCCACCGAGGCGGCCGGGTTCCTCGACGAGCTGCTCGCCGGCCTCAACCCGTAAGGGGAGGGCTACTTTCACCGGGATGCGCGGCGAGTGGCCGCGAAGCTCGTCATCCCCACGGGTCTCAGTGCACTCCCAGTACGTTCCCCGCTGCCAATCGCCGCACGTACGCGCGGATACGGTCGCGGTCCTCGGGGAACACGCTCTCCCACATCTCGTCCAGGTCGACCCACCTCGACGGCTGCCCAGTCTCCCCGTCGAGCGGCACATCACGGCCGACAACGGCCCCGTAGGACAGGCTCAGCGTCGGCGCCCAGCCGGCACGGAAGGTGCGAACAGCCACCGCGGCCGGTGCGGGCAACAACTCGCCCGCCACACCGGCCTCCTCCAGAAGTTCACGAGCCGCGGCTGCCCTCGGCGTCTCGCCCGGCTCTACCTTGCCGCCAGGCGGCACCCATCCACGCACGCGGTGCCGTACCAGCAAGACCTGGCTGTACGTCTGATCGGTTACCCAGACCTCGGCCGCGAGCGGCTCCACCAGCGCCTGATGGGCGCGCAGCCACGTCTGGGCGTCGTCGAACTCCATCGCGGCAAGGCGGGCATCGGCGACCGCCGCGTCCACGGTCAACTGGTCAATCACCTGGCCCAGGATATGACGCTGGCTGTCCGGGCGGGTCCGGCCTGGTCAGCGGGTCGTCGCACGCTGCCGCGGTGGGAGACGACGTTCGACGCCGTAGGGCTGCAGGTGCGCGGCCAGCGGGCCGGTGAACGCGGCGGCCATGGTCCGCGGGGTCCAGTCGTCGGCGCTGGTGTTCGGGTGGTCGGCGAAGGGGTTGGTGGTGACCACGGAGACCTTGCGGCCGTCGAAGCGGAAGAACTGGCCGGTGATGCCCTCGGCGAGGTCGCTGAGGAGGAAGGTCACCAGTGGTGCCACCGCTTCCGGGCGCATGTCGTCGATACCGGCCAGCGGCGGCGCGTCCTTAGTGGACGGTGCGAGGCCGCGGCCTAGTGCGTTCTCGGTCATCCTGGTCAACGCCATCGGCGAGATCGCGTTGACCCGGATGCCCGCCGCCTCCAGGTCCAGTGCCGAGCTGTACGTCAGCGCGGCCAGCGCGCCCTTGGTCGCGGCGTAGGTCGAGACGCTCGGGAAGCCGAACATGCCGCCGGACGAGGCGTTGACGATCGCCCCGCCACCGCGCTCGCGCATGACGGCACTCGCCGCGGCCTGGCACTGCATGGCGCCGAGCACGTTCACCAGCACCGCCCGGCGCATGGCCGCCGGGCGCTCGTCCCACGGCTGCGCCTCGTGGTAGAGGCCCGCGTTGTTGACCAGTCCGTCCAGCCCGCCGAAGGCCGTCACGCAGGTGGCGATGAGCGCGTCGGCGGCGTCGGGGTCGCTGACGTCGTGGGCACTGACGATCGCGGAGCCACCCGCCGAGGTGATCTCGTCGACCACGGACCGCGCCTCGGCCACGTCGACGTCGTTGACCACCACCGACGCACCGGCCGCCGCCAGGTCCCGCGCGTACGCCCGGCCGAGCCCTCGGCCGGCACCCGTCACGATGGCCGCCCGGCCGCCGAGCAGGTTCGTCACCGCGACCTCCATCGTCAACGTCTACGTAGATGCCGAGGACCGTACCAGCATCTCCTGTGCCGCGGTGGCGGCCAGCTCACCCGAGGCGGTGAACAGGCCCGCCTGGCCCATCGCACGGGCACCTGCCGCCGACGGACTCCTGCTGTCGTGGAGGAGCCAGTCGTCGGCGCGGGCCGGGCGGTGCAGCCACATGCTGTGGTCGAGGCTGGCGGTGCGGACCTCCGGGCGGGCGACGCGGTGCAGGTTGAACGCGCCGTGCAGGATGCTGAAGTCCGACAGGTAGACGAGCATCGCCTGGTGCAGGACCTGGTCGTCCGGGAGCGGGGCGGTGATGCGCATCCACACCGACGACTCCGGCAGGCCCTCGCGGGGTGTGCACGCGCGCAGCTCCACGGCACCCGCGCGGGCGGGGCCGTCCGGTGCCATGTGGAACGGGGTGCGGGCGGGCAGGTCGGCGGGTGACTCGCGGTCGGGCATCGGGTCCTGGTGGGCCATGCCGTCCTCCGGGAGGTGGAACGACGCGGTCACCGACGTGACGATCTCGTTGTCCTGCAAGGCATCCACCCGGCGGACCGCGAACGAACGGCCGTCCCGCAGGGTGGTGACCTCGAAGCGGAGCTTCACCGAGGGCCTGGCGGCCCGCACGAAGTACGCGTGCATCGAGTGCAGCGCCGAGGGCGGGGGCACGGTGAGCGTGGCCGCCACGGCGCACTGCGCAAGGAGCTGGCCACCGAACACGCGACGCTCCGGCACGGCGGTGCTGTGGCCGGTGAACTCCGTCGCCGACAGCCGTTCCACCGCGAGCGCCGCCACCAGGTCGTCGACCGCGGGCACGCCGGAGCGGTGTGCCCGCCACGACGCCGGGTCCGGTCGCACGGTCACGAGGCCGCTCCGGTGGACAGGCGCCGCGCACGCAGCGCGGACCGGCGCACCTTGCCCGCCTCGTCACGCAGCGGGGACCGCGTCAGCTCGTAGGCACGCGGGCGCTTGTACGGGGCGAGCAGCGTCGCGAGGTGCGCGTCGAGCGCGTCGGCGGTGACGTCCGGGCCGGCCTCGACGATCGCGATCACGCGTTGCCCGAGGTCGTCGTCCGGGAGGCCGATCACCGCGCTCGCCCGCACGCCCGGGTACGCGTCGAGCGCGCCCTCGACCTCCGCCGGGTACACGTTCGCGCCACCCGTGACGATGCAGTCGGCCGACCGGTCGTCCAGGTACAGGTAGCCGTCCTCGTCGTAGTGGCCGAGGTCGCCGAGGGACTCCCAGCCGTCGCGGCCGCGTGGTGTCGCGCCGAGATAGTGGTAGGTCGAGCCGGGGCCGCCCTCCGGCATCAGGAACACCTCGCCGACCACGCCAGGCGGGACGACCTGCCCCCGCTCGTCCTGCACCTGGAAGCGGGAGCCGCGGATCGCCCTGCCGACGGAACCGCGGTGGGTCAGCCACTCGCGGCCGGTGATCATGGTGATGCCCTGGCTCTCGGTGCCCGCGTAGACCTCGGTGACGCGGTCCGGGCCCAGCCAGTCGAGCCAGGCCTCCTTGAGCCACGGCGCGCACGGGCCGCCGACGTGCAGAAGCGTGCGCACGGACGACAGGTCCGCCGCGGCACGCACCTCGGGCGGCAGTTTCCAGATGCGGCTCATCATCGTGGGCACGAGCTGCAGCCACGTCACCGCGTGCTCGTCGATCAGGTGCAGCACGCGCGCCGCGTCGAAGCGGCGCATGACCACGAGCCGGTTGCCGCAGAACAGGCCGCGCATGGCGTAGATGAACGCGGCGTTGTGGTAGAGCGGGCCGACGACCAGCTGGACGCCGTCGGCGTGCATGTACTCGACGATCGGGGTGGCCGGGTTCCACATCGGACGGTCGCGGGCCACGATCAGCTTGGGGCGCCCCGTGCTGCCGCCGGAGGTGAGCGCCTTCCAGTGGGACGGCGAGCGGTCCGGCAGCTCGGCGTCGTCGAACGCGGTCGCGTCCATGTCGGACTCCACGACCAGCGCGGGCGGCGCCAGGGCGAGGATCCGTGCCCGCTCGGCGGGCGGCATCTTCACCGAGAGTGGCAGCGGGGTGGCACCAAGCTTCCACACCGCGACGCACGCGCGGACGAACGCGGCGGAGTTGGGCAGCACGACCGCGACCATCGAGTCCTGGCCCACCCCGGCCTCGGCGTACGCGCGGGCGAGCCGGTTGGTCGCGCGGTCCAGCTCCGCCCAGGTCATGGCGTCGGCCGTGCCGTCCTCGACGAGCGCGAGCGTGTCGGGACGGGTGCGTGCGAAGTGGCCGATGAGCCGGCTGATCGAGAGTTCCTGGCTCAACGCGTCCTCCTTGACAGCGATGGGGCCGGGCTTACTATTTGCACCGTGAGTGCATCTTAAGCCGGGCTAACTATTGACACGGGTGTGATGCGACTTACTATTTGCACTGTCAGTGCAGATAGTCTCGGTAGGAGGCTCGCCAATGGGTGCTCACCTGCTCGAAGTGAACGGACTCGGGCTCGCCATCGGCGGCACACCTCTGCTGTCGGACGTCTCGTTCACGCTCGCCGAGGGCGAGGTGGTGGGACTGGTGGGCGAGTCCGGCTCCGGCAAGACGCTCACCGGACTGTCGGTGATGGGCCTGCTCCCGCCCGGCGCCGGGACGACCGGCACGATCTCCTTCCAGGGCACGGACCTGCTGACGGCGGACGCGGAGGCACTGCGGCGGCTGCGGGGCAACGAGCTGAGCATGATCTTCCAGGAGCCGAGGGCCTCCCTGCACCCGGCGCGACCGGTCGGCAAGCAGATCGTCGACGTCGTCCGCACGCACGAGAACGTGTCCACAGTGGCCGCCCAGGACCGGGCCTGCGACCTGCTGGCCCAGGTCGGGCTGCCGAACCCGCGGCGCACCCTGCGCTCCTACACCCACGAGCTGTCCGGCGGCATGTGCCAGCGGGTCATGATCGCGATGGCACTGGTGTGCGAGCCGCGACTGCTGATCGCCGACGAGCCGACGACCGCGCTGGACGTCACCATCCAGGCACAGATCATCGCGCTGCTGCACCGGCTCGCCGAGGAACGCGGGCTGACGGTCCTGTTGATCAGCCACAACCTCGGCGTGGTCAGCGACCTGTGCGCACGGGTGATCACGATGTACTGCGGGCAGGTCGTCGCCGTCGACCGCACCGACCACCTGCTCCGCCACCCCCAGCACCCGTACCCGTGGGCGCTCCTGCAGGCCTCGACCGTGGACCTCGACGGGACCGGCGAGTGGACCGGCATCGCCGGTGCGCCCGCGAACCCGGCTCGACCACCCTCGGGCTGCCGGTTCCATCCGCGCTGTCCACATCGGACCGACGCGTGCGTCGCGGCAGAACCGGAACTGGTCGCCGCGCACGGCGGCGGGCTGACCCGCTGCCTCCGGCACGAGGAGCTCGCGCTGACCGGGGTGCCGGCATGACCGCGGGAGTCACCGAGCCCGTCGAGGCGCCCAGCCGCTCCGTGGCCCTGTCCGTCGAGGACCTGGTGGTGACCTACGGAAACCGCCGCGACCCGCTGCGGGCGGTCGACGGGGTGTCGCTGCGGGTCGCGCGTGGCGAGACGCTCGGCATCATCGGTGAGTCCGGCTCCGGGAAGTCGACGCTCGTCATGGCGATCGCCGGACTGCTGCCCACCAGCGGGGGCCGGATCCGCATCGCGCCCCGCGACGGTGACCTCGCCACCGCGGCCAACTCGGTCGGCCGGGGCGGCGAGGTCCAGGTGATCTTCCAGGACCCGATGCTCGCGCTGTCCCCCAGCCTGCCGATCTGGCGCAGCGTCGCGGAACCGTTGGCACCGAAGGACTTCCGGGTGCCTCGACGGTTGCGGGCCCAGGCGGTCGAGTTGCTCGCCCAGGTCGGGATCGGTGCGGAGATGGCCGAGCGGCGACCGGCCCAGCTGTCCGGCGGGCAGCGCCAGCGGGTCACGATCGCGCGTGCGGTCGCCGCGCGGGCACCGCTGATCATGTGCGACGAACCGGTCGCCGCACTCGACATCTCCCTGCAGGCAGGGGTGTTGCGGCTGCTCGACGAGCTGCTGCACACCCGCGCGCTGACCTACGTCTTCGTCTCGCACGACATGACGTCGATCGCGCGGATCGCCGACCAGGTCGGGGTCATGTACCTCGGCAAGCTCGTGGAGATCGGGCCGGTGCGCTCGGTTCTGCGCGAGCCACGCCATCCCTACACGCGAGCGCTGATCAGCGCCGTGCCCACCGTGTCGCTCCAGGCTCGCGCCAGGAGCAGGACGCTGCTGCCAGGAGAGATCCCGGACGCGCGGCGGCCACCGTCGGGGTGCCGGTTCCGCACCCGCTGCCGGTTCGCGCAGGACCGGTGTGCGGTCGAGGAGCCTTCGTTCGGCGCCGGGAGTGAGGCGCATCAGGTCGCCTGCCACTTCTGGCCCGAGATCAGGGACGCCGCCACCACGGCGTGACCGTCCTGCCCATGGCCCCGCGCGGGCCAGCTCAACCCCCAGCACAAAGGAGTGCACGATGTCCGCACAACCCCCACGACCTCGTCGCGTCCGGCTGGCCGCGGGCGCGGCCGCGGCGCTCACCCTCGCGGCGTGTTCCGCGCAGGGCGCGGGTGGCGCAGGCGGCGGG
>NZ_JBARWZ010000246.1:0-3823 GCF_049647105.1 Actinophytocola sp.
GCCGACCGCGCCGCCGTGCGGGACCTGCTGGCCGCGATCCCGCCGGAGCACCCGCTGACCGCCGTCGTCCACGCCGCAGGCGTGCTCGCCGACGGCGCGCTCGCCACCCAGACGCCGGAGACCTTCGACACGGTGCTACGGCCCAAGGTGGACGGTGCCTGGCACCTGCACGAGCTGACCCGCGAGCTGGACCTGTCCGCGTTCGTGCTGTTCTCCTCCGCCTCGGGCGTGTTCGGCAACGCGGGCCAGGCCAACTACGCCGCCGCCAACGCGTTCCTCGACGAGCTCGCCAGGCACCGCCGCGCGACCGGTCTGCCCGCGACCTCGCTCGCCTGGGGTCTCTGGGCCGAGGACACCGGCATGGCGGGTGACCTCACCGGCACCCAGCGGTCGCGGATGAGCCGCTCCGGGGTCGTGGCGCTGGCACCCGCCGAGGCGCTGGCCGCCTTCGACGCCGCGCTCGGCGGTGACGACCCGGTGCTGGCGCCGCTGCGCCTGGACCTCGCCGCCCTCAGCGCCGCGCCGGTGCCGCCGCTGCTCACCGGACTGGTGCCCCGACAGGCACCCGCCCCGGCCGAGGCGCTGCCCGACCTCGCGGGACTGCCGGTGCCAGAACAGGAACGCCGGTTGCTCGAGCTGGTGCGTGCACAGATCGCCGGGGTGCTCGGCCACGCCGACGCCGAGGCCGTCGCGCCCCGCCGCGACTTCCGCGACCTCGGGTTCGACTCGCTCAGCGCGGTCGAGCTGCGCAACCGCCTCAACGACGCGACCGGACTGCGGCTGCCCGCGACCGTCCTGTTCGACCACGCCGACCCGGCCGCCCTCGCGGCCCACCTGCGTGAGCGGCTCGACCGGCCCGCGCAGGCCGATCCCGAGGCCCTGCTGGCCGGGCTCGACACGGCCGTCGGCACCGGCGCGCTGACCGGCGACCAGCTGCGGCACGTGACCACGAGATTGGAGGAGCTGCTGACGCGCCTGCGTCCCAAGGCCGGTGACGCGGGGGAGTACGCGTCGGCGACCAACGACGAACTGTTCGACCTGCTCGACGAGGAGTTCGGCCTGTCATGACCGGACGGGCCACCACCAGAAGGGAGACCCCGTGACCGAAACCGCGTCGCTGGGCATGCTGTTCGACGACAGCTACATGCAGGACCCCCACACCGTGCTGGCCAGGCTGCGGGAGGACGAACCCGTCCACCACACCGTCACGCCCAACGGTCTCAAGGTGTGGGTGGTCAGCCGCTACGAGGACGTCCGCGCCGCGTTCGCCGACCCCCGGCTCAGCAAGGACTTCGCCGCCAACCCCGGCATCTTCGAGCGCAACATGATCGCCACCGACGGCGACCGCGTGCTGGGTGCCCCCGCCATCCAGAACCTGCTCAACGGCCACATGGCCAACAGCGACCCGCCGGACCACACGCGGCTGCGCAAGCTGGTCGGCCAGGCGTTCACCATGCGCCGGGTGGAGAAGCTGCGGCCCGGCGTGGAACGCGTCGTGGACGAGCTGCTGGACCGGGTCGCGCGGGAGCGCGAGGTCGACCTGGTCAGGGCCCTCTCACTGCCGCTGCCGCTGACGGTCATCTGCGACCTGCTGGGCGTGCCCCAGGAGGACCAGGAGATGTTCCGGGTGTGGGTGGACGACATGCTGTCCACCGCGCAGGACGACTCGGTCCGCAACGCGTCGGGCCTCGCGATGGCCGGCTACCTGCAGAAGCTGGTGGCCGCCAAGCGGGAGAACCCGGCCGACGACATGCTCACGGGGCTCATCGAGGCCCGCGACGGCAGCGACCGGCTCCGCGAGGAGGAGCTGGTGCCGATGGTGTTCCTGCTGCTCGTCGCCGGGCACGAGACCACCGCCAGCATGATCGGCAACGGCACGCTCACCATGCTCAAGGATCCCGGGCTGATGGCGCGGCTGCGTGCCGACCCGGACCTGCTCCCCGCCGCGGTCGAGGAGTTCATCCGGTTCGAGCCGCCGGGCACGATGGCCACGTTCCGGTTCACCGCGCAGGACACCACGATCGGCGGCGTCACCATCCCGGCCGACTCGTTCGTGCTGCTGTCCGTGGGTGCCGCCAACCGGGACGAGAACCGGTTCCCCGACCCCGGCGAGGTGGACGTGAGCCGTTCCGTCAGTGGTCACATGTCGTTCGGGCACGGCATCCACTTCTGCCTCGGCGCGCCGCTCGCGCGGATGGAACTGGCGATCGTCTTCCGCAAGCTGATCACCCGCTTCCCGAAGTTGCGCCTCGCCGTGCCCGCCGACCAGCTCCGCTGGCGGCACAGCCTGTTCATGCACGGCCTCGAGGCGCTGCCCGTCATCGCCGAATGACCCGCGCCCGGCCCCGTTCTCCACGCTAAGGAACACCATGACTGACACCACCCCGCTCGACCAGGAACTGATCGAGTACCCGACCACGCGGGAGTGCCCGTTCGACCCGCCGCCGGAGACCGCGCGGCTGCGGCAGGAGTGCCCCGTCGCGCTCAGCCGGGTCGCCGCCACCGACGGGGAGGCATGGCTGCTCACCCGCTGGGAGGACGTCCGCACCATGCTGTCCGACCCCAGGGTCAGCTCCGACTTCACCCACCCCAACTACCCGCGGATCCTGCCGGTGAAGCCGAACCCGGACATGCGGCCGTTCGTGTTCATGGACCCGCCGGAGCACACCAGGGTCCGCCGCGGCCTCAACCGCGACTTCATGGTCAAGCGGATCAACGCGCTGCGGCCGAAGGTCCAGGAGATCGTCGACGAACTGATCGACAGGATGCTGGCCGGGCCGCGGCCGGTCGACTTCGTCACCGCGTTCGCGCTGCCCGTGCCATCGCAGATGATGTGCCTGCTGCTCGGCGTGCCGTACGAGGACCACGAGTTCTTCGAGTCCAACTCCAACGCGTTGTTCAACCTCAGCAGGCCGGAGGAGGCGAACGCCGCGCGGCTGAAGCTGATCGGCTACCTCGACAAGCTGGTCACGGCCAAGGAGGAGGAACCGACCGACGACATGCTCGGTCACCTCGTGGAGAGCCACATCCGCACGGGTCAGATGACCCACGGCGAGCTGCTGTCGGTCGCGCTCTCCATGCTGCTGGCCGGCCACGAGACCACGACCGGGATGATCTCCCTCGGTACGCTGGTGCTGCTTCGGCATCCCGAGCAGCTCGCGGAACTCCGGCAGGACCCGTCCCTGCTGGACAACGCGATCGAGGAGCTGTTGCGGTACCTGTCCATCAACCAGACCGGTGTCCGCCGGATCGCGAAGGAGGACATCGAGTTCAGCGGGCAGCTGGTCCGCGCGGGAGAGGCCCTGATCGGGCAGCTCGCGTCCGCCAACCGCGACGAGAGCGTGTTCCCCGACGCCGACCGCTTCGACATCCACCGCGACACCCGCAAGATGATGGCGTTCGGCACCGGGGTGCATCAGTGCATCGGCCAGAACCTCGCCCGTGTCGAGCTGCAGGTCGTGTTCTCGACGCTGTTCGAGCGGATCCCCACGCTGCGGATCGCCGTCCCGTTCGAGGAGCTGAAGTTCCGCTACGAGATGGCCGTCTACGGCATGCACGAAATGCCAGTGGCCTGGTGACGGCCCCGACCCCTCAGGAGAAACACATGCGCGTCCTCGTCGACCAGGAGGCCTGCATCAGCTCTGGCCAGTGCGTCATGGCCGCGGCCGACGTCTTCGACCAGCGCGACGACGACGGCCTCGTCATCCTGCTCGAGGAAAACCCCGCCGAGCACCTGCACAACGACGTCCGCGAGGCCGTCATGGCCTGCCCGGTGCTGGCCCTGCGCATCGACGAGGAGTGACCGCACCGCCGTGGCCGGGCC
>NZ_JBARWZ010000247.1:0-9900 GCF_049647105.1 Actinophytocola sp.
TTGCGCTGGTGCGGCTACGTTCCCGGCAGCCGGACGGATCGGTGATCGGCGAGTCCCGGCGAACGTGTCATCTGGTGCCGGTGCCCGAGTCGACGACCATGCCGGAATTCCTGGTTGCGTGTTGCGGGCTGCGTATCGGACCGGGGCAGGGCGAGGTTCTGCCCGAGGCGATGGGCATGCCGTGCGAGCTGTGCCTGTCCGTGGCCTGGGAAGACGGTACGGCAGTTGATCGCCGGCGAACCAGCACCATCCGCTCAGCACGCTGGGTGACGGCCCGCCGGTCAGGTGCGGGCGGCGCGACATCTCCCAACGACGACGAGGAACGATCCACTGTGGATGTCGATCCGAACGTGCAGTTCCCAGAACGGTGTCAGCGAGCCGCTGACGACGTCGGCCACGCCGGAGCAGGTCGCGATATGGCAGACGGTATGAATCCGCCGACGCTCGATGAAACAACAGGCTGGCCGGTTGAACTGGACCCGTCGAAAGGACCGGAGGGCGTGCCTTTCGGCCGGTACCGCCTCTGCCCTGATTGTGTTGGATCGGGCTTGATACGGGATGTGCCGTGTGGTCGGTGCGGCGGAGTTCCTTATGTGGACGGTTTCCACCCGGGTCATTGGTGTCCGGTCTGCCTCGGGCGGCCCCTTCCGGGGATGAGCACCGCTACCGGTGTCATGTCTTCCAAGTGTCGGGGAATGTCGTGGCGCGAGGAGGCCAACGACCTGATTTCGAGCCGCGCGGACGGCCTGGGGATGCGGTTGGTCACCCTTGCCGGAGATGCCCTGTACGACGCCGACGATCCGGGCGACGTGATGTCTCTGGCGGAGGACCTTGCCGAGCTGGTGCAATTGCTGGTGGACCGCGCGTCGAAAGACCAGCGCTATGTCAGGCAGCAGTTGCGGCGGGAGCTGATGGGCGAGACCACCAACTGGGCACGGATCGCTGAACAACTCACCATGGTGGCGACACGATATCGTCGTCAGGCTGCCACCCGGCTTACCGACGTTGGTGACTCCGGCGGCCGATAACGCACGCCACCGAAGGGAGCTGGCGTGGAGCTGCTACAGGGTGAGGCGTTCGACGAGTTGTTCCGCACCTTCGAGCGCACCGCGTTCCACCTGGAGGTGCAGGACGCTTACCACACCCCGGATGAGTCCGGCCCATTCTCCCTGTTCCTGAACGGACAGGATGACGACCTGGCCTGGCATCGGCCCTGGCTGGCGTTGGTGCGTGAGGCCACCTCGGCAGGCAGAGCGATCACCAGGGCGCGGGTCGTGACGGTCCCGCACGGGGACTACACCCGATGGGGACTCACTATCGCCGAACACAACATCACCGCCGGGGAGGACATCCGGTGGCTCCCCCGCCACCTCATCGACTCGGCCGAACTCACGGCCGATGACTACTGGTTGTTTGATGACAGCCGAGTCGTGTTCACCGTGTTCGCCCCGGACGGCACATTCGAGGGAGGCGCCGCCACCACCGACCCCGTCATCGTGCGGCACTGCCGCACCGTTCGGGACCGTGTATGGGAGGCGGCTATCCCGCACGACCGGTATCGGACCGGCGACCACACCGCCGTCTAACGCCACCCCCGTGACCCTGTGCTGTTCACCAAGCACGCGCGGAACCTCATCACAGAAGCCTCGACTTCTCGGCGAAATAACTCAGCTCGGTCACACCAGGAGGTCGGTGATCTCCTGGGCCGCCTCGGCGAGGGCCTTCGCCACGTCCGCGCGGATGGTCGACGACATGCGGGTGCTTGGCATCGAGATGTTGACCGCGTACAGGTCGCCGCCGGGGCTCGTCATGGCTACCGCCACCGAGGCGACGCCCTCCTCCGACTCCTGCATGCTCGCGGCGAAGCCGCGTTTGCGGGTGGTGGCCAGTTCGCGCTCGAGGGCCGTCCTGGAGGTGACGGTCCGCTCGGTCACGGCCGTGAGCTTCTCCTCCGGGTAACGTCTGTGCAGCTCGTCGGTCGCCAGCATGGACAGCATCGCCTTGCCGGTCGACGTGCAGTGGGCAGGCAGCGACCGGCCGGCGCGGGAGGCCACCCGGACCGCCCTGCCGCTCTCGATGGAGTCGAGGAAGTTGACCTGGCTGCCTTCGAGCCTGCCGAGGTGCACGGTCTCGTCGAACGCCACGTTCAGTCGCTCCAGGATCGGGCGGGCGCGGGCGCGCAGGTCGACCTGGCGCAGCACGGCCGACGCGATCGTGGCGAGCGCGCCGCCCGGCTCGTAGGCGCGGGAGGTCGCGTCCTGCCGGACGAAACCGCGGTACTGCAGCATGGCGAGCAGCCGGTGCGCGGTCGAGGACGCCACCCCGAGGTAGGCGCTCGCCTCGGTGAGCCGGATGCGGGGCTTCTCGGCGAACAGCAGTAGCAGCCGGAGGGCGTTGTCCACCGACTCGATCGGGTACTGGGGTGGCGTACGACCGTCCGCCTCGCCCCGAGGAGCCGCGCTCATGGCAGAGAGCCTAACGGCATCGTGTGCACCGGCTCATCGCCGATCCTGGCGAGCTCGTGACGCCACGCGACCGCCACCGTGAAACCGGCACCGAGGTCGGGGAGCTGGTCGAGGTCGGCGTCCGGCAGGTCGGCGAGGGTGCCACCGGCCGACCGGACGGCGAGCGAGAGCGCCGCGATCCGGTCGACGCTCACGGCCTGCAGCACCGCCTGCTCCACACTCGGCGCGGCGCTCGTCAGCCCGTGGCCGCGCAGCAGCACCACCGGCCGGTCACCCATGGCGGCGGTCATCTCACCGGCGAGCTCCCGGTCGCGCACCAGCACCCCTCGGGGGTAGACCGGCACCCCACCACGCGCGAGCGCGGCACCGGGGATGTCGTACGCCCCGACTACCGGCCGGATCGCGATCCCCGCGAGGTCCGCCGCGACCACGGCGGCGGGGTGCGCGTGCACGACGGCCGCGACCTCCGGCCGACGACGCAGCACCTCCGCGTGCAACGGCAGTTCGTTGGGCGGCACGTACCCGTCCAGCTCACCGGGTGCGCCCGGTCCCCCGTCGAACGTCACGAGCCGGATGTCGGCCGGCTCGGTGAACGCGAGCCCGCGCTCCATCGGCCCCCGGCAGCGCACGAGCAGCAGCTCATCGCCCGCCCGCTGGCTGACATGCCCGAGGAACCCGTCGGCCAGCCCTCGGGCGGCGAGGATCCGGCACGCGGCGGCCAGCAGCGGCCGGCTCACGACCGTGCACCAAGCGCGTCGGTGATGCGGCCGACGAGGTCGGGGGCGTCGGGGAAGCGGCGGGCGGTGAGCATGGCACGCGGCCAGTTGACCGCGACGACGCCGGTGGGCAGGCCGTGCGGGTCGGTGCCGACGACGGCGAACACGCCATCCGCCGGGTCGCCGATCACCGTGTGGTCGACGGCCGCCGCAGGCCGGCCCGCCACCTGCAGTTTCCAGTCGTACTGGTCGCTCCACACGTACTCACGCGGCACGTACGCGGTCCGCTCGCCCCTTGCGATGTTGCGGCCGACCAGCGCGGCCTGGTCGGTGGCCGCCGTCCAGTGCTCGTACCTGGCCGACCCGCCGGGATGGGTCCAGCGGGCCACGTCGCCCACCGCCCACACGCCAGGCACGCAGCGGCCGGACGGGTCGCACACCAGGCCGTCGTGCAGCCGCAGACCGGAGTCGGCGAGCCAGTCGGTGGCCGGCGCGGTACCGATGCCGACCACCACGGCCGACGCGGGCAGCACGGTGCCGTCGGTCAGGGTCACCCTGCCCCGCTCGATCGCGGACACGCCGACGCCGAGGTGCAGCGCGACGCCGTGCCCTCGGTGCAGGTCGGCGAGGAGCGCACCGGCCGGTGCACCGACCACCCGCACGGCGGGCGCGGGCAGCGGGTCGACGAGCGTCACCTCGATGCCGAGCGTCCTGGCCGACGCGGCGACCTCCGAGCCGATCATCCCGGCCCCGACGACGACCAGCGGTCCGCCCCGCGCCAGGTCGGCGCGCAGTGCGGTCGCGTCCGCCGCGGTGCGCAGCTCGTGTGTGCCCGCCGGCCTGCCCCACGGCGCCTGCCGGGGCACGGCTCCGGTCGCGACCACCAGTTCCCGGTAGCCGACCCGCTCGCCGTCGGCCAGCTCGACCTCGGCGGCGGCGACATCGACCGCCACGACCCGCGCGCCGAGCCGCACGGTGAACTCGGAGCCCGCGCGGAGCAGCGGCGCGTCGGCGGCGTCCGCCGCACCCACCAGCACGGCCTTCGACAGCGGGGGCCGGTCGTACGGGACGACGGTCTCCTCGCCGAGCACGAGCACCTCGCCGTCGTAGCCTGCGGAACACAGCGCCTGCGCGGTGCGGATCCCCGCGACGGAGGAGCCCACCACGACCGCGGCGTTCGTCCCGCTCATTCGACCGTGAGCGCGCTGACCGGGCAGCCGCGCGCGGCGGTCTCGACCCGGTCGCGGTCGGCCTCGTCGACGGTCGCCGACAGGACCACGACGACCCCGTCGTCGTCGAGGTCGAACACGTCGTCGGCCCCCACGACGCAGTTGCCATATCCCTGGCACAGCGCCACATCGGCCTTCACCACCGGCACGACACCCTCCTCGTCACGTCTTGATCCCCGCCCCGCCGTCGGAGTGCACGACACCGCCGGTCACCCCGCGCGCCTTCGCCGACGCGAGGAACACGTAGCTCCACGCGTGGTCCTCGCTGGTGAGCGCGACGTTGAGTGGTGTCCTGGCGGCGAGCTCCGTCGCGCGGCCCGGCGTGTCGGCGAGGCGTCTGCCGGACAGGCCGAGCGCGGCGGCCCCACGCAGGTCGGTGCCCAGCGTGCCGCCCGGGGCGACCCCGTTGACCCGGACCCCGGGCGCCAGCTCGTGGGCGAGCGCGGTCACCATGCCGCGGACGGCGAACTTCGACGACACGTAGAGCACCCCACCCCGGCCGGGGAAGTAGGCCGACGTGGACTCGGTGAGGATCACCGACCCCCGGCTCTCGGTCAGCGCGGGGAGCGCCGCCTTCACCGAGCGCAGCATGCTCTTGACGTTCACCGCGAAGACCTCGTCGAAGCCCGCGTCGATGTCGTCGTCGGCCAGCTCGGACAGACCGAGGTAGAAGTCGAACACCCCGACACAGCTCACCAGCACGTCGAGCCCGCCGAACGCGGCACACGCCGCGGCGACGGCCGCCTCGTTGGCCGCCCGCGTGGTCGCGTCGCCCTCGGTCACCGGCACGCCGGGACACTCGGCGGCCAGGGCGTCGCACTTGGCCCTGTCGCGTTCCAGCACGGCGACCCGCGCGCCCTCGGCGAGATAGGCGTCGACGACCGCCCTGCCGATGCCGGACCCGGCGCCGACGACGAGGGCGCGACAGCCGTCGAGCCAACCGGTCACGTGTCCTCCCAGGTGGCGTCGGTGATCAGCGGAGCGGCCGGCTTGCCGATCATCGCGGAGAACGTCAGGGGTGTCTGCCAGGTCAGCGACTCCAGCTCCAGCGGGCACAGCGAGATCCACTGGCCACTGCGTGGCGACTCGATGAGCAGCCGGGAGCCGTTGCGGGTGTCGACCCGGCGCACCCTGACCTCGGCGAACTCGTTGGCGATGGTGATGGCGTCGGCCGTGGTGTCCGCACCTTCGGAGTGGCCTGGCTGGGTCACAGGAACACCGCCAGGTTCTGGATCCGCAGCACCGACTCGTCGACCATGATGGTCCGCCGCGCGAGCCGCCACCCCTCCGGCGTGGACCGCAGCAGGTCCTCGCGGCCCGCGGACACGATGGCGGGCTCACGCACGTCGCCCCTGCTGCGGAAGAGCAGCACGGCCGAGTCGACGACGAGCTCGTCCGGTGAGCCGGTGGCGAAGGTGCGGACGAGGGACAGGTGATGCCGCAGCCGGGACGGCGGGTCCTCGGTCCAGGCGTGTTCCGTCGCGAACCGGGCCACCCTGCGGGACAGCGAGTACTTGTCCTCGTCGAAGTGGGCCATGTCGCGCGCTGTGTCGAACCCGGCGCCGAGCGCGGTCGTCACCCGCACCGGCATGAAGTAGTGGATGTCGTCGGTCAGCAGGTCGAGCCAGGTGGCGTAGTCCTGCGCGTCGAGCAGGTAGGCCTCGTCGACGAGCCAGCGGTGCGCGAGCAGGTGCCGGGGGTCGTCGAACGGCAGGGTGGCACCGGTGCGTTCGGTGGTCGACGCGTAGTCCTCGCCAAGTGGCGACGTTGGCCGGGTGCTCACGACGGGTCCGCGGAGCCGATGTCGACCGGCGCCGCCGCGTCGACGGGCTTCTCGAGGCAGTCCGCCCAGCGGTTCAGCAACGCGCGCTGGTTGTGCTCCGCGTAGCCGACGTAGGCGGTACCGGGGCCTGCGAACTCCTCGCGGGTGAGCGCGGGGACGACCGTCGTGTCGTCGGCGAGCAGGCCCATCCTGCTGTTGAGCCGCAGCCGCCGCGCCATCGAGCCCGCCGCGGTGTTGGTGAGCGACACCCAGTTCTCGACGTCGTCCTGCTCGAACATCCCGGTGCTGCCGAAGCACATCAGGTACGCCTTGTAGGACAACGCCTTGAACCGGGCCGGTGCCTGTTTGTCGACGGCGAACCAGGACAGCACCTCGGTCTCGTCGGCGCTGACCGGCTGCCACTGGCGCAGGGAGATGAACGGCAGCACGGCATCGTCGTTCGGGCCGGTGTCGGCGACCTTGGGCCAGTTGTGGACCAGGCTGAGGTTGGGGAAGACCGTCGCGGCGGAGATCATGAACCCGTTGTCCCCGATGACCTTCTGCTGGTCCGCCGACCAGGTGCCCCGCATCCGCTCGATCATCTCGTCGGGATAGCCGACGTAGCGGAGCCGCTCCTCGAGGTCGCCGGGCGGCAGCTTGTAGGTGGTGCCGCCACCCGCACCGGCCCAGTAGGTGCTGCCGTCCTTGCGTTTCTCCGCCTTCGGCTCGCGGAACAGACCGATCTCCACGACGCTCGTGTGGGTCTGCGGTGTGTGGTACATGTCGCCCGCGAAGTTCTCCGCGCCGATCTTCCAGTTCGCCTTGATGCGCCAGCGTTGTGGCCCGCGCAGCTCGATCCCGGCCTCGCTCTGCTTCGTGTAGTAGTCGAGGTAGAAGGCGAAGTCGCCGAGGTAGTCCCGCAGCGGCGGCGCGTGCTCGTCGAGTGAGACGAAGATCAGTCCGTTGTAGACATCGAGGGACGGTGCCGGTACGAGCGACTGGCCCTTGCGCTTGAAACCCGCGTCGCCGCCGTAGGCCTCGCGGTGGAACGGCAGCCCGACGATACGGCCGTCGTTGCGGTAGGACCAGCCGTGGTAGGGGCAGCGGAAGTGCGACGCGTTGCCGACCTCGGCGCGACAGACCTGCATGCCGCGGTGCAGGCACATGTTGAAGAGCGCCCGTACCTGACCCTGCTCGTCGCGCACGACGATGAACGAGTCGTCCAGTACCCGGCGGACCACGTAGTCGCCGGGTGCCGGGATCTCCGACTCGTGCGCGACGAACATCCAGGCGCGACCGAAGACCCGGTCCCGCTCCAGCCGGAAGATCTCGGCGTCGTTGTAGATGTGCGCGGGGATCATGCCACGCCGGACATCGCCGAGCACCGTTGCCTGACCGGTCATCCACCCCTCCAGCACATATCTGCATCACGGATACTAATTCTTCTATGCAGAGAATGCGCCAGCCACGGGGACACGTCAAGCCCCGAGGGGGTCATGCGAGGTGCCAGCCCCCGTCGACGCGCAGAATCGTGCCGGTCACGTAGGCGGCCATCGGCGAGGCGAGGAAGAGCACGGCGTTCGCGATGTCCTCGACACTGCCCGCCCTGCGCAGCGCGAGCGCCGACAGGGCCTGCTGCTTGGCCACCTGCCGGGGGTCCGCCGAGGGCCACGCGGTGAGCCGGGTGTCCACATAGCCCGGCGACACCGCGTTGACCCTGATGCCGAGCGGCCCCCACTCCTGCGCCGCGTAGCGGGTGACGGTCTCGACGGCGGTCTTGGACGTCGCGTAGCTCACCCGCTGCGGCAGCGCCTTGTCGGCGAGCAGTGAGGAGAGGTTGACGATGGCCCGGTCGGCATCGGTCTCGTCGCGCATGGCCCGGTGGGCGACCTGGCAGCCGCGCAGGGTGGTCGCCGCGTTGACGCGCAGGACCCGTTCGAACTCCTCGATGTCGACGTCGGCCACGTCCTGGTGGCTCACCACGCCCGCGTTGTTGACCCACACCCGCAGCGGTGGCAGCTCGGTGAGCCGGGTCTCGACCCCGGCGAGGCCGTCCTGCGCGGTCAGCTCGGCGACCACCGGCACGACCTGGTCGGGAGAAGCCAGCTCCCTGGTCGCATTGTCCAGTTCGTCGGCGTCCCGGTCGACGAGCACGACCGTCATGCCGGCACCTCGGAGGGTGGCGGCGATCTGGAAGCCGATCCCACGGGCGGCTCCGGTGACCACCGCCGTCGTGCCGCGCAGGGCGGCGAAAGGGGACGTCGACGCTGACTCCATGATGGCTCCTTGTATACATCGGAGGCTCTCTGCTGAGAAGAAGTCTTCTACGCAAGACGGATTACTTACAAGACCATGTTGTAGCAACGTCAATTGCTGACACCACGTGGTCGCGTGACCGCAGTGGGCGAATGTCCTGTCAGGACACCAGGAACGCCTTGATGTCGGCCATTCGTATACAATACTGTCGGCCCGTGGCCACCGTCGCTCTCACCTTCGACCACCTCGGCTCCGCACTCGAGGTGGGCAGGGGCGGCCGTCGCCAGCCGAACTGGAACGACCCGGCGCTGCTCACCGGCTACCCGCGCATTCTCGGGCTGCTGGACGAACTGGGCCTGCGCGGCACGTTCTTCGTCGAGGGCTGGAGCCTGCTGCACTATCCCGCGCACATCGCCGACCTGCTCGAACGCGGCCACGAGGTCGCGCTGCACGGCTGGGTCCACGAGTGCTGGTCGGCACTGTCCCCCTCGGACGAGGAGCGCATCCTCTGCGACGGCCTCGCCGCCCTGGACGCCGCGGGCGTGACCGTGCCTGGCTTCCGCGCGCCGCACGGTGTCCACTCCGGACAGAGCGCGGAACTGCTCGCCCGGCTGGGTTTCCGCTTCGACAGCTCGCTGCTCACCGAGGACGACGTGCCGCGCGGCGCGACTCGGCCGCTCGGCGGCAACCTGGTCAACGTCCCGTTCACCTGGCCGATGGTCGACGCCTGGCAGTACCGGATCAGGACGGACCCGCTCACCCCCGACGAGCTCGCCACCGAGTGGCTCGGCTTGGTCGACGCGGCGACCGACGAGGCTCCACTGGTCACGCTGGTGATCCATCCACACGTGAGCGGTGTCCTCGACGACCGGTACGCCGCGGTCGAGCGGGTACTGCGGACCATCGCCGCCGACCCGGCGGTGCGGGTGTGCCGGGCAGGTGACCTGCTGGACCCGCTGCCGTCGCCCGCGGCGCCGCCGGTCGACGCGCAGCCTGCGAACTGGGTGCCGTACCTGCGCGGGCGGGGCGTGCTGACCGGCCCGCCGTGGACCTGGGGGCCACAGAGGACACTCGAAGGCGGCGTCTCGTGCGAGGCGGTGCGGGTCGGCGACGTCGTCGCCAAGCGGCCGAGGGCGTTGCTCGCGGTCCCCGGGCACTGGCCCGCCGACCGGGGCCGGATCCTCGCCGAGGGCGCCGCGATGGCGCGGTTCCCCGCTCTGGCACCGGCCGTGTTCGACCTCGACGCGGACAACCTGGTGCTCAGCATGGCGTTCGCCGACGGCGCGGTGTGGCGCGACCAGCTCATGGCGGGCACCGTCGACCCCGGCGTGGTGGCTTGGGTGGCCACCGCACTGCGGGAGATCCACGCGGGTGACCCGGCAGGGCTCGACGGCGCCGCCCGCTTCGCCGAGCTGCGCCTCGACCCGTACTTCGCCGGGCTCCCCGGTGTCGGGCCGGTGGTCGAGCGGCTG
>NZ_JBARWZ010000248.1:0-25302 GCF_049647105.1 Actinophytocola sp.
CCACGACGCGCCTGGACGGGTTGCCGGAACGGCCGAGTACACCCAGTACGAGCGCCGTCCCGTCGCCCCGCCCAGCCACGCCGTGGACCCGCCGATACACGGCCAACGTTCTGAGCCGGGCCACTAGTACAGGGAGTTTGCCTGGGCTCGGTCCGCGCTGACGCTGCGCCGGTGCGCGATCAGCGCGAGCAGTGCGGCCACCACCGCCGCCAGCAGCGCGCTACCGCCGACGATCAGCACCCACTTCATCAGCGAGTCGTCGCCGGAGTCGGAGTACTGCGCGATCGCGTTGAACTCGGTGACCGCGGTGGGTTTCGGGGACCAGCTGATCGTGCCGTTGTCCTCGTCGCCGTCGGTCTTGGTGACCGAGCCGGGAAAGGCGATCTTGATCTGGATGTCGGCGCGTTCCTTCGGCACCTGCGTCAGGTCGACCGACCCGGCGAGCGTGACCCGGTCGCCCGCCCTGCGGATCGACAGCCGGAACTCGTCGGACTCGGAGATCGACTCGACGAGCGTCGCCACGTCGGTGAACCGCAGCCCGGAGAAGGTCACCTTCTGCCCGACGTAGCCGTCCACCGTGTACTTCTCCGACTGCACCCGGTCGTTCATCTCGGGCGGGATGGTCAGCGGCGGCCCGTTGTCCTGTTCGCTCACCGGCAGCGCGGCGACGATCAGCTCACCCGACACGAGGTCGTCCGGCGACACGGCCAGCGCGGCGTGGATGCGCAGGCACCCGGTCAGTGAGAGCATCAGCATGCCGAACAGCGCGAGTAGCCCGGTGGCCCGGCTGAACCTGGAGACCCTGCGCACCGCGCCATCCTGCCAGTAGCGCGGCCGGGCGCGAAATCCCGTGTGCGTGCCGCGGCCGGATGGGTAGCGTGCGCGGCATGACCGTGCACCGCATCAGCGACGCCTATGTGGACGACTATGTCCGCCTTGTGCCCACCATCGCGACCGAGCTCGGCATCCCGGGGCACGACGACCAGTGGCCGGACCTGTCGCCCGACGGCAACGCCGCGGTCACCGACCTCGCGCGGCGCGGGCTCGCCGAGGTCGGCGCCGTCGAACCGGCCGACGACGCGGAGCGCGTCGCCAAAGCGGTGTTCACCGAGCGGCTCGGCGTCGAGGTCGAGCTGTACGACGCCGGTCTCGTCGACTCGGACCTGAACGTGATCGCGAGCCCGCCGCAGACCCTGCGGTCCACGTTCGACCTGATGCCCGCCGCCACCGCGGACGACTGGTCCACGATCGCGACCCGCCTTTCCCGCCTGCCTGCGGCGATCGCCGGGTACCGCACGAGCCTGCTGCACGCGGCCGGGAAGGGGCAGGTTTCCTCGGTCCGCCAGGTCACCAAGACCGCCGACCAGTGCCAGAAGTGGAGCGAGGGCTTCTTCGCCGGCTTCGTCGCGGGCGCGAAGGACGTGCCGGCCAGCGTCCGCGCCGACCTCGACGCTGGCGCCGCGGCCGCCTCGACGGCCTACGGCGACCTGGCCGCGTTCCTGCGCACCGAACTGCTGCCCAAGGCGCCTGAGAAGGACGCGGTCGGCGAGGACGCCTACAAGCTCCTGTCCCGCCGCTATCTCGGCGCCGCGCTGGACCTCCATGAGGCCTACGAGTGGGGCTGGGCCGAGTTCCGGCGCCTCGAGGCGGAGATGAAGGAGGTCGCGGCCCGCATCAAGCCGGGCGCGAGCCTCGCGGAGGCGGCCGTCGCGCTCGACGCGGACCCGCGCTACCAGGTGGAGGGCGTCGAGGCGTTCCGCGAGTGGATGCAGAAGCTGTCCGACCAGGCCCTGTCCGACCTGCGCGGCGTGCACTTCGACATCCCCGACGAGATCATGCGGCTGGACTGCAAGATCGCCCCGCCCGGCGGGTCGGCGGGCGCGTACTACACCAACCCCACCGACGACTTCAGCCGTCCCGGCGCCATGTGGTGGGCGCTGCCGCCGGACAAGGAGTCGTTCAGCACGTGGCGCGAGGTCAGCATCGTCTACCACGAGGGTGTGCCCGGCCACCACATGCAGATCGCGACGGCGATGTACCACGCCGAGCGGCTGAACAAGTTCCAGCGGATGCTGTCCTGGGTCCCCGCGTACTCGGAGGGCTGGGCCCTGTACGCCGAGCGCCTGATGCGTGAGTTCGGCTACCTGTCCGACGACGGCAACCTGTTCGGGATGCTCTCGGAGAACATCTTCCGCGCCGCGCGGGTGATCGTCGACATCGGCATGCACCTGGAGCTGGGCATCCCGTCCGGCGCAGGCTTCCACGACGGCGAGACCTGGACCCCCGACCTCGGCCTGGAGTTCATGCTGACCCGCACCATCACCGAACGCGACCTGGTCGTCGACGAGGTGGACCGCTACCTCGGCTGGGCGGGCCAGGCCCCCGCCTACAAACTGGGCGAACGCCTGTGGCTGTCGGCCCGGGACGACGCGAAGGCCCGCGCGGGCGCCGACTTCGACCTCAAGCACTTCCACATGGAGTCCCTCTACCTGGGGCAGATGGGCATGGACACCATGCGGGAGTGTCTCGCGAGGATCTAGTGCCCCGTCAAGGCGAAGAGGGCGCCAGCCCGTGGTCTGCCTCGACGACGAGGCAGTGGCATACGGCGCAAGCGGGCTCCCGGCCATCGGCGGGGAGCTCACGCATGGTGCCGCAGTTGAGGTGGGTGGCGTTCATTCGTGCGCCAAGGTTCGGCCGATCGGTTGGTCTTTGGTGCAAGAAATGTGGAAACAGCGAAATTCACTCGTCTTGTCCACCGAATGGGCCAATCCGGTCGCGTGCTAGCCCTGCCGTCGCAGCCGAGAGACTCCATTCGGAGGAAGAAGTCGCGCAGGTGCAGGCGCATAACCACAGAATATGACGACTGGTCTACCGATTTCACTAGACCGGTCATCATAGATCCGGGGAATCTCCGTTCCCGGTGCTTGCGCGACGAGAGATAGTGGAGGCAAGTGACACCCCAGTGGAGGTCGGCCATGGCAACCGACGCGGAAGTCATCGGCGTCCGCGGCGTCTTCCTCAAGCTGAGAACCCATGCCGGTCTGACCGCCAGGCGTCTGCGTGACACCGAGGTGGACACGCGGGTCCTCGCGGACCTGCCGGCGGTGCAGCGGGCGATCCGCGAGTCCGGCGCACCCGTCGAGCAGGCCATCGTCGAGGCGGTGGCCGCGGTCGTCGCCGAGCTCGAGCCCACGGACCGGCTCATCGCCGACGTGGTGCTCGCACTCGGCATGCTCGCGGACGAGCTGACGGACCAGCCCGCGCTCGCGAACCGCCTCTACCGCGCCGACCTCGGCGTGCGGCGGATCGCGCTGTCCGAGGGCTGGCGGACGCTGCACGAGCTGATGGGTGTCGAGCACCCGCCGCAGACGCCGACCGTGCGCAGCCTGCGTGGTTCGGTGGAGGAGAAGACCCTCGGCGTGCTGGCCGAGCGCTGCGTGCGTGCCGCGGGCATGGCCCGCCGCGAGTCGGCCGAGGAGCCGGGCAACGGGGTCGTGGTGGTCGGCGGCGCCGTGATGGACCACATCACGGTCGTCGAGTCGCTGCCGTCGGCCGGCACGTCGGTACAGGCCACGTCGTTCCACATGAACCCGGGTGGCAAGGGACTCAACCTCGCCGTGGCGGGCAGGCGTATGGGTTTCGACGTCCGGTTCGCCGCCGCGGTGGGTGACGACGCGGCCGCCACCAGGCTCGTCGAGTACATGCGTGAGCAGAACCTGGCTACCGACTTGATCGTTGAAGCACCGGGCGAAGCGACCCCCGTGGCACAGGTTATTGTGCTGCCCAACGGAGACGCCGCCACGATCGGCTGGAAGAACGAGCTCCGGGTCGCACTCTCCACAAGAGACATGCGAAGCCAGGAGATGAGCCGCGCGCTGGCCGAGGCCGACGCGGTGCTCGTGACCCTGGAAGCGCCGGTCGACGTCGTGAAGTGGACGTTGGACACCGCACGGAATCTGCCGAGGAAGCCGCTGGTACTGCTGCAGGCGTCACCGCCACTGGACCGTCCACAGCAGATCTACCGGCAGCTGGCCGAAGTGGACTACGTGGTGGGTTCCGAGTGGGCGTTGAGCAAGTTGTTGCCCCCCTTCAGCGACGACAAGAGCATCGACGAGATCGCGCGTCAGCTGCGCACCATGGGCGTGGCGACCGTCTGTGTCGTGGAGAACTTCCGCTGCCGGATCAGGTCTCGTGAGTTGGAAGCGGACATCGACGCTCCATCGGTACCGCTCACCGATTCCCCAGGGGCTCGTGAAGCCTTCTCGGCGGCCCTGGTGCACCATTTGCTCAGGATCGGGCGCCGTGGTCTCACCCGCGAGACTCTCCAGTGGGCGAGCGCGGCAATGGCCACGAACCTTTCCATAGACATCATCACAGACGCCATGCCCAAACCCGGCGACGTCGGACGAATCATGGAGTCGGACCAGAGTGTGGGGTAGCCCGAGTGGGCGATGTAAACCTGACGGAACACGAGCTGAGGCACGCTGACGGGGACTTTCGCGTCGTGGTGCTCGGCCGCGGTTCCGATCTGCACGGCAACCAGCCGTGCGCCGCGGTGTTCGGCGATCCCGGTAACGGGTGCCTCGTCCGGATCCACTCGCGGTGTGTGTACGGCGAAATCTTCGAGTCGGTCGACTGTGACTGCCGAGACCAATTGCGACAGTCGATGGCCATGATGCGCAAGGCGGGCTCCGGTGTCCTCATCTACCTCGACCAGGAGGGAAGAGGCGCCGGACTGCTCGCGAAGGCTCTCGGGTATCAGTTGACCCAGCGTGAGGGTCTGGACACGTTCTCGAGCTATCGGGTGCTCGGTCTGCCGGAAGACTCTCGGTCCTATGAGGATGCGGTGGCGATCCTCCGCAGCCTGCACCTGCGCCGGGTTCGGCTGCTCACCAACAACCCCGCGAAGGTCGCGGCACTGTCCATGGCGGACTTCCAGGTCGAGCAGCAGCCGTTCCTGGTCCGAGGGCAGAGCGTCGAGGCCCGCCGTTACCTGGCGGCCAAGGCACGGTACGGCCACACCATCTCGCTCGCCGAGCTGGATGCCGACGCCGCGCGCGAACGCTGGCGGTGGCTGCACAAGCTGCTGCGGCGGACGGTGCGGCGACCGGCACCCGTGGTGCCTGGGCGGGCGCCCGCGCGGGTCGTGGAACTGCTGCCCGCGCACGCGGTCAAGCCCGTGGAGCAACCGGTCGCGGCGGCACAACCGACCGATCTGGTCAGCTGAGCGGTGGCCGGGATGGCGTTCCATCCCGGCCACCTGAAACAGCTGGACCAGCGCCCGCCATCCGGTGCGGTCAGCTCCGGGGCGGGACCGGCAGCACGCGGCCCAGTACGCCGAACGGCCGTGGGTCGCCCGTGAACCGGTAGTGGCGCAGCACGTCGGTGAAGCCCAGCCGGTAGTACAGCCGCCACGCGCGTGTCGGGCCCTCCGGGGTCGACAGGAGCACCTTCGACGCGCGCACGCCGGCCAGCAACCCGCGCAGCAGCTCCTCGCCGATGCCCTGGCCCTGGCTCGCGGGCGCGACATGCACCTCGGTCAGCTCGAAGTAGTCGTCCAGCCAGCGGTCGGCCAGCTCGGCGCCGGACTGCTCGATGATGCCGCGGCGCACCTGCTCGTGCCACCACTGGCCCGCCGCGCCCCGGTAGCCGTAGGCGACGCCCACCATGCGGTCGTCGTTGGTGAAGGCGCCGACGCAGCGCCACTCCGCGCGGAGCATGTGCGCGAGCCACATGGGCGCGCGCTGCTCGGCGGTGCCCGCCGGGTATCGCATAGCCGTGACGTACAGCGACAACGCTTCTGGTAGGCAGGCGCGCAGCTCGTCGGCCGAGAGAGTGACGAACCGTTCAACGCGTGGCGGGACCGCGGTCACGACAGTCGATTCTCCTCCCCGCCCGCGACGGCCGCCGCCGTGCCCCCCGTCAGGACGATCAGCTCGGCGTAGGTCGTCGGGAACACCGACTTCGGGTGGCCTGCGGCCGCCCACACCACCGCATAGCGTGCCAGGTCTTCGTCCACAACCGTGTGAACCCGGCGAGGGTGCCCCACCGGCGCCACCCCGCCGATCGCCTGACCGGTGTGTTCGCGCACGAACGCCGGGTCGGCCCTGCCCACCTCGTCCGCGCCGGTCAGCGCGGCGAGCGTCGCGGTGTCCGCGCGGTGGGCGCCGGAGGTCAGCGCGAGCAGCGGTCGCACCTCGTCACCGTAGGTAGCGCGGAAGACGAGGCTGTTGGCGATCGCCCCCACCTCCACGCCGAGCGCCGCCGCGGCCGCCGCCGCGGTGCGCACCTCGTCGTCGAGGATGCGGATGCCGTCGGCGGCCGAGGACATCCCGGCTTCGCGCAATGCGGCGGCCAGCTTGCTGATCGAGGGGTGGTCGAGAGAGGTCATATGCCTATCTGACCACGGATGTGATGGTTTCCGCCGCCGAAATTCCCGGTCGAGGTTGAGTCTCCCGGCAGCCGGAGCTAAGCTCGAACTGTTCGAACATCAGTTCGAACGATGGTTCGGTGGCAGGACGGGGGAAGCGTCTTGCCACCGAACCCCGCCGGCTTCCCCACGGCACATCGTCACAGCCAGTGATGATTTTCCGATCCGCGAGGAGATCCGGTGACTGCGACTCTCGACTTTCCCCACCACCACTCTTCGGCGCCCGAGTCCGCGCTCGGCCTGCTCGCCCAGGCCGAGACCGGGTTGTCCGCCGCGGAACTGGAGGAGGACGCGGCGCGGCGGTTCGCGGAGGCCTACCTCGCCGCGCTGCGTGCCGCCGCCGCGCTGCTCGCGATGCGCGGGCGCCCGCACCGCGCCCGCTCGCGCCCGATGAGCGTGTGGACGCTGCTGTCGTCGGTCGCGCCGGAGCTGCGGGAGTGGGCGGCGTTCTTCGCGTCCTGCTCGGCGACGAGGGCGTCGGTGCAGGCGGGCATCACGCGTGCGGTCAGCACCCGGTCCGCCGACGACCTCGTGCGCCAGTCCGGGCAGTTCCTCGAGCTGGTGTCGCGGTCGATCCGCGGCGCGGGCCGGTGATCGTCACACCACTGGTCGACTACGCCCGTCTGCTCGACGTGCTGGACACCGAGGGGGAGCGGCTCGCCACGTCGGCCACGGGAACGGACCCTGACCTGGAGGTGGTGCACCTGCCGGGCATGCGGCTCGGCGAGGTGGTGCGGCACGTCGGCTCCGTCTACCGGATGGTGGTGTCCTGGGTGCGCGACGGCGAGCGGCCGACCCGCTGGCAGCGGGAGCCGGCCCATGACCAGACGGTGGTGGACTACCTGCGTGCCGGACTGCTGGAGGTCGTCGACGAACTGGACCGGCACGACTCACTCGACGACGCCCCCACATGGTGGCCGGAGCACCGGAACTTCGGCTTCTGGTGCCGCAGGCTGGCGCACGAAACGACCATCCACCGCGTCGACGTGCAGCTGACCGGCGCCCAGTTCCTCGTCGGCGACATCGCACCGGAAGTGGCGCTGGACGGCATCGACGAGCTCATGTCGCTGTGGTTCACCCACCGTCTTGGCATCCTGGGCATCGCGGAGGTCGTGTCGGGCAAGGTCGCCATCAACGCGGGCGGCCGCCGCTGGATCGCGCGGGTCAGTGCCGCCGGCACGGAGGCGTGGGAGGCGGACGAGGACGAGCCGGTCGACGCCACGATCTCGAGCGACGCGGCGGGCATGTACCTGTGGTTGTGGGGCAGGCGCCCTGGCGCGCACGTGCGGGAGTCGGGCGACCCGGCGCTGGTGACGCAACTGAGATCCCTGCTCAGGGTCGCGACACGCTGAATTGTCGGTGTCATCCGCTAGTTTTCTCCGTATGTCCACGCGACTGTGCAACGTGGTGGTAGACGCGGCCGACCCGGTGGCCCTGGCGGAGTTCTGGGCGAACCTGCTGGGCTGGCGAGCGTCGCCCTCGGATGCCGGTGAGGTGGATGTCGTGGCGCCATCGGACGAAGGCTGGGAGTTCGACCTGGTCTTCGTCCCGGTGGCCGATCCCAAGGTGGGCAAGAACCGTGTGCACCTGGACCTGGCGAGTGAGTCCCCGGACCACCAGGCGTCGATCGTCGCCCACGCCGAGTCGCTTGGCGCCGTCCACACGGACATCGGCCAGCGCAACGTCCCGTGGATCGTGCTGGCGGACCCGGAGGGCAACGAGTTCTGCGTGCTGGAACAACGCCCCGAGTACGCGGCGGCGGGCGCCATCGCCGCGGTGGTGGTCGACGCGGTGGAACCGTTGCGGCTGGCGGAGTTCTGGTCCGCCGCATCGGGCTGGCCGGTGGTCGGCACGACGCCCGGCACCGCGTCACTGCGGTCTCCAGGGGGTCGCGGGCCATGGCTGGAGTTCATCCGGACCGGCGAGCCGCACCGGGTGAAGAACCGCGTGCACCTGGATGTGGCCCCGCTGGCCGGGGAGGACCAGTGGGCCGAGGTGACGCGCCTGGTGGAACTGGGGGCGCGCAAGGTCGACGTGGGGCAGGGGTCGGTGTCGTGGCAGGTGATGGCCGACGCGGAGGGGAACGAGTTCTGCGTGTTGTCGCCTCGGTGAGGGGTTGGTCAGCCTTCGCGGCGGCGCAGGCGGTCGTGTAGTACCCGGCGGACCAGTAGCGCCGCCTTGTCGCGGGTTGTGCTTTCCGGCAGGGGATCGTCCTTCAGCGTCTGCAGCAGCGATGCCAGCAGCTGGTTCGTTTTGGTCCACAGTGGAACGAACTTGCCGGTCACCGGGCCCGTCGCGGTCAGCGGCCCTTCCACCAGGCTCGTGACGGCTCGCGCCAGGTCAACGGTGCCGCCGTCGCGGAAGATCAGGTGTACCTCGTCGTTCTCGACGCGTAGTTCCATCTTCCTCGCGGCGAGTTCTTCCGGGGTCGCGTCGGTGGTGTCCTCCGCGTCGAACTCGTCGACCTTCGTTGCGATGGTGGCCGCGTCGATGCCCAGGTCTCCCAGCACCTTCGCGGCCATGCTGCCCTCCGCGCGGATCAGGGCCTCCAGCAGGTGGTGGCTGCCCATCGGGGCGTCGCCTGCCAGGGCTTGTGCCGCGGTGACGACCTCCTCCGCCGCGTCCGTGCGGGGCGGGGTCTCGCCGCCGGAGTGTTCGCGGGCGCCTTCGCGGAGCAGTTCGCTGACCGTCGCGCGGATGGCGCCCATGTCGCGTACCTGGCCGGCCAGCAACTGCGCGGCCACGCCGTCACCCTCGCGTTCCAGCGCCAGCAGGATGTGTTCCGTGCCGATGTAGTTGTGCTTGAGCTGCAACGCTTCCCGCAGCGACAGCTCCAGCACCTTCTTGGCGCGTTTCGTGAACGGGATGTGCCCGGCCGGTGCCTTCGCCTCGCCCCTGCCGACGGTCTCCTCGATGCCGGTGCGGACCGCCGCCGCCGTGACACCCAGGGTGCGGAGCGCCTTGGCCGCGAGGCTCGTCGGCATGCTGAACAGCCCCAGCAGGATGTGCTCGGTGCCGATGTAGTTGTGCTGCAGGCTGCGGGCCTCTTCTTGTGCGCGGACCACGACGGAGCGGGCCTCGGCAGTGAAACGCTCGAACATGTATCAGATGGTCAGCCCTACTTGTAACCCTGTCAATACAGTGTCATTGATAGGGTACCCATTGATAGTGTCACCGTATGACCGACTGGGATGAACGGCTGTCTCGCTGGCGGGACGAGCTGGACCTGTTCGCGCAGCTCGAGGACGCGCCGTGGATCACGCTGGCGGCGGCGGAGCAGGAAACGGGCGTGTCGCGCTCCGCTCTGCGGGCCTGGTACCGCAACGGCGAGATCGAGTCACGGCTGGTCGACGGGCCCAACGGGCCACAGCGGCTGGTGCAGCTCGACGCGGTGGTCGCCAGGGCCGCGCAGTCGCCGCGGATACAGCGGCGGGCCGAGCGCGAGGTGAGCCTGGAGGCACAGGTGATGCTGCTCCGGCACCGCGTCGACCAGCTGGAGCTACGGCTGGCCGCGTTGGAGAAAGGCAAGTAGGCGGCGAAGCCCCCAGGCCCCGCCGTCCACGTGCCCCATGAGGTCCCAGGGGGCGTGACGGTCCGCGCAGGAGTCACGCGCGCAGGCGCAGACCCTTCGGTGTCGCGCGGAAACCCGCGTCCCGCAACACGTCCGCCAGGTTCGACGTCAGTGCCACCTCGCCGTCCGCACGCTGCACCGCCAGCTGGCCCAGCCAGCCTTCCCTGACCGCGCGGGACAAGGCTTCCGCCGCCGCACGCAGCGCCGCGTCGTCCTCGGTGAAGGACAGCAGCGAGCGACCGCCACGCTCCACATACAACGCGGGCACCCCGTCGGCCAGCACGGCGAGCGCGCCCGCCTTCCGTCCCGGACGGTGCTTTCCGGTGCCGACCGGGACGGGCCATGCCAGTGCCGCGCCGTAGGGCTGGGCCGGGTCCGCCGCCGCGAGGACGGTCGCCTGGATGTCCGCCGTCAGCGCGGTGTCCGACTTGGACAGTGCGCGTAACCGGTCCACCGCACCCCGGGCCGCGAACTGGGACGCCCCGAGGCCCTCCACGACGTAGCCACGCACGATCTGGCCCGACTCCTCCATCGCGCGCAACACCTTGTACACGCCGGAAAAGCCGCCGGTCACCCGTTCGGTGTCGAGAGCGCCACGCGTCAGCACACCGTGTCGCTCCAGGAACGCTTCCGCGCGGGCGTGTGCCCGGCGGGTCGGGTCCTCCTCACGGGGAACGACCAGCGACCACCGGCCCGCGACCGTCGGCGGGCCCGTCCTGCTCGGCATCGACGGGCGGGCACCACGCAGCCGCGCGTACCGGCCGCGCGGGGTGGCACTGCGTGGCTTGTGTGCAGCGCCCCGGCCCGACACCAGCGCACGCAGCGGCGCGATCGTGTCGTTGGTGACGAGCCCCGACCACACCAGATCCCACAGCGCCGCAACGACATCCTGGTCCGACGGCGCCTCGGCACCACCGTCGAGCAGTACCGCGCCCGCGCGTTCGGCCAGCTGCCGGAAGAACAGCGCGCCACCGTCCATCGCGGACAGCACCGCACCGTGCAGCGGCGTCTCCGGCACCGCCTCCTCGACCTCGGGCAGCAGCAGGTCCGCGACATCCGTTGGTGCCACGGCGATCCAGCCGTCACCACCGGCCAGCGCGCCGGTGCCGCACCACGTCACCTCGCCCGCCGTGGTCAGCTCGTCCAGCAGCGCCGGGGTGTAGCCGGGTAACCGCGACGGCAGGATCAGCGACTCGAACCCGCTCGCCGGCAGCGGCGCACCGGCCAGCTGCTCCACCACTGACAGCACGTCGTCCGCGGTCGGAGCCGACCGCAAACGTTTGCCGACCCCGTGCCACACCGGCAGGAACCGGCCCAGCGCCGCCGGTTCGACCGGTTCGACCTCGGCACGCAGCTTCGCGAGCGACGCCCGCCGCACCCGGCGCAGCACGTCCGCGTCGCAGTACTCCACGTGCGTGCCACCTGGCCGCAGCTCGCCGCGCACCAGGCGCCCGATGCCGACCATGCGGTCCAGCACCCCGGTCACCACCGCGACACCAAGCCCGAACCGTGCCGCCACGTCCGTGGCCGGGAACGGGCCGTGGGTCCGCGCGTACCGGGACAGCAGGTCGCCGAGCGGGTCGTCGACCGGTTCGGTGAACGCCTCCGGCACCCCGACGGGCAGCGCGACCCCCAGCGCGTCCCGCAGACGGCCGGCGTCCTCGATGATCACGAACCGTTCCTCGCTCGCGATCCGCACCCTGATGACCCGCCGCTGCCGCTCCAGCTCGTCGAGCCAGCCCGGCTCGACCCCGCGCAGCGCCGCCTCCGCCGTGGACAGATCTCCCAGGAACCGCAACAGGTCCGCGGTGTCCTCCGCGTGCCGGGCGTGCCGCGACGGGTCGAGCCGCTGCAGCGACTGCTCAACCTCGGCGAGCACCTCGGGGTCGAGCAGCTCCCGGATCGCCTCCGACCCCAGCAGCTCCGCGAGCAGCGAGGAGTCCAGCGACAGCGCCGCGGCCCGCCGCTCGGCCAGCGGTGCGTCGGAGTCGTAGAGGAACATGCCCGCGTAGCCGAACAGCATGCTGCGCGCGAACGGCGATGGCGACCGCGTCTCCACCTCGACGACCCGCACCTTCCGCGACCGGACCTCCGCCATCAGCGACCGCAGCCCCGCGAGGTCGTACACGTCCTGCAGGCACTCCCGCATGGCTTCGAGGACCACCGGGAACTGCTCGTACTTCGCCGCCACCGACAGCAGCTGGGAAGCCCGCTGCCGCTGCCGCCACAGGGGAGTCCGCTTGCGCGGGTCACGCCGGGGGAGCAGCAGCGACCTGGCCGCGCACTCCCTGAACCGCGAAGCGAACAACGCGGACCCGCCGACCTCGGTGACCACGATCTGCTCGATCTCGTCCGGGTCGAGCAGCACGTCGTCCGCGGACACCACCACGTCAGAGCCCTCGTCGTCCATGGTGTCCGGCAGCTGGATCACGATGCCGTCGTCGGAGTGCGCCATCCGGACCTCGATGCCGCGCCGCTCCCGCATCCGCGCGCCGATCGCGAGCGCCCACGGCGCGTTGACCTGCGCGCCGAACGGCGAGTGCACGACCATCCGCCAGTCGCCCAGCTCGTCGCGGTACCGCTCGATGAGCATCGTGCGGTCGTCAGGGACGTACCGCGTGGCCTCCTTCTGCTCGTCCAGGTACGCGATCAGGTTGCCTGCCGCGAACGCGTCGAGCCCGGCCGCCGTGGCCCGTTCCCGCGCCTGTGGTTCGGCCATGCCGGACACCTCACGCAGGAACTTCCCCAGGGCGCGGCCGAGTTCGAGAGGCCTGCCCTGGGTGTCGCCCTTCCAGAACGGCATCCTGGCGGGCTCACCTGGCGCGGGCACCGCGATCACCCGGTCGGCCGTGATGTCCTGGATCCGCCACGCCGAGGTGCCGAGCAGGAACGTGTCGCCGACCCGCGACTCGTACACCATCTCCTCGTCCAGCTCCCCGATGCGGGAACCGGACCCGGCGTCGGCCGCCGGGGTCATCACGGTGAACAGGCCGCGGTCGGGGATCGTGCCGCCCGAGGTGACCGCGAGCCGCTGCGCTCCCGGCCTTCCGCGCAGCTCCCCGTTCACCCGGTCCCACGTGACCCTCGGCCGCAGCTCGCCGAACTCCTCCGACGGGTAGCGGCCTGCCAGCATGTCCAGCACCGAGTGCAGTGCCGACTCGGGCAGCGCCGCGAAGGGCGCCGCCCGCCGCACCAGCGCCGCGAGGTCACCCACCGTCCACGGTTCGAGCGCCACCATCGCCACGACGTGCTGCGCCAGCACGTCGAGGGGGTTGCGCGGGTAGCGCATGGACTCGATCGCGCCCTCGCCCATCCGCTCCGCCACCACCGCGCAGGACACCAGGTCGCCGCGGAACTTCGGGAACATCACCCCGCGCGACACCGCACCCACCTGGTGCCCGGCGCGGCCGATGCGCTGCATGCCGGACGCGACCGAGGGCGGCGCCTCGATCTGGATGACGAGGTCGACCGCGCCCATGTCGATGCCCAGCTCCAGCGACGAGGTCGCCACCACGCACGGCAGCTGCCCCGACTTCAGCGCCTCCTCCACCGAGGTCCGCTGTTCGCGCGACATCGACCCGTGGTGCGCGCGGGCCACGGTCGGTGTCTCGACCCCGGCCGCCCAGCCGGACTCCGCGATGGCCTCGGCGGGGAAGCGGCCCACGTCCGCCGGATAGACCGGCCGCTCCGCCGCCAGCTCGTTGAGCCGGGAGGTCAGCCGCTCGGCCAGCCGCCGCGAGTTCGTGAACACGATCGTCGACCGGTGCTGCCGGACCAGATCGAGCACCCGCTCCTCGACCGCGGGCCAGATCGAGGGCCGCCTGATGCCGCCAGCCTCGCCCGCCATCTCCTCCAGCGTGCCGATGCCGCCCGGCAGGTCGAGGTCCGGATCGGGGGTGACCGGGCCCTCCAGTGGCGGCGGGCCGTCCAGCTCCGTCATGTCCTCGACCGGCACCACCACCGTCATCTCGATGGTCTTGCCGATCTTCGGCGCCACCACGGTGACCGGCCGCCCGCCCGCGAGGAACGCGCCGACCTCGTCGATCGGCCGGACCGTCGCCGACAGCCCGATCCGCTGCGCGGGCCGGGGGAGCAGCGCGTCGAGCCGCTCGAGCGACACGGCGAGGTGCGCGCCGCGCTTGGTGCCCGCGACCGCGTGCACCTCGTCGACGATCACCGTCTCCACCCCGCGCAGCGACTCGCGGGCCGCAGAGGTGAGCAGCAGGAACAACGACTCCGGCGTGGTGACCAGGATGTCCGGCGGGGTGCGCTGGAACGACCTGCGCTCGTCGGCCGGGGTGTCACCGGTGCGCATGCCGACCGTGATGCCGGGGTCCTGCTCGCCGAGCCTGCGGGTGGCCTGGCTGATGCCGGCGAGCGGCGCGCGCAGGTTGCGCTGCACGTCGACGGCCAGCGCCTTCAGCGGCGACACGTAGAGGACGCGGCAGCGCTCGGTGCGCTCCGCCGGCTTGGGCTCGGTGGCCAGCCGGTCGAGCGCCCACAGGAACGCCGCCAGTGTCTTGCCGGATCCGGTCGGCGCCACCACCAGCGCGTGCTCACCGTTCGCCGCGGCCAGCCACGCGCCCGTCTGGGCGTCCGTTGGCGCGGCGAAGGCGCCGGTGAACCACTGTCTGGTCGCCGGCGAGAACAGGTCGAGCGCCTCGGAACTCACGGCAACCATGATGAACCCGACCACCGACAATTTCTCGAGGCGCAGGTCACGAGGTGGATATGTGGGACCTGTCCCATAGTGTCGGGCCGTTCTGGCAGCATCTGCACTGCGCAGATGCGACGAGGGGAGAGTCGTGAACGTCCTGTCGGTGGATCTCGGCACGTCCAACACGGTTGCCGTGCTGTCCGCCCACGGCAGGCCGCCGAGGGTGGTCGACGTGGACGGGGCGTCCATGATGCCGTCGGCGGTGTTCGCGGCCGAGGACGGGAACCTCGTCGTCGGGCGGGACGCCGAACGCCGCGCCCGCCTCGACCCCGCCCGTTTCGAACCGAACCCGAAGCGCCGCGTCGACGAGGGCACGCTGCTGCTCGGGGACCAGGTCGTGCCGGTCACCGACGCCCTCGCGGGCGTGCTGCGCCGCGTGATCGAGGAGACGTCCCGCCAGCTCGGCGGCAAGAAGCCCGACGAGGTCCGTCTCACCCACCCGGCACAGTGGGGTCCGGTACGGCGCAACGTGCTGCTGTCGGCCGCGCGTCAGGCGGGCATGGGCTCGAACCTGGTCCTGGTGCCCGAGCCGGTTGCCGCGGCGGCCCACTTCGCGTCCTTCCCGGGGCAGACACTCGCGCCCGGTCAGGCGCTCGCCGTGTACGACCTCGGTGCCGGCACGTTCGACGTGGCCATCGTCGGCGCCACCCAGAACGGGTTCGTGGTGCTGGCCGAGGCCGGCCTGCCCGACCTCGGTGGTCTCGACGTGGACCAGGCGTTACTCGAGCACGTCGGCCGCCAGGTGTCGGTCCGTGACCCCGGCCGCTGGCAGAGCCTGCTGCGCCCGATGTCCACCGGTGACCGGCGGGCACAGCGTGCGCTCCGCGAGGACGTGAAGGCGGCCAAGGAGTCGCTGTCCCGGCACCCGCAGACGGAGGTGCCGCTGCCGGAGCCGTTCGAGGACGTGCTGGTCACGCGGGTCGAGCTGGAGGCGCTGATCCGCCCCGGCATGCTGCGCAGTGTCGAGCTGCTCGCCGGCACCATCCGGTCCACCGGCATGAGCCCGGACCGGCTCGTCGGCATCTACCTCGTCGGTGGCTCCAGCCGCATCCCGCTGATCGCGACGCTGATCGCCGAGCAGCTGCGGGTCGTGCCAACGAGCCTCGACCAGCCGGAGACGGCCGTCGCCCTCGGTGCGCACCACGTGCCGCAGGAAGGCATCACGCTGCGGACCGGCGACATCAGCAGCACGATCGAGGACGTCCAGCGCACCAGGCAGGTCGTGGCGCCGCGCACGGGCGGGTTCAACCCTGGCCCTCCGCAGCCGCCACCACCGCCGCCGACCCAGGGGACACCCGCGCAGAACCCGTTCCCCAACAGCGGACCGCAGCGTGTGCAGGGCCCGCCGAGCACGCCGACACCGGTGCCCGCGATGGCGGCAGGGCCCGGGCCGACGCACTACCCGGTGCAGCAGCCGCGCAGGCAGAGCGTCGGCTCGTCGAACAAGCCGTGGTACATCGCGACGGCCGTGGTCGCGGTCGTGGTGATCGCGGTCGTCAGCATCATCATCGCGACGTCCGGCAGCTCCGGCTCCGGCGAGGGCACCGTCGCGGGCGCAGACTGCTCGACCCGCGAGGCCGACAGCACCGGCATGAGCGAGTGCATGCGCAAGGTGGCCGGCGCGGTCGCCGACCACAACGACTGCGAGTCCGGCGCCGCCGCCGCGGCGGGCGCCCAGCCGATCGAGACCCCTGGCGCGACCGCCGCCACCTGCGTCCTCGACGACACGCACACCGTCATGTACATGCACTTCGGCGCGAGCGACACGGCCGACGGCAGCGAGCTGTCCGGGGTGGACACCGCCAAGCAGTACATCGACACCGTGATCACGCAGCTGGACGGCGTCGGCGCGGGCGGAGACCCGGAGAAGGGCGACTGGGAGGGTGGTGACCTGTCGGGCACCTACGCCGCGATCGACATCGGCGCGGGCAGCGGCATGGTCCTGTTCTCGGTCCACGACTCCCCGGTCGCTGGCGCGCTCATGAACATCGATATCGGCGGCTCCGGCGACATCAGCGAGCTGATCGACTACTTCGACCAGCACGTCAAGCCAGGCGGTGACGGCGGCGGCTCGTAGGATCACGACGCGGGTCGCGTCCAACGCGTTCCCCGGTGAGTGAGAATCGCGGGTCCGGCCACATCGGACTGGCGGACATGGCAGCATTCCGCTGACCAGCCAGCACGAGGGGAGAGTCGTGGCCGTCCTGTCGGTTGACCTCGGTACGTCGAACACGGTCGCGGTGCTGTCCGCACACGGGAGACCGCCGAGGGTGATCGAGGTGGACGGGTCCGCCACGATGCCGTCCGCGCTCTTCGCGGCCGATGACGGGCACCTCGTGGTCGGGCGGGACGCCGAGCGCCGTGCCCGGCTGGACCCTGCCCGGTTCGAGCCGAACCCGAAGCGCCGGATCGACGAGGGCACGCTGCTGCTCGGCGACGTGGTCGTGCCGGTCACCGAGGCGCTCGGGGCCGTGCTGCGGCGAGTCGCGGACGAGACGTCCCGGCAGCTCGGTGGCGCGAAGCCCGACGAGGTCCGCCTCACGCACCCCGCGCAGTGGGGGCCGGTGCGCCGCAACGTCCTGCTCGCCGCCGCCCGTCTCGCCGGGATGGGCACCAACCTCGTCCTCGTGCCGGAGCCCGTCGCGGCGGCCGCGCACTTCGCGTCGTTCCCCGGCCAGCAGCTCGGGCCGGGGCAGGCGCTCGCCGTGTACGACCTCGGCGCGGGCACCTTCGACGTCGCGATCGTCGCGGCGACGCAGAACGGGTACGCGGTCCTCGCCGAGGCAGGCCTGCCCGACCTCGGTGGTCTCGACGTGGACCAGGCTTTACTCGAGCACGTCGGCCGCCAGGTGTCGATCCGCGACCCGGCGCGCTGGCAGAGCATCCTGCGGCCGGAGTCCACCGGCGACCGGCGCGCACAGCGTGCGCTCCGCGAGGACGTCAAGGCGGCCAAGGAGGCCCTGTCCCGGCACCCGCAGACCGAGGTGCCGCTGCCGGAGCCGTTCGAGGACGTGCTGGTCACACGGGTCGAGCTGGAGGCGCTGATCCGGCCGAGCCTGCTGCGCAGCGTCGAGCTGCTCGCCTCGACCATCCGCTCGACGGGCATGACCCCGGAGCGGCTCGTCGGCATCTACCTCGTCGGTGGCTCCAGCCGCATCCCGCTGATCGCGACCCTGATCGCGGAGCAGCTGCGGGTGGTCCCGTCCAGCCTCGACCAGCCGGAGACGGCCGTCGCGCTCGGCGCGCACCACATCACGCCGGAGGGCGTCAGCCTCCGCACCGGCAACATCGGCCCGCAGGCACCGCCGACCGGCGGTTTCCGCCAGCCGCTCGGGCCCCCGCCGATGTCGCAGCCGATGCCCCAGCAGGCTCCGCAGCCCGCGCCGCTCGGCCCGGCCCCGATGGCCGGACCGCCCAGCGTGCCGACACCGGTCGCCACACCACAGTCCCCCGCGGTCGGCAACCCCGTGCTGGGGCAGCCGAGCACGGGGTTCCCGGCACAGTCGCCGGCTCCCGCGCGCTCCGGCAAGCGCAAGGTCCTGCTCGGGGTGGCCGCTGTCGTGGTGCTCGCGATCGTCGCCGTCGGCGCCGTGTTCCTCCTGCGGCCGGACAGCGACCTGCCTACCGCCGACAGCTGTGGACAGAAGGGCGAGACCGACGGCGAGGGCTTCACCGACTGCCTGCGGCAGCTCGCGGGCGGGGTGGCCGACAGCGGCGACTGCAAGGCCGCCGAGCGGGACGCCAACGCGGACGTGACGTGCTCGCTGTCCGACAGCTACCAGGTCAGCTACGCCCACGTCGCGTCGGTGCGGGACGCGCAGAAGCTCGCCGACACCGAGCTGGGCGACATGACCGACGGCGACCACGTCGAGGCCGAGTGGAAGGGCAACGGCCTCGACGGGCGCTGGCGGGCGGGCGTGACCGGCGGCACCGGCGTGCTCGTGTTCACCGTCGAGGACCGCCCGCTGGTCGGCTGGCTGTCCAGGACAGAACTGCGTGCCTCGGACGACTTCACCCCGGACACCCTCGGCGACTACTTCGCCGAGCACGTCCAACCGGGAACCTGAGCCGACGGTGGCGGTCAGCGCCGCCGGTTCCGCAGTGCCATCACACCGAGCACGATCGTCACCACCAGTCCGCCGATGATGGCGATGTCGATGAGTATCGACTCGAGGCCGGTCGGTTCGAGGTCCATGACCGGATTCTCGCAGACCCTGGCGGGCTCGTAGGCTGCCACCGATGCGTATCACGGTGTTCCGCAAGCACATGGCCCAGGAGTTCGGCGACGTGCGGGCCGACATGCTCGCCCGCGACCACGTGTTCAGCTCGCTGGGCGGGCGCACGGTGGACCAGGCCCTGGAGGCAGGGCTCGAGCCGAAGGAGATCTGGCGGGCCGTGTGCGAGGCGTTCGAGGTGCCATTCGAGCGACGTTAGCCTTGCGGCGTGTCGCCGTCGGGTCGAACAAGCGTTCGGCTAGCCTGTTGTCCACAGCGGGGTGAGTTGTCCACAGGCCGGCCCCCTCAGCCCGAAATTGTCGGTGCTTGCCGTTAGCGTCGCCGGCGTGAGTGCAAAGCGGTCTAAAAACAACCAAGGTGGATCTCAGATGGCAGCAGCAGCCCCCGATCGCGCGAAGGCGTTGGACCTGGCCCTCGCCCAGATCGACAAGAACTTCGGCAAGGGCTCGGTCATGCGCCTCGGCGACGAGGTCCGTGCCCCGATCGAGGTCATCCCGACGGGCTCCATCGCCCTGGACGTGGCGCTGGGCATCGGCGGCCTGCCGCGCGGCCGGGTCGTGGAGATCTTCGGCCCGGAGTCGTCCGGTAAGACCTCGCTGGCCCTGCACGCCGTGGCCAATGCGCAGAAGGCAGGCGGCATCGCGGCGTTCATCGACGCGGAGCACGCGCTCGACCCGGACTACGCCAAGAACCTCGGCGTGGACACCGACGCGTTGCTGGTGTCCCAGCCCGACACCGGCGAGCAGGCGCTGGAGATCGCGGACATGCTGATCCGCTCCGGCGCGCTCGACATCCTGGTCATCGACTCCGTGGCCGCGCTCGTGCCCCGCGCCGAGATCGAGGGCGAGATGGGCGACAGCCACGTTGGCCTGCAGGCCCGGCTGATGAGCCAGGCGCTGCGCAAGCTCGCCGGCGCGCTCAGCAACTCCGGCACGACCGCGATCTTCATCAACCAGCTGCGCGAGAAGATCGGCGTCATGTTCGGCTCGCCGGAGACCACGACGGGTGGCAAGGCGCTCAAGTTCTACGCGTCGGTGCGCCTGGACGTGCGCCGCATCGAGACGCTCAAGGACGGCGGCGAGCCGGTCGGCAACCGGACCCGCGTCAAGGTCGTGAAGAACAAGGTCGCGCCGCCGTTCAAGCAGGCCGAGTTCGACATCCTGTACGGCAAGGGCGTCTCCCGCGAGGGCTCGCTCATCGACATGGGTGTCGAGCAGGGCATCCTGCGCAAGTCCGGCGCCTGGTACACCTACGAGGGCGACCAGCTCGGCCAGGGCAAGGAGAACGCGCGGAAGTTCCTGCGCGATAACCCGGACGTGGCGAACGAGATCGAGAAGCGGATGAAGGACAAGCTCGGCATCGGCGCGAAGCTCGACGCCGACGACACCGAGCCCGCGCCCGCCCCGGTGGACTTCTAGGCCGGTGGCTGGTCGTCGAGGAAGCCGGAGGCCGAACGACTCGTCCTCCGGCGGGGACCAGCGCACCACCCCGGAGCCGCCGGAAGACCCGGTGCAGCAGGCGAAGGACATCTGCCTGAGCCTGCTGACCGTGCGGCCCCGGACGAGGGTGGAGCTGGCGCAGGCCCTTGCCCGCAAGGGCATCGAGGAGGACGTGGCGTCGCAGGTGCTCGACCGCATGGACGAGGTCGGGCTGATCGATGACGCCGCGTTCGCCGAGGTGTGGGTCCGGTCCCGCCACAACTTCCAGGGGCTGAGCCAACGCGCCCTGGCGATGGAGCTACGCAGGAAGGGCGTCGCCGACGAGGCCGCCGAAGAGGCTCTGGCCACGGTGGACTCGGAAGCGGAGGAGGAACGAGCACGCCAGCTGGTCAGAAAGCGGCTACGCGTCCTGTCGAACGCCGACGAGCCGGCAAAGATCCGCAAACTGGTGGGGATGCTGGCACGCAAGGGGTACGCGGAGGGCTTGGCATACCGGGTAGTGAAGGACGAGCTACGAACCTCACTGCTCGACGACGCTTTGTGACGGTCTCGGTAGGGACGGTCGGGGGAGGCGGGTCGGCAAAGTCGTGTTGGCGCCTCCGCAGGGTGGGATGCCCTGAAAGACGCCCTTCGGCACGCTGAGCCTGGATCCGCCCGGCTCAGACACCGAATTTCGGCGCGGGACATCCTCAACCTTCGGGGCGGCTGAAGATCCGGTCGTGCACTCGGCAGGGATGTTGCGGGCCGCTGAGCGCCGCTCCTGACGGGACGGTGCGCACGCTCCCGGTGGAAGATTCACCGAATCGCAACCTTGCTTCCCGGCCAGCACGTGGCCGGTTTTTCCGGCTTCCCGGGCCCTCTACTTGATCGATCGCGTGATTCAGGCCATGTGTTTAGGGCTGCCTAACTAAGCATTGCATTCTGTATGCACTGCGTTCTTCTAAACCGCGAAGTGCGTCGAATTCGGGGTTGTGAAGCCGAATTCGACGCTCCGGGACGGGCGGTCGGCGGCGGTCGTGGCGGCGGAGTACGGTCTGTGCGTGTCCCGGTCGTGCGCCCCATGAAGGCGTGCCCTGGGACACCTTGTGTACAGGCCGCCGACCGGCGCTTTCCCAGCGTGTGGTACTTCTCCTCTTGCCACCGACGGCACAGTTGGCGGCTCGGCGTCGTCTCCCGCGGCGGCAGGCCGGAGGTGAGCGGACCGCAGGAAGGTGCCGACGATGCCGACCCATCGCGCACCTGGGGTGTGACCCGCGGAACGCCGCCACTGGCGCAGATCACGGTTAGTCTCTGACAAACAAATCGTTCCGGAGTCGAGGACAAACAATGAAGGCTGGCGTCGGTGCCCCCGACCGGGCGCAAATTACCGAGCGCACGTATCGGACCGACCGTTGGTGGGCCTACCCGCTGAGCACTGGCGGGATCCTGCTGTTCTTCACAGCCTATGCGCTGGTCCGCTACTTCATGAACGACTACTACTGGGCGCCGGAGGAGCACTACCTGACGCCCATGTACTCGCCTTGCGTCAACGAGGCGTGCACGCCGGGCTCCAGCCACTTCGGCACGTTCATCCCGTCCTACGCGGCGTGGATCCCGATCGGGATCATCACGTTCCTGGTGCTGCTGGGCTTCCGGGCGACCTGCTACTACTACCGCAAGGCCGCCTACCGGTCCCTGATGTTCTCCCCAGCGGCGTGCGCGGTGCCGGAGCCGGCCAAGAAGTACTCCGGTGAGCGCAAGTTCCCGTACATCATGACCAACGGGCACCGGTACTTCTTCTACGCCGCGCTGATCTTCGCCCTGATCAACGTCTACGACGCGGTACTTGCCTTCCACGGCAAGAACGGTGGCATCGGCATGGGCCTCGGCACGGTGATCATCCTGATCAACGTCGTCGCGCTGGTCGCCTACACGCTGTCGTGTCACGCGTGCAGGCACATCGTCGGCGGGAAGCTGAAGCACTTCTCCAACCACCCGATCCGGTACCGGTACTGGAAGTTCGTGTCGAAGATCAACCCAAGGCACGGCCAGTTCGCCATGATCTCGCTCTTCACGGTGATCATCACGGATGCCTACATCATGGCGGTATCCGCTGATTGGATCACCGACCTGCGGATCTTCAACTGAGACTGAGAAGGACTCATGGTTCAGGTTCAGGTCGAGCGATTCGACTACGACGTCATCGTCATCGGAGCCGGTGGCGCCGGTCTCCGCGCCGCCATCGAGGCCCGGCAGCAGGGCAAGAAGACCGCGATCATCTCGAAGTCGCTCTTCGGCAAGGCCCACACCGTGATGGCAGAGGGCGGTTGCGCCGCCTCGATGGGCAACGTCAACGAGAAGGACAACTGGCAGGTCCACTTCCGCGACACCATGCGTGGCGGGAAGTTCCTCAACAACTGGCGGATGGCAGAGCTGCACGCCAAGGAGGCCCCGGAGCGGGTCTGGGAGCTGGAGACCTACGGTGCGCTGTTCGACCGCACCAAGGACGGCAAGATCAGCCAGCGGAACTTCGGCGGCCACACCTACCCGCGCCTCGCGCACGTCGGTGACCGCACCGGTCTCGAGATGATCCGCACGATGCAGCAGAAGATCGTCTCGCTGCAGCAGGAGGACTTCGCCGAGTTCGGCGACTACGAGGCCAAGCTCAAGGTCTTCTCCGAGTGCACCGTCACCGAGCTGATCAAGGACGGCGACCGGGTGGCGGGCGCGTTCGCCTACTGGCGCGACTCCGGCAAGTTCGTCCTCTTCTCCGCGCCCGCGATCGTGCTGGCGACCGGTGGCATCGGCAAGTCCTTCAAGGTCACGTCGAACTCCTGGGAGTACACCGGCGACGGGCACGCGCTGGCACTGCGGGCGGGCGCCACCCTGATCAACATGGAGTTCGTCCAGTTCCACCCGACCGGCATGGTCTGGCCGCCGTCGGTGAAGGGCATCCTGGTCACCGAGGGCGTGCGTGGTGACGGCGGCGTCCTGAAGAACTCCGACGGCAAGCGCTTCATGTTCGAGTACGTCCCTGACGTGTTCAAGGGCCAGTACGCGGAGACCGAGCAGGAAGCCGACGGCTGGTACGCCGACCAGGACAACAACCGGCGCACCCCGGACCTGCTGCCCCGCGACGAGGTCGCCCGCGCGATCAACTCCGAGGTCAAGGAAGGCCGCGGCTCACCCCACGGCGGTGTGTTCCTGGACATCGCGAGCAGGCTGCCTGCCGAGGAGATCCGCCGCCGCCTGCCGTCGATGTACCACCAGTTCAAGGAACTGGCCGATGTGGACATCACCGCGCAGCCCATGGAGGTCGGCCCGACCTGCCACTACGTCATGGGTGGTGTCGAGGTCGACCCCGACACCGCGTCGTCGATCGTGCCCGGCCTGTTCGCGGCCGGTGAGGTCGCGGGCGGCATGCACGGTTCGAACCGCCTCGGCGGCAACTCGCTGTCCGACCTGATCGTGTTCGGCCGCCGGGCCGGGCTCGGCGCGGTCGAGTACCTCGACGCGCTCGACCAGCGCCCGAAGATCTCCGAGTCCGATGTGGACGCCGCGGCCGCGCGGGCGACGAGCCCGTTCGACCCCACGGGGAGCGGGCAGTCGGAGAACCCGTACACGATCCACTCCGAGCTGCAGCAGTCGATGAACGACCTGGTCGGCATCATCCGCAAGGAAGAGGAAGTCCAGCAGGCACTGGACAAGCTCGTGGAGCTGAAGGAGCGGGCGCGGAACGTGACCGTCGAGGGCCGCCGCGAGTTCAACCCCGGCTGGCACCTCGCGCTCGACCTGCGCAACATGCTGCTCGTCAGCGAGTGCGTCGCGAAGGCCGCCCTGCTGCGCACGGAGAGCCGCGGCGGGCACACCCGCGACGACTTCCCCGGCATGGACTCCACGTGGCGCAACACCCTGCTGGTCTGCGAGGCCTACGACCAGGGTGCGAAGGTCACGCCGAAGGAGCAGGAGCCGATGCGTGACGACCTGCTCGAGCTGTTCGAGCTGACCGAGCTCGAGAAGTACTACACGGACGGTGAGCTCGCCGCCCACCCGCAGAGGAGCTCGAAGTGAGTTACAAAGCGAACTTCAAGGTGTGGCGGGGCGACGCCGAGGGCGGTGACGTCCAGGACTACGTCGTCGAGGTGAACGAGGGTGAGGTCGTTCTCGACATCATCCACCGCCTGCAGGCCACGCAGGCCCCGGATCTCGCCGTGCGCTGGAACTGCAAGGCGGGCAAGTGCGGCTCGTGCTCCGCGGAGATCAACGGCATGCCGCGCCTGCTGTGCATGACGCGGATGTCGGTGTTCTCCGAGTCGGAGACGATCACCGTCACGCCGCTGCGCACGTTCCCGGTGATCCGCGACCTCGTCACCGACGTGTCGTACAACTACCAGAAGGCACGGGAGATCCCGTCCTTCGCGCCGCCGAAGAACCTCGGTCTCGGCGAGTACCGGATGAAGCAGCAGGACGTCGAGCGCTCGCAGGAGTTCCGCAAGTGCATCGAGTGCTTCCTGTGCCAGAACACCTGCCACGTCATCCGTGACCACGAGGAGAACAAGGAGAACTTCGCCGGTCCTCGTTTCCTCATGCGGGTCGCCGAGCTGGACATGCACCCGCTCGACCAGGAGGACCGCGTCCGCGAGGCGCAGGACGAGCACGGCCTCGGGTTCTGCAACATCACCAAGTGCTGCACCGAGGTGTGCCCCGAGCACATCAAGATCACCGACAACGCGCTGATCCCGATGAAGGAGCGCGTGATCGACCGCAAGTACGACCCGGTGGTGTGGCTCGGCAACAAGCTGTTCCGCCGCAGCGGCAGCCGTCACTGAGGCGCTACTGAGGACAGTTCACAAAGGAGCCGCGCACCCCGACGGGTGCGCGGCTCCTTTGTGTGAAGCGGAAAACAGAAGGCCGCCCGGTCCTACGAGGAC
>NZ_JBARWZ010000249.1:0-16052 GCF_049647105.1 Actinophytocola sp.
GCCCAGCTCGCGGCCGTCGAACTGGCCCGCGACCACGCGCCGCCGATGGAACGCGGCCCGCTCATCGACGGCGTGCGGCGCCTGCGGGAGCAGCTCGACGAGGGCCTCAACGGCTACCGCAGCCTCGTGGCGGCGGCGGGCCGGGTCGTGGCCGCCAGCTCGTCGGCGGGCCCGAAGCAGGAACTGGCCGACGCCACCGACCACCTGGCAGGCCTGGCAGTGGCACTACGGGAACTCACTCCGCCTAGCTAGCCAGCTAGCCCGCCTCCCCGGCCTTAACAGTGTTGGTCGCGTTCCAGCGAACGGTGCGTGTGGTCAGTGGTTGGTGGTTGGCTGCCGCCACGTTCCCCTGAGGTGCGGTTGGGTTGTGTTGGGCTTTGTTGCACTGACCCGTGGTCATCTTGTTCGGTGGTTGATTTGCCGGACCAGGCCCGGGCCGTGGTAGATGAAGCCCGTGTAGAGCTGTACCAGGGCTGCGCCCGCGTCCAGCATGCGTAGTGCGTCGTCCGCGGTGTGGATGCCGCCAACGCCGATGATCGGCAGGCCGCCGTTCGTCTCCTTCGCCACGAACGTCACCACCTCCAGCGCACGCGCGGTCAGCGGGCGGCCGCTCATGCCGCCCGCCTCCGCGCCGCGGGGCTCGTCCCCGGGTGCCAGCCCTTCGCGGGACAGCGTCGTGTTCGTCGCGATCAGGCCCGCCACCCGGTGCGCCACGCACACCTCCAGGACCTCGCCGATCGCCTCGTCCGTCAGGTCCGGGGCGATCTTCACCAGCAGCGGCACCGACGTCCGCAGCTCACCCAGGAGCGTGTCCAGCGCGGCCTTGTCCTGCAGGCCACGCAGCCCCGGCGTGTTGGGGGAGCTGACGTTCACGGCGAAGTAGTCCGCGTGCGGCTCCAGCGCCCGCAGCGACCGCCGGTAGTCGTCGACGGCCTCCGCCACGGAGGTGGCCTTCGACTTGCCGATGCTCACGCCCAGCGGAACCTTCAACGGCCCCAGCGCCTTCAGCCGCGCCGCGAGCGCCTCCGCGCCGCCGTTGTTGAAGCCCATCCGGTTGATCACGGCCTCGCTCGCGGGCAGCCGGAACAGCCTCGGCTTCTCGTTGCCCGGCTGCGGGTGCCACGTCACCGTGCCCACCTCGACGAACCCGAACCCGAACGCGGGCCACGCGCGCAGCGCGCGGCCGTCCTTGTCGACCCCGGCCGCGAGCCCGACCGGGCCGGGGAACCGGATGCCGAACACGGTCCTGGGCTCGGCCCTGCCGAAGTACCGTCGCAGGCCGGCCACGGCAGGCGGCACGGCACCGATCCTGGCGGTCATCGCCACCGTGCGCTCGTGCGCCACCTCGGCGTCGCCGCCACCCATCCGGAACAATGCCCGCCGCACAACCCGCTGGTAGACCACCAGGGCATCGTGTCATCGCGCTGAAGGCGGCAGGATGGGGGTGTGCCTGCCGACCTGGATTCCGCCGCCGACGAGCTGTACGCCGGTGCCCGCGAGGACTTCACCCCCCGCCGCAGGGAGCTGGCGAAACAGGCCAAGGCCGACGGGGACGCCACGCTGGCCGCCGCGATCGACAAGCTCGCGAAGCCGACGACGTCCGCGTGGCTCGCGAACCAGCTCGCTCACGACCCGGACGCGGGTGTCGACGAGGTCGCCGAACTGGGAGACGAGTTCCGGGAGGCGCACGCGAACCTGTCGGGCGCGGACCTGCGGACGCTGTCGCAGCGGCGCACCAAGCTCGTCAACTCGCTGGTCCAGGCCGCCGGGAAGCTCAACGGGGCGGCGCTGACCGAGGGCGTCACCCGTGAGCTGGAGGAGATCTTCACGACCGCCATCGCCGACGCCGAGGTCGCGCGGGTCCTGATCGCGGGCAGGCTGGCCTCGGCGAAGGACCTGGCCGCGGCCGCCGCGGCGTGGCCGTCCTCCGAAGCGACCGGCGTGGTGCCCCGGCGCGCGCCGAAGACCCCCAAGAAGGAGCGCACGTCCCGCGAGGACGCCGATCTGGAGCGGAAGCGGGCGGCCGCACGTCAGGAGCTGGACGACGCGCGGGCGGCGGTCAAGGAGGCCGAGGCCGACCGCACGGAGGAGGAACGGATCCTCGTCGAGACACAGAAGGCGGTGGAGGAGGCGACCGAGCGGGTGCGCCGGATCTACGAGGAGCTGGACGCCGCCGAGGCCGAGGAGAAGGAGGCGCGGCGCCGCACCGGTTCGGCGAGCCGGTCGGTGAAGGACGCCGAGCGCAGGGCCGGGAGCGCGTGGCGGAAATAAAACAGCCCCCGGGCCGACTCCTGCTCGCGCAGGCCCAGGGGCGGACTAGGTCCCTGAGAGCACCGGGGGCTGGGTGACTGCCTGGAATTCGCCGACCACACCGCGCGTCTCCGGCACCGGCGAACCGGTGTCATGCCGTGTTGCGCAGCCGGCCAAACCATGTCCGTTTGGGTGGTCCTTAGCGGACAGCCACCTCACGAGTCCTATGGGAATTCACCGTTGGACCACCTCCTCTCTCGTGTACAGCCGACATTACGGCCGTCCGAGCGAACCGGCAAAGAGATTTCTCGCGAGCCGGCCCACGGCGCACAACGGAACAACTACAGCGAGGTGTCCCTCGCCCGTACGGGTGAGGTAGATTCGTGAGCCAACTACTAGTGGTCGCTGGACGCTCACCCTAAGGACATAGATGGGGTCCACCCTGCAAAGCGGTCACGGTCGGATGGCCGTCGGGGCCGTCGTGGGGGCGGTTACCTGCACGCTCTTCGCGCTCGGCGCGCTCACGGACGCCGACCGGCCGGTGGTCGACCCCTCCGAACTGGGCGCGGTGGAGCCGATCCCGCCTGCCTCGCGGTCGACCAGCCCCACCGCGACCAGCACCACGACGGCTTCGTCGTCATCGTCGGCCGAGAGCACCACCACGACCACGACGACGACCACCACCACGACGACCACGACCGAGCAGGCGCCACCGCCCGCGCCGATCACCACGACGACCACCACGACCACGACCCAGCCGCCGCCACCACCGACGACGACTACCACCCACTGCCCGTGGGTGATCTGCGTCGGATAGCAGAAAGTCGTCCAGAAGTAGACGGAAATCAGGTCCAGCGCCAAGCAGCACGCGCCTCAGGGGAACGTGACGGCAGCCAGCCACTAACCACTGATCATCCGCGCCGTGCGCTGGAACGTGACCAACACTTGTGAACTCCGGGGAGGCGGAACAGCTCAGCCGTCCTGGACTACCCGCTCGTCGGCGTCGACGTCCGTGTCGGCATCCTCGTCGTCGGTCCTGATCACCGGACGCGGCCGTGACCTGCCGATACTGCGCAACAACCGCGCCAGCAACAGGTTCAGCGCCAGCGCCACCTCACGCGACCCCGGCGTGCCCCACGCGTGGATGGGCAGGCAGGCGCCCTGCGCCTGCTGCACCGCGAGCCGGTCGGGCAGCGCGACCGGCATGACGAGGGTCCCGAAGTGCTCACGCAGCTCCTGGATCCGGTACTGGTGCTCGTAGGACTGCGGCCGCACCCGGTTCACCACCACCCCCAGCGGCGACAGGCGTGGGTTGTGCTTCTCGGCGACCTGCTCGACCGCCTCGAACGCGCGCTGCGCGCCGGACACCGCGAACAGCGTCGGCTCGGTGACGAGCAGGGCCCCGTCCGCGGCGATCAGCGCCGACTTCGTCAGCCGTCCGAGTGATGGGGGACAGTCGAGCAGCACCAGCTGGTAGGGCAGCTCGTCGTCCGACAGGAGGTGCTCCAGCTCCTGGAGGGCTCTGCTGAGCTTCTCGAGGCGCCGGGGGTCGGGGTCCTGGTCGTTGAGCAGTTCGAGGTCCTCGGAGCCGACCAGGACATCGACCTCCTCGCCCCAGCCGCTGCGCGAGATCGCGTCCCTGAGCACCGCTGGCCGCGGCGTCTCGAGCACGTCGGCGAGGGTCGCGTCCGTGTCGCCCGGGTCGAGCGTCGCGGTCGCGTTGCACTGCGGATCGAGGTCCACGACCAGGGTGCGCGCGCCCCGGCGCTGCGCTGCCGAGGCAAGGCCGAGCGCGATGGTCGTCTTGCCGACGCCACCCTTGAGGCTGAGCACTGCCACCGTTTGCACGCTATGCACCCTACGGGGCCTACGCTTTCGGTTCATGCGACCGGATGCTGTTCGCCTCGCGCTCGACACCGAGCTGACCGCCGCGCGGCGGCGCCGTGGCGGCGAGCCACCACGTGTCCTCGACGTCGGTGGAGGTAGCGGCGTCCTCGCGGTTCCGTTCGCGGCAGCGGGCTGCGTCGTGACCGTCGTCGAGCCGAACCCGAACGCGCTCGCGACCCTGTCCCGCCGCGCCGCCGACGCCGGGGTGCACGACCGCATCACCGCGGTCCAGGCCGACAGCGACGCCCTCGGCGAGGTGGTGCCCGCCGGTTCGGCGGACGTCGTGCTCGCGCACGGTCTCCTCGAGGTGGTCGACGACCCGAAGAACACGGTCGCCGCGATGGCCGACGCGGTCGCACCGGGCGGTGTGGTGTCGGTGCTCGTCGCGAACAGGACCGCCGCGCTGCTGCACCGCGCGGTCGCGGGCAGGCTGGCGGAGGCCGCCGCGCTCGCCGACGACCCGGCGGGCATCCTCCCCGAGGAGCCGCTGCTGCGCCGCTTCGACACCGACGGCCTGGTGGCGCTGCTGACCGACGCGGGGCTGACCGTGGAGCTGGTGCAGGGGCACGGGGTGCTCAGCGAGCTGGTGCCGGGCTCGGTGCTGCAGCAGGACACCTCCGCGCAGGACGCGCTGGCCGCGCTGGAGCTGAAGCTGGCCCCGACCGCGCCGCTGCGGGACATCGCGGCCCGGCTGCACGCGATGGCCCGCCGGGGGTGATCACCGGCCCCGGTCGATCCCGTCGAACAACGCCGCGGTCTGCCCGGCGGTGCCCATGGCCCAGCGTCCGGTGCTGAGCAGGGCCAGCACCAGCACGCCGGCGCCGAGCGCCAGCACCAGCCACCACACGCCCCGCGCCGCGTCGGTGAACGCCGTCCCCGAGCCCACGATGGTCCCGGCGATCGCGACGCCCAGCGTGGTGCCGGTCTGCCTGCCGGTGGACGCGACGGACGCGGCCAGCCCGGCCATCGAGCGCGGCATGCCGGACACGGCCGTGTTGGTGATCGGTGGGTTGATGGTGCCGAGGAAGACGCCGAACAGCAGGTAGACCGCGAGCACGGCGGGCAGCGGGGCGTCCGGGCCGAGCAGGATCGACGCGCCACCGCCCAGGGCCAGCGCGGTCCCGGCGACCACCAGCGGCACGCGTGGCCCGTGACTGCCGACCACCCGGCCCGCGAGCGGGCCGAGGACCAGCACCAGCACGCCCACCGGCAGCAGGCACAGACCGGCCGCCAGCGCGCTCATGCCGCGCACGTTCTGCAGGTACAGGGTGGTGACGAACAGGAAGGCGGCGAACCCGCACAGGCTCAGGACGGCGATCAGGATCGCCGAGCTGAACGGCACGCTGCGGAACAGCCGCAGCTCCAGCAGCGGATCGGTGCGGCGCGCCTCGTAGCGGAGCAGCCCGGCCGCGCCGAACGCCGCGACCGCGAGCAGCCCGAGGATCACCGGCGACGTCCAGCCGAGCGAGGTGGACTCGATGATCGCGTAGACGAGGCTGCCCAGCACGAGGACGACGAGGACCTGTCCGACCGGGTCGAACCGGCGCACCCGCGCGGCCCGCGACTCCGGCACGAACAGCGTCGTGCACACGAGCGCCGCCACCACGATCGGCACGTTGATCCAGAAGACGGCCCGCCAGCCGAGCCCGTCGACCAGCGCGCCGCCGAGGATCGGGCCGAGCGCCAGCGCCAGCCCGGACATCGACGCGAACACGCCGATCGCCCGCGCCCGCTCGGCGGGCACGGGAAACGTCGTGGCGACGATCGCCATGGCCACCGGGTTGAGCATCGTGCCGCCGACGCCCTGCACCGCCCGCGCCGCGACCAGCCAGCCGATGCCCGGCGCAAGACCGCACAGCAACGACCCGAGCCCGAAGGTGGCGAGCCCGATCCGGAAGACCCGCCTGCGGCCGAACCGGTCGGCCGAGGACCCGGCCACCAGCAGGAAACCGGCCAGCACCAACGTGTACGCGTCGACCGTCCACTGCAGACCGGACACCGAGGCGGCCAGGTCGCGGCGCATGTCGGGGAGCGCGACGTTGACGATGGAGATGTCCATCACGACGACAACGATGCTGGCGCAGCAGATCGCGAGCACCAGGAACCTGCGGCGGCGGCTGAGTTCGGTCACACCGGAACGTTAGGGACTGGAGCGCGCTTCAGGTCAACTCTGTCGGTGGTCTCTGCTTAGCTGCACGCATGGGTCGGAGCGGGGATCTGCCACGTGGGCTGGTGGATCGCTACAAGGCGCGGGACGGGCGGTGGCCGGATGACACCGGCTGCCCGGTGCTGCACGTGGACATGGACGCGTTCTTCGCGTCCGTGGAGATCAGGGAGCGGCCGGAGCTGGCGGACAAGCCGGTCGTGGTGGGTGGCACTGGCGGGCGCGGGGTGGTCAGCTCGGCCAACTACCTCGCGCGGACCTACGGGGTGCGGTCGGCCATGCCGACGGCACACGCACGCAGGCTGTGCCCGCAGGCGGTGTTCCTGCCGCCGACGTTCTCGCTCTACACGGAGGCGTCCTCGGGTGTGATGGCGATCTTCCGGGAGGTCACGCCGCTGGTTGAGCCGCTCAGCCTCGACGAGGCGTTCCTGGACGTCGCGGGTGCGCTGCGGCGGCTGCGGATGACACCGGGGGAGATCGGCGAGCAGGTCCGGGTGCGGGTGGCCGCCGAGTGGGGCATCACCTGCTCGGTTGGGGTGTCGTCGACGAAGTTCGTCGCGAAGCTCGCGTCCGGTTTCGCGAAGCCGGACGGGATGCTCGTCGTGCCGCGCACGGACATCATCGACTTCCTGCACCCGCTGCCGGTGTCGGCGCTGTGGGGCGTTGGCAAGAAGACGGCGGAGCGGCTGTCGGCGATCGGGCTGAACCGGGTGGCCGACGTGGCGGCCATGCCGCTGGCCCGGCTGAAGCGCGCGATCGGGGTCGCGGCGGCTGAGCACCTGCACACGCTGGCCAACGGTCACGACGACCGCGCGGTGGTGCCCGAGTCGGTCGAGAAGTCGGTGGGTGCGGAGGAGACGTTCGAGACCGACCAGTCCGACCGCGAGGTGGTCAGGCAGGAGCTGTTACGCCTGTCCGAACGCACCGCGTCGACGCTGCGCCGCAGGGACCTGCGCGGCCGCACCGTGTCGATCAAGGTCCGCTTCGGCGACTTCACGACGATCACCAGGTCCCGCACCCTCCCGGTGGCCACGGACGTCACGCAGGAGATCTACCGCACCGCGTGCCGCCTGCTCGACGAGCAGACCCCGCCGGGCGCGGTCCGCCTGATCGGCGTGCGCATGGAGCAGTTGGAGGAGGGCACGGCAGGCGGCCAGCAGCTGCTGCTGGACTCCCCGGAACGCGGCTGGCGCGACGCCGACCAGGCGGCGGACCAGGCCCGCGCCAAGTTCGGCGGCGCCGCCATCCGCCCCGCGACGTTGCTGACTCCGCGCACCGGGAAAGGCCGCTGATCCGGCGGCGCACCCCCGGTGGTCAGCAGTCGTAGAGGCTGTTCGAGTGCACGCGTTCGCAGTAGCGGACGTGCAGGTGGTTGTCGTGGTTGGCGTACTGGGTGGTCAGGCCCTCGTCGATCAGGACCGGGTCGTTGAAGAAGACCAGCTTCACGTGGCCGGGCGCGGCCGAGCGGATCGCCTGCACGAGTGTGCGGGTGGCCGCGCGGTCGTAGGTCGCCGACTGCCACGTGATCCGGCCCGCGGTGCACTGGGCGTTGTCGGTGCGGATCGGCCACACGTCGATGTCCATGCCGACCGCGTGGCTGCCGTGGCCCGGGATCGTGCCGCCGTGCTCGAACCCCGCGTCGCCGAGCGGGAGCTGGCCCTGGCCGGTCGCGGCGAACGTGGTCGCGGCCTTCTCCAGCTGCGCGACCGACGCCGAGGTGGCCCAGTTCGCCGTGCCGTTGCCGTCCGGGTCCTTGTCGCAGAAACCCGCCGCCATGTTCGGGTATCCGTAGTGCCACACCAGGTTCCGCCACGTGGTCGGGCCGGCCACGCCGTCGACGCCGATGCCCGCGTGGGACTGGAAGTCGCGGACCGCGGCCGTCACGCTCGCGTCGAACACGCCGTTGACCGGCAGCGACAGCCTGCGCTTCTCGTTCAGTTCGACCTGGAGGGCGCGCACCGCCGAGCCGCTCGCGCCCTGGCTGATCTGCGGTGCGAGCGCCGCCCACGTCGCGGGGCCGACGATGCCGTCGACGCCGAGCCCCTTCGCGGTCTGGAACGCCCGGACCGCGGCGGTGGTCCCCGAGCCGAACACGCCGTCGGCGCTGAGCGACTGGCCGTGGTGGATCAGCAGGTGCTGGATCGCGAGCACGTCCGCGCCGCGGTTGCCCGTGTTCTGGGTGTGGAAGAAGGCGTTCGGGTAGGCGATTGCCGGGGTGCCGGAACAGAGCACGGCGAGCACGGCGAACAGGAGGACGAGGACTCGACGCATGCTCACGAACATTAACGAGTTCCTGTCAATAATCCACGAGGTAGCATTCCCAGTTATGGTGCCCGTCGGCAACCTGATCCTGCTGGTGGTCGTGGTGACCGCCCCGACGTTGCTGTTCTGGACCCTGTTGCGGGTCCCCAGAACCGTCGACGCGGTGGGTGCCTACCTCCGCAGGCGCCGCCGCGGCCCCGAATCCGCGCGCCCGCCCATCGAACGGCTCGCCGCCGACCTGCGCCGGGTGCACCGCACGCTCGCGGACTTCCCGCCAGGCACCCCCGCACTCCGGCGCCGCGCCACCCGGGAGGCCTACGACGCGTTGCTCGTCCAGGCGTGCGCCGCGGTCGACGTGCCGCACCGGCTCGACCGCCTCGGCGAGGGCATGGACCGCGAGGTGGAACGGCTTCGCGTCGAGGAGGCCCTGCGCTCCTCGGGTGTCCGCGTCAGCTGACCAGCGCGGGCAGTACCTCGCCGAGCGGGCCGCGCAGCACGATCGCCGCCATGTCGTCATACGGCGTCTCCGACGCGTTGCAGATCACCACGGTCGCGCCCGCCCTGGCCGCGATCCCGACCAGTCCGGCCGCGGGTTGCACCGACAGCGAACTGCCGACCGCCAGCATCAGGTCGCTCGCCAGCACGGCGTCACGGGCCGCTTCGAGCACCGCCCTCTCGAGCGGCTGTCCGAACGAGATCGTCGCCGACTTGAGGATCCCGCCGCACACGCGGCACGTCGGGTCGGGGTTGCCCGCCGCCACCCGTTCGAGTGCCTCGGCCATCGGCCTGCGCTCGTTGCACTGCAGGCACACGGTGTCCCGCATCGAGCCGTGCAGCTCCAGCACCGCCGCCGAGCCCGCCCGCTGGTGCAGCCCGTCGATGTTCTGCGTCACCAGCGACACCAGCCGCCCGGCCCGCTCCAGCGCCACCAGCGCCCGGTGCGCGTCGTTCGGCCGCGCCTGCCACACCGGGTGCGTCAACCGCGCCTGCCAAGCCGCGCGCCGCACCTCCGGGTCGTCGCGGTAGGCCTGGAAGCTCGACAGCCGCTCCGCCTTCGGGTCACGGGTCCACAGCCCGTTGGGCCCTCGGAAGTCCGGGATGCCCGAGTCGGTGGAGATGCCGGCGCCGGACAGCACGGTGATCCGCTTCGCCTCGGACACGACCGCGATGCCGTCGGCCAGTTCGTCGGGCTCCCTCACCAACTGCCACCTCCACCACCGCCGCCACCGCCGCCACCGCCGCCGACACTGCCGCCGCCGGAGGACCCACTACCCGAGTATCCGCCGCCGGAGCCACCCGACGACGACCCGGTGACGGTCGTCAGCACGGTCGAGCTGAGCGCCAGGTAGCCCGCGGTCTCCGTGACGCCGGAGGTAGATGGCGGCAGCGACGCGTCGACCATCGCGTCGTTCCACCGGTCCAGCTCGCCGAGCGCGACCGCCCACGCCGAGTACAGCCGCAGCTCGCCCCGTTCGGCCGCCTCCCGCGCGTGCCTGCCCTCGGACGCGGCGAAGAACCGCCGGAAGCCTTCGACCAGCTGCCGCCGGGCGAAGCCCTCCTGCGTGCGGATGGGCAGCTCTCCGGCGTTCAGGCTCATGCTCACACCCGCGCCGGTGAACAGACCCGACACCGCGGCGACGAGGTAGCCGATGTCGTCGGTGTAGTCGGTCGTGAGCAGCCCGATGGCGCCCGCGATGACGGCGAGCACCGCGAGTGCCTGCACCCACGACGCGACCCGCCGGTTGCGCTTCTCCTCGGCGTGGTCCCACAGCTCGCAGGTGGACCGCCACTCCTCCAGCTCCTTGGTGACGCGCTGGAAACCCTCGGCGAACCGCTTGTCGTGCTTGCCGAGCGTGATCTTCGCGCGCCGGTTGAACATCGTGCGCAGCGGCGCGGGCGCCGACTCCCACCGGTCGTCGGGTGCCGTCCAGCGCAACCGTTTGCCGTCGTCCTCGATCGTGAACCAGCCGTCCATCGACTGCTGCGTCAGCCACGCCACCACGTGGTTCTTCTCGGCCTTCTCGACCAGCAGCACACCGCCCTGCGCGGGCGTGAGGTCGCGAGGTGGCTCGAACTGCATCGTGACCTGAGCTTCGGCGGTCATGTCGGCGATGCGCGCGGACGCCATGCCCGGCCCGCCGAAGACGGCGTCGATGCCGCCGCCCGCCCACGCGCGGTCCCGGCCCCGCCGCCGCGCCCACAGCACAGGCGGGATCGCGCCCAGCACGAACCCGGCGGCGCCGAAACCCAGGACGCGCCAGATGATCGTCCAGTGGGACCGGCCGTCGGTCAGCTCGACGTCGTCCGGCAGCGCGGTGCGCACGGGGCCGGCCGGTGCGCCCGCCAGGGTGCCGTCGATCGTGACGCCCTGCCCCTCGTCCAGGCTCTCGACATGCGCGGTCACCACGTCCCCGCCGACGTCGAGCGTCTCGCACGGCGTCTCGCTGGACGCCGAGCCCCGGTAGCAGCCGACGCCGGTGAGCTGCCGTGGCGCCGTGAGGCGGAGGTCGGCGCTGTCGATCGGCACGTCCCAGCCGGTGCCGATCATGTCGAACCCGAGGCGGTTCCCGTCCGACGCACCGGTGATCCGGTACTCCAGCACGTACCGGTGGAGGCCGCTCACCTCGGCTGCCGGGCCGCCGACCTCGATCTCCGCGTCACCTTGGAGGCCGGTCAGCTTGAACTCCGCGGGTGCGGACGCCGACCGCACACGGACGTCGGACACCACGTCCTCGTCAAGGCTGGACACCCCGTAACCCGGGAAGTCGCGATCGATCCCGTGCCGGTCGTTGCTGCCGAAGTCGTAGTCGATGGTCTCGCGGACGAGTGCGGAGCCGTCCTCCTGCACGGCGACGTCCACCCCGTAGTGGTGGATTCGCTCGGATTCGAGCCCGAAGCTCGTGACGATGCCCGCGCCAAGGGCGAGCAGGAGTCCGAAGACGACGATCGCGCCGATGGTGGCGCGCCGCCGGGGCCTTGTGAACGAGTTGGCCAGCACCTGTCCCCCTAGTGTGTGCCGGCCCAGGTCAAGAGGCGGTCCGCCGGCCATGTGTTGATCACCCGATCGGGTGATATTCCGCATTCCTCGGCTCGCTCGCAGCCGTACGGCAGCCAGTCCAGCTGGCCGGGCGCGTGCGCGTCGCTGTCGATCGAGAAGACGCAGCCGATCTCGTGGGCGAGGCTCAGCAGCCGCCTCGGCGGGTCGAGACGGTCCGGTCGCGAGTTGATCTCCACGGCCACCCCGTTGGCCTCGCACGCGGCGAACACGGCCTCGGCCTCGAACTCCGACTCCGGCCGCTGCCTGCCCTTGACCTTCCGGCCCGTGCAGTGGCCGAGGATGTCCAGGTGCGGGTTCGCGACGGCGGCCAGCATGCGGTCGGTCATCTCGTCGCGGCCCATCCGCAGCTTCGAGTGCACGCTGCCGACCACCACGTCGAGCCCGGAGAGCAGTTCCGGCAGCTGGTCCAGCGAGCCGTCGTCGAGGATGTCGACCTCGATCCCGGTCAGGAGCCGGAACGGCGCGAGCTCGGTGTTGAGGTCCGCGACGACGTCCAACTGCTTGCGCAACCGCTCGGCACTCAACCCGTTCGCGACCGTCAGTCGGGGGGAGTGGTCCGTCAGGACCATCCATTCGTGCCCCAGAAGGATGGCGGCTTCCGCCATTTCCCTGATCGGGCTGCCGCCGTCGGACCAGTCCGAATGGGTGTGGCAGTCGCCGAGCAGCTCCGCCCGCATGGCCTCGCCGCCTGCGACCGGCACGAGCCCGCCCGCCAGGAGTCGTTGCAGGTAGGCGGGTGCTTCACCGCGGGCCGCCTCGGTGATCACGGTGGCGGTGGTCCTGCCGATACCGGGCAGCGAGGTCAGCGTCCCCGCACGTAGGCGGTCGGCCAGCTCCCCGTCAGGCAGACCGGCCACCACGGCGGCTGCCTTCCGGAACGCCTGGACCTTGTGCGTCGGTTCGGCCGCCCGCTCCAACAGGAACGCGATCTGCCGCAACGCGGTCGCCGGCTCCACTCAGCCCACCCGAGAGGGTCGGAACGGCCCTGTGACACACTCGCGAAGGGCCGGGTTTTGCTGATGCATACGACCATGATTCCGGATCGGGTAGTCGCGGAGGCTCGCGGCTCGTATCCTGGAGGTGACGCCCCCACCGCGGGGCGCCCGCCGGGTCCGGCGGCCAAGACCCGTGATCGCCCGGCGCTCGCGACCGCTGTGCCGGAGGAGGAACGAATGCCACTCTCCGAGCACGAGCAGCGACTGCTCGACCAGATTGAGCGTGCGCTTTACGCCGAGGATCCCAAGTTCGCATCCAGCGTGCGGGGTGCCCGTCTTCGGCGCCCCTCCCGGCGTCGACGCCTGCAGGGCATCGCGCTGTTTGTGCTGGGTGTCGCGCTTCTGGTCCTCGGAGTCATCCTGCCGCTGAAGCCTGGCGGTGTCCCGGTAGTCAGCTTGCTCGGCTTCCTGGTCATGTTCTTCGGTGCGTTGCTCACGCTCTCCGCCATGCGAAATGGCGGTGCGGAAGGCGAGGAGCCCACCGAGGGCGAGAGCGGCGGAGGCTCGCCGAAGGCGCGCCGAAGCTCGTTCTCGCAACGGATGGAGGACCGCTTCCGCAAGCGGTTCGACGACGGACCGTAACTGGAGAACGACGGAACGTCGGGTGTCGTGCGACACCCGACGCTCTTCTGCGCGTGACTTCCGACGCAACTTCGATGACTTATCGCCCGCTACCAGCCACCATCGGCTATGGCTCTCGTCACAGCGATGGAGGTAGGCCGTGGTTTTGCGCATCCCCGAGCACGCACAGTGGGCCCGACTGGTGGAGCGGGTCGCCCAGGTGGCACCGGACGGATTCGCCGGTGACCGGCTGAGGAACCTGTACGAGGGACGGTGGCAGGATGGCGGCGAACGCTCGCCGATGGTGTCCCCCGTCGACCAGTCCACGATCGGGCAGCTGTCCAAGGTCGACGAGCCCACCGCGCTGAAGGCGGTCGCGGCCGCCCACCAGCAGCACCGGGACTGGGGTGAGGTGCCGCTCGCCGAGCGCAAGGCCAGGGTCACGGCCGCCGTCGACGCGATGACCGACGCCCGCGACGACCTCGCGCTGCTACTCGCGTGGGAGATCGGCAAGCCGTGGAAGCTCGCGTGCGCCGACGTGGACCGCGCACTGGACGGCGTCCGCTGGTACGTCGACAACATCGACTCGATGCTCGCGACCGACGCGCACGGCCGCCCGTTCGAGCGGGCCCCGCTGCCCGGCCCGGTGTCCAACATCGCGAGCTGGAACTACCCGATGTCGGTGCTGGTGCACGCGGAACTGGTGCAGCTGCTGGCGGGCAACGCGGTGGTCGCGAAGACCCCGACGCAGGGTGGCGCGGTCTGCCTCACCGTCGCACACTCGCTCATGAACGACGCGGGCCTGCCGGTCACGCTGCTGTCCGGTGACGGCTCGAAGCTCTCCGGCGCGCTGGTGCGGTCGATGGAGATCGGCGCGCTCGCGTTCGTCGGCGGCCGCGACAACGGCGGCAAGGTCGCCGCGCAGCTCGTCGACACCGGCAAGCGGCACATGCTCGAGCAGGAAGGCCTGAACACCTGGGGCATCTGGGAGTTCTCCGACTGGGACGGACTCGCCGCGCACCTGAAGAAGGGCTTCGAGTACGCGAAGCAGCGGTGCACCGCCTACCCGAGGTTCGTGGTGCAGCGCGACCTCGTCGACTCGTTCCTCGCGGCGTACCTGCCGGTGGTGCAGTCGATCAGGTTCGGTCACCCGCTCGCCGTGGACGAGTCGGGTGAGCTGCCCGTGCTCGACTTCGGCCCGATGATCTCCGCCGCCAAGGCGCGGGATCTCGCCAAGCGGGTCGACGAGGCACTGCATCACGGTGCCGTGCCGCTCTATCGAGGGTCCCTCGATCAGGGCCGGTTTCTGCCGGGGCAGGACACGTCCGCGTACGTCGCGCCGACCACGCTGCTCGCCCCGCCCGGCGCGGCGCGGCTCATGCACGAGGAGCCCTTCGGCCCGGTCGACACGATCGTCGTGGTCGACACGAAGGCCGAGCTGCTGGCGCAGATGAACGCGTCCAACGGCGCGCTCGTCGCGAGCATCGCGTGCGATGACCAGGAACTGGCGACGGAGCTGGCCGAGCACGTGCAGGCGTTCAAGGTCGGCGTGAACAAGCCGCGTTCACGTGGTGACCGCGAGGAACCGTTCGGCGGCCGGGGCGGCTCGTGGAAGGGCGCGTTCGTCGGTGGCGAACACCTGGTGCACGCGGTCACGCAGGGCCCGGAGGACGAGCTGCTGTACGGCAACTTCCCCGGCTACAACCGGTATCCGGCGGTCTGACCGCCGGTCTCACCGCCGCGCCAGTGCCACCAGGTACCGGCAGGGCGTGTCCGTTCCGTTGACGAACGCGCACGCCTGCGGCGGGCCGAGCTGGAGGCAGTCACCGGCGGCCAGGTGGTGGTCGGTGGCGCCTTCGCGGAAGGTCAGGGTGCCCGCGATGACCCAGATCTGCTGGTGTGCGTGCGCGTAGGTCTCGGCGGGGAACGCGACCTCCGCGCCGGCGGGCAGTTCGACCTCGACCAGTTCGAGCGGCCCGCCCGCGGCGGGGGAGACGGCGCGGCGGGTGTAGCCGCTGCCTGGGTCGGTCCAGGTGGGCTGGTGCTCCCTGCGGGCGAGGCGGTTCTGGTCCTGTTCCGCGCGGGCGACGAGTTCCGACAGCGTCATGCCGAGCGCGGCCGCGAGGCGGGCCAGCAGTGCGGCGGTCGGCTGGGTCTCGCCGCGTTCGACTTTGCTGATCATGGCGCGGGAGACGCCGGACCGGTCGGCGAGCGCGCCGCCGGACAGGCCGCGTGCCTGTCGGGCGGCCTGCAGCGTGGTGGCGATGGCAGTGCTCAGCGCGTCGGTCATGGCTTCACAATAGTGGATGTGGTGTCTACTATCTTCGACATGTTGGTTCGCGATGCGGAGCAGGCCGGGGACGCGGCGGCGTGCGCGGCGATCTACGCGCCGTACGTGCGGGACACGGCGATCACGTTCGAACTGGACCCGCCGTCCGAGGCGGAGATGGCGGCGCGGATCTCCTCGGCGCGGCAGACGCACGCCTGGCTGGTGGCCGAGGACGGCGGCCGGGTGGTGGGGTACGCGTACGGCGGCGAGTACAAGTCGCGCGCCGCGTACCGGTTGTCGTGCGAGGTCAGCGTGTACGTGGCGCTGGACAGCCACCGAAGCGGCGCGGGCCGGGCCCTGTACACGGAGCTGTTCGAAAGGCTGGCGACCCGCGGCTTCCACATGGCGGTGGCAGGCATGACCCTCCCCAACGAGGCCAGCGCAGCCCTGCACAAAGCCCTGGGCTTCACCAAGGTAGGCACCTACCGAGAAATAGGCTGGAAAAACAACACCTACCACGACGTCACCTGGACCCAACGCCCCCTAACCCCAACCCACCCCTAAAACCCCGCGAGTCCACGGTTCGGAACCCGCGAGTCCACGGTT
>NZ_JBARWZ010000250.1:0-3204 GCF_049647105.1 Actinophytocola sp.
GCGCCGGACACCAGCCACGGCAGGACGGCGGGCCGCACCGACGTCTCGGAGACCGGCGCGGGGGCGGGTTCGGGGGCCTGTTCGACGATGACGTGCGCGTTGGTGCCGCTGACCCCGAACGCCGACACGGCGGCGCGGCGCGGGCGGCCCGTCGCCGGCCACGGCCGCTCCTCGGTCAGCAGCGACACCGCGCCGGACGCCCAGTCCACGACCGGGGTCGGCTCGTCGACGTGGAGGGTGCGGGGCAGGACGCCGGTGCGCAGCGCGCCGATCACCTTGATCACCCCGGCGACACCGGCGGCGGCCTGGGTGTGGCCGATGTTCGACTTGACCGAGCCGAGCCACAGCGGCTCGTCCACCCGGTGCCTGCCGTAGGTGGCCAGTAGCGCCTGGGCCTCGATGGGGTCGCCGAGCCGGGTGCCGGTGCCGTGCGCCTCCACCATGTCCACATCGGACGGTGACAGCCGGGCGGTCTCCAGTGCCTGCTCGATCACCCGCTGCTGCGACGGCCCGTTCGGCGCGGTCAGCCCGCTGGACGCGCCGTCGGAGTTGACGGCGGAGCCGCGCAGGACGGCCAGGATCCGGCGGCCGCCCGCGATCGCGTCGGACAGGCGCTCCAGCAGGAGCACACCGGCGCCCTCGCCCCAGCCGGTGCCGTCGGCCGAGGCGGCGAAGGACTTGCAGCGGCCGTCTGCGGCCATGCCGTCGTCGAACTCGAACCCGGAGAACATCAGCGGGCTCGCCATGACGGTGACCCCGCCTGCCAGTGCGAGCGTGCACTCGCCGCGGCGCAGCGCCTGCGCGGCAAGGTGCATGGCGACCAGCGACGACGAGCAGGCCGTGTCGACGGTGAGCGCCGGGCCCTCGAGTCCGAGGGTGTACGCGACGCGGCCGGACAGGACGCTGCTCGCGTTGCTGGTGCTGACGTAGCCGTCGAACACCTCGGGCGCGGCGTCGAGGCTGGCGGCGTAGTCGCTGTACATCCAGCCCGCGAACACCCCGGTCCGGCTACCGCGCAGGGTTCTGGCGTCGATTCCGGCGCGTTCGACCGCCTCCCAGCAGATCTCCAGCAGCAGCCGCTGCTGGGGGTCCATGGCGGTGGCCTCACGGGGGGAGATGCCGAAGAAGTTCGCGTCGAAGTCGCCTGGCGCGTCGAGGAAACCACCCGCGGCGGTGCGGGTGCCGGTGAGCGCGGCGAGGTCCCAGCCTCGGTCGCCGGGGAAGCCGGTGAGCGCGTCGGTGCCGTCGGCGACGAGCCGCCACAGGTCCTCCGGTGCGCGCACCCCGCCGGGGTAGCGGCAGCCGATGCCGACGACGGCCACCGGCTCGGTGTCCCGGTCCTGCGCCGCCCGCAGTTTGCGGTTGGCCTCGCGCAACTCCGTCGTCGCCCGCTTGAGGTAACCGAGGAGCTTCTCGTCGTTCGCCATGGGTGGATCTCCTTCCGCACCGGTCAGGACTTCGAGAACTCCTGGTCCAGAAGCGTGTACAGGTCCTCGGCGGTGGCCGAGTCGAGGCTGTCGGGCACCTCGGCGTGCGCGGTGTGGTCTGTCGGGACGTCGGTCAGGTGGTCGAGCAGCGCACGGAGCCGGGTGGTGAGCGCGCCCCGGTCGGCCATGAGCTCCGCGCCGCCGGGCGTGACCCCGGCAAGGGCCCGTTCCAGCCGGGCCAGTTCGGCGAACGCGGCCGGTCCCGCACCGCCAGGGCGTGGTTCCAGGCCGGTGCGCAGGTGCCTGGCGAGCGCGTCGGGGGTGGGGTGGTCGAACACGGTGGTCGCCGGCAGCCGCAGACCGGTGCCTCTGGCGAGGCGGTTGCGCAGCTCGACCCCGGTCAGCGAGTCGAGACCGAGTTCGACGAAACCTCGGCGGGCGTCGACAAGGCCCGGGTTGCCGTAGCCGAGGACGATGGCGGTCTGGGTGCGCACCAGGTCCAGCAGGATGCGGCCGCGCTCGGTGTCCGGCGCGGCGGTCAGCTTGCGGCGCAACGCTTCCGCCGAGCCCGCCGCCGACGCGGCACCACCAGTGCTGACGAGCCCGCGCAGCAGCGGCGCCACCTCGGCGCCCCCCGCCCGCAGCGCCGCCGGGCTGAAACCCATGGGCACCACGAGCGCGCGGCCCGCGGTCAGCGCCTCGTCGAAGAGCCGTAGCCCGTCCTCGGTGGCCATGGGGATGAGGCCGTGGCGGGCGAGGCGGCGCAGGTCGGTGTCGGTGAGGTCGCCGGTCAGCGCCGACCGCTGCGCCCACGGCCCCCAGGCAAGGGACACGGCGGGGAGGCCGATGGCGGCGCGGTGCTGGGCGAGCGCGTCGACGTAGGTGTTGGCCGCGGCGTAGTTGCCCTGTCCCGCACCGCCGAGGACACCCGCGGCGGACGAGAACAGGGCGAAGATCTCCAGGTCGGCGTCCCTGGTCAGCTCGTGGAGGTTGAGGGCGCCCCGTGCCTTCGGGGTGAGCACGTGCCGCAGGCGGTCGGGGGTGAGGGCGGCGACGACGCCGTCGTCGAGCACGGCGGCGGTGTGGGCGACCGCGGTCAGCGGGTGCTCCGGCGGGATGGCCGCGAGGACACCGGCGATGGCGGCCCGGTCGGCGACGTCGCAGGCGACCACCGTGGCGTGCGCGCCAAGCTCGGTCAGTTCGGCGACGAGTTCGGTGGCGCCGGGGGCGGCGGGGCCGCTGCGGCTGGTGAGGACGAGTCGCCGGTAGCCGTGGGCAGCCACCAGGTGCTTCGCCAGTTCCGCACCGAGGGTGCCCGTCGCGCCGGTCACGAGCGCGGTCCCGGTGCGCGGCGTCGTGGTGACGGTCTGCCGTGCCAGGCGGACCAGCCGCGGGGCCAGCGGAACGCCTGCGCGGACGGCGATCTGCGGCTCGCCGTCGGCGCCCGCGGCGGCGATGGCGGCGGGCAGCGCGGTCAGCGATGCCGGGTCGTCGTCGACGTCGACCAGCAGGAACCGGCCGGGGTGCTCCGACTGCGCCGACCTGACCAGGCCGTGCACGGGGGCGTGGACCAGGTCGGGCACGGTGTCGCCGGGACGCGCGGCGACCGCGCCCCTGGTGACGACGACGAGCGTGCGTTCGTCGGGCGGCCAGCCCTGTACGAGGGCCAGCACCTCGGTCAGTGCGTCGGTCTGGCCGGTGAACTGGGCGATCACCACGTCGGCGTCCTGGCCGGTGGCGCCGATGCCGAGGGGGTCTGGGCCGTGCACGGCCCAGC
>NZ_JBARWZ010000251.1:0-38448 GCF_049647105.1 Actinophytocola sp.
GAGTGGAGACGACCGCGCTCGCGGCGATGTGGCGGTTCCACCGCGACGCGGCGGCCGCGGTGCGGGAGCTCGCGCCGGGGCTGGCGACCGACCGGCTCGGGGTGCCGTGGGCGGCGGGCACCACCACTGCCGTGTGGCGTGCGCTCGGGGTCGCGACCGCCCGCTCACACGGGTTCGCCATGGACCTCGCGCGCAGGCGGACGGCCGGGACGCTCCACGAGCTGCTCGGTGAGCGGGTGCTCGACGACGACGCGCGGGTCAGGCGCATCGGGTTCGCCTTCTACGCCGGAAAGATCGTTGCTGCCCTGCCTCCGGGCCAGCGCGCGGTCCTCGACGCGTACGCCGACGGGGTCAACGCGTTGCTCGCGCGGGCGACGCCGTGGGAGTACGCGGTGCTCGGCGCGGCGCCGAGGCCCTGGACGGCGGCCGACTCCGTGCTCGTCGCGCAGGACATGTTCGCGCAGCTCACCGATCCGGCGAGCGGCGAACTGCGTGACCGGCTCGACCACCTGGCCCCCGGCGGCGGCGACCTCGTCGACCGGTCACCGGGCATCACGACCGCGCTTGACGGCACCGAGCGGGGGGACCGCTCGGCCGCTGACCTCCTCCGCCGGGTCCTCGCCGCCGCCCGCGCCGAACAGGCCGAGGACACACCGCTGCGGCAGGAACCCGCGGCCGGGTCGAACAGCTGGGTGGCGGGCACCGAACTCGCCAACGACATCCATCTCGCGCTCGGGGTCCCGAACACCCTGGTGGCGGCGGGGGCGACGATCGAGGGCACCGGCGTGCGCGGGTTCCTGCGCCCCGGGCTGCCGGTGTTCCTCGCAGGCACCACCACCGGCGTGTCGTGGGGACTGACCCGGTTGTGCGGCCGCACCGGAGAACGGATCCCGGCCGGTGCGCCGGGGACGGCGACTGTCGTGGACCGTGACGAGGTGCTCACCGCGGGCACCAGGACAGCGCGGATCCGGGTGCGGCTGGCGGCGGCGGGACCGGTCCTGTCCGACGGATCGGTCCTGCGCTGGCTCGCGCTCGAACCGGGCGGGGTCGAGCTGGGCCTTGCCGATCTCGTGGGGTGCGAGACCGCCGAGGCGGCCTGCGAGGTCGCCGCGGGGTCCGGTGCCCCGCCGGTGCACCTGCTCGTGACCGACCGCCACGGTGGGTCCGGGTGGACGATCGCGGGCCGGCTCGTGCGACGGGGGAGTGGCAGCGGTGTCGTGCCGCCGGGCGACGTGCCGAAGGTCATCGGCAGACGGGTGCTCGTCACCGCCAACTGCGACCCGGCGGTGGCGCTGCCGGACGGGCGGTCGGTAGCCGAGAACGCCTACCCGCACCACCGCGCCCGGCGCATCGCCGACCTGTTGCGCGCAGGCCATTCCGCCCCGGCCGTCCAGTCCGATGTGGACGCCGCGTTCTACCGGCCGTGGCGCACGGTCTTCCTGCCCTACTTCGAAACGCACCCGAGGGTCGCGGCCGCGGTCGCGAGCTGGGACGGCAGCGCCGACGTGCACGCGCGTGGCCTGCACTACCTCGTACTGCTGCACCGCCTCGTGCGGGGAAAGGCCATGGCGGGGCTCGCGCCCCGCACGCCGACGGCGGAGCTGTTCGGGCCGACCTCTCTCGCCGCGCTCGATGGTGAACTCGCGGAGATCGTCGCCGAGGCCGACCCGGCGACGGCTCCCGCCGGCTTTCGCGACTGGCCCCACTTGCTGCGCTGGGCGGTGCGCGCGGCGACCGTCTACCTGGAACGGCGTCTTGGCCCAGGAGCGCCGGAAATGCCGTGGGGCTCGGTCAACCGCCTTGGCCTTCGCCACCCGCTCTCCCCGGTGCTGCCGCGCCTGCACTGGGCCATCGACCAGCCGGACCTCCCACGAGCCGGGTGCCAGCAGTCGGTCGACGCCTCGGCCGCGGGGTTCGGCGCGGCGATGCGCATGGTGAGCGACCCCGCCGCGGGGGTGTTCCGGGTGAGCTGGCCGGGTGGGCAGTCCGGTGACCCGCTGTCCGCCGGGTACCGCGCCATGCTGCCGCGCTGGCTCGCGGGCGGGCTCGTCGACCTCACCTCGCCGCGGAGGAGCCGCCGATGACCGCGCCCTGGTTCCCCCAGTCCACTGTGGACGCACCGGTCCGCCTGTTCTGCCTGCCCTACGCAGGGGGCAACGCGACCGCGTTCCGGCACTGGCAGCGGCTTCTCGCGCCGCACGTCGAGGTCGTTCCGGTGCGCCTGCCCGGCAGGCTCGGACGGCTGGCCGAGCCGCCGTTCACCCGGATGCCCGACCTCGTGGCGGCACTGAGCGAGGCGATGTTCCCGCTGCTGGACCGGCCATACGCGCTGTTCGGCGTCAGCATGGGCGCCCACGTGGCGTTCGAGACGGCCCGCGTGCTCACCGCGCGGTCCCGGCCGCCCGTACGGCTCTTCGTCGCGTCCTACCCGTCCCCGTCCTCGGTCATCGACCGCGACAGCGGCAGCGGCAGTGGCGAAGACCTGCCGGACGCGGAGTTCGCCGCACGGCTGGAGGAACTCGGCGCGATCCCGCCGCAGGTCCTGCGCGACGAGGAGCTGATGCGGCTGCTGCTGCCCTCGGTGCGCGCCGACTTCGCGGTCACCGGCAACCACGTCGACGACGGCGCGGTGCTGACCGGGGTGCCGGTCACCGCCATCCACGGCGTCGACGACCGCGCCGTCGACGCGGACGACATGCGCCGGTGGGCGGACAAGACCGGGGACGACTTCGAGTTCACGCAGGTCGATGGCGACCACTTCTTCGTCCACAGTCACGAGTCGACCCTGTTCACGCTCCTGCGGGACAGGCTGGCAAGGAAAGGCGCACACGTGGGTGACGATCTCAGCGGACGCCTCGCGGCCCTCAGCCCCGACCAGCGGCGGCGGCTCCGCGACCGGCTCCAGGCCGCCGGACGCGCGGCGGAGGGTGAACCGAGCCGGAAGGGGCCGAGGTGGAGCCTGTTCTTCTTCGGCACCGGTCACGGGCGTGCGACCCGGGAGCAGTACCGGATGATGCTGGACTGCGCCCGGTTCGCGGACCGTAACGGGTTCGAGGCGCTGTGGGTGCCCGAACGTCACTTCGACTCGTTCGGCGCCCCGTATCCGAGCCCGGCCGTGCTCGCCGCCTCGCTCGCGACCGCGACCGAACGCCTGCGGATCCGGGCGGGCAGTGTCGTACTGCCGCTGCACGACCCGGTCCGGGTCGCAGAGGACTGGGCGGTCGTGGACAACATCTCCGGTGGCCGCGCGGGCATCGCGCTCGCGTCGGGCTGGCACGCCAACGACTTCGTGTTCCAGCCGGACAACTACGAGAAGCGCAAGGAGGTCCTCGTCGACCACCTCGCCGTCCTCCGCGAGCTGCTCGCGGGCGGCCGGATCCAGCGGGTCGACGGCGCCGGCAAGGAGATCTCGTTCCGCACCTTCCCCAACCCCGACACCGGCACGCTACCGATGTGGATCACCAGCTCGTCGTCCGAGCAGACCTGGCGCACCGGCGCGGAACTCGGTCTCCACGTGCTGACCGGGCTGGTGGAGCAGAGCGTCGCCGACGTCGCCGACCGGGTGCGGGTCTACCACGAGGCGCTGCGCGAGCACGGCCGTGACCCCGCCGACCACACGGTGACCGCGATGGTGCACACGTTCATCGGCAAGGACACCGATGACGTCCGCGCGATGGTGCGGGAGCCCCTCACCGCCTACCTGCGCGCGCACATCAACCTGTACGAGAAGCTCGCGCGCAGCACCGACCTGTCCATCGACCCCGACCGGGTCACGCAGGCCGACAAGGACGCGCTGGCGGCGCTCGCGTTCGAGCGCTACTTCACGAGCCACGGGTTGTTCGGCACCCCGGCCGAGGCACTGCCCATGGTGCGCCGCCTCACCGGCGCCGGCGTCGACGAGATCGCCTGCTTGATCGACTTCGGGCTGCCCGCCGAGACCGTGCTCGACCACCTCGAGCACCTCGCCCGGCTTCGTGACCTGGCGAGCGAGCCGGTGCCGTGACGCCGGGAACACCGACCACCCCAGCCCCTCCGCCCGCGTGGCGCCGCATGACCGGCTCCCCGCTTGGCGCGATGCTGCGCGAGCTGCCACGGGCGCACGGCGGGCTCACCGCCGCGCTCGCCGCGGTGGTGCTGGCGGCGGGGGCCATCCCCGCCGTGCTGGTCCTCGCGGTCGGCGGACTCGCTGACGCGCTGCTCGACGTTGGCACCCCGGCCCGCGACGCCGCGGTCGCGACCGCGGTGGTCGGTGTTCTGTTCGTGGTGGCGCAGCTGCTCGACCCGTTGGCGACCCAGCTCGCCGACGCGCTCGGCCGCCGTTTGGACCGCCGTCTCCGGGACCGCGTGCTCAACGCGTGCCTGACCCCGGACGGCATCGGGCACCTCGGTGACCGGGACACGCTCGCGCTGGTGTCCGGCGTCGCCGAGGCAGGCGTCACGAAGGCCACCGCGCGCGACGCGCTGGTCGCCGCGGTCGCGGTCGGCACGATCCGGCTGCAGGGCGTGTGCTGCGCCGTGGTCCTCGCCGGGTTCCACTGGTGGCTCGGCCTCGGGCTGCTCGCCGCGTTCGCGGCGCTCACCGCAGGCGCGGTGGCGGACTACCGGGCCGGGGCGCGGGCGCTGGGTTCCGCGCCGACGGCCTTGCGCAGGGCGAACTACCTGCGCGGCATGGCGCTCGATCCCGGCAACGCCAAGGACCTGCGCCTGTTCGGCCTCGCCTGCTGGGTGGACCAGCGGTTCCACCGGGAGTGGCTCGTCGTCGCCGCCGCGCCGCGCGGCGGCCGGTGGTGGCTCGTGCCCGTGCTCGGTGCCGGCACGCTGCTGGCACAGCTCGCCGTGTACTGCTGGCTCGCGGCGGCGGTGGCAGGCGGCTCGATCAGCACCGGTGAGTTTGTGGCGTACGCGGGCGCGGTTCTCGGGGTGGTGGGCATCCTCGTCGCCAGCCCGGACAACCTCACGATCGCCAACGGCACGGTGGCCGTCCCACTGGCCGCCCGCATCGAGGCCGCGGTCCTGCCCGCCAGGACCGGTGCAGGCCGCCCGCCGCCGCCGCTCACCGACGGGATCCGCCTGGCGGACGTGACGTTCACCTACCCCGGCCGGGACCGGCCCGTGTTCGACCGGCTCACCATCGACATCCCGGCGGGGCGGTCACTGGCGATCGTCGGGCTCAACGGGGCGGGCAAGTCCACGCTCGTGAACCTGTTGTGTGGCCTGTACGAACCCGACAGCGGCCACGTCCTCGTCGATGGTGTTCCATTGTCCACAGTGGATCATTCGGCGTGGCGGCGGCGCATCGCGGTGGTGTTCCAGGACGCCACCCGCTACGAGCTGACGCCGTGGGAGGCCATCGCCTTCGGCGCACCGGACCACGCCGCCGACCACGCCGGTGTCGTCGCCGCCGCCCGGCAGGCGGGGGTGGACGGTGTGCTCGGGCACCGCGCCATCGCCGACGAGGCAGGGCTTTCCGGCGGGCAGTGGCAGCGGCTGGCGCTCGCCCGTGCGTTCTTCGCGGTCCGCCACGGTGCGAACCTGCTGGTGCTCGACGAGCCGACCGCGGCGCTCGACGTACGTGCCGAGGCGGAGCTTTCCGCCACCCTCCTTGCCGGACCGCGGGAGCTGACCACGGTGCTCGTCAGCCACCGGTTCGCGACCGTCCGCCGCGCGGACCGGATCGTGGTGCTGCGTGACGGGCGCGTTGCCGAGGACGGTGACCACGACACCCTGGTCGCCGCAGGCGGCGAGTATGCCCGGCTGTTCCGCCTCCAGGCCAGGAGTTTCCTCGACGGCGAGGAGGTGGGCGGACGTGAGCTCTGACCGGCTGCGCGGCCTCGCGGCCGCGGTCGGGTTGTGCCTGCGCGCCGACCGTCCCGCCGCCATCGGCTGCATGGTGCTGTTCACCCTGCGGCCACTCGCGCTCGTGTGCACCGCGTACGGGATCAAACTGGTCGTGGACGCCGCCGGGCACGACGTGCCGACGGCGATGGCGGTTGGCGCGGCGATCGCGGCGGTGAACGCGGCTGGGTTCGTCGCGGGCCTGGCCGGTGTCCGGCTCGCGCATCGGGTGATGACCGAGGCCGGTCACGCCGTCGACCGCGAGCTGGTCGAGCTGTCGCTGCGCCCCGCCGGGATCGGCCACCAGCAGCGTCGCGACCACCTCGACACCGTCTCGGTGTTGTCCACCGAGCAGGTGAGCCTCGCCGAGAGCGCGGACGTGCTCGCCCTGCTCGCCGGCGCCGCACTGCGTGCGCTCTGCACCGTCGTGTTGCTCGCCGCCGTCAGTCCGTGGCTGCTGCTGGTGGTGGTGTTCGCCGTGCCGGCACTGCTGGCGAGCGCCGGTGCAGAGCGCGTCCGGCAGGATGCGCTCACCGCCACGGCCGCCGACGGCAGGCGAGCGCGGCACCTGTTCACGCTCGCCACCACCGCGGCGCCTGCGCGGGAGCTGCGTGTGCACGGGCTCCAGCACGAGGTCCTGGTCAGGCACACCGCTCTCGGCGCGGCCGCCGACCGGCTGCTGGACCGGGCCGGTCGCCGCGCGTTCGCCTTGTCCGCGCTGGGCTGGCTGGTGTTCACCGCCGGGTACGCCGGTGCCGGCCTGCTGGTCGTCGTGAGCGCCGCCCGCGGTGGTGTCGGCATCGGTGACGTCGTCATGGTGCTCATGCTGCTCACCAGCATCGTGTTGCAGATGACGCAGACGGTCCGGTTCACCGGCCTGGTCAACCGGTGCGCGGCGGCCGGGCGCAGGCTGGTGTGGCTGCGGGACACGACGCCACCGGCCGACCTGCCCGGTGGCGTCACGCCCCCGGACGCGGTACGCGACGGGATCACGGTGCGGGGGTTGCGGTTCCGCTACCCGGGCGCCGTGACCGAGGTGCTCGCCGGTGTCGACCTGCACCTGCCCTCGGGCAGCGTCGTCGGCCTGGTCGGTGAGAACGGCAGCGGCAAGAGCACGCTCGTCGCGCTGCTGACCGCCATGTACCAGCCGGACAGCGGCGACATCCTCGTCGACGGCATCCCGCTCGCCGACATCGGCGCCGCCGCGTGGCGCGCGAGCACCACCGGACTGTTCCAGGACTTCGCCCGCCTCGAACTCGAGCTGCGGGAGTCGGTCGGCGTCGGGTACCTGCCCGAACTGGCCGACGGCGCCGCGGTCGCGGCGGCGCTGTCACGCGCGGGCGCGGACGCCGTCGTCGCCGCGCTCCCGGCCGGCACGCAGACCGAGCTCGGTCACAGCTTCCCCGGCGGTACCGAGCTGTCCGGCGGTCAGTGGCAGCGGATCGGTCTCGCACGCGGCATGATGCGCCGCGCCCCGCTGCTGGCTGTGTTCGACGAACCGACGTCGGCCATCGACGCCGAGACCGAGCGCGCGCTGCTGAGCCGCCACGCCGCCGCCGCCCGCGCGAGCGCCGCCACGACAGGGGCCGTCACGGTGCTCGTGTCCCACCGGTTCTCCAGCGTCCGAGACGCCGACCTGATCGTCGTCCTCGACGCGGGCCGGGTCACCGAGGTCGGCACGCACGACGATCTCCGTGCCGCTCGCGGTGCCTACGCCCGCCTCTATGACCTGCAGGCCGCGGGCTACCGAAAGGCCAGTCCCGCGAACACAGGGAGGAACTCATGACCGGCACCCCTCTGTCCACACAGGACACCCTGCTGGACAGGCTCGCCGAATGGCACCGGGACCGGCCGGACGCGGTCGCGTACCGGCTCCTCGGCGACGGGGAGACCGAGACCGCGCGGCTCACCTATGGCCTGCTGCACGACGAAGTCGTCCGGGTGGCCCGGCACGTGCGGCGGCGCACCGTCGACAGCGACCGGGTGGCGCTCCTGTACACCCCTTCGCTGGACTTCGTCGCCGGTTTCCTCGGCGTGCTCCACGCCGGTCGCGTCGCGGTGCCCGTCGCCGCGCCGGTCGCGCACGGCGCCTCAACGGCGGGGCTGGCCGCGATCCTGCGGGACGCGGACGTCGCCCTGGTGCTGACCGACTTCCCGGACGCGGACGTCGCGGAGTGGCTGCGCGGCGGGTGGCCGGCCGAGCAGGTACGTGACCTCGGCGACGATGCAGGCCCCGCCGACGAGGACCGGCCCGTCCCCGCTCCCGAGGACCTCGCGCTGCTGCAGTACACGTCGGGCTCGACCGGCTCGCCCCGCGGCGTCATGGTGAGCCATCACAACCTGATGGCCAACCAGGAACAGATTCGGGAGGCGTTCGGGCAGGGCGGTGACGCGGTCGTCGTGAGCTGGCTGCCGTTCTTCCACGACATGGGCCTCATCGGCGGCGTGCTCCACTCGCTGTACCTCGGCGCTACCGCCGTACTCATGCCGCCGGAGACCGTTCTGCGTGAGCCTGCCCGCTGGCTGCGAGCGATCAGCCGGTACCGGGGCACCGTCTCACCCGCACCGAACTTCGGCTACGACCAGTGCGTGCGGCGCGTCAGCGCCGACCAGCTGCCCGGCCTCGACCTGTCCAGCTGGCAGGTCGCGTGCAACGGAAGCGAGCCGGTGAACCCCCGCGTGCTGGCGGCGTTCGCCGAGACCTTCGCCCCGAGCGGGTTCCGCGCCGAGAGCCTCGTGCCCTGCTACGGTCTCGCGGAGGCCACGCTGCTCGTCAGCGCCAGCGCGGGACGGCCGCCGAGGGTCGAGCCGCACGTGTCCTGCGGCGCCGCGGTGACCGACGTGGTGGTCGTCCTGGACGGCGCCGCCGTGCCGGACGGGACCGAGGGCGAGCTCTGGGTGCACGGTCCGAACGTCGCGGGCGGGTACTGGCGCAACCCGGCCGCGACCGAGGAGACCTTCCGGGCCGCGTTGCCCGGCGACCCGAGGACGTTCCTGCGCACCGGGGATCTCGGGTACACGCGTGACGGCGAGGTGTTCGTCACCGGTCGCGTGAAGGACCTGCTGATCATCCGAGGGCGCAACCACCACCCGCAGGACGTTGAGGCGACGGTCCAGGCGGTCGAACCGCGTCTCGTGCCGGGTGCCGGCGCCGCGTTCACCACCGATGACGACCGGCTCGTCGTCGTCCAGGCGGCACGTGGCACAGTGCCCGACCCGGACGGTCTGACCGACCGGATCCGCCAGGCGGTCGCGAGGGAGCACGGACTCGCCGTCAGCGAGGTCGTGCTCGTGAAACCCGCCGGGGTGCCGAGGACCACGAGCGGGAAGGTGCGCAGGGCAGCGTGCCGGGACCGCTATGTGGCAGGCGAACTAACCAGCAACCCCCGCGAGTCCACGGTTCAGAACCCGCGAGTCCACGGTTCAGAACCCGCGAGTCCACGGTTCAGAACCCGCGAGTCCACGGTTCGGGACCCTGAGTTGCCGGTCGTGGTCCTCGGCGGACCCGGCGCGGCGACCGCGGCCGACGACGACCCGAGTGCGGTCGCCGAGCTGGTCGCGGAGGTCCTTGGGGTGCCGGCAGGCTCGCTCGCCGACGACCGCCCGCTGTCCGCGTCCGGGCTGGATTCCCTGCGCGCCATGCACATTCAGCAGATCCTGGCGGAGGCCGGGCGGACCGTCCCTGGCCTCGACGCGCTGCTCGGGGGCGCCACGCTGCGGGACATCACCGCCCTGCCCCCCGCCGAGGCACCGCCCCGCGCCACGGGGCCCTGGGAGGTGACCAGGGGCCAGCAGGCGCTGTGGTTCCTCAGCCAGTGGAACGAGGGCAGCGCGGCGGCGTACGTGCTCGCGCGGGCCGTCGAACTCACCCCGGAACCCGACGAGGACCGGCTCCGCACGGCGACCATGGCCCTCGTCGCCCGGCACGGGCAGTTGCGCAGCCGCTTCCGCCACGACGGCGACCGCGTCGTGCGCGCCGAGTGGGGCGTGGCCGACCACGCGTGGTTCACGGCGCGGGACGTCGAGTCCGGCAGCGACCTGGCCGCCGCCATCTCCGCCGAGGCCGCGAAGCCGGTCGACCTCGCGGAGGACCCGCTGTTCCGGCTCGTCCTGTTCCGCCGCACCGGACACCGCCCGGTCCTGTTGATCGTCGCCTCGCACCTGGTCTCGGACCTGCACTCGCTGGCCGTGGTCCGCGCCGAGCTCGGCGCCCTCTACGAGGGCACCCCGCTGCCACCCGCGCCGGACGTGGCCACCGTGGTCGCGTCCGAGCAGGCCTACCTTGCCTCCGAGGAAGGACAGGCCGCGCTGGCCGCCTGGGCAGGCGAACTGCGGGACGCGCCCGTCCTGGACCTGCCGAGGGACCGCGAACGCGGCACCGGTACCCGGTTCCTCGGCGACGCGACCACGTTGCGGTTCGACGCGCGGGACGGCGCCGCGCTCGACCGGCTCGCCGCCGAACTGGGCACCACTCCGTACACCGTGCTCCTGGCCGCCTATCACGGCTTCCTCGACCGGATCTGCGGGCAGGGCGACATCGTGGTCGGCGTGCCGGTCGCGTTGCGGTCCGGTTCCCGGCTCGCGGGTGCGGTCGGTTACCTGATCAACACCGTGCCGGTCCGCATCCACGCGGACGGCGGCGGGGACAGTCTCGTCGACCGTGTCGCGTGCAGCCGCGACGCACTGGTGACCGTGCTGGCGCGGGCACGCGTACCGCTGCCGAGCCTGGTGGAACAGCTCGGCGTCGGCGCCGACCCGTCACCGCTGTTCCAGGTCAGCTGTGGTTTCTATGACGACGGCGCGCCAGGGCAGCACGGGGTCGCCGGACTGGCGCTCGAGGTCGAGGCGGCCGAGGCCGCGATCGGGTCGCTCGCGGCCAGGTCGTGGCCGTTGCCGGTGCGGACCGCGGTCACCGAACTGGACGTGACGTTCGGCCGGACCGGTGACGGGCTCGTCGTGCGCGTCAACCACAGCACCGAGGTCTTCGACCCGGTCACCGCACACCACCTCGCGGAAAGCCTCCGCACGTTCGTGTCGGCGGCGCTGGGCGCGCCCCGGGAACCCCTGCGCGACCTGCCCACCTGGCACGGCCCGGGTTCGGTTCTCCTGCCGGGCGATGTCGAGGTCGGGACCGCGTCCCTCGCCGCCCGGTTCGCCGAGCAGGTCCGGACGGTCCCGGCCGCACCCGCCGTCGTGCACGGCGACCGCACCTGGTCCTACGCCGAGCTTGGCGCGTGGACGGCGCGGCTGGCCGCGGCCCTGCCACCCGCGCCGCGGGACGGCACCACACCGGTGGCGGCCCTCTTCTTCGAGGGCGGGCCCCGGTTCGTCGCGGGCATGGTGGCCGCGCTGCGCGCCGGCTACGCCTTTCTGCCGTTGATGCCGGACCTGCCGGACGAGCGGCTGCGGTTCATGCTCGCCGACGCGGGCGTGGCGGCCGTCTTCGCCGCGCAGGAGGACGTCGGCCGGATCGCGGCCCTGGCCGCCGGGGCCGAGGTGGCCCTCGATGTTCTCCCGGTCGGGGAGGAGCCGGAGCAGTCCTGCGAACAGTCCGATGTGGACATCGCGGCGCGGTTGGCCGTGCGGGACGGGAACGCCGTCGCCTACGTCGTCTACACGTCCGGCACGACCGGCAGGCCCAAGGGCGTGGTCATCACCGACGACAGCGTGCTGCCGCTGCTGTGCTGGCAGGCGCGGGAGTTCCCGGCCGGACCGGGCATGCGGATGGCGCAGACCTGCGCGTTGTCCTTCGACGTCGGGTTGCAGGAGCTGCTGACCGTACTCGTGTTCGGCGGCGCGATCTGCATGCCACTGCCCGGTGAGCGGTACTCGGCCGCGGGCTTCGGCGGGTTCCTCGCGCGGGACCGTGCGAACGCGCTCTACGCGACGCCAACGTTCATCCGCGAGCTGACCGCGCGCGACACCCCGATGCACACGATCGAGGTGGTGCAGATCGCGGGGGAGATGCTCACCAGCACCGTCGTCGAACGGGTGCGCCCGTTGTTCGCGCCGGGCTGCCGTGTCTTCAACGGGTACGGACCGACCGAGACCAGCATCAACTGTGCCATGTACCTGACCGCACCGGACACCGCGCCAGAGGGCGCGGCGCTGCCGGTGGGCACGCCGACCGGTCTCGCCCGGCTGTACGTGCTCGACCGGTACCGCAGGCCGTTGCCACCGGCCCTGTACGGCGAGGTGTACATCGGCGGTCCCGGGGTCGGCGCTGGGTATGTCAACCGGCCGGAGGAGACGGCCGCGCGGTTCCTGCCCGACACCGTGCTGGGGCACGGCCGGATGTACCGCACCGGTGACCGCGGCCGCGTGCTTCCAGACGGGCGGCTCGTGATCACCGGCAGGCTCGACGATCAGGTGAAGATCCGCGGCTACCGCATCGAGCCAGGTGAGGTGGAGGCACAGCTGCGGCCGCTGGTCACCGACTGCGCGGTGATCGTCGCGCAGGGCGCGAACGGCCCACGCCTGCTGGCGTACGTCACCGGTGCCGCCGACGCCGTCGAGTTGCGGGTCGCGCTCGCCGAGCGGCTGCCGGGCTACATGATGCCCGCCCGGATCGTCGTGCTCGACACCCTGCCGAGGACGAGGAACGGCAAGCTCGACACCCGCGCTCTGCTCGCCGCGGCCGACCGGCCCGACACGTCGTCGCGGGCGGCGGGGCGGCTCCTGCCGGTCGTCGTCGGGATCTGGCGTGAGGTCCTCGGTCTGCACGAGTTCGACGTGGACGCCAACTTCTTCGAGATCGGCGGCAGTTCGCTGCTGCTCGCGCGGGTCGCCGCGTCCGTTCGGGACGCCACCACGATCGACGTGTCCGTCCCGAAGCTCTTCCAGTACCCGACCGCGCGCAGCCTCTCCGCCTACCTGGAGACCGTGCGCGCCGACCCCATGGACACCACCGGCAGAACCCCGTCGCTGGGCACCGCCCGGCGCGTGCGCGGACGCCAGCGCAGAGGCTGACCGACGACGAGGAGACTGACATGCCCACCCAGTACGAGACGACTCCCGCCGACATCGCCGTGATCGGCATGGCGTGCAGGCTGCCGGGGGCGGACGACCCCGACCAGTACTGGCGCAACCTGCGCGAAGGCGTCGAGTCGATCACGTTCTTCACCGACGACGAGCTCCGCGCACGGGGCGTCGCACCGGACCTGCTGGCGAATCCCAAGTACGTGAAGGCAGCCGGGGTGTTCCGCGACGGCGAGGGGTTCGACGCCTCCTTCTTCGGCTACAACGCGCGCGAGGCCGAGATCATGGACCCGCAGCACCGCCACTTCCTCGAGGTGTCCTACCACGCGCTCGAGGATGCCGGGTACGACCCGGCCCGCTACGACGGCCGGATCGGGGTCTACGGCGGGTGCACGATGAACACCTACCTGCCGATGAACATCATCCCGAACGGCCGGATCGTCGACGTGATGAGCGACCTGCACATCATGCTCGGCGGCGACAAGGAGTACCTGCCAGCGCGGGTGTCCTACAAGCTCGACCTGACCGGACCCAGCATCGCCGTGCAAACCGCCTGTTCCAGTTCGCTGACCGCCATCCACATGGCGTGCCAGGCGATCCTCAACGACGAGTGCGACATGGCGCTGGCGGGCGGCTCGTCCGTCCGGATGCCCTTCGGCGCCGGCTACCTGCACGTGCCGGGCGGCACGTCCTCGCCGGACGGCCACTGCCGGGCGTTCGACGCCGGGTCCGCGGGCAGCGTCGTTGGCAACGGCGCCGGCGTCGTCATGCTCAAGCACCTTTCGGAGGCGCTCGCCGACGGTGACCACGTCTACACCGTCATCAAGGGCACCTCGATCAACAACGACGGGGCCAACAAGGTCAGCTTCACCGCGCCCAGCGTGCACGGGCAGGCCAAGGCGATGGCGAGCGCCCTGCTCGCCGCGGAACTGACCGCCGACGACATCGGATACGTGGAGGCGCACGGCACCGGCACCCCGCTCGGTGACCCGATCGAGGTGACCGCGATGACGCAGGCGTTCCGGGAGACCAGCGACGCCGTCGGCACGTGCGCCCTCGGGTCGGTGAAACCCAACATCGGGCACCTGGACGCAGGCGCGGGCGTGGCGAGCTTCATCAAGGCGACGCAGGTCCTGCGGCACGGGATGCTCCCACCCACACTGCACTTCCAGGAGCCCAACCCCCAGCTCGGGCTGGAGGACAGCCCGTTCTTCGTGAACAACGAACTGGTCGACTGGCCGGGACCGGAGCCGCGCAGGGCCGGCGTGAACTCGATCGGGATGGGCGGCAGCAACGCGCACGTGATCATCGAGCAGGCGCCGGACCAGCCGGCCGGCGACCCGGACCGGGGCAGCCAGCTCCTGCTCCTGTCCGCCCACACCGCGACCGCTCTGGAAGCCATGAGCGAGAACCTGGTGCGCTGGCTCGCCGCGAACCCGCGTGCCGACTTCGCGGACGTCGCCTACACGCTGCAGGTGGGCCGCAAACAGCTCCGGCACCGCAGGGCGGTCGCCGTCCGCGACCCGGAGGACGCGAGCTACGCGCTCGGCACCTCCGGGTCGTCCCGGGTCGCGACCCGCCGCTGTGACGCCGTCAGTGGGGTCGCGCTGCTGTTCCAGGGACAGGGCGCACAGCACCCCGGAATGGCGGCGCACCTCTACGAGGCGTTCCCCGCCTACCGGGACGCGGTGGAGGAGTGCCTCACCGCGTGCGAGATCGGCGACGAGTTGCGCGAGTTGCTGGTGACCGCGGCGCCGGGCGACGCTGGTGCGGCGGAACGGCTGCGCGACACGGCGATCACGCAGCCCGCGATGTTCGTGGTCGAGTACGCGGCGACCGCGTTGCTGCGCGGCCTTGGGGTCGAGCCCGTCGCGATGCTCGGGCACAGCCTCGGTGAGTACGTTGCCGCGGTCGTCGCGGGCGTGTTCAGCGTCAAGGACGGAATCCGGCTGGTCACCGAGCGCGCCCGCCTCATGTCGGCGCTGCCCGCAGGCGGCATGGTGTCGGTCCCGCTGGCGCCGGAGGCGGTCGGGCCCTACCTCGTGGACGGTGTCGATCTCGCCGCGGTCAACGGCCCGCAACTCGTGACCCTGTCGGGGCAGTGGGAGGCGCTCGACCCGGTGGTCGAACGGCTCGAGGCCGACCGGGTCCGGGTGCGCAGGCTCGCGGTCTCCCACGCGTTCCACTCCGCAGTGATGGACGCCGTGCTCGACGACTACCGCGCGGTGCTCGACACGGTCGAGCTGTCGGCACCCACGATCCGGTTCGTCTCCGATGTCACTGGTGACTGGATCACCGAGGACGAGTGCACCGACCCCGGCTACTGGGTGCGGCACCTGCGGGAGCCGGTGCGGTTCGCCGACGGGTGCGCCACCCTCGCGGCGGTCGAGGACCTCGTGGTGCTCGACGTCGGTCCGGGCACCACGCTGCTGTCCATGCTGGAGCTGGCGGCCCCGAGGACGTGGGTGGCGTCCGCGCCTCTGCAGGCCGACCCGCGCAAGCGCGGCGACGGGGTGCGCACGTTCCTGCAGGCGGTCGGCACCGCGTGGACCGCGGGTGTGGACATCGACTTCACCGCCCTGTGGCGCCACTCGCGGCGGCGCAGGACATCCCTGCCGGTGTACCCCTTCGAGCACCGGCGGTACTGGCTCGACCCGGTCCCGCTCGCCCCACCCGCCGCGCCGGTACCGGTCGTGGTCACTCCCGCACCGAGTCAGGAGGCCCGGCCCGTTGGACCGTCGTCGCGCTACCCCCGGCCGGACGTCAGCGTGCCCTACTCGCCGCCGAGGTCCGATGTCGAGCGCGTCGTCACCGGCGAGATGGCCGAGATCCTCGGCTTCGACCGGGTGGGCGTGCACGACAACTTCTTCGAGTTCGACGCCGACTCGCTGATGGCGCTGCAGCTGGTCGCGCGTCTGCGCGACCACTACGGGATCGAGCTCCCGGTCACGAAGGTCTTCGACAACCCGAGTGCCGCGCATCTGAGCGCGGTGGTGACCGAGGAGGTCGGCCAGCTCGGCGGCGCGGCGCCGGCCACACCTCCGATGGACGCGGCACCCCCCGGGGTCGCGCCAGGTGTCGCGGCGCCGGTCGACTCCACAGTCGACTCCACAGTGGACTCCACAGTGGACGATTACCTGCGTGACGTCGATCCGGCGGAGCTGACCCGCCTGCTCGACGAGATCGAGGGGGAGCCGACGTGATCGTCTGCGGACTGAAGCTCACCCACGACGGTGCCGTCGCTCTCGTCGAGGACGGCAGGCTCGTGTTCAGCGTCGAGGTCGAGAAGCTGGACAACGGACGGCGCTACAGCCAGGTCGACGACATGGCCGTGGTGGCGCGGATCCTCGGCGACTTCGGCTACCACCCGGACGACGTCGACGAATGGGTGATCGACGGCTGGGACGGCCGGGAGACCGGGTCGGTCTCCGTCACCGACGATGGTGTTCCCCTCACCCTCACGGTGGCGCCGTACCGGGAGAACGACACGGTCACCGACCTGCTGGCGCCCGGGCACACTGGGGAGTTCCGGCTCGGTGGCGCGACCCTGCCGTTCACCAGCTACGTGCACGTCGCAGGGCATCTCGCCAGCGCCTACTGCACGGCACCGTTCGCGGGAGAACCCTCGTTCGTGCTGATCTGGGACGGCGGGCTGTTCCCCCGGCTCTACCACGTGGACCCGGTGGACGGTGTGACGAACGGCGGAGCGCTGTTCCCGCTGATCGGCCACACCTACGCGTCCGCGGCCCACCACTTCGGACCGTTCCGGCGCACGGACGAGGCGACGACCGTCGACGACCTGTCGGTCGCGGGCAAGCTGATGGCCTACATCGCGATGGGTTCACCGCAGGAGGGCGTGCTCGCGGTGCTGCGCGAGCTCTTCCACGAGCACTTCGATGGCGGTTCGCCGCAAGCGGCCCGCTACCGGGCGGAGATCGCGGGCGTGGGCAGCAACGCGGAGCCGTCGCTGTCCCATGTGCACGCGTTCTTCCGGGACCTGCGGGCCCGCGTCGACGCACCGGACGTCGACGTGCTCGCGAGCGTCCACCAGTTCCTGGAGGACCTGCTGGTGGAACGGGTCACCGCCGCCGTGCGGGGGTGGTACGGCGACGGGCCGTGGAACCTGTGCTTCGTCGGTGGCTGCGCACTCAACATCAAGTGGAACAGTGCCCTGCGGGCGCAGCGGCTGTTCCGCGACGTGTGGGTGCCACCGTTCCCGAACGACTCAGGATCGGCCATCGGCGCGGCGTGTGCCCACCTCGCGGCGCGGGACGGCCTCTCCTCGCTGACCTGGCATCCCCGGTCCGGGCCCGCGCTGGGTCCGGCCTTGGCACCGGCGGGCTGGCGAGCGACCCCGTGCTCCCCGAAGGAACTCGCCGGGATCCTGCACCGCACCGGTGACCCGGTCGTGCTCCTCGACGGGCGAGCCGAGCTGGGGCCACGGGCGCTCGGCGGACGCAGCATCATCGCTCCCGCGGTGGACCAGTCGATGAAGGACCTGTTGAACGAGGTCAAGGGCCGGGAGCACTACCGTCCGGTCGCGCCGATCTGTCTCACCGAGCACGCACCCGGGATCTTCGAGCCTGGTGTGCCCGATCCGCACATGCTCTTCGACCACCACGTGCGCGACGACTGGAAGGGCCGGATCCCCGCCGTGCTGCACCTTGACGGCACCGCGCGGCTGCAGACCGTCTGTGCGGACGACGATCCGACCCTGACCGTGGTACTGCGCGAGTACCACCGGCTGAGCGGCATCCCGGTGCTGTGCAACACGAGCGCGAACCACAACGGCCGTGGATTCTTCCCGGACGTCGCCTCGGCCGCCGAATGGGGCCGGGTCGGCCGGATCTGGAGTGCCGGCGTGCTGTTCGAGAAAGGAACCGGCTGATGTCGGCGACCCGCGAACTGTACGAGGAATACCCGTATCCGTCGCCGGACCCCTCGGGCCCGCTGATCCACGACACGGCGTTCGGGGTCGCCTGCATGCTCGACGACGACCGGCTGGACGGCTGGGAGGTCCTCGACCTCGGCTGCGGGACGGGGCACCGGCTGATCCCGCTCGCGCTGCAGTACCCGCACGCACGGTTCACCGGTCTCGACGCGAGCGAACAGTCGCTCACCGTGGCCCGGCACCTGGCCGACCGGCACGGCGCGACCAACGTCAGGTTCGTGCGCGGCAGTGTGCCCGACGCCGACCTGGACACCGGTTTCGATCTCGTCGTGTCGACCGGCGTGCTCCACCACCTGCCCGACCCGCGTGCCGGTCTCACCTGGGCAGTCGACCACCTCGTCGAGGACGGCCTGCTGTACCTGTGGTTCTACGGCGCGCTGGGTGAGCACAACCGGATGCTCGAACGCGAGCTCGTGCACCTGCTCGCCGAGAAGCCGGGCGCCATGCCCGACCTCGACACGGTCCACGCGCTCGGTTTTCGCCTGTCCCGCACCCGCTACGGCCCGACCGCGGACGGCGGCGGCTCGACGCCGGTGCAGTCCGTTGTGGACGCGGACGCGTACCTGAACCCGATCGTCACACCCGTCACCTTCGCCGAGGTGTTCGAGATGTGCACTGGCCAGGCCCTCGACTGGGTTGCCGCCTTCGGCGTCAATCTCGAGCTGGACAGCAAACTGATCGACTTCGGCGCCCGCGACCCGAACCGCCACCTCACCGTCCGCGGCGACGACCTGTTCGACGACCCGGACCTCCGTGGCCGCTACGAGGCGCTGCCGCCCCGCGATCGAGTGCGGGTTCTGGAGCTGTGTCTGCGGCCAACGGGCATCACCGTGGTCGCGGGCCGCGGTACGTCGGTGGCGGACTGTGCACCTCGCGTGGAGGCGAACATCCTCGGCAAGCCGTGAGCCGAGGTCCGACCTGGCTGTCTGGGCTGTACCGCGGGCTGGACGCCTCTCCTGTGTCTACTCGGCTTGGTTCGCAAGAGACACCATCGACGCCTACAACGACCGCGCGAAACCCTTCACCTGGACCAAGGCCGCAGACGAACTCCTCACCAAGATCAACTGTAAACAGACCTCAGACACGCGACACTAGTCACTGTTCTTGGTGTTCTTCGCCCACCAGCCGGCGAAGATAGTCACGTCGTGCGAGCGGCAGGACTGCGCCGCGAGCCTGTTGAACAGGTTGTGGAACTCGGTCCCCGGAGCGCAGCACACCATGAGCATCACGTCGCCGGATTCTGCGATGGCCTCGACGATCTCCATCCGCACCTGGTTCATTGCGGTGAGCACCTTGTGCGCAACTTCGTCGTTGCCGTCACCCTTGATGCCTTTCCACATCCCCACGTATCTGTCGATGAGTTTGGCGATCCTGGCGAGCACGGCTGAGGAACCGTAGACGACCTTGCCGTTCCCGGAATATTTGACGGCGTCCGCCCATTGCTTCGGGTCGCAGCTGGCCTCCAACGAGTCCAGTACCTGCATCGGGTCGCCGATGGTTTCCTGGTGGCCGCTCGCGGCTTCTTCGGCGCGCAGGAGCGCCTCCACCTGAGCGAGCACAGGTCGCACGGTGCCGTTGATCTCCGCGACGACCGCGTCCAGTTCGTGTACGAGCGCGTCGTCGGGTTGATCGACGGACAGCACCTTCTCCGCGATGGCCATCCCGGCGTTTAGGCGCATGGCGACGTCGCCCATGAACGCGGCCACGTCGCTGCCGTCCTTGCTGAAATACTTGATCCAGGCCGCCTTGTACGCACCCTGTCGGTCCATGATGAACTTGTTCTGCTCGCGGAGATCCATGGCGTCCAGCCGGGCTTGTGCCTGCGGGGTGACCTTCGGAGTCTCCTTCGGGGGCGCCGCCTTGTCCTCGCGCTTGTGCGGATTTGATTTGGGGACCGCCGCCAGCTGGGCGCGGATCAGCTTCCTCTCCGTCTTGCTCAGGCCTTTTTCCCGGAGCCGGTCCTGGAGTTCGCGGCGGAGCCTCTCGCCGGAGTCTTCCTTCTCACCGGTCATCTCCACAGCGGCACACCTCTCGGCTCGACGTAGGTTGGCGGGGTCATTCGGCGTCTTCTCCCAGAACCTCCATCAGGATCTGGTCGATCTCCTCGGGCGAGAGCAACGCGGCCTCCGGTACCGCGGCCACCGCGTCGTCCACGATCGAGCGGACGTCCGTCAGCAGCTCGGCGACGGCGGGGTCGACCGGTACCGGGGCCGCCGGCGCCGTGTTGACGGTGGCGTCTTCGTCGGCGGTCAGCCCCGCGATGTCATCGGCGTACTGGGTGACGTAGTAGGTGATCCACTGCGCCGCGGTCTCATCCGCGCCTGCGCCGAACACCGCGCTGAAGTCGGCGACCAGCGCGGGCTGCGCGGCGACGTGCCGGTCGAGGGTGGCGGCGAGCAGGCCGTCGAGCTCTTGCCGGTTTGTCAACGGAATCTCCTCTCTCGAGCGGGTCATGCCGCGGCGAGGCGGGCGGCGAGGAGCCGCCCGACGGTCTCGGCGAGTTCGGCGATGGGCACGTCGGCGAGCAGCTCGGGGCGGGCGGCGGCGACCTCGGACAGCACCGGCAGCGCCACCTCCCGCACAGCCTGGTCGACGACCTGCTCCAGCGTCGGCGCCGCGGCGCCCTGCTGCTCGGCATACTCCACCTCGGCGGCCGGTTCGCCGTACGCCGCATCAGCGCTCTGGTCGGGGTACTCCGCGGCGACCTGCTCCACCAGCTCGTACAAGTGCGTGTCGAGAACGTCGTTAGCGAGGAACTCGGTCCGCTCTGTCTCGTCCGCGATGCGCTCCACGTCGTCGACCAGCCGCCGCAGCACCGGGTGGTCATCCACCGACGACACTCCGAGCGAGTCGAGGAACTCCGGGAGCCGTTCCTCCCACGCCAACCCCGGCTCCTCTCGGCACCGCTGCTTCAACCGTTGCAGCGGCTCGTACAGCCACTGCCAGACTGCCGTTGCCTGTTCGGACATAATCACTCCCCGTGTGGTTTCAAGCGCAAAGAGTCTCGTTCGGGGGCGCGATTGGTAGCGAGCGCGGGGGCGGACGGAGGTGCGGTTGCCGATGCCCCATCGGGCGGAACTGTCACGGCGCCTTTGCCGTGGTGGCGGGTCGGCACCGCACGTTGACTTCCGCGGGCGGCCCGGGACAGTGGTCGGTCAGCCAGCGCGGGTGATTCCGCTGTGGTTGGTGCTGCCGTTGTCGCAGACGGCGGCGACGACGGGTGCGGTGGGGTAGGCGTCGAGCAGTTTCTAGAGGAAGTAGCAGAACCAGAGGTAGGCGACGCTCGGCAACGGCGGACTTTGTACGACGGTCGATCGAATCAGGACGCGTTTTCACGCCGCCGCGGGCGCGAAGGAGACACACCGTGGATCAGCGGGACGCGGTCACGCCTGTCGCCCGGTTCCGCGGTGGCTGTTCATTGAGGACAACGGTGTTCCGTAACAGCGGGTGCATGCCTGACCCCGGGCGTCAGGGGTTCGGGTCGTGGAGCTGTTTGGCATACCAGTCCAGTGCCGCGCGCAGTTCGCGGATCTCCTTGTCTCGGGCGGCTTTGCGTCGTTCGTGCCCGATGGGGAACACGCGGTGGCCGCCGTGGGAGAGGGGGCCGATGGCGCGCTTCCCGGTGGCCGGACCGGTGATCCAGACGACGAGCCACGGCCGGCGTTTGTCCTCGATCACCCGCACCCTGGCCATCTCGGACCAGGACAGGATGTTCGCGCGGGATCCGGCGCCCACCGCGAGACCCTCGTCCGACACCTCCAGCCACCGCCGCGGTCGCACCGCGATCAGCGCGTAGCGGACGGCGGGCACGGCCAGCAGCACGAACCCGACGAGGAACAGCAACGACACCGCGCCGTTGCCGCCTTTGCCTGCGCCGTCCGAGAGGGCCAGTGACATCAGCGCGGCCAGCGTGACGGCGGCGCACATGAGCACGGCGGACCTGCGCGAGGTGCGGAACACGGCGCGGCCACGGGCGGCGTCCGGTTGGTCGGCGGGGGGAGGGGGCGGCGGCGCGGCGGGACGGTGGTCGTCGGGTGCCGGCCGGGCGGTCCGGGTGTACTGGCGTGTCGGGGAACGGGGTGCGGCCGGGGCCTTCAGCGCGGTCGGCTGCTCAGGCGTGCGGTCCGGCGCCCACTCGACGGGGTCGAACGAGCCGATCCTCGCGAGCACCTCCGAGGGGGTCGGCCGTTGTTCGCCGGACCTCGCGAGACAGTGTGCGACGAGCGAGCGCAGTTCGGCGGGCACCGCCGTCAGTTCTGGCGGCGTGTGCGCGATCCGGTACAGCAGACCCGCGGCGTCGCCGTCGCCGAACGGTCCCGCGCCGGTGGTGGCGTGGACGACCACGGCCCCGAGCGAGAACACGTCGCTCGCGGCGGTGGCGTCCCGTCCCTCGATCTGTTCCGGTGCGAGGAAACCCGGGGTGCCGACCAGCATGCCCGTCGAGGTGAGGGCGGCGGCTCCGGTCGCCTTGGCGATGCCGAAGTCGATGACTCGTGGACCGTCGGCGGCGAGGAGCACGTTGGACGGTTTGAGATCGCGGTGCACGAGGCCGGCGGAGTGGATGACGTGCAACGCCTCGGCGAGGCCCGCGATCATGGCCCGTGCCATGGGCACCGCGAGCGGTCCACGCGTCGACACGTACTCGTGCAGCGTGGGACCGGGCACGTACTCGCAGGCCACCCAGGGCGCGGCGGCGTCGGGGTCGGCGTCGACCACCGCCGCCGTCCAGAAGCCTCCCACGGTGCGCATCGCCGCCACCTCCTGGCGGAAGCGATCCCGGAAGCCCGGCTCGTCGGCCAACTCGGCGCGGACCACCTTGAGTGCCACCTGGCGTCCGCCACGGGACCGGGCCAGGAACACCGTGCCCATGGCGCCGTGGCCGAGCCGCGACATGACGGTGTACTCGCCGATCCGGCGAGGATCGTCGGGTCGCAGGGACCGCACCGGTTGTCTCCTCGTTCGTGGGTTACGGGCACCCTACCCAGGTGCCGCCCGAGGCCGTTCCGGGCCACTGACGCCGTGCACGGTCAGCGTGGGGCCATGCGGATGGCGCCGTCCAGGCGGATGGTCTCGCCGTTGAGCATGGGGTTGTCGATGATGGCCAGCGCCAGTTTCGCGTACTCGTCCGGGTGGCCGAGGCGGCTGGGGTGGGGGACGGTCCCTGCGAGGCTCGCTCGGACGTCGTCGGACAGCCTGGCCAGCAGCGGGGTGTCGAACGTGCCCGGTGCGATCGTGCACACGCGGATCGCCCGGCTCGCCAGGTCGCGGGCGGCCACGATCGTCATCCCGACGATGCCGGCCTTCGACGACGCGTACGGGATCTGGCCGATCTGTCCCTCGTAGGCCGCGACCGACGCCGTCAGCACGCACACACCACGATCGCCGTCGACCGGCTCGTTCGTCGCCATCCTGGCCGCCGCCAGGCGCAGCACGTTGAACGTGCCGACCAGATTGGTACTGACGATCTCCGTGTAGGTCTCCAGCGAGCCGGGCCGTCCGTCCCTGGTGACCAGGCGGACCGGGCCGCCTCGGCCCGCGCAGTGCACGACCGCCCGCAGTGGACCCGTCGACGCCGCGGCGTCGAACACGGCGGTCATGCCCGCCTCGTCGCGTACGTCCGCCGGGACGAAACGGACGCGGTCGCCCAGTTCCCTGGCGATCGTCTCGCCCGCCGAGCTTTCCAGGTCGGCGATGACGACCAGGCCCGCGCCGCCGTCCAGCAGGCGGCGGACGGTGGCCAGGCCGAGACCCGACGCGCCGCCGGTGACGACCGCGTTGATGTCGGTGATGTCCATGAGAGACCTCAGATCCGTTCGATGATCGTCGCGTTCGCCATGCCGCCCGCCTCGCACATCGTCTGCAGGCCGTAGCGGCCGCCGGTGGCCTCCAGGCCGTTGAGCATGGTGGTCAGCAGCCGCGCGCCGGACGCGCCGAGTGGATGGCCAAGCGCGATGGCGCCGCCGCGTGGGTTCAGCCGGGCCGGGTCGGCGCCGAAGTGCCGCGCCCACGCCAGCGGGACCGACGCGAACGCCTCGTTGACCTCGTAGTGGTCGATCTCGTCGAGCGCAAGACCGCTGCGCCGCAACACCTTCTCCGTTGCCGGCAGCGGGCCGGTCAGCATGGTGATCGGATCTTGCGCCGCGAGCGCGAACGAGTGGAACCGTGCCCTCGGCGTGAGGCCGAGCTCCGCCGCCCTGTCCTCCGACATGATCAGCACCGCCGCCGCGCCGTCGGTCAGCTGGGACGAGTTGCCCGGGGTGATGTGCCAGTTCGCCTCGGGGAAGCGGGCCGCCAACTCGTCGGTGCGGAAGGCGGGCCCGAGCGCGCCGAGCTTCTCCACCGTGGTGTGCGGCCGGATCGTCTCGTCCTGGTCGACGACCGTGCCGTCCGCGACCGTGACCGGCACGATCTCGCTGGTCCGGTCGGCCGCCGCGGCGCGGGTGTGCGAGCTCGCGGCGAACTCGTCGAGGGTGTTCCTGTCGAGTTGCCAGCGGGCGGCGATCAGCTCGGCCGACACGCCCTGCGGGACCAGTCCCGGCGCGTAGCGCCGCGCCACGGACGGCCCGAACGGGTCCATCCCGATCCGCGCGGTGAACATCGGGATGCGGCTCATCGACTCGACCCCGCACGCCACCACCATGTCGTAGACCCCGGCGATGACGCCCTGCGCCGCGAAGTCCGCCGCCTGTTGGCTCGAGCCGCACGCCCGGTGCACCGTGACGCTCGGCACCTCCTCCGGCAGGCCTGCCGCGAGCCACGCCCACCGCCCGACCGGGCCGGACTGCTCGCCAACCTGGCTCACGCAGCCGGTGATCACGTCCTCGACCCGCGCCGGGTCGATCCCGGTGCGGTCGACCAGCTGCGCCAGCACCTGCGCGAGCAGCTCGACCGGGTGCAGCGACGACAGCGCACCGCCCGGCCTGCCGTCCTTGGGTGCCTTGCCCTTCGCCATCGGTGACCGGATGGCGTCCACGATCACGGCACTACGCGACATCGTCGTCCTCTCGTCAGAGTGTGGTCAGGGTCAGGGACGGACTCGTCACGACCTCGTCACAGGTGTCCGGAGTGGACGCCGGGCACCCTCGAAGTCCACAGTGGTCAGCGTGCTTACCGGTTCGCCCACTGAGGACTCCGTCGTTCCACGAACGCGAGCGCGCCCTCCCGTGCGTCCTCGGAGGACCGGACGGCCTCGTGAACGGGGCTTTGCCGCTCGAAGAACTCCGCCTCCGGCCAGTCCCGGGACTCGGCGATGACCTGCTTGCACGCCCTGGTCGCGAGCGGCCCGTTGCGGCCGACTGCCTCGGCCAGCTCGACCGCGCCTGCCAGCGCGGCGCCGGGGTCGGTCAGCCGGTTGACCAGGTGCACCTCGTGGGCCGTCGTGGCCGGGATGCGTGCTCCCGTGAGGATCCATTCCATCGCGAGGTTCGCCGGTACCTTCCTTGGCAGGCGCAGCAGCCCGCCACCCGCTGGCAGCAGTCCTCTGGTGACCTCGGGCAGCCCGAACACCGCGTCCCGCGCCGCGACGACCAGGTCGCAGGCCAGGACGATCTCGAAGCCGCCGCCCAGCGCGTACCCCTCGACCGCGGCCACGAGCGGCTTGGCCGGTGGGCGACGCACGATGCCGGCGAACCCCCGGCCGGGCAGCGACGGCCGCTCCCCGGCGAGGAACGCCTTGAGGTCCATCCCGGCACAGAACGTGCCCCCGGCGCCGGTGATCACCCCCGTGGTCACGTCGGCGCGCGCGTCGAGCTCGTCCAGCGCGGCGGCGACCGCCTCGGCGGTGGCCAGGTCGATGGCGTTGCGGGCGTCCGGGCGGTCGATCGTGACGACGAACGTGGTGCCGGTCAGTTCCGTGTGGACGGTCATCGGCTGGGCCTTCCGCGACGCTGGGCCGTGCGATGCCGGCCTCGGTGGTAACGCTCGCAGGATAACCCCACGTTTCCGCCAGTGGAACGACATTCGACTCAGTCGAATTACCTGCCGCCGAGACCTGGCGATTTCGAGTCAGTGAAATTCTCTTCCGAAGAATCGAAATCTGGATTACCGTCCCGTTTCCAACACGGTGACGTGCGGGAGGTCACATGGAAGCCCTGGTATGGACCGGTTCCCGGCTGGAGGCGGTCGACGACCTCGAGGTGCGTGCGCCCCTCGACGGTGAGGTCACCGTCCGTGTCGAGGCGGCCGGGCTGTGCCACAGCGACCTGAAGCCGGTCGACGGCGACATCGCCCAGACGGTGCCGGTCGTGCTGGGGCACGAGGCCGCCGGGGTCGTGGTCGACCGGGGGCCGGGCGTGGACCTGCCGATCGGGCAGAAGGTCGTCCTGTCCGTGCTGCGCAACTGCGGCCACTGCACCGCATGCCGCGCAGGCCGGCCCACGCTGTGCCCCGGCACCACCGGGACCCCGCCGACCGTCTTCACGCGACACGGCGCGCCGGTAGCCCAGTTCGTGCGCGTCGGCGCGTTCGCCCGGCACACGGTCGTGGGACAGCAACAGGTGATCCCGATCCCCGACGGCATCCCGAACACGGTCGCGGCGCTGCTGGGTTGCGCGGTGATCACCGGGTTCGGCGCGGTGTGGGAGCGGGCCAGGCTGCGTGCGGGGGAGAGCGCGCTCGTCATCGGCGCGGGTGGCATCGGCCTCAACGCGGTGCAGGCGGCGACGGTGGCCGGTGCGTCCCGGGTCGTCGTGTGTGACACCAACCCGCGCAAGGAGGCGATCGCCCGCCGGCTCGGCGCGACGGACTTCCACGTCGTCGGGTCCGCAGGCGACGTGGCGGCGACGGCGGCCTCGGTCGCCCCGGCCGGGTTCGACGCCGTCATCGAGTGCGTTGGGCGGGCGGACCTGCTGGCGGCCTCGGTCGGTGCCCTCGCGTGGGGCGGGCGGGCCGTGATGGTCGGCCTGCCGCCTGCCGACACGACGATCACGTTCGGCATGCGGCAGCTGTTCCAGGACAAGGCGCTGCTTGGTTGCCGGATGGGGTCGGTGGACCCGCACACGTTCATCCCGGACCTGGCGCGCCGCTACCTCGCGGGCGAGATCGTGATCGATCCGCTGGTGACCACGGTCGTGCCGCTCGCGGGCGCCGAGGACCTCGTCGCGCGGCTGCGTTCTGGCGACCTCGACCGCGGCGTGTTCGACCTCGCGGGCCAGACGGTCGGGAGTGGCCGATGACCACCGCCACCGTGACCGTGCCCGCGATGGTGGGCGGCGAGCCGTACACGACCGGCCGCTGGTACGACACCGTCGATCCCACCACCGAGCGTGTCCTCGCGGCCGTCGCCGACTGTTCCGCCCAGGACGCCGACACCGCCGTGCACGCCGCCGCCGACGCGTTCCCCACATGGTCCGCCCTGTCACCGGACCGCAGGCGCACCGTCCTCGCCGGCGCCGCGGCACGTCTGGCCGAGCGCCGTCACGAACTCGTCGGCCTCGCCGTCGCCGACACAGGTGCCCTCACCTCGGTCGCGGAGAAGACCCAGGTCGGCGCCGCGATCGCCCGCCTCGACCAGTGGGCGGCCGCCCCCGACGACCTCCTCGCCGTCCCGTCCCCGGCCGACCGCGCCGGCCTGTCCAGCACCGTGCGCCGGACCCCGGTCGGCGTCGTCGCCTGCATCAGCCCCTACAACTTCCCGCTGCTCGCCATGGTCGGCAAGGTCGTCCCCGCACTGTTCGCGGGCAACACCGTGGTCCTCAAGCCCGCCCCGCAGGACCCGCTGCTCGTCGTCGCGCTCGCCGAGGCGCTCAGGGACGCGCTGGCCGACGCCGGCGCCCCCGCAGGCACGGTCAACCTGCTCACCGGCGCCGACGGCGACCTCGGCGCCGCGCTCGTCCGGCACCCGCTGGTCCGCGCGGTCAGCTTCACCGGCAGCACCGCCGTCGGCATCACGATCCACCAGGACGCCGCCCCCACCATGAAGCGCCTCCTGCTGGAACTCGGCGGCAAGGGCGCCGTCATCGCCAGGGCCGACGCCGACCCCGCCGATGTCGTCGCCGCCGTCACCCGCACCTGGACGATCCAGTCCGGCCAGGTCTGTCTCACCCCGGCCAGGATCATCGCCGACGCCGCCGTGCACGACGACATCGTCATTGGCCTCCGCGCCGCGCTCGACGGCCTGCGTATCGGCGACCCGCGCGACCCGGCGACCACGGTCGGCCCCGTCATCTCCGCCGCCCAGCGGGCCAGGATCGAGGAGCTGACCGCCTCGGCCGAGGACGAGGGCTGCGTGGTCGAGCGGCGGCGGGACCTGCCCGCCACCGGCTTCTTCACCCCGCCCACGCTGATCACCGGCGCCATGCCGGACCACACCGTGATGCGGGAGGAGGCCTTCGGGCCGGTCCTCTGCGTCATGCGGGCCACGGGCGACGACGAGGCCGTCGCGGCCGCGAACAGCACCCGCTACGCCCTGTCCGACTACGTGTTCTCACCCGACCTCGACGCCGCCCGCGCGGTCGCCGCCCGCCTCCACGCCGCCCAGGTCGGCATCAACACCACGGTCCGGCACCCCGACGCGCCCTTCGGCGGCAACCGGGCCAGCGGCATCGGCCGTTCCGGCGGCGCCTGGTCCCTCGACGCCTGCACGGACATCCAGACCATCACCACCCCCGTACCAGGAGGGACGCATGCTTGAGGTCCGCGACCTGACCGTCCACTTCGGTGGTGTGAAGGCACTCGACGGTGCCCACCTCACCGCGCGACACGGCTCGATCACGGCGCTGATCGGCCCCAACGGCGCAGGCAAGACCACCTTCTTCAACTGCGTCACCGGTCTCTACCGCACCGACGCAGGCAGCGTCACCTGGGCGGGCGAGAACCTCACCGGGCTCCCGCCGCACAGGGTCGCCGCCGCCGGGCTGAGCCGCACCTTCCAGAACCTGGCGCTGTTCCGCACGCTGTCCGTCCGGGAGAACGTGCTGACCGGCGCGCACCGGCTGGGCAAGGCCGGGTTCTTCGCCGGCTTCCTGCGCTGGCCTGCCGTGCGCGCGGAGGAACGCCGCATGCGTGACGCCGTCGACGACGTGCTCGACGAGGTCGGCCTCACCGACGTCCGGGACAAGCCGGTCGACGGCCTGCCGTACGGCACCCTCAAACGAGTCGAACTGGCCCGCGCCCTCGCGTCGAAGCCGGAACTGCTGCTGCTCGACGAGCCGGCCGGTGGGTTGTCCCACAGCGAGGTCGACGAGCTCAGGCGGCTCATCCTCGACGTCCGCGAGCGGCGCGACCTGACCGTGCTCCTGGTCGAGCACCACATGAGCCTGGTGATGAGCATGTCGCACCACATCACGGTGATGAACTTCGGCCGCACCATCGCCGAGGGCACCCCGGCCGAGGTGCAGGCCGATCCCGGAGTCGTCGAGGCCTACCTGGGAGCACCGGCATGAGCGAGCTTGCGAGCGAATCGGTATTGCGGGGCGAGTGGATCCCCGGAGCCTGCGAGGGGGAGTTATGAGCGAGCTTGCGAGCGAGTCGATGTTGCAGGGCGACCACGAGTGGCTCCCCGGAGCCTGCGAGGGGGAGTCATGAGTCCCTTGTTGGACGTGCGCGACCTCAGGGCCGGCTACGGGCCGGTGCGGGTGTTGCACGACGTCACGTTCTCGATCGAGACCGGTACGGTGGCCGCCGTCCTCGGTGCCAACGGGGCAGGCAAGACCACCCTCCTGCGGGCCTTGTCCGGGATGCTCCCTGGCACCAGGGGCACGGTCACCTTCGACGGCACGAAGCTGGTCGGCGCGCGCACCGAGCGCATCTCCCGGCTCGGCCTCTCGCACGTGCCGCAGGGCCGGGGGACCTTCGCCGACCTCACCGTCGCCGAGAACCTGGCGGTCGGCGCACTGCTCAGCCCCTCGGGCCGAGCGTCCACAGCGGACCTACACCGGATGTACGAGCTGTTCCCGCCGCTCGCCCTGCGCGAGGACGCGCAGGCCGGGCTGCTGTCGGGTGGTGAGCAGCAGATGCTGGCGCTCGCCAGGGCGTTGCTCGGCCGCCCGAAGATGCTCCTGCTCGACGAGCCGTCGATGGGCCTCGCCCCGCTGGTCGTCAAGCAGATCTTCGAGGTGCTCCGCGGCGTCGTCGCGGACGAGGGCCTGACCTGCCTGCTCGTCGAGCAGAACGCCCAACTCGCGCTGGGCATGGCCGACTACGCCTACGTCCTCACCGTCGGCGAGATCACCGCCGAGGGACCAGCCGCCGAACTGGCCGACGACGACGCCATCCGCAACTCCTACCTGGCGCTGTAGGGAGCGAGATAGATGCAGCAACTCATCCAGACGCTCCTGGACGGCGCGGCGAGCGGACTGATCTACGGCAGCCTCGCGCTCGCCCTGGTCCTCATCCACCGCGCCACCAGGATCCCCAACTTCGCCCAGGGCGAGATGGCGATGCTCGCCACCTACGTCGCCTGGGAGCTCATGTCGATCGGACTGCCGTGGGGCGTCGCGGTCGCGGCGACCGTCGTGTGCTGCCTCGTCGGCGGGTACGGGCTGCAGCGGGGCCTGATCCGCTGGGTGGAGCGCTCGCCGCACCTGACGCAGACCATGGTCACCCTCGGCCTGCTGATGGTGATCAACGCGGCGGTCGGGCTGGTGTGGGGCAACCTGTCCAAGACCGTCGAGAGCCCGTTGCCGTCCGGCCCGATCCGGATCGCAGGCGTCGTCACGTCCTGGCAGGTGGTCGGCATGTTCGGCGCGGTCGCGCTCCTGCTGTTCCTGCTCTTCCTGCTGTTCAACAAGTCCCGGCTCGGCCTGCGGTTGCGGGCGGCCGCGCAGAACCCGGACTCGGCACGCCTGGCAGGCATCGACGTCGGCCGCGCGTACGGGATCGGCTGGGGCCTGTCCGCGGTGATCGGCGGGGTGGTCGGGGTCATGATCGCCCCCCAGACCGGGCTCGACCCCAACTTCATGTTCCCGGTCCTGCTCTACGCGTTCGCCGCGGCGACCGTCGGCGGGTTCGACTCACCGGTCGGCGCGGTCGTCGGCGGGGTGCTGGTCGGTGTCATCGAGGCGATCACCGCGACCTATGTGGACTTCATCGGCACCGAGCTGTCGCTGACCGTCGCGCTGGTCGTGATCGTGGTCGTGCTGCTCGTGCGGCCGCACGGTCTTTTCGGCAAGAAGGAGGTCGCACGGGTATGAGGAGGTCCGGCCTCGCCACCGCGCTGGGCGCCGTCGCGCTCGTGGTGCTGGTGTTGCTGACGTTCAACGTCGAGGACTACGGGCTGAGCCAGCTCAGCCAGGTCGCGCTGACCATGGTCGCGCTGCTCGGGCTCAACCTGCTCGTCGGCTACGGCGGCCAGACGTCGCTCGGCCACGGCGCGTTCTACGCCATCGGCGCGTACACCACCGCGATCCTGGTGACCAGGGTGGACATGCCGCACCTGTGGACACTGCCGGTCGCGGCCGTGCTCACCTTCGCGGTCGGCGTCGTGTTCGGCATCCCGTCGGTGCGGCTGCGCGGGTTCAGCCTGGCGCTCGTCACGCTGGCGCTGGCGATCGCGTTGCCCCAACTGCTCAAGCACTTCGATGGTCTGACCGGCGGACAGCTCGGGATCACCGTGGCGAGGCCGGACCTGCCCGGCTCGCTCACCGCCGACCAGTTCGTCTACCTCGTCACGATCGTCGTCGGATTCCTGGTGCTGCTCGGGGTGCGCAACCTCGCGGCGAGCCGCACCGGCCTCGCGATGGTCGCCACCCGCGACAACGAGGCGGCGGCCGGGGCGATGGGGGTCTCGGTGGCCAGCACCCGGGTCGTCATGTTCGCGCTGAGCGCCGGCCTCACCGGCCTCGCCGGCGCGCTGTCCGTCCTGCTCACCGGATACGTCAGCCCGGACAACTTCGGGCTGCAACTGTCGATCAACCTGGTCGCCGGCATCGTCCTCGGCGGTCTCGGCACGGTGTGGGGCGCCCTGATCGGCGCCGTCTACATCACCTACATGCCGGTGTACGCCACCGACATCTCGCAGTCCGCGCCCGGCATCGTCAACGGCCTGATCATCATCGTCTTCATGCTGTTCCTCCCCAACGGGGTGGTCGGCCTGCTGCGCCCGGTCGTGCGACGTCTCCATCCCAGCACCCCATCCTCAACCCCCACCTCCCGGCCCCCGCGCGCGGCGGCTCCCCGGAGCGTTCCCCAGAAGGAGACAACCCCGTGAGAAGGACTCGCACCGGCGCGATCCTCGTGATCGCCGCCGCACTCACCCTGGCCGCGTGCGGCCGAGCCGACTCGGACAGCGGCGGCTCGGTCAAGGCCGACCCCGGCATCACCGACACCACCGTCAAACTCGGCGCGTTCACCCCGCTGTCCGGCGCCGGCACGGTCGCGAGCGCGGCCACCAAGGGCAGCGCCGCCTACTTCGAGTACCTCAACGAGGAGAAGGGCGGCGTCAAGTTCGCCGACGGCAAGACTCGCAAGATCGAGTACACCACCTACGACAGCCAGGCCAACCCCGCGACCGCGCTGCAACTGACCCGCAAGCTCGTGGAGGACGACAAGGTCTTCGCGCTCTACGGCAGCAACGGCACCACGCCGAACCTGGCCGTCCGCGAGTACCTCAACCAGCAGAAGGTGCCGCAGCTGTTCCTCGTCGGCGGCGCCAGCGCGTTCGGCTCCGAGCACGAGGAGTATCCGTGGACGATGCCGTGGCAGCTCGACTACATCTCGCAGGGCAAGGCGATGGCCCAGTACCTCGTCAAGCAGACGCCCGACGCGAAGATCGCCGTGATCTACCAGAACGACGACTACGGCAAGGACTACTACGAGGGGTTCAAGCAGGGCCTCGGTGACAAGGCCGACCAGATCGTGCAGGACGCCAGCTACGAGGCGACCGACGCGACGGTCAACCGCCAGGTGTCGATCCTCAAGGACTCCGGCGCCGACACCCTCGCCGACTTCAGCATCGACAAGTTCACCACGCAGATCATCACCCAGATCACCCAGCTCGGCTGGGCCCCGAGGCACCTGCTCGGCAGTTCCGGCACCGCGGTCGTGCCACAGAGCGGTGCCGCCGCCAAGGGCATCATCAGCACCGCCTACCTCAAGGTGACCACCGACCCGTCCTCGGCGAACGACCCCGCCGTGCTGTCCTACAAGGACATCATCGGCGAGTACGCCGAGGCCGGGGTCAAGGCCGACGACCAGGGCGTGGTCTACGGCGTCGCGGCCGCCCAGAGCCTCGAGTACGTGCTGGCGCACACGAAAGCCCCGACCCGCGAGGCGCTGATGGACGCGGCGAAGTCCATCGACGGCTTCGCGCCGCCGATGCTGATCAAGGGCATCAAGCTGGAGACCGGCCAGGACGACTACTTCCCCATCCAGCAGAGCCAGATCCGTGTGTTCAACGGCAAGACCTGGCAGTTCCAGGGCGGCGTGCTCGGTGGCTGAGCTGTCCGCGAGCGATGAGTGCGCCGACCGGGTGTGTGTCGTGACCGGCGCGGGCCGGGGCCTTGGGCGGGAGTACGCGCTGCGGCTCGCCGCCCAGGGCGCCGCCGTGGTGGTGAACGACATCGGCACCGGGATCGACGGGGCAGGCCGGTCGGGCGTACCGGGTGCCGCCGTGGTCGACGAGATCACGGCGGCCGGCGGCCGGGCGGTGCTGAACACCGACGACGTGGCCGACTTCGCCGGCGCCGAGGCGCTGGTGGGCCAGGCGGTCGCGGAGTTCGGCCGGCTCGACGTGCTCGTCAACAACGCGGGCATCCTGCGGGACCGCACGATCACCCGGATGACCGAGGACGAGTGGGACTCGGTGATCCGGGTGCACCTGAAGGGCACCTTCGCGACCGCGCACTGGGCGTTGCGGCACTGGCGTGAACGCGCCGGTGCCGGCCCGGTGCACGGCCGCCTGGTCAACACCACGTCGGTGTCGGGCCTGTTCGGCAACCCCGGGCAGGCCAACTACGGCGCGGCGAAGGCGGGCATCGCGGCGTTCACCATGATCGCGTCGCTGGAGGCGCAGCGGTACGGGGTGACGGTGAACGCCGTCTCACCCGGCGCGGCGACCAGGATGACCGACAGCATCCCCGGGCGCGCGTCCTCGGAGTCGGTGCTGGACGACACGCGGTCGCCGCGTTGGGTGGCGGCCGTCGTGTGCTGGCTCGCGTCCCGCCGCTCGGACGGGGTGACCGGGCGGGTGTTCCTGTCCTCCGGCAAGCGGCTCGCGGTCGCGGAGGGCTGGCACCCGGGGCCGGCCGCCACGCCGGTGGCCGACCCGGTCGAGGTCGACACCGTCCTGCGAGGACTGCTCGACAAGGCCCGCCAGGAGGCCGACCTCACCGGCGCGGACCGGGTGCGCTGATGGCTCTCGACCTCGACGCCGTCGGCGCGACCTCACCGGCGTGGACCCGGTCGTGGACCTCGGCCGACTCGCTGCTCTACGCGGTGGCACTGGGTGCCGGTCCGGAGTCGCTCGCGTTCACCACGGAGAACAGCGAGGGCGTGGCGCAACGGGCGTTCCCCACGTACGCCGCGCTGATCGCAGGCGGTTCGGCGGCGGTGCGGGACCGGCTCGGCGACTGGGACCCGGCCGCGATGGTGCACGCGGGGCAGCACCTGGCCTGGCACCGGGAGCTGCCGCCTGCGGGGACCGCGACGTTGCGCACGACCGTCGCCGCGATCACCGACAAGGGCAGCGGCGCGCTGGTCGAACTGGTCACCACGGCGGTCACCGACGACGGGCCGCTGTTCGACGCCCGGTCGGCGCTGTTCGTGCGCGGCGCGGGTGGCTTCGGCGACCGGACCGGCACCCGGGGCGAGCCCGCCGACCTCGGCGAACCGGACGGTGAGGTCGTCGTCCACACCGACGGCAACCAGGCGCTGCTCTACCGGCTCTGCGGCGACCGCAACCCACTGCACTCCGACCCGGCGTTCGCCAGCCGGGCGGGCTTCGCGGACCCGATCCTGCACGGGCTGTGCACGTTCGGTGTGACCGCGCGCGTGTTGCTGCGGCACCTGCTGGGTGACGACCCGGCGCGGATGACGTCCTTCGGCGGACGATTCCGCACGCCGGTGACGCCCGGTGACGTGCTCAGGATTCGCTACTGGCACAAGGAGAACGGGTGCGTCGCGTTCCGGGCCTGCCGCGCGGGCGGCGACCGGCCCGCGATCGACGACGGTGTCCTCGGGTACGCACCGGAGGCGGCATGACCTTCCCCGAGCCGCGACCGACGCCGGAGACCGCACCGTACTGGGCGGCCGCCGACGAGGAAACCCTGGTGCTGCAACGCTGTGCCGACTGCGGGTTCGTCGGGCATCGCGGCCGCCGCGTCTGTCCACGGTGCACCTCCGGGTCCCTGGCGTGGTTTCCCGCCTCCGGCGCGGCGACGCTGTGGTCGTACGTGATCGTCCAGCACGCCGAGGAGCCCTACGCGGTCGCGATCGTCGAGCTGGCCGAGGGGCCGCGCATGACGACGAACATCGTCGAGGTGCCGCAGACGCCAGAGGCACTGGTGCTGGACATGCCGCTGCGCGTCGCCTTCGTGCGGCGCGGTGACCGGCGAGTGCCGGTGTTCGCGCCCGTCCAGGACGGTGTGTCGTGACCGGCGCCGCGATCGTCGGCGCCGCCGAGACCGAGCGCCTCGGCCGGCTCCCGGACCAGTCGGTGCTCGGGCTCAACGTCGAGGCCGGCGCACGCGCCATGGCCGACGCGACCGTGCCGGTGTCCGATGTGGACGGCATCGCGGGCGCGTTCGACCCCCGGCAGGTCGCGCACGAGCTGGGCGTCCTGCCGCGCTGGGTGGACGGCACCAACGTCGGCGGCTGCTCCTTCCTGCTGCACGTCCGGCACGCCGCCGCGGCCATCCGTGCCGGGTACGCGAGCACCGTGCTGATCACGCACGGGGAGTCCGGTCGCTCCAGGGTCGGCACGCCGCCTCGGCCACCCGACCCGGCGTCGCTCACCGGCCAGTTCGAGGAGCCCTACGGCGCCCGAGCGCCGTTCACGCGGTTCACCCTGCCTGCGTTGCGGTACATGAAGACCCACGGCCTGAGCCACGAGGAGCTGGCCTCGGTCGCGGTGGCGCAGCGGCAGTGGGCCGCCCGCAACCCGAGGGCGCGACTGCGTGACCCGCTGACGGTCGACGACGTGCTCGCCGCGCCCCTGGTGGCCTACCCGTTCCACAAACCCGAGGTCTGCGTGGTGACCGACGGCGGCGGCGCACTGGTCGTCACGTCGGCCGAGCGCGCCGGTGACCGTGCGGTCCTCGTGCTGGGCGCGGGGGAGAGCGTCGACGCGCCCCTGGTCGCGGAGCTGGCCGAACCCCTCGGTTCCGCCGCGGCGCGGCGCGCGGCCGACGACGCGTTCACCGAGGCCGGTGTGGCACGGTCCGATGTGGACCACGTGATGTGCTACGACGCCTTCGCGCACCTGCCGGTCATCGGGCTGGAGGCGCTGGGGTTGCTGAAGCCGGGCGAGGCGGGCGGGTTCATCGCGGCAGGCCACACCGCGCCGGGCGGTCGGCTTCCGGTCAACACCAACGGTGGCGGCCTGTCGTACACGCACACCGGGATGTACGGGATGTTCGCGATACAGGAGGCGGTGCGGCAGCTGCGCGGCGAGGCCGCGGCGCAGGTGTCCGATGTGGAGGTCAGTGCCGTGCTCGGGTTCGGCGGCATGTACACGGCGGCGGCGGTACTCGTGCTTGGCCGCGGGTGAGGGGAGATCATGGCTGAGGAACAGGACATCACGGTCGAGGTCGACGGCCCGGTGGCGGTCGTCCGGCTCGACCGGCCGGGGCGGCGCAACGCCTACACCCCGAGGATGGGCGCGGAGCTGACCGAGGCGCTGGTGGCGCTCGACGCGCTGCCCGGCGTGCGGGCGATCGTCGTCACCGGGGCGGGTGAGCACTTCAGCGTCGGCGCCGACCTCGACCAGGTGGACTGGCGCGACCGCGACGCCCACGACGTGGAGTCGCTGCGGGAGCCGGAGAAGGCGCCGTGGAACCTGGCGACGCCGATCATCGCGGCGGTCAACGGCGACGCGATCGGGGTGGCGCTCACCTGGGCCATGCAGTGGGACATCCGGGTGGTCGCCGACACCGCGCGGCTCGCGTTCTCGTTCAACCGCATCGGAATCATCCCGGACCGCAACTCGACGTGGCTCCTGCCGCGCCTGGTCGGCTTCTCCACCGCGATGGACCTGCTGCTGACCGGCCGCACGATCACCGGCGCCGAGGGGCACCGGCTCGGCCTCGCCTCCCGCTGCGTGCCGGCAGGCGACGTGCTGACCGAGGCACTCGCCGTCGCCAACGACCTCGCGGAGCGGTGCGCGCCCGCGTCGGTCACCGCCACCAAGCGGCTGATGTACGAGTTCCTGGAGGAGAGCGACCGGCTTCGCGCCTACAACTACGAGCGCCGCACGCTGAACTGGATCCGCACGCTCGGCGAGACGCTGCGCGGGATCGCGGCCTTCAAGTCCCGCAAGCCGCCGGAGTGGGGCACCACGAAGCACGTGACGATCCCCGAGGACCTGCGATGATCGAGAGCCTGCTGAGCCCGTCGCGGATCGCGATCATCGGCTCGCTGTCCAAGGAGACCGGCCTTGGCGCCCGCACCCTGTGCCACCTCACCGAGGCCAGATGCCCCGCGGAGATCGTGACGGCGAAGACCGCGGCCGACGTGTCCGAGGTGGACGTCGCGGTGGTCGCGGTCCCGGCCGCCGCGGTGCCGGAGGTGCTCGCCGGGCTCGACGGCCGCGCCGCGCACGTCATCGTCGTCTCGTCCGGCTTCGACGAGACCGGCGACGGTGCGACCGGCGACAGTGCGACGCTGCGTCTCGCGCACAGCCGGATCCTGGGCCCGAACACCGTGGGCCTGCACTACGCGCCGTCGCGGACCATGCTTACCTTCGCGGCCGCGTTCGACGACATGACTGACTGCCGGCACGGCAGCGGGGTGGTGCTGCTGTCGCAGAGCGGCGCGTTCGGGGCGCGGCTGCTGCGCTCGGCGCGCCGGCACGGGGTCGACTACGACGGCTTCATCGCGACCGGCAACGAGCACGACCACTCGGCGGTGGAGTTGGCCACCGAGCTGGTCGCCTCGGACACCCACCGGCCGCGCACGGTCGCGCTGTACCTGGAAAGCGTCCGGGACGTCGGTGCGCTCGACCTGATGCTCGCCTCGGCGCGGCTCGCCGGAGTCCGGGTCGTCGTGCTGCTCGGCGGCGCGTCGGAGTCGGGAGCCGGGGCGGCCCGCTCGCACACCGCGGCGGTGTCGCCGGACCACGAGGTGCTCACCGAGCTGTGTCTCATGCACGGCGCGGTGGTCGTGCGGTCGGACCGGGAGTTGGTGGACGCGACGGTCGCGCTGGCCGTGCTGCCGTCGGCGCGTGGCGGCCGGATCGGTGTGGTGACCGGCTCCGGCGGGGCCGGGGTGGTCGCCGCCGACCTGCTCGCCGCACGAGGTCTCGCCCTGACCCCGCTGAGTCCGCCGGCCCGTGCGTCGATCGAGGCGTTGCTTCCGGCGTACGCGTCGGCCACCAACCCGGTCGACGTGACGGCCCAGGTCATCGGCGACACGGCGGCGGTCGCGGGCGTGCGGGCCGCGCTCGTCGACACCGGCGAGGTGGACGCGGTCCTCGTGATCGGCCGGGCCGAGCAGGCCGCCGCCGTCGCGGGTGACCGCGGGGTGCCGGTCGTGCTCGCGGTGCTCGACGGGGACGCGACCGCCGTCGCGGGCCACGTCCGCCGAGGCGAGCC
>NZ_JBARWZ010000252.1:0-39870 GCF_049647105.1 Actinophytocola sp.
GAGCCGGCCACCGCGGTCGCGGCCGTCGCGCACGGACTGTTCGACGGCGCCAGGGTCGCCGCGCGCACGCCGACCGTCGCCGCCGGGTTCTGCGCGCTGCTCGCACACCGCGCCTCGTTCGGGATCTCGCTGCTGATGACCGTGATCCTGATGCGCTACAGCTTCGAGGACTGGGGCCCGATCCAGGCCGGCCTGCCGGGACTCGGGGTGGTGCTCGGCGCGGGCGGCATCGGCATCTTCATCGCCGGTCTCACCACCGCCCGCCTCGTCACGAGCCTCGGCCGCAAGCGGACGGTGTTCGTCGCGCTCGGGGTGGCCGCGCTGTCCCAGTTCGCGCTCGGCCTGCCGATGATCCTGCCGACCACACTGGTCGCCGCGTTCGTGATCGCCTACACGGGACAGGTCGTGAAGCTGTGCGTGGACGCGGCCGTGCAGCGCGACATCGGGGACGAGACCCGCGGCCGGGTGTTCGCCCTCTACGACATGCTGTTCAACATCACGCAAGCGATTGCGGTGGCCATCGCGGCCACCGTGATCCCGGCCAACGGCGAGTCGGTGGCACTCATCGTGGCGGCCACCGTCGTGTACCTGGCCGGGATCACGGGCTTCGAACTGGTCAGCAGGCGAGCTCAGCGAGCCGGCTGACCTGCTCCGGGTCGCCGCGCCGGCTCAGGACCCGGCCGGTGGCGTGAGGTTTTCCGCCGCCCACTTGCGCAGCTCGGCGATCGCCTCGTCGTGGTCAAGCGGGCCGCGGTCGAGGCGCAGTTCCTTGAGGTGGCGCCACGCCATGCCGACCAGCGGCCCCGGCGGCAGGTCAAGCAGCCGCATGATCTCGTTGCCGTCCAGGTCCGGGCGCACCCGCGCCAGGTCCTCGTCGGCGGCGATCCTGGCGATCCGCTCTTCGAGGTCGTCGTAGGTGCGCTGCAGCGCGGCCGCCTTGCGCCGGTTGCGGGTCGTGCAGTCGGCGCGCACCAGCTTGTGCAGCCGGGACAACAGGGGGCCGGCGTCTGTCACGTACCTGCGCACCGCCGAGTCGGTCCACTCACCCTTGCCGTAGCCGTGGAACCGCAGGTGGAGGTACACGAGCTGGGCGACGTCCTCGACGATCTCCTTCGAGTACCGCAGGGTGCGCAAACGCTTGCGGACCATCTTGGCGCCCACGACCTCGTGGTGGTGGAAGCTCACGCCGCCACCGTCGACGAACTTCCGCGTCGGCGGCTTGCCGATGTCGTGCAGCAGCGCGGCGAGCCGCAGCACCAGGTCCGGCTCGGTATCCGGCTCCTCGAGGTCGATCGCCTGCTCCAGCACCACGAGCGAATGCTGGTAGACGTCCTTGTGCTGGTGGTGCTCGTCGATCTCCAGCCGCATCTCGGGCAGCTCGGGCAGCACGTGGCCGGCGAGGCCGGTGTCGACCATCAGCTCGATGCCGCGCCGCGGGTACCGCCCGCACAGCAGCTTCGACAGCTCCGTCTGGATCCGCTCGGCGGTGATCCGCTCGATCTCGCCTGCCATCTCGCGGATCGCGGCGAGCACGCGCGGGGCTGGCGTGAAGCCGAGCTGGCTCACGAACCGGACCGCGCGCATCATCCGCAGCGGGTCGTCGGCGAACGACTCCTGCGGCGTGGCGGGCGTGTCGAGCACCCGCCGCTTCAACGCGCCCCGGCCGTCGTGCGGGTCGACGAACTTCTTCGTCGCCATGTCGATGGCCATCGCGTTGACCGTGAAGTCGCGGCGGACCAGGTCGTCCTCGATCGACCTGCCGAAACTCACCTCGGGGTTGCGGCTCATCCGGTCGTAGGCGTCGGACCGGAACGTGGTGATCTCCACGGTGGCGCCGCGCTTGGTCGCGCCCATGGTGCCGAACGCGATGCCGGTGTCCCAGATCGCCTCAGCCCACCCGGTCAGCAGCTCACGCACCCGCTCCGGCCGCGCGTCGGTGGCGAAGTCGAGGTCGTTGCCCAGCCGGTCCAACATCGCGTCGCGCACCGTGCCGCCGACGAGGTAGAGCTGGTGTCCCGCTTCGGTGAACCGGGAAGCCAGCTCGTCGGCCACAGGGAAGTGTTGAACGGTTCGCTCCGCAGGCTTCGCGAAGTGCACCTGGTCCTCCGGATCACGGGTACTTGCGTCGACGGTGTTGGACTTGGACACGATGAACGAGCGTAACTGCCGCTGATCGGGCAACCCCGGACGCCATCCCCGCATTACGATCGCGAACATGCCCCCGTCGTCCGGCAGGTCGCGTGGCGCCCGGTCGGGCCGCCGCGGCAGGCGGCGCGGGCGGCGCATGTCCGCGGTCGCCGAGACGTCGGCGGGCGGGGTCGTGATCAACGTCGCGCGCGACAAGGTCGTTCTCATCGGGCGTCTCGACCGGCGCGGACGGCTCCTGTGGTCGCTGCCGAAAGGCCACATCGAGGAGGGTGAGACCGCGGAGCAGACCGCCGTGCGGGAGGTCGGGGAAGAGACCGGCATCGTGGGCGAGATAATCCAACCGCTCGGCAGCATCGACTACTGGTTCGTCGCGGAACGCCGCAGGATCCACAAGACCGTGCACCACTTCCTCATGGAGGAGCGCGGTGGCGAACTCTGTGACGAGGACGTCGAGGTGACCGAGGTGGACTGGGTCGCGCTGGACGAGCTGGAGGGCAGACTTGCGTACGCGGACGAGCGACGCCTCGTCCGCAAGGCGCTCGAACTCCTCGCGCTCCGCCACGAGGAAAGCACCGAGGATCTACCGGTCGAGGCTGATGGAGGCTGACCAACCATGACGCGCGGCTGGCGGGCGGGTGCGGGACTGCTCGCGTCCGCACTGCTCGCACTGTCCGCACCGCTCACGGCGGCGGAACCCGCCTCGGCCCAGCCGATCGGGCAGCCGCTGCCGCCCGCCGGTGGCGAGCAGTCCCGCATGGAGCTGATGGTCGACGGGCTCACGCCGAGAGTGGTCACGGCCGCGACGCAGGAGGTCACGGTCACCGGCAAGGTCACCAACATCGGTGACCGCCGCATCGAGGACGTCCGCGTCCGGCTGCAGCGCGGCGAGGCGATCGACTCCGACCGCGCGCTGCGCGACCTGCAGAACCAGACGACCGACAACGCGGTCGGCGACTTCAGGAACGTCAGCGAGTCGCTCCAGCCCGGCGACAGCGCCGACATCTCGGTCACCATCCCGGTCCGGGGCGAGGGGCGGACCCTGGACCTCGACGAGCCCGGCGTGTACCCGCTGCTGGTGAACGTGAACGGCACGCCGGACTACAGCGACCCAGCCCGGCTCGCGGCGGTGTCGTTCCCGCTGCCGGTCCTTTCGGTGCCGGGTGGTTCGAAGGCGAACCCGAAACCGTCGCCACCCGAGGTGACGATCTTGTGGCCGCTGCTGGACGAGCGGCCGAGGGCACTGTCCGTGACCGACAACAGCGTGTTGCTCGCCGACGACGAACTCGCCGAGTCCCTCGCCGCGGGTGGGCGCCTGTTCAACCTGGTCAACTCGGTGGGCACGGCGACGGCCACGAACCCCCAGCTGCTGCGGTCGGTCTGTTTCGCGGTCGACCCCGACCTGCTCGAAACCGTCTCGAAGATGACGGAGGGCTACCGGGTGCGGACCACCAACGGTCAGCTCGTCGAGGGCAAGGGCGCGCAGGCCGCCGCCGACTGGCTCACCCGCGTCCAGGACCTGACCAAGGGCCACTGCGTCGTCTCCGTGCCGTACTCGGACGCCGACCTGTCCGCGCTGTCCCGTGCGGGCGCGGCCGACCTGATCCAGCTGGCCGTGCCCAGCAGTACGGCGATCACGGCGAGGCTCCTGTCGGTGCAGCCGATCAAGGACGTCTACTGGCCAGCCGGTGGCTCCTTCGACCAGAACACGCTGGTCAGCCTGTCGGCGGGCGGGCAGGCGACGATCCTGGCCGATCCGGCGCACCTGCAGAGGGTGGAGGGCCGCGCCCCCTACTCGATCGACGCCGCGCAGACCGCCAACCCGGTCCGCGCGCTGCCGGTCGACTCGCTGGTGTCCGACGCGCTCGCCCGGCCGAACAGCTCGCGCGCGCCCATCGGCGGCAACACCGGCGTCTCCGTGCAGAGCGGGCTCGCCGCGCTGACCTACCGCGCCGCGTTCGACGAGCGGGTCGGTGGCCAGGTGCTGGTCACGCCCCCTCGGCGGTGGCTCGCGTCGAACAGCGAGCTGGCGCGGTTCCTGTCGATCGCCGGGCAGCTGTTCGACGAGGGGTTCACCACGCCGATGTCGCTCGACCAGGCGGTCGCCGCGCCGGACGGCGGCACCGCGGAGAGCCTCTCCTACACCGCGCAGGACTCCGCGCAGGAGATCCCGACGCAGGTCACCTCGGACGTCATGCGGATCAACGCGACCAAGCGGGACATGCTCGACTCGATGGCCGAGGACAACACCACGCAGGTCGACCCGAACCAGCTGCTCACGCCGCTGCAGTACGGCCTGCTGCGCGGGGTGTCGACCGCGTGGCGCGGCCGCAGCGACGACGCTCTCAATACCGTCGGCTTCGTGGAGGACCAGCTCGACGCGCTGCGGGACCTGGTCGTGGTCAACAACCCGGGCCGCCCGTACTCGCTCGCGTCCGGCGACAGCCCGATCCCGATCAAGATCGACAACAAGCTGCCCGTCGCGATCGTCGTGCGGATCACGCTGAGCCCGGTGCCCGGCCTGCGCCCCGAGCCGATCCGGGACATCCGGGTACCGGCGCGGGCCTCGTCGAGCCAGTACATCCAGGCCGACGTGTCCCGGTCCGGCCGGTTCACGGTTGACGTCCGGCTGTCCACCCCGGGTGGCACGCCGCTCGGTGAGACGGTGCGGCTGGAACTGAACTCGACCTCGTACGGCATCATCAGCGTCGCCGTGACCGGTACGGCAGGCGCGGTGCTCGTGTTGCTCGTCGGGGTGCGTATCTTCCGCCGGGTCAGGGCGGCACGTGCCCGGGGCGAGATGGCGAGTGAGGAAATCGTTGACCCGTAGCGGCGACACGACCCGGCGCCTCGGGTCACAATCACAGTCCGTGGGCCCACCACCGCGGGAGAAGCCACCGTCGCTCGCCAAGGCGAGCGGCTCGATGGCGATCGCGACGCTGGTCAGCCGCATCACCGGCTTCGTGTGGAAGATCCAGCTCGCCTGGGTGGCGGGCCTCGCGGTCGTCAACGACTCGTTCACGGTGGCCAACACGCTGCCCAACATCGTCTACGAGCTGCTGCTCGGCGGCGTGCTGGCGAGCATCGTGGTGCCACTGCTGGTCCGCTCACAAGACGACCACGACGGCGGCCGGGAGTACACGAACCGGCTGCTGACCGTCGGCATGACCATGCTGCTGGCCGGCACGGTGGTCGCGGTCGCCGCGGCGCCGCTGCTCACCGGCCTGTACATGGACGACTCGACCGGCAAGGCCAACAGCGAACTGGCCACCGCGTTCGCCTACCTGCTGCTGCCGGAGATCGTCTTCTACGGCCTGTTCGCCCTGTTGTCGGCGATCCTGCAGGCCAAGCACGTGTTCGGCCCGCCGGCGTGGGCACCGGTGATCAACAACCTGGTCATCATGCTGACCATCGGCGTCTACGCGATCGTGCCGGGTGAGATCTCGCTGGACCCGGTGCGCATGGGTGACGCGAAGCTGCTCGTGCTCGGCCTCGGCGTGACGTTCGGCATCGTCGTGCAGGCGCTGGTCCTGTTGCCCGCGCTGCGGCGGACCGGGTTCCGGTACCGCTGGACGTGGGGGATCGACGAGCGCCTGCGGGAGTTCGGCGGTCTCGCGCTGTGGATCCTCGGGTACGTGGCGGTCAGCCAGGTCGGCATGGTGATCACCCTCCGGGTGCTGACCGCCGGCGCGGACGGCGGCGCCTCGATCTACGCGAACGCGTGGCTGCTGTTCCAGCTGCCGTACGGGGTGATCGGCGTGTCCCTGCTGACCGCGATCATGCCGAGGCTCTCCCGGTCGGCCGCCGACGGCGACACCAAGAAGCTGATCGAGGACCTGTCGCTGGGCAGCAGGCTGTCGACGGTGATGCTGGTGCCGATCAGCGCCATCCTGACGATCGCGGGCACCTCGGTCGGCATCGCGTTGTTCGGCGTCGGTGAGGCCGACGTCACCGACGCGGCCCGGCTCGGTGACGCGCTGGCGTTCTCGGCGTTCGGGATCCTGCCGTACGCGCTGGTCATGCTGCAGCTGCGGGTGTTCTACGCGATGAAGGACGCCCGCACCCCGACGCTGATCATGATCGTGATGATCGTGGTGAAGATCCCGATGCTGTACTTCTGCGCCGACCAGCTGCGGCCGGAGGACGTGGTGATCGGCGTGCTGCTGGTGAACTCGCTCACCTACGTGGTTGGCGCGGTGCTCGGCCAGATGTGGCTGTGGGTGCGGCTCGGCAGGCTGCAGAGCATGCGAGTGGTCAAGGTGATCATGCAGACGATCGTCGCCGGTGTCGCGGGCGTGCTCGCCGCGTGGGGTGCGACCCTGCTCGTCGACATGGTCATCGGCGGGGCGGGGCCGCGGCTCACCGCGTGGATCCACCTTGTGGTGCAGGGACTCGTGACCGCTGTTGTAGCTTTTGGGCTGCTCGCGGCGTTCCGTGTGCCGGAACTTCAGCCGGCGACGCAACGAATCACCCGTCTGGTGCGTCGCGGGTAACAGCAACGACAGGAAGAACGAACCGACGTCACGTACCCTCGTTTTAACAATCACCACGACGAAGGGTGTCTGCCGCGCGCTGGGGCGCTGGGCGGGGAGAGAGCAGTGACCACGAGACGAACCGAGTCCTTGACCGGCGAGTTGCCCCCCGGCGGAGAACCAGGCGGGGAGGGTTTCCTGCTGCCCGGAGCCGTCATCGGTGACGGTCGCTACCGCCTGCTCGCGCAGTTCGGACACGACCTGCGCGCCGAGGCGCACCTCTGGCGGGCCCGCGACGGACAGCTGCGCCGCGACGTCGCCCTGACCGTGCTCGTCGGTGACCCGCAGGACGGCCCCCGTGCACAGGCCGCGCGCCGGACCCTGGAGCGGGCCGCGCACGCCGCCGCGTTCACCCATCCCGCCACCGCCCGCGTGCTGGACGTGCTGACCCTCGGCAACGGCGTCTCCCCCGGTGAGGGCCTGCTCGGCATCGTGGTCGCGGACTGGACCACCGGCACCGATCTGATCGACGTGATCGCCGAGCACCCGCTGCCCGCCGCCAACGCGGCCAGACTCCTCGAACCGCTGGCCGCCGCGGTCGAACGCGCCCACCACGCGGGTCTCGTGCTCGGCGTCGACCACCCGCAGCGCATCCGCGTCGGGGTCGACGGCATGCTGCGGCTCGCGTTCCCCGGCCCGCTGCCGGAGGCCGTGCCGCGCGACGACGTGCGGGGCCTCGGCGCGATCCTGTACCTGCTGATCACCGGCCGCTGGCCGCTGCCAGGCGGTCCAGAGGCCATCCCGCCCGCGCCGGTCACGCCGGACGGCTTGATCGTGCCGCCGCACATCCTCGCCGCGTTCATCCCGCCGGAACTGTCGACGGTCGCGATCCGCAGCCTCGAGGACACGCAGATCGGCGGCATCCACACCAGCGCCACACTGCTCGCGGTACTCGAGGAGGCGGCGAGTTCGGCGGAGCGCACCGAGTTCCTCGGCCCGGTCTCCGAGCCTGCCGACGATGGCGAGGGCGGCCCGGTGTGGACCACCCGGCCCCCGACCCGCGACAAGGCACGCAGGCGCAAGCTCGCGATCGGCGTCACGGCGCTCGCGATCGCCGTGGTTGGCATCCTCGCCTGGCTCGGCACCCTGCTGATCGACTTCTTCAGCGAGGACACCAGCGGCGGCGGCAACGCCGTCGTGGTCGAGCAGCCGACCCCGTCCGACGGCAACGAGCCGCCGCCGGCGCCGAAGCCAGCCGGCCCGATCCAGCCCGCGTCGGTCGAGGTGTTCAACATCGGCGGCACCCCGGACAACCCGCGCCGCGCCGGTCTCGCCACCGACGGCGACCCGGGTACGGAATGGCGCACCGACACCTACGAGCAGCAGTTCCCGGTGCTCAAGCCCGGCGTCGGCCTGATGGCGTCGTTCGCGGAGTCGGTGCAGTTCGCGTCCGTGGTGATCGACTCGCCGAGTCCGGACACGGTCGTGCAGATCCGGACCGCGCCCTCCGGCGAGCCCAAGATCGAGGACACCAAGATCATCGGCCAGGCCACCCTGCAGGGCGGCAAGACGGAGATCCAGCTCGCCAGCGCCGAACCGACCCAGTACCTCCTGGTCTGGATCACGCAGTTGGGCGAGGGCAACAAATCCTCGCTGGCCGAGGTGCAGTTCATCCGTGCGCGGTGACCGAGCCGCACGTGGCCGGGGCCACACCGAGAACAGGTGAAACGCCGACCGATATCCTCCTCACGTGACCACCGCTGCCAGCTCGGACGCCGACCTCATCGCGGCGCATGCCGCGGGGGATCCGCGTGCCTTCGGTGAGCTGGTCCGCCGGCACCGTGATCGGATGTGGGCGGTCGCCCTGCGCACCCTCCGGGACCCTGAAGAAGCCTCCGATGCGCTCCAGGAGGCGTTCATCTCCGCGTTCCGCGCGGCGGCGTCGTTCCGGGCCGAGTCGCAGGTGACCACCTGGCTGCACCGGATCGTGGTGAACGCGTGCCTGGACCGGGTGCGGCGCCGGCAGGCCAGGCCGACCGTGCCACTGCCGGAGACCGGGCCGGGTGAGCCGGTCGCTCCCCGGGACACGATGTCCGAGCGGGAGACCAAGCTCGTCGTCCAGACCGCGCTCAGCCAGCTGTCCGAGGACCAGCGGGTGCCGATCCTGCTCGTCGACGTCGAGGGCTACTCGGTGGCGGAAACCGCCAAGATGCTCGGCATCGCGGAGGGCACCGTGAAGAGCCGATGCGCGCGGGGTCGCGCCAAGCTGGCCAAAGTTCTGGGTCATCTGCGGAACCCCGATGCAGATGCGAACGTCCCAGATGGCGCTGTTGAAGGGCGAGATGTGCCGGTGCGGCGCCGCTGGGAGGGACGATGACGGACAGCACGAGGGGGACGGGTGCGCCCAATGGGCCGCCTTGGTCTGTCGATGTGCTTGCCGACCTGCACGCGGGGGCGCTGGACGCCAGGCAGTCCTCGGCGCTGTGGGCACGCGTCAACAACGATCCCGAGGCGCAGGCGATCCTCGCCGCCCTGGAGAGCGTCAGACACGACCTCGGCGGGCTCGGTGACGGGTCCTTCGAACCGATGCCTGCACACTTCGCGGCCCGGCTCGACACCGCGCTCGCGGCCGAGGCGGCCAGGACCATGCCGGCGGCGGCACGCCCTGGCATCGCACCGGTCTCCGACATGGCGGAGGCCCGCCGCAGGCGCAACCGCAGGCTGGGGTGGATGGGCGGGCTCGTGACCGCCGCGGCCGCCGTGGTCGCGGTCGCGTTCATCGCGCTGCCGGGGGAGCAGCAGACCGGCGGCACACCGCAGGCCGACGACGGTGGCAACACGTCGCAGGACAATCCGGACGGTGCGGCGCCGGGTGACGCGCCCCCGCTCGCACTGGAGGCCGACAACCTCGGCCCCGCCATCAACGGCCTGACCGGCCAGGAGGACTACGGCCCACTGGAGGATGAGCAGGGTCTCACTGACTGCCTGTCCTCGAAGGGGATCGAGAATCCGTCGGTCATCGGCGCGCGGGAGGTGGCGCTCGACGGCAAGGAGGGTGTCGCCGCGCTGCTCGCCGGCGGCGAGGACGACCACCGATATCGGCTGGTCATCGTCTCGCCGGACTGCGAAGGCGACCTCATCACCGACACGTCGCTCGGCTGACATCACGCACGTTCATCGAATGAGCCGGGTGCGGACCCACCGTCCGCACCCGGCTCATTCACGTGTCCGAGCCTGGTCGAGCGGGCGTGCGACCGGTCACCACGCACGCGTGGAACAACTGGCACCTACGATCGTGTTACACGAGTGCGCATCAACGAGCGCCCCGCTTCGGAGGTCTGATGTCCGAGAACGTCCGCGACGTCATCATCGTCGGGTCCGGCCCGGCCGGCTACACGGCGGCCGTCTACGCGGCTCGCGCCCAGCTCGAACCGCTGGTCTTCGAGGGCACGCAGTTCGGCGGCGCCCTCATGACCACGACCGAGGTGGAGAACTACCCGGGCTTCCGCGACGGCATCATGGGCCCCGACCTGATGGAGCAGATGCGGTCGCAGGCCGAGCGCTTCGGCGCCGAGCTGCGGGCCGAGGATGTCGAGGACATCCAGCTCGACGGCACCGTGAAGTACGTCACCGCGAACGGCGTCCGGTACGGCGCGAAGACGATCATCCTCGCGATGGGGGCCGCGGCGCGGTACCTGCACGTGCCCGGCGAGCAGGAGCTGCTCGGGCACGGCGTGTCCGCGTGTGCCACCTGTGACGGGTTCTTCTTCCGCGACCAGGACATCGCCGTGGTGGGTGGCGGCGACTCCGCGATGGAGGAGGCCACGTTCCTGACCAAGTTCGCGAAGTCGGTCACGATCATCCACCGGCGCCAGGAGTTCCGGGCGTCGCGGATCATGCTCGAGCGCGCGAAGGCGAACGAGAAAATCCGCTGGCAGCTCGACTCCGAAGTACTCGGTGTGGTCGGCGACGGCAGCGTCTCCGGCGTGCGGCTGCGGAACACGGTGACCGGGGAGGAATCGGTGCTGGACGTGACCGGCCTGTTCATGGCCATCGGGCACGACCCGCGCAGTTCGCTCGTCAAGGGCCAGGTGGAGGTGGACGCCGACGGCTACGTCCAGGTGCGCGGGCAGTCGACGTACACCAACGTCGACGGCGTGTTCGCCGCCGGTGACCTGGTCGACCACACCTACCGGCAGGCGATCACCGCGGCGGGCTCCGGTTGCTCGGCCGCTATCGACGCGGAACGCTGGCTCGCCGAACACGGTGAGTCGAACGCCCGTTCGGCACCAGAACTCGTCGGCGGCGGCTACGCCCCGACTCAGAACTGACTTGGCATTGATTAAGGGAGAGACAACATGGCCGGAAACACCGTGACCGTCACCGACGCGTCCTTCAGCGAGGACGTCCTGAACAGCGACAAGCCGGTGCTCGTCGACTTCTGGGCGACCTGGTGCGGGCCGTGCCGGATGGTCGCTCCGGTGCTCGAGGAGATCGCCGCCGAGCACGGTGACAAGCTCACCGTCGCGAAGCTGGATGTCGACGCGAACCCGACCATCGCGCGGGACTACCAGGTGCTCTCCATCCCCACGCTCATGGTCTTCAAGGGCGGCGAGAAGGTGAAGGAGATCGTCGGCGCACGGCCGAAGGCGGCGCTCCTGAACGACCTCTCGGACTACCTGTCCTGATCACCGACCTGGTGACAACCGACCAACGGCGCACACCGTCTATTGGGTGTGCGCCGTTGGCGCATTCCGGGTGAGCGGTTGGACGCGGCACGTGACCCCGCAAGCCGGAGTGTTGGCGGCAGGGCACAATAGTGGACCAGCAGCCAAGCTGCGACAGGAATGGCACATTCGCGCCGACTCGGTCGGTGCCCGATCCGAGCGAGGGGTGCATGCGGGTACTCCGCCGCGGTGACGCGGGACCGGCAGTTGCCGAGATTCGCGCGACGCTCTCAGGACTTGGTCTCCTGCCGGCGGATTCGTCAGCCTCCCCGGAGGTGGCGGTGTACGACGTCGGTGTCGAGCACGCGGTGAGCACGTTCCAGCAGCAGCGGGGGCTGATCGCCGACGGCCTGGTCGGCCCGGCCACCTACCGCGCGCTGAAGGACGCCACCTACCAGCTGGGGGCGCGGCCACTCGCGTACCTGGTGTCGTCGCCGGTCAGCGGTGACGACGTCATGATGCTGCAGGAACGCCTGCTGGAGATGGGCTACGACGCGGGCCGCGCCAACGGCGTGTTCGGCGCGCAGACCGAGGCGGCGCTGCGGAGTTTCCAGCGGGACTACGGGCTGACCGTGGACGGCATCTGCGGCGCGGAGACCGTGCGCGCGCTGCGCCAGTTGTCGCCGAGAGCCCGCGGTGGGTCGCCGGTGTTGCTGCGTGAGCAGGAGCGGGTCCGCAAGGCGGGCCCTCGGCTTCGTGGCAAGCGCATCGTCATCGACCCTGGTCACGGCGCCACCGACACTGGGGTTTCGGTGGCCGGGGTCAACGAGTCCGAGCTCGTGTGGGACCTGGCGCGCAGGCTCGAGGGCAAGATGGCCGCGACCGGCATGCAGGCGCTGCTGTCCCGGGGGCCCGACCAGTGCCCGACCGAGGGAGAGCGCGCGAACTTCGCGAACGAGGTCGGCGGCGACCTGTTCCTGTCGCTGCACTCGGACGCCAACCGCTCAGCGCTGGCGCAGGGCGTGGCGAGCTTCCACTTCGGTAACGCCACCGGCAGCACGTCGACCATCGGGGAGACCCTCGCGGGCTTCATCCAGCGGGAGCTGGTCGTGCGGACCGGCCTGCGGGACTGCCGCGCCCACCGCAAGACGTGGGACACGCTGCGACTGACCCGTTGCCCGGCCGTGCGCGTCGAGATCGGCTACCTGACCAACTCCGACGACTGCCGCCGCCTGACCGACCCGTCGTTCCGGGACGTGGTGGCCGAGGGCATCCTCGTCGCGGTCAAGCGCCTCTACCTGCTCGGCCAGAACGACCAGCCGACCGGCACGTTCACCTTCGCGGACGTGCTCAGACATGAGCTGGCGAAGGCCGAGTAGAGCTCGACAATGTTTCACATGAAACAGCCCCCGGGACGTCATCCCGGGGGCTGTCTCATGTCACTGGCTACTGCTGCTGAAGGGCGGGGCTCGCCGTGGACACCGAAACGGTGCCCAGGAGCCTCTCCAGCGCCGCCTCCACGTCTTCCTTCCAGCCGAGCGCCGAGCGCAGCTCCAGGCGCAGACGGGGCCAGCGAGCGTGCGGCCTGACGGTCTTGAAGCCGACGCTCAGGAGGAAGTCGGACGGGACGACACACGAGACCGCTTCGTCGGGCTGCGCGTCGCCGAACGCCTCGATGGCCTTCACACCGCGCCTGGTCAGGTCCTTGGCCACCGCCTGGACCAGCATCCGGCCGAGCCCGCCGCGCCGGAACTCCGGCAGCACGAAGAACCCGGTCAGCACGACCGCGTCCGGGCTCGGCGGTGACGTCGGGAACGCGGCCGACCTCGGCACCGCGTTCGGCGGGGCGTACAGGACGAACCCGACCGGCAGCTTGTCGCTGTACACGATCCGGCCGCAGGAACCCCATTCGAGCATGACGCTGGAGACCCAGGCTTCCTTCTCCAGCTCCGCGGTGCCGAACTCCTCCGCCTGCTCCTTGAGGTGCGGCGCGAGTTCCCAGTACACACAGGAACGACTGTGCTTGGGAAGATCATCGAGGTTGTCCAGCGTGACGCCAACGACGCGTCGCGACACCTGACCTCCCACCCTGGGCCTCATGCGGCCCGACCAACGTGTGCCACGCAAGGATAAGCCCGCCTGGCGGCGAGCCGGAACCGGCAAGAGCGGAATATCGGCATGGTTACACTCGATCGACGTACCCCCGCTGAGATGAGCCCACATGTCCCTCGAGCCAGCAGGCAGCAGAAGCCTCGACCCGCACCTCCGCCGTTACGCGGCGCGAGCTGCCGGAATGACGGCCTCCGAGGTACGAGCTCTCTTCGCGGTCGCCAGCCGCCCCGAGGTGGTCTCGCTGGCGGGCGGCATGCCCAACCTGACCGCGCTGCCGCTGGACTCGCTGTCGGGTGAGGTCGCGAACATCATCAGCAAGGACGGCCTGGTCGCGCTGCAGTACGGCTCCGCACACGGCCTGCCCGAGCTGCGGGACCAGATCTGCGAGGTGATGGCCATCGAGGGCGTCTCCGGGCACCCGGACGACGTCGTCGTGACCGTCGGCTCGCAGATGGGCCTGGACATGGTGACGAGGATCTTCTGTGATCCCGGTGACGTCGTGCTGGCCGAAGGCCCGTCCTACGTCGGTGCCCTCGGCACCTTCGCCGCCTACCAGGCCGACGTGGTCCACGTGGCGATGGACGACGAGGGCCTGGTGCCCGAAGCGCTGCGCGAGGCGCTCGCCGCGGCCGAGTCGGCCGGGCGGCGGGTCAAGTTCCTGTACACGATCCCGAACTTCCACAACCCGGCCGGCGTGACGCTCGCCGTGCCCCGGCGCGCGGAGGTCCTGGAGATCTGCAGGCAGCACAACGTGCTGGTGGTCGAGGACAACCCGTACGGGCTGCTCGGCTTCGACGGCCAGACCTACCCCGCGCTGCGGTCCATGGACCCGGACAACGTGGTGTACCTCGGGTCGTTCTCCAAGACGTTCGCCGCGGGGCTGCGGGTCGGCTGGGTGCTGGCACCGCACGCCGTGCGCGAGAAGCTGATGCTGGCCGCCGAGTCGGCCACGCTGTGCCCGCCCACGCTGAACCAGATGATCGTGTCGCGCTACCTCGCGACGCACGACTGGAAGGGACAGGTCAAGTCCTTCCAGTCGGCGTACCGCGACCGGCGGGACGCGATGCTGGCCGGGCTGGAGCAGCACATGCCGGCAGGCTGCTCGTGGACCGTGCCCTCTGGCGGGTTCTTCGTGTGGATGACCGTGCCGGAGGGCGTGGACACCAAGGCGATGTTGCCGAGGGCGGTCACCGCGCGGGTCGCGTACGTGTCCGGCACCGGGTTCTACGCCGACGGGTTCGGCAGCAGGCAGCTGCGCCTGTCGTTCTGCTACCCGACGCCGGAGCGGATCCAGGAGGGTGTGCGCAGGCTCGCCGCCGTGCTCGCCGCCGAGCTGGAGCTGTCCCGCACGTTCGGCCCGGTCAACCAGCGCCCGGCGTCCGGTCCGCAGGTGCCCGGCCCGGACATCGCGTAACCTCCTTTTCTCGCAGGCAACGCACGTCCACTGTCCACAGTGGACGTGCCTGGTCTCTTGAGGAGTCGAGCTGTGTCCGATCTCGCCGTCGCGGTGCTGTCCGGTGGTCTGTCGCACGAGCGTGAGGTGTCGCTGCGGTCGGGCAGGCGGTTGTCGGCCGCGCTGCGGTCGGTAGGGCTGGCGGTCGACGAGTGGGACGCCGACGCGGCGCTGCTGGAGCGGTTGCGGGACCACCGGCCGGACGCGGTGGTCGTGGCACTGCACGGTGTCGAGGGCGAGGGCGGCTCGGTGCAGACCGTGCTGGAGATGCTCGGTGTGCCGTACGTGGGCTCGGACTCGCACGCGTGCCGCCGGGCGTGGGACAAGCCGACCGCGAAGACCGAGCTGGTCCGCGCCGGCATCGCGACGCCGGACTGGGTGGTGCTGCCGCACAGCACGTTCCGGGAGCTGGGTGCGCAGCCGGTGCTGAACGCGATGGTCGACCGGCTCGGGCTGCCGATGATGCTGAAGCCGGAGCAGGGTGGGTCGGCGCTCGGCGCCCAGGTGGTGCGGGACGCGGCGGACCTGCCCACCGCGATGGTCGGTTGTCTCGCGTACGGGGAGACCGTGCTGGCGGAGCGGTTCGTCGAGGGCGTCGAGGTGGCGGTCGCGGTGGTCGAGGGTTCGGACGGCCCGGTCGCACTGCCCGCGGTGGAGATCGAGCCGGAGTCCGGGATCTACGACTACACCGCTCGGTACACCGCCGGGCTCACGACGTTCCACCGGCCTGCCCGGCTCGACGATGCCGCCGCCACCGCGGTGGCGGATCTCGCGGTGGCCGCGCACCGGCTACTTGGTCTCCGCGACGTGTCCCGGACCGACGCGATCGTCGCGCCGGACGGGACCGTCTACTTCCTCGAGGTGAACTCGTCGCCTGGACTGACCGAGACCTCGCTTCTGCCGATGGCGGCGGAGGTCGCGGGCCACTCGCTCGGCGATATCTACGCCGGTTTGATCGAGCTCGCGGTCGCTCGCACTCGGTAGTTCTTGATCAACGGAAAGCAATCGTCACCGTGACATAAGGGGCTGGGGTGATCCCTAATCCCCTTCACGAGTCCGATTTGCCCCATTTTTGGCCATCATTTCGACAATACGTTCGAGATCGTCCACGGACCCGAACTCGACCACGATTTTGCCCTTGCGCTTGCCGAGTTCGACCTTCACGCGGGTGTCGAACGTGTTGGAGAGCCGGTCCGCGACGTCCTGAAGGCCCGGCGCCTGTATCGGCCTGCGCTGTGGGGCCGCCTTCTGCTTCGCGGGCGCCTGGCCCTTGAGAAGCACGACGGCCTCCTCGGTGGCCCGCACCGACAGCCCCTCGGCGACGATGCGGGCGGCCAGCTCCTCCTGCTGACCGGCGTCCTCGAGACCGAGCAACGCGCGGGCATGTCCGGAGGAGAGGACTCCCGCCGCCACCCTGCGCTGAACCGCGAGGGGGAGCTTCAGCAGCCGGATCGTGTTGGTGATGGCCGGACGGCTGCGCCCGATGCGGGACGCCAGCTCGTCGTGGGTGACCGCGAACTCCTCCAGCAGCTGCTGGTAGGCCGCCGCCTCTTCGAGCGGGTTCAGCTGCACGCGGTGGATGTTCTCCAGCAATGCGTCCCGCAGCATCGCCTCGTCGGCGGTCTGCCGGACGATGGCCGGGATCTTCGCCAGCTCCGCGCGCTGGGCAGCCCGCAGCCGGCGCTCGCCCATGACCAGCTCGTAGGTTTCCTCGCCCAGCTCCCGCACCACGATGGGCTGCATGAGCCCGAACTCGCGGATCGAGTGCTCCAGCTCGGCGAGCGCGTCCTCGTCGAAGACCTGACGAGGCTGTTTCGGGTTGGCCTTGATGGCACTTACCGGCACCTCGCGGTACACCGCACCCGCGACCGTGCCGCTGGGCGCGACCGGTGCTTCCGGCCCGGCCGGGGCCGCCGGCTTGGGTCGCGACGCGGTCGGCAGCCTCATCGGACTACCACCGGAACCGTCCGCCGGTCCCTGCGGGATCAGTGCCGCGAGACCCCGGCCGAGACCACCCTTGCGCTCAGTCATGCTCTACTCCCCGCCGAACCCACGCTCGGCCATTTCCCGTGCCGCGTCCAGGTAGCTCATCGAACCCCGCGAGCCGGGGTCGTACGCGAGCACCGTCTGCCCGAAACCGGGTGCCTCGGACACCTTCACACTCCTGGGGATCACAGTACGCAAGACCGTGTCGCCGAAGTGCTTCCGAACCTCCGCGGTCACCTGATCGGCGAGCTTCGTGCGCCCGTCGTACATGGTGAGCAGGATGGTCGACACCTGCAGGTTCGGGTTGAGGTGGTTCTGCACCAGCTCGATGTTGCGGAGAAGCTGGGAGAGACCCTCCAGCGCGTAGTACTCGCACTGGATCGGGATGAGCACCTCCTCGGCGGCGACCATCGCGTTGACGGTCAGCAGGCCGAGCGAGGGCGGGCAGTCGATGAACACGTAGTCCGGATCCAGCTCATCGAACGCACCCGTCGGGAGCGCCGCCTTGAGCCGCGCCTCACGGCCCTCCATGCCCACCAGCTCGATCTCGGCGCCGGCGAGGTCGATCGTCGCCGGCACGCAGTAGAGGTTGGGGGACTGGTCGCTGACCGCGGCCGCGTCGGTGAGGGACACCTCGCCGAGCAGCACCTCGTAGATCGACGGCACGCCGGAGCGGTGGTCGACGCCGAGCGCGGTACTCGCGTTGCCCTGCGGGTCGAGGTCGATGACGAGCACCTTCAACCCGTGCATCGCCAACGCCGCCGCGAGGTTCACCGTGCTGGTCGTCTTTCCGACGCCGCCCTTCTGGTTGGCGACCGTCATGACGCGACGCCTGGCGGGCTTGGGCAGATTGTGCTTCGGGTGCAGCATGCGGGTCGCGCGCTCGGCCTCTTCGGCGATCGGCGTCCACCCGGACACCGCGGTCGCGGCCTCGACGCTCTCGTGCATGGAGTCGCTGGCGTCCTGAACATGGCGTCCGGTCATCGGGGGCTGCACCTCGTCTCAGTCGGCACGACTGGGTCTGATGATCGCTTGGCAAGCCCAGCGATGTCGTGCTGTTTCACGTGAAACAATCGTCGCTCCATCACTTCTTGGTCCGCCGCGGACCACGTACGCGCGCACCCTGGGGTGCGTCGAGACGTGTCACCACGATGATGGTCGTTGGTACCGCGAGCAGGTCGGTGCCACACCGCTCGACCACCGGGAGCGAACCACCCGCACGGGTCACGGCGCCACCATCGCGTGCCACTTCCTCTTCGGCACTCTCACCCTTGAGCGCGACGAGCCGACCGCCCTGCCGGAGCAGGGGGGCGCTCCACGCCCATAGACGAGCAAGCGGCGCGACCGCTCGCGCGATGACAACATCGGCACCCGCGAGCTGCTGCTTGATGGCCGGCTCTTCCGCGCGGCCCCGAACCACACTTGCGGACAGCGCAAGAGTATCGACGACTTCGGTCAGCCACGCCACTCGACGAGCCATCGGTTCCAACAATGTGATGTTGAGATCGGGTCGGACGATGCACAGCGGCACTCCGGGGAGCCCTGCGCCGGACCCGACGTCGACCACGCGGGCACCGTCGGGGAGCTTTTCGGCGATCACGGCCGAGTTCAGGAGGTGCCGGTCCCAGAGGCGCTCGACCTCTCGGGGTCCGATCAATCCTCGTTCTACGCCAACGGCGGCGAGCAGTTCCGCGAACTGCACCGCCGCCGTCAGGGCATCACCAAAAACTGTTGTAGCGGTCTCCGGGGGCGGAGACGCGGACGGCGTCTCAGCCACCCCGGATGCCACCTACTTCATATCGATGTTTCACGTGAAACAGAGGATCGTCACGGCTTGGGGAAGACCACGACACGGCGCCGCGGGTCCTCGCCTTCACTCTCACTGTGGACGCCATCGATCGCGGCGACCGCGTCGTGGACGACCTTTCGCTCGAACGGCGTCATCGGCTGGAGACGTACCTTCTCGCCATCCGCCAGCACGCGCTCCGCCGTCGCGCGACCGAGGTCCTTCAACTCCTGCCGACGGTCCGCCCGCCAGCCAGCGACGTCCAGCATGAGTCGGCTACGCGTGCCCGTGTCCTGCTGCACGGCAAGCCGGGTCAGCTCCTGTAGTGCCTCGAGCACGTTGCCCCGAGGGCCGACGAGCTTCTCCAGATCGTCACCGCCATCGATGCTCACGACCGCACGACCGGCCTCGACGTCGAGGTCGATGTCCCCGTCGTAGTCGACGAGGTCGAGCAGGCGTTCGAGGTAGTCCCCAGCGATGTCGCCCTCGCGGACGAGAAGGTCCTCACCAGACGACCCCCGGTCACCATCCTCGGCGGCCGCGTCGGCGGACTGTTCTTCGGCGTCGTTGGCCACCGCTTCGCGGTCGGCGTCCGACTCCTGCACCGTCTCCGGCACGTCTTCTCCTCTCCAGGTCCGGATCAGCTTCGCGTCAACGCTTCTTCCGGCCTGTGTTCTTATTGCGGGAACGGTCTGCGCTCAGACCGGAATCCGTGGAGTCGTCCTTGTTCACGGCGCCGTTCGAGGACGCTGGACCGGTCGACTTGGTGGTGCCGTCCTTGGGGCGGGCGGTACCCGTCGCCTTCGCGTTGGGTGCAGGCTTCACACCCGGGGCCGGCTTCTTGGCGGAACCAGCCGCCTTGGCGTTCGGCGCGGGCTTGGTCCCCGGCGCGGGCGCGGTGGTCGGGCGCTTCTTCGCCACGTCCGGCTTGGCGCCCGGCTTCGGCGCGAGGCTGGTGCGCTTCTCGATGGCCGCGGTCTTCTTCTCCGCTTCCTCGCGGTCGATGCGCCGGTAGACGAACCGCTGCTGCATCAGCGTCCAGGAGTTGTTCGCCAGCCAGTAGATCAGCAGACCGATCGGGAAGAAGAAGCCGAACAGGAGCACACCGATCGGGAAGATGTACATCGTCAGCTTGTTCATGATCGCGGTCTGCGCGGTCGCCGACTCGGGGTTCTGCCGCTCGACCGAGTGGCGCGCGGTCAGGTGCGTCAGGATGCTCGCCAGGATCATGAGCGGGATCGACACGATGATGACCGAGGTGCGGTCGGTACCGACAGCCTCGAGCTGGGCCAGCGGCTGAGTGATGAAGTTCGACAGACCGGCGCCGAAGAGCTTCGCGTCGATGTAGGACTCGACGCCCTGCGCGTCGAAGAAGTAGTTCTCGGTGTGCCCCGGCTGGAACGAGCGCAGCACGTGGAACAGACCGATGAACACCGGGATCTGCAGCAGCATCGGCAGGCAGCCACCGAGCGGGCTGAACCCGTGCTCGCGCTGGAGCTTCTGCATCTCCTGCGCCTGGCGCTGCCGGTCGCTCGCGTACTTCTTCTGGATCTTCTTGATCTCGGGCGCGAACTCCTGCATGGTCCGCATCGACCGGACCTGCTTCACGAACGGCTTGAACATGATCGCCCGCAGGGTCCACACCAGGAAGACGATGCCGAGTGCCCAGGCGATACCGCTGGACTCACCGAACACGTGCCCGAACACCCAGTGCCAGCACCAGAGGATGAACGACACGGGGTAGTAGATGAAGTCGAGCACGAGAGCTACTCCTTGGCGGCAGAGTGGTGTTCCTGGCCGGCCTGGACCGGCTCCAAAAGGTCTTCGTTCGCGGAGCGAACCGTCGAGTGCGTCGCGGAGCGAACCGTCGAGCTTGCGGCGCGAACCACCGGCACCGGGTCGTATCCACCGGGGTGCCACGGCCCGCAACGCAGAAGCCTGCGCACGGCGAGCCAGGAACCGCGGAGCGCGCCGTGGGTCGAGAGCGCCTCGACGGCGTACGCGCTACAGCTCGGCTCGAACCGGCAACTGGGGGGAAGCACCGGCGAGATCCATCGCCGGTAGAAGTTGACCGGCACCAGCAGCACCCGCGCCACCGGACCGGGCCGCCGCACCTGGGCGGTCTGGTCCTCGGTGTCGTGCGTGGTGGTCACTGGGCACCGCCGGTCTCGGTGTCTTTGTCGCTCTGTTCGCGGCCTAGGCGCAGCCGCCGGAAGGCGGCGTCGATGTCGCTGCCGAGGTCGGCGCTCGCCGCCGAGGCGGCGGACGGCAACGCCCGCACCACCAACGTGCAACCAGTACGAACGGTTCCCAACCGGTCGCGCATGACGTGCCGAAGGCGGCGGGCGACCCGGTGACGAACCACCGCGTTGCCCACCGCCTTGCTGACCACGAACCCGACCCGGGGCACCGCACCGGCGTCGGTCATCGCTGGATCGACCTTGGGCGCGCCGAAGCCGGCGACCTCCTCGGCCGTGATGGCGTGCACGACGAGCCTGGGACGCCCAGCTCGGCGGCCCTTCCTGGTCACGAGCCGAAAGTTGTCGCTACCGGTCAGCCGACTGGGCGCGGGAAGCAAGCTCAGGCAGACAGGCTCTTGCGACCCTTGCGACGACGAGCCGCGAGGATCGCACGGCCGGCACGGGTGCGCATGCGCAGACGGAACCCGTGGGTCCGCGCACGGCGGCGGTTGTTCGGCTGGAAAGTACGCTTGCTCACGGCTGAATCTCCCGATACTGGCTCGTCAAAGTACGTCTGTCCCCGTCGCGGCCTGACGGCGCGCAGGACTCACCCACAACTGACGGGAGACCTTCACAGAGTACGGTACGCCGGGCGGTCCGACTCAGGGGGTGGCGAGACCCGCTCGACGACACGCCGCGCACGTTGGGTGCTTGCCTCCGAACATGCCTTGTGGCATGGCCCGGGGCTTGTTAGCGTGCGTGCTCTTGGTCGGCCAGTCGGGAGTGGGAGCCCACTGCGCCGCAGATGTACGGCAGGCCCTCCTGCGGGTTCCGCTGCGGTTCGCCGTACCTTCGTGCACAGTTGTGGACAACTTGTGGATGCCGCTCGTACCCCGGGTCGCGTCCGCCACGACTGAGGGGTCGCAGTGATGGTGCATGGCCGGCGAGGGGAGGGGAGCTCGTAGGTGTCCGAGCAGCAGATGAACCTGAGTGTGGTGTGGGAGCAAGTCGTGCGGGAGTTGTCCGCAGGCACGCTCTCCCCGCAGCAGCGAGCATGGATGCGGGTGACCCGGCCCATCGGCTTGCTGGACGGCACCGCTCTGCTCGCCGCACCGAGCGACTTCGCCAAGGACGCGATCGAACGAGCGCTCCGCGACCCGATCACCGATGCGCTGTCACGCAGGCTCGGCCGCGCCGTCTCGCTGGCCGTGAAGGTCGACCCGGTCGGCAGCCAGCCCATCCCGCCGCCGGTCGTCGTGACTCCGGTCCCCACCCCGCCACGCGGCACGCACGCACCGCCGCCCCCCATGCCACAGATGCCGAGGCCCCCCCAGCCACGGCCGGGCACCCCGCGCCCCGGCGTCGGTTCGCTCGTCGAGCAGACGCTGGTGATGGCGCCCATCAGTGCAGTGGACAGTAATAACACTGAGAAGCCTCCTGGCTCCGCCGACAACGGCGTCCTGGACAACAGCGACAACGACGAGGTCGACGAGGTCGGCGACGCGCTCGCCACCGTCCACGAGATCTGGCCGCCGTACTCCGGGCAGCCACCGGCGAGCGGTCAGCCGTTCACCGCGCCCGCACAGCCGCAGACCTCCAAGACCAGGCTCAACGAGAAGTACACGTTCGACACGTTCGTCATCGGCGCGTCGAACCGGTTCGCGCACGCGGCAGCGGTCGCGGTCGCGGAGGCACCGGCCCGCGCGTACAACCCGTTGTTCATCTGGGGCGAGTCCGGCCTCGGCAAGACCCACCTGCTGCACGCGGTCGGCCACTACGCGCAGCGGCTGTTCCCCGGCATGCGCGTGCGGTACGTGTCGACCGAGGAGTTCACGAACGACTTCATCAACTCGCTGCGCGACGACCGCAAGGTCGCGTTCCAGCGGCGGTACCGCGACATCGACGTGTTGCTGGTGGACGACATCCAGTTCCTGGAGGGCAAGGAAGGCACCCAGGAGGAGTTCTTCCATACCTTCAACACACTCCACAACGCGAACAAGCAGATCGTCGTGTCGTCCGACCGGCCACCCAAGCGACTGGAGACCCTGGAGGACCGGCTGCGCACGCGGTTCGAGTGGGGTCTGATCACCGACATCCAGCCGCCCGAGCTGGAGACGCGCATCGCGATCCTCCGCAAGAAGGCGGCGCAGGACCGGCTGCCCGCACCCGCCGAGGTACTCGAGTTCATCGCGGCACGCATCGAGCACAACATCCGCGAGCTGGAGGGCGCGCTCATCCGCGTCACCGCGTTCGCGTCGCTGAACCAGCAGCCGGTCGACGTGGGTCTCGCGGAGATCGTGCTGCGGGACCTGATCCCCGACTCGCAGGTGCCGGAGATCAGCGCCTCGACGATCATGGCCGTGACGGCCGAGTACTTCAGCGTCTCCCTCGACGACCTGTGCGGCCCCGGCAAGACGAAGGCGCTCGCGGGCGCCCGGCAGATCTCCATGTATCTGTGCCGGGAGCTGACCGACCTGTCGCTGCCGAGGATCGGCCAGACGTTCGGCGGCCGCGACCACACCACCGTCATGCACGCGGACAAGAAGATCCGCAAGGAGATGGCCGAGCGGCGGCGCGTGTACGACCAGGTCCAGGAACTGACCTCGCGTATCAAGCAACGCGCCAGGGGCTAGTACCGAACTTCCTTGTGAGGACACGACCTGCACGATCTGGTCATGTCCTCGGTCTGTGGTCTCCGTCGCACTCCCGACCGCTGTCACCCGGAAAGGGGATTCATGGCCATCCCCACCCCTGTGCATCACCTGGGGGCAGACCGGGTCGCGCCTGGGGAGCGGTCTGTGGACAACTGTGGAGCACCTGTGGAAGAACCTTGCACAGGCTGGAGTTGTCCACGGGGGCCCCGAGTTGTCCACCGGTTGCACCCAGGCTCTACCCACAGGCGTCGATACGTCGCGACGTGCGGGTATGAGGTCTATCCACACAATCCACAGGACCTATTACTACGACTGTCTTTTTCTCTAAGAGTTATTAACAAAGAAAAACAGGGGCCGTGAGTTCGCGAGCGAGCGCCGCCTCTCGGAGGCACTCGGACGGCAGGGCCCGGGTGGAGCGTTCGATCCGCACGCTCTACGGTGGCGAGACACGTCTGGTGCTTTGCGGAGCCTGTGGCGCAAACATCGTGATTGCTCGAGGCGGCCCGCTCATCCACGCCCCTCGTGTCTGGAAAGGACTCTCATGAAGATCCGCGTCGAGCGCGACGGCCTCGCCGACGCTGTCGCCTGGGTCGCCCGCTCGCTGCCGACCCGGCCGCCAGTTCCCGTTCTCGGCGGGATCCTGCTGGACGCGAGCGGTTCCGACGGTCTGACGATCTCCGGGTTCGACTACGAGGTCTCGGCGACGGTGGGGGTCCCCGCGACGATCGCGGACGGCGGCCGCACGCTGGTGTCCGGCAGGCTGCTGGCCGACATCACGAAATCCCTTCCCGCACAACCGGTCGAGATCCTCGTCGACGGCGCCCGGGTCTCGATCGCCTGTGGCAGCGCGAAGTTCTCGCTCCCGACGATGCCGGTGGAGGACTACCCGCAGCTTCCGGCCATGCCGCCGCACGCGGGTCAGGTCGCCGGTGAGGTGTTCGGGCTCGCCGTCAGCCAGGTCGCGGTCGCGGCGGGCAAGGACGACACGCTCCCGATGCTGACCGGCGTCCGCGTGGAGATCGCGGGCGACAAGCTGACCCTCGTCGCGACCGACCGCTTCCGCCTGGCGATGCGCGAGTTCGCGTGGCAGCCCGGCGAGAACCTCGCGGACGCCGGCGAGCTCGCGGTGCTCGTCCCGGCGCGCACCCTGGCCGACGCGGCGAAGGCGCTCGGCACGTCCGGCAAGACGGTCGAGCTGGCGCTGTCCCCGAGCGACGGCCTCGTCGGCCTGTCCGGCGCGGGCCGCCGCACCACGAGCAGGCTCCTCGACACGGAGTTCCCGCGCTACCGCCAGCTGCTCCCGTCCGAGCAGACCGCGGCCGCGATCATCGACGTCGGCCCGCTCGTCGAGGCGATCAAGCGCGTGTCGCTCGTCGCGGAGCGCGGCACCCAGGTCCGGCTCGAGTTCGCCGATGGCGGGCTGCGCCTGTCCGCGGGCGGCGACGACGAGGGCTCCGCGGAGGAAGAGCTGGCGGTCGAGTACACCGGCGAACCGGTGACGATCGCGTTCAACCCGGGCTTCCTCCAGGAGGGGCTCGGCGCGCTGCACGCCGACCGTGCCGAGTTGTCCTTCACCACCCCCAGCCGGCCTGCGCTGATCAAGCCGGTCGGCGAGGATGGCACCGTCACCCCGGGCTACCTGCACCTGCTGATGCCGGTGCGGCTGCCCGGCTGACCGGGTTTCCAGTTTCAGGAGGGACAAGTCCAATGCAGCTCGGTCTCGTCGGTCTCGGCCGGATGGGCTTCAACATGCGCGAGCGGTTGCGCGCGGCCGGTCACGAGGTGGTCGGCTTCGACCGCAACGCGGACGTGAGCGACTCGTCGTCGCTGGCCGAGATGGTGTCGAAGCTGTCGGAGCCGCGCGCGGTCTGGGTGATGGTGCCCGCCGGCGAGCCGACCAGGCAGACGATCGCCGAACTCGGTGACCTGCTCGCCGAGGGCGACATCGTGATCGACGGCGGCAACTCCCGCTTCTCCGACGACACGCGCAACTCCGCGCTGCTCGCGGAGAAGGGCATCGCCTACCTCGACTGCGGGGTGTCCGGTGGCGTGTGGGGCAAGGACAACGGCTACGGCCTGATGGTCGGTGGCGCCGCGGCCGACGTCGAGCGCGTGATGCCGGTCTTCGACGCGCTCCGCCCGGACGGTCCGCGCGAGGAGGGCTTCGCGCACGCGGGTGCCGTCGGTGCGGGGCATTACGCGAAAATGATTCACAACGGCATCGAGTACGGCCTGATGCAGGCGTACGCCGAGGGCTTCGAGCTGCTGGAGGCGGCGGAGGTCATCGAGGACGTGCCCGCGACGATCAAGGCGTGGCAGCGCGGCACGGTCGTCCGGTCCTGGCTGCTCGACCTGCTCGTGCGTGCGCTCGACTCGGACCCTGAGCTCGACGACCTTCGCGGTTACGTCGAGGACTCGGGCGAGGGCCGGTGGACCGTCGAGGAGGCGATCAACCTCGCCGTGCCAGCGCCGGTGATCTCGGCCGCGCTGTTCGCCAGGTTCCGCTCGAGGCAGGACGACTCGCCCGCGATGCGTGCGGTGGCGTCGCTGCGCAACCAGTTCGGCGGGCACGCGGTGCAGTCCGCGGGGCCGACGTCGGGCGCGGGCAGTACGCAAGCCTGAGGTGTCTGAGCGGAGCTTGCGGAGCGAGCATCGCCTCTGAGCGGAGCTTGCGGAGCGAACATCAGCTGAGTGCGGAGCTTGCGGAGCGAACACTGTGTACGTCCGGCACTTACAGGTCACCGACTTCCGCTCGTGGGAGCACGCCGACCTGGAACTCGAACCGGGACCGACGGTGCTCGTCGGGCAGAACGGGCAGGGCAAGACCAACCTCGTCGAGGCACTCGGGTACGCGGCCACGCTCGGCTCGCACCGGGTGGCCAGCGACGCCCCGCTGATCCGGCACGGCTGCGCCCGCGCGATCGTGCGGACCGCGATCGTCAACGAAGGCCGCGAGCTGACGATCGAGCTGGAGATCACCGCGGGCAAGGCGAACCGCGCGCGGGTGAACCGGGGGCCGGTGCCAAGGACCAGGGACGTGCTGGGGATTCTGCGCACGGTGCTGTTCGCGCCGGAGGACCTGGCGCTCGTGCGGGGCGACCCTGGTGAGCGACGCCGGTTCCTCGACGACCTGCTGGTGCTGCGCACGCCGCGCTACGCCGGGGTCCGCGCGGACTACGACCGGGTGCTGCGACAGCGGAACGCGCTGCTGAAATCGTCCGGCCACGCCCGCCGCGCGGGGTCGAAGGGGGATATCGGCACGCTCGACGTGTGGGACGGGCACCTCGCCCGGCACGGCGCCGAGCTGCTCGCGGCCCGGCTGGACCTGGTCGCGGACCTCGCGCCGCACCTCACGGCCGCGTACGCGGGGGTCGCACCGGAGTCGCGGCCCGCGACGATCCGGTACCGGTCGGGGATCGCGGACACGTTCCCCTCGGAGTACGGCACGACCGGGCGCGCGGACATGGAGGTACTGACCGACGCGCTGCTCGCGGCGATGGTCGCGCGCCGGGACCAGGAGCTGGACCGGGGCGTGAGCCTCGTCGGCCCGCACCGCGACGAGCTGGAGCTGACGCTCGACCTGTTCCCGGCGAAGGGGTACGCGTCGCACGGCGAGTCATGGTCGTTCGCGCTCGCGCTGCGGCTCGCGTCCTATGAGCTGCTGCGCGAGGACGGCAGCGAACCGGTGCTCGTGCTCGACGACGTGTTCGCGGAGCTGGATCGGCGCAGACGGGAACGACTCGCCGAGGTGTCGGTCGCGGCGGAGCAGGTGCTCGTGACCGCCGCCGTGCCGGAGGACGTCCCAGGCGAGCTGAAGGGCGCCCGCTACCTTGTCTCCGACGGGGAGGTCCGCCGTGAATGACCACCAGCGAGTGACCGCGCGTGGTGTGACTGGTCCCACATCTGGGGACAAACCTGTGGATAGTGTGGATAAAGCTGACGCTCGGCGTCCTGCGGAGACCCCCGGGCGGGGGAAAACAGGCGATCTGACCACCCCAAAGGGTGTTGAGGGCGGCGACGCCACACGATCTACCACGGACAGTGACTACCCACAGTTGCGTGGTTCGGACCTCGCGCGTGCCGCGCTGGCCGCCGCGCGGGAGGCGTCCGGCAGCCAGGAGGCCAAGAAGAAGAAGTTCGTGCGGCGCGGCGCGGGCGCGGTCGACCGGCGGCGGCGCCGGTGGTCCGGCGCGGGGGCGGACGAGCGCGACCCGCAGCCGCTCGGCCGCGTCGCGTCTCGCATCGCGCTCGAACGCGGCTGGTCGTCCCGGCTCACCACGGGCAGGCTGTTCGACCGGTGGAGTCAGATCGTCGGCGAGGACGTCGCCGAGCACGCGCAGCCCGTCGAGCTGAAGGAGGGCGAGCTGACCGTGCGGGCGGACTCGACGGCGTGGGCCACCCAGCTGCGCCTTCTCCAGAAGCAGCTGCTGGTCAAGATCGCCGCCGGCGTCGGTCACGGCGTGGTCAAACGGCTGAAAGTGCTGGGTCCGACCGCTCCGAGCTGGCGGTTCGGAACACGTCACGTGCGTGGTCGAGGCCCCCGCGACACCTACGGGTGACCCCGGTCGGCGCTATCGGGCCGGAAGGTGTGAAATCCGCCTTGTAGGACCCAGGCAGGCGTACGGGGTCGGACGAGAGCCCCCTCGGGCGTCTGTGACGGAGCTAGGGGTGTGTTCGCGCCCTTCTGCGGGCGCGCACCAGTATCATGAGACAGGCGATTGGTTAGGCCCTTTCTGGACAGGAGACACCCCGCCCGTGGCGACTAGCAACCATGAATACAACGCGTCCTCCATCACGGTCCTGGAAGGCCTCGAAGCCGTTCGCAAGCGGCCCGGCATGTACATCGGGTCGACCGGCGAGCGCGGTCTCCACCACCTGATCCAGGAGGTCGTCGACAACTCGGTCGACGAGGCGATGGCCGGGTACGCCACGAAGATCGAGGTCACGCTGCTGGCGGACGGCGGCGTCCGGGTCGTGGACGACGGCCGCGGCATCCCGGTCGAGATGCACCCCGTGCACGGCAAGCCGACCATCGAGATCGTCATGACCCAGCTGCACGCGGGCGGCAAGTTCGACAGTGACAGCTACGCGGTCTCCGGCGGTCTGCACGGTGTTGGCATCTCGGTGGTCAACGCGCTGTCCACCAAGGTCGATCTCGAGGTGCACTACCGGGGCACGATCTGGCGCCAGCACTACGAGCGCTCCGAGCCCGGCCCGCTCACCGAGCACGGCGCGACCGATACCACCGGCACGACGGTCACCTTCTGGGCCGACGATGAGATCTTCGAGACCACCACGTACAACGCCGAGACCATCGCGCGCCGCCTCCAGGAGATGGCGTTCCTCAACAAGGGCCTGTCCATCACGCTGCGGGACGAGCGCGTGACCGAGGAGGAGACCCACGAGGACGCCGACGGCCAGGCCGCGCGGGTCAAGGAGCGCACCTACCACTACCCGGGCGGGCTCGAGGACTTCGTCAAGCACATCAACCACACGCGCGAGGCGATCCACAACAGCGTGATCGGGTTCGAGGCCAAGGGCGACGGCCTCGAGGTCGAGGTGGCGATGCAGTGGAACACCGGCTACAGCGAGTCGGTCTACACGTTCGCCAACACGATCAACACGGCCGAGGGTGGCACCCACGAGGAGGGCTTCCGCGCCGCACTGACCCGCGTGGTCAACGTGTACGCGCGCGACAAGAAGCTGCTCAAGGAGAAGGACACCAACCTCACCGGCGACGACATCCGCGAGGGCCTCGCCGCGATCATCTCGATCAAGCTGGCCGAGCCGCAGTTCGAGGGGCAGACCAAGCAGAAGCTCGGCAACACCGAGGCGAAGACGTTCGTGCAGACGACCTGCAACGAGCTGCTCGCCGACTGGTTCGAGCGCAACCCCGCCGACGCGCGGACCATCGTCACGAAGTCGGTGTCGTCGGCGCAGGCCCGGATGGCGGCCCGTAAGGCGAGGGAACTCGTTCGCCGCAAGGGCGCGCTCGACATCGGCGGCCTGCCGGGCAAGCTGAAGGACTGCCGCTCCACCAACCCGGAGGAGTGCGAGCTGTACATCGTGGAGGGCGACTCCGCTGGCGGCTCCGCGAAGGAGGGCCGCGAGTCGCGGTTCCAGGCGATCCTCCCGATCCGTGGCAAGATCATCAACGTGGAGAAGGCCCGCATCGACCGGGTCCTCAAGAACACCGAGGTCCAGAGCCTGATCACCGCGCTCGGCACGGGCATCCACGAGGACTTCGACGTGTCGAAGCTGCGGTACCACAAGATCGTGCTGATGGCGGACGCCGACGTCGACGGCCAGCACATCCGCACCCTGCTGCTGACGCTGCTGTTCCGCTTCATGCGCCCGCTGGTCGAGCACGGGTACGTGTACCTGGCGCAGCCCCCGCTGTACAAGATCAAGTGGCAGCGCACGGAGCCGGAGTTCGCCTACTCCGACCGCGAGCGGGACGGCCTGATGAGCGCGGGCCTCGCGGCCGGTAAGAAGATCAACAAGGACGACGGCATCCAGCGGTACAAGGGTCTCGGCGAGATGAACGCCGACGAGCTGTGGGAGACCACCATGGACCCGGCCTACCGCCTCCTGCTGCAGGTCACCCTGGACGACGCCGCCACGGCGGACGAGCTGTTCAGCGTGCTGATGGGCGAGGACGTCGAGGCCCGCCGCTCGTTCATCACCCGCAACGCCAAGGACGTCCGCTTCCTCGACGTGTAGTCGAGGAACGCGTGTGAAAGGAACCCCTGTTTCGTGACCGAGACCTTGCCACCAGGGCCGCCAGAAAACGACCGCGTCGAGCCGGTCGACATCCAGCACGAGATGCAGCGCTCCTACATCGACTACGCGATGTCCGTCATCGTCAGCCGGGCGCTGCCGGATGTCCGCGACGGCCTCAAGCCCGTGCACCGCCGCGTCCTGTACTCGATGTACGACACCGGCCTGCGGCCAGAGCGCAGCCACGTCAAGTGCTCGCGCATCGTCGGCGACGTCATGGGTAACTACCACCCGCACGGCGACTCGGCGATCTACGACGCGCTCGTCCGGCTCGCCCAGCCGTGGTCGATGCGGTACCCGCTGATCGACGGCCAGGGCAACTTCGGCTCGCCGGGCAACGACCCGCAGGCCGCCATGCGGTACACCGAAGCACGCATGACGCCGCTCGCCATGGCGATGCTGCAGGACATCACCGAGGAGACCGTCGACTTCTCGGACAACTACGACGGCAAGACGCAGGAACCGGACGTCCTCCCGTCGCGCATCCCGAACCTGCTCGTCAACGGCAGCAACGGCATCGCGGTCGGCATGGCGACCAACATCCCACCGCACAACCTGCGCGAGGTCGCGTCCGGTGTCGTGTGGGCGCTGGAGAACTGGGACGCGTCCGACGACGAGACCCTCGCCGCCATGATGCTGCGGATCAAGGGCCCTGACTTCCCGACGCGCGGCCTGATCCTGGGCACGCAGGGCATCGAGGACGCCTACCGCACCGGCCGAGGCTCGGTCCGGATGCGCGCGGTCGTCGAGGTCGACGAGGACGCCAAGGGCCGGACGATCCTCATCGTCACCGAACTGCCGTACCAGGTGAACCCGGACAACCTGATCGAGAACATCGCGGCGCTCGTGCGTGACGGCAAGGTCGGCGGCATCGCCAACGTCGACGACGAGTCGAGCAAGCGCGCGGGGATGCGGATCGTCATCACGCTCAAGCGCGACGCGGTCGCGAAGGTCGTGCTGAACAACCTGTACAAGCACACCCAGCTCCAGCACAACTTCGGCGTGAACATGCTGTCGCTGGTCGACGGCGTGCCGCGCACGCTGCGCCTCGACCAGATGATCCGGCACTACGTGCGGCACCAGGTCGAGGTCATCGTCCGGCGCACCCGCTACCGGCTGCGCAAGGCCGAGGAGCGGGCCCACATCCTGCGTGGTCTGGTCAAGGCGCTCGACGCGCTCGACGAGGTCATCGCGCTGATCCGCCGCTCGCCGACGGTGGACGAGGCCCGCACCGGCCTGATCTCGCTGCTCGCGATCGACGAGATCCAGGCCAACGCGATCCTCGAGATGCAGCTGCGCCGCCTCGCCGCCCTCGAGCGGCAGAAGATCGTCGACGAGCTGTCCGACATCGAGGCGGTCATCGCCGACCTGCAGGACATCCTCGCCAGCCCGGAGCGCCAGCGTTCGATCGTGCGCGACGAGATGATGGAGATCGTCGACAAGCACGGCGACGACCGGCGCACCCAGATCATCCCGTTCGACGGCGACGTCTCGGTCGAGGACCTGATCGCGGTCGAGGACGTCGTCGTCACGATCACGCGGACGGGCTACGCGAAGCGCACCAAGACCGACCTGTACCGCGCGCAGAAACGCGGCGGCAAGGGTGTGCAGGGCGCGGGCCTCAAGCAGGACGACATCGTGGCGCACTTCTTCGTGTGCTCCACCCACGACTGGATCCTGTTCTTCACCAACAAGGGCCGCGTCTACCGCGCGAAGGCGTACGAGCTGCCGGAGGCCAACCGCAACGCGCGCGGCCAGCACGTCGCGAACCTGCTGGCGTTCCAGCCGGACGAGCAGATCGCCCAGGTCATCGAGATCAAGGACTACCAGGTCGCGCCGTACCTGGTGCTCGCGACCAAGAGCGGCCTGGTGAAGAAGAGCAGACTGTCCGACTTCGACTCGAACCGTGCGGGCGGCCTCATCGGCATCAACCTGCGCGAGGATGACGAACTGGTCGGCGCGGTGCTGTGTGCCGCAGAGGACGACCTGCTCCTCGTGTCCGCTGGCGCCCAGTCCATCCGGTTCCACGCGAGCGACGAGGCACTGCGCCCGATGGGCCGCGCCACGTCCGGCGTACTGGGCATGCGGTTCAAGGAAGGTGACGAGCTGCTCACCCTCGGCGTGGTCCGCGAGGACACGTTCCTGCTGGTCGCGACGAACGGCGGCTACGCGAAGCGCACCCCGATCGAGGACTACCCGCTCCAGGGACGGGGCGGCAAGGGCGTGCTCACCGTTCAGTACGACAGCAAGCGTGGCAGGCTGGTGGGTGCACTCATCGTCGACGTGGACGACGAGGTGTTCGCGATCACCTCCGCGGGCGGGGTCATCAGGACCTCGGCCAGGGAGGTCCGCAAGGCGGGCAGGCAGACGAAGGGGGTGCGTCTCATGAACCTCGGGGACGGCACCACGCTGGTCGCCATCGCCCGCAGCGCGGAGGTCGCCGGCGACAACGGCGACGACAACGGTGACGAATCACCGTCGGAGAGCAACGCAGGTGAGGACCAAGGCGTCATCACCAACACAGCAGAGGACTCGAATGGCGAGACGCCGACCGAGTCGTAGTAGCCGCGAGACACGTAGGGGACCCGCGTGACACCACCCGACAAGCCAGGACGTACTGGCCAGGAAGCGGAGACGGAGCACACGTCCGCCATCGCCACGAGCGGCCAGGCCCAGCAGGTCGACCAGGCCGGTGGGGACCACGAGGGCAGAAACGAGGGTCGGAACGAGGGCCGCAACGAGGGCCGCAACGAGGGCCGCAACGAGGGCAATGGCCACGCGCCTGCCGCGGCACACGTGGCCGGCGCGGAGGACCTCGAACTGAGCCACGGCACGCCGCCGCCGTGGCAGCGCGTGGCCACCGACACGCAGGCCCAGCAGCAGCCGACCCGCCCGGCCGACCCGCCGGGCGAGAAGACGGTGCAGGTCGAACGCCCGGTGGTCACCGGGACGGCGGCCAACCGCCTGTTCGGCGGCGGCGGCATGGAGGCACCGACGGTCAACGTGCCGCACTCGCTGCCCGCCCCACCCCCCACCCCGCCGGGCGGCATCCCGTCCGGCGCCCGCACGACGGTCCACCTGGACGGCAACCCGGCGTCCACCGGACCGCTGCGTGCCGTCGGCACCAGCGCCGCGGCGCCGAGTGCCCTGCGCAGGCCGGGCCGCGGCCCCCGCAGGGCCAACCTGCAGATCAAGCGCTTCGACCCGTGGTCGGTACTCAAGCTGTCGCTCGTGCTCGGCGTCGCACTGTTCTTCGTGTGGCTCGTCGCCGTCGGCATCCTGTACGCCGTCCTCGACGGCATGGGCGTCTGGGACAACCTCAACGGCATCTCCGACGAACTGCTGCAGGGCGGCTCCAACGAGACCGGCACCCCGCTCATCAGCGCGGGCCGCGTGTTCGGCGTCGCCGCGATCGTCGGCGCCGTCAACATCGTGCTGTTCAGCGCACTGTCCACAGTCGGCGCGTTCATCTACAACGTGTCCGCCGACCTGGCAGGCGGCCTGGAGGTAACCCTCGCCGAGCGAGAGTGATACCGGTTTGAGAGCCCCAAAACCCGTGTTGTAATCTTCTCTCGCACCAAGGGCCTATAGCTCAGGCGGTTAGAGCACTTCGCTGATAACGAAGGGGTCGGAGGTTCAAGTCCTCCTAGGCCCACGAACGAACTTGGACGACCCTGCTCGACGCTTTGCGTCTTCGCTGGGTCGTTCGTTCTATGTTGGGGGGCCGAGCCCCCCAAGCCCCCCACGGTGCGGTTGGTTTCTGACCCAGCTTGGTTGGCTTGGTTGGCTTGGTTGGCTTGGTTGGCTTGCTTGGTTGCTTGGTTGCTTGGTTGCTTGGTTGCTTGGCTGCTTGGCTGATCGGCTTTGCTTGGCTGCTTGGCTGCTTGGCTTGCTTTGGTTCGTTGCTTGGCTGATTGGCTTGCTTGGTTTGACCCGCCTGGCTTGCTTGCTTGGTTGACCGCCTGGCTTGACCGCCTGGCTGCTTGGTTTTGGGGTTGTGTTTTTTGGGGTTGTTTTTGTGGTTGGGTGGTTGCTGTCTGTGGCTTCTGGGGGCTCCTCGCTTGGGGAGGCGGTTGTGGCAGACTTGTGGGGTCCCCGGCCGCGAGGATCGCAGGGGTTGCGGTTGGGCTTGATCTTGTTTGCCTAAGGAGGCAATGAACGTGAAGAAGCTTCTCGCTCTTGTGGCTGTCGCTGGCACCGTTCTTTTCGTGGTGCGCCGGAACAAGTCGGCCAAGGCGCAGGACGACCTGTGGCGCGAGGCCACCGCTCCCGCCGGTAAGTAGGGCCTGAGCCGGGCTTCACGGCTTTGTTCGCGCGCAGGCCTCGCCTGCGCACCCGGGGACGTAGCTCAATTGGCAGAGCACTGCCTTTGCAAGGCAGGGGTTAGGGGTTCGATTCCCCTCGTCTCCACGGATTCCGCCGCAGACAGCCGCTGTTGGACGGGACGGCCGGCGCCGGTGACGCTCCGGCCCCACTGAACCCAACCTGTCTCTCCCGCGTGTCTCTGGATGTCACAGGGGACGGGAGTTGGCGATGGTCGCGCAGGCACGGTGGGTTTTGTGGACGTTTGTCGCGGTCAACGTCCTGCTCGTCGAGGTGCTGTTCTTCACAGCGGGTGCGGGCAAGAACAACGTCCTCACCGTCGCCAAGTTCTTCGGCCTGCACGCCGCGCTGCTCCTGATCTTCCAGCTGTTGCTGATCGCGCGGCTGCCATGGCTCGACCGGCGCATCGGGATGGACCGGCTCACCGTGTGGCACCGATGGGTCGGGTTCGGGTTGTTCTGGACGATCCTCACCCACGCGTTCATCGTCGTGCTCGGCTACGCGGTGCTCGACGACGCGTCCATGGGCAGCACGTTCCTCGCGCTCGCCGGGGTGCCCGCGTCGCTGCTCGGCATGTCCTCGGCCGCCATCGTCGTCGTGATCGCCGTGGTGTCCACCCGCGCGGTGCGCAGGCGGTTGCGGTACGAGACCTGGCACGCGCTGCACATGCTGGTGTACCTGGTGCTGGCGTTCGCCTTCGTGCACCAGCTGCTCGAGACGACCACCTTCACGTCATCGGCGCTCGCCTTCGGCTACTGGTGGGCGCTGTGGCTGTTCGCCGTCGGGGCGTTGCTCGCCGGGCGTTTTGTGCTGCCCTTGGTGCGCAACGCCCGCCACCAGTTCCGGGTCGAGGCGGTCGTACCGGAGTCCGACAACGTGGTGTCGGTGTACGTCACCGGCAAGCGGCTCGACCGGCTTCCCGCGCGGGCAGGGCAGTTCTTCGTCTGGCGGTTCCCAGGGCACCACTCCTGGTGGCGCGCCAACCCGTTCTCACTGTCGGCGGCACCGCGTGGCCGTTCGCTTCGGCTGACCGCCAAGGCGGTCGGTGACACCAGCGCCGGGCTGCGGCGGCTCGCCGTCGGCAGTCGCGTCTTTCTCGAAGGCCCCTACGGCGCGTTCACCGCGGCGCACCGGGCCTGTCGTGGCCTGCTCCTGGTCGCGGGTGGCGTCGGCATCACGCCCATCCGCGCGCTCCTCGAAGACGTGACCGGCGACTTCGTCGTCCTCTACCGGGTGCGTGACCAACGGGACGCCGTGCTGCTCGGCGAGGTGCGTTCGCTCGTCGCGTCCAGGGGCGGGCGGCTGCAACTGCTCACCGGCCGCACCGCGGACGGCGCGCGGCCGTTCACCCCGGACGGTCTCCGCGCGCTGGTGCCGGACGTCGCCCAGCGGGACGTGTACGTCTGCGGGCCGACCGCCATGACCTCGGCCGTGCTGGCCAGCCTCAAGACACTCGGTGTGCCGGCACGCCAGGTGCACTCCGAACGCTTCGCACTGGTCTAACGGTCAGTCCGGCGGCAGCGCCGACTCGAAGCGTGCGCGGTAGGCCGCAGCGGCCGGGAGCGACTCGAAGCCGAACAACACCGTCGTCACCGGCACCTCCACCGCCGCGCGCACGGCCGCCGCCGGGACCGGGCCCATGCCACCGCACAGTTCGACCCGGGTCGCACCCTCCGCGACCAGCCTGGCCGCCGTCGCGGGCGCGTCCTGGATCGACGGCACCGCGACCACCGTGGTCGAGCCGAAGCGCCACCGGTGTTTGTCCTCGTCCGCGCCCGGATCCTCGAACAGCACCGCAGCGGCGGGTGTCGGGCCCACATCTCCGGCAAAGCCCACCGGCACCCCGGGGGCCGCTGCCACCACCGCCGCGGCCGCGGCGATGCCAAGGCCGCCGTACAGCTCGATCAGGTCCAGGTCACCCGCCGACCCGACCGCCGCCACCGCCTCGTCCACCGAGGCCACCGGCACGATCACCGTCGAAGACAGGTCGTCCTCGTGGACGACGCGTGCCGCTGGCTCGGACACACGCACCAGGAACAGGTTCCGGAACATCCCAACCCCTTTGGTGTCGAACATGCGGACGGACGGTCGCTTCCCACACAGCGCGACGACTCGACCACTCTTATGGGTACTCTGCTCCACTCGCTCGAGAACCCATGTGGTTGACTCTGCGCCCTATGAAACGCGTTCTTCTGCTTGGCCCCCTGCTGCTGGTCGCGCTTGCCGCGTGCGCGGAGGAGCCTGCCGACGACCCGACCGTGGAGACCGGTCAGACGACCGGGACGAACAGTGCCGCACCGGCGCTGCCGCCGGAACCGGAGCCGACCGTGGACGGGCCGTGCCCGTACCTGGACCAGGCCTACGTCGAGGAGACCAACGGGCAGCGCGTGTCCAAGGTGCAGACCTCGGAGGACGAGCCGCCCGCGTGCTTCTTCTACCGCCCGGACGGGGACGTGCAGCTGAGCGTCCGCGTGTACACCGGGGAGGCGCCGGTCGCGCAGGCGCTGGTGGACGCCGCGGCGCCGGTCGAGAGCTCGAACCCGGCGGAGCTGTCGGGTGGCTGGCAGGGCGGTGCGGAGGCAGGCGAGTCGGGGGCCGTCTACGCGGTCGCCAAGGAGAGCACCGCCGTGGTCGTGTCCACCAACCAGGAGCAGACCATCAAGGCCAAGCAGATCGCGCAGCAGACGATCACCGAGCTCGGGCTGTAGACGCCCGGCCTGGGACAGGCATAGACACGCAGAGGGCCCGCCGGTACGTGACCGGCGGGCCCTCTGTCGTCACCGCTGGTTCTTCGCGGAGGACGACGACTGCTTCTTCTGGCCGTTCAGCTGGCCGTTCGTGGCCGCGTCCGCCTTGTGCTGCCCCGGCGTGGCGGGATCGTCCCTGTGCGGCTCAGGTACGGCGTCCTGCCGTTCCGCTGCCTTGCTGCGCACCACGTACGTGACGCCACTCGCCACGATCACGAGCAGCACCACCTTCGGCCAGCGCCGCTTGGGCTTCGGCTGGTCCGAGAGGGTTTTCCTGGCACGCGACTTGAGCGCCTTCGCCTCAGCCCTGAACTGCGACTTCAGCTTCTTGGTGTCCGCCTTGATCTGCTTGGCGGACTTGCGTGCCCGCTTCGCCGTCTTGCTCTTGGCGGCGTCCTTGCGTGCCTGCTCGGCGGCCTTCGCGAGATCCTTGCGGGTGTGCTTGGCCGTCTTCGCCAGCTTGCGCCGCGCACGACGGGTGGTCTTGGCGACCTCCTGACGTGCGACCTCGGCGCTCTCCGCGATCGCCTCCGCGACCTGGCGAGGCGCGAACCCGCGCTCCGTCAGCTTGCGATCGGCCGCGTGCGCGGCCCGAGACGTTGCCTCCGCACCGGCGACGCCGGCACGTTTCGCGTTGTGACGCGCCGAGCGCCAGCCAGAGCCGACAGCCTTGCCGACCGTCTCTCCGGCCCGGGTCATGGCCTTCACATCGTCCATAGTCTGCTCCAGGGTGGCTTGTCGGACACCCACCATCCTGCCCCTTCCTGACCGATCTCGCTGGTGATGGCACGATGACCGGGTGGCAGACAGCAATGAGTCCCTCGTCGGGGTCAAGGTATCGGCAATCCTGCACACCTCGAAGGGCGACATCCGAGTCAACCTTTTCCCAGATCACGCGCCCAAGACGGTGTCCAACTTCGTCGGGCTGGCGGAAGGCACCAAGGAGTACAGCCCGCGCAACGCCAAGGGCGAGACGTCCGGTCCGTTCTACGACGGCATGATCTTTCACCGGGTCATCGACGGCTTCATGATCCAGACCGGTGACCCGACCGGCACCGGCCGCGGTGGCCCCGGCTACGAGTTCGGCGACGAGTTCACCCCGGAACTACAGTTCAACAAGCCGTACCTGCTCGGCATGGCCAACCCGGGCCGCCGGGACGCGAACGGCTCGCAGTTCTTCGTCACGGTGGCGCCGACGACGTGGCTGAACTTCAAGCACACGATCTTCGGTGAGGTCGCTGACCAGGACTCGCGCAACGTCGTGGACACGATCGCGACCGTGAAGACGGCCCCGCCCGCGGACAAGCCGCTGGAGGACATCGTCGTGGAGCGGATCACCGTCGAACGCGAGAGCTAGGTGCCAGTCAACAGGCAGCAGGACCTGCCGGGCTGTGCAAGACATCCGGACCGGCCGACCGGGCTGCGCTGCGTGCGGTGCGAACGGCCGGCCTGTCCGGACTGCCTGCGGGAGGCCTCCGTCGGCTACCAGTGCGTCGACTGCGTGGCCGAGGGCAACAAGTCGGTCCGCCCTGCGCGGAACACCGGCGGCGCGCGGACCAGGAGCAGTGCGCGCTCGCTGGTCGTCGTGCCGGTGCTCGTCGGCATCAACGTGCTGGTGTTCGCGATCACCGCGCTGCAGGCGGGGAGCATCGTCGAGAACCAGCGTTCCGACCTGTTCGTACAGGGCACGCTGATTCCCGGCGCGGTCGCGGCGGGTGAGTACTGGCGCCTGCTGACGTCCGGGTTCCTGCACTTCGGCAACTACGGCGGTTACGGCCCGGTCCACCTGGTCTTCAACATGTTCGCCCTGTGGGTGATCGGGCGGGACCTCGAGGTGGCACTGGGCAGGGCCAGGTTCCTGGTCGTCTACCTGCTGGCGCTTCTCGGCGGGTCGGCCGCGGTCATGCTGTTCGGTGACCCGATGGGCAGCGTGGCTGGTGCGTCAGGCGCGATCTACGGCCTGTTCGGCGGCATCGCGGTCGTGGTGTTCCGCGCCAAGCTGAACCCCGCGCCGGTGCTGACGCTGCTGGGCATCAACATCTTCCTGAGCATCGCGCTGCCGGGCATCTCGCTGCTCGGCCACCTCGGCGGGCTCGTGATCGGCGCGCTGGCGACGGCCGCGATGGTCTACGCGCCGAGGCAGAACCTCGTGCGGTTCCAGACGGTGGCGTGCGCGGCGATCGCGGTGCTGCTGGTGGCCGTGGTGGTGACGAGCGCGAGCACCATGGGCGTGCACTGCGAGATCACGTCGACGGAGCTGTACAGCTGCTTCCGGGTCTAGTGTCCCGCGCCGGAAATCTGGCACATAATTCGGCGGCCCAGCCTCCCGTTGGCGGCGTTGCCGATCCACCCAAGTACAACCCGGTACGAGGGAGGATCGGCGCCTTGCCAGCAGAAACCTGGATCCACCGACTCACGCACCGAATTTCCACCGCGGGACACTAGTAGTGCTTTGTTATGTCGGCGTGTCGGCTTGATTGTCCTTTGTGGATGGTGGTTGTGTTGCTGGTGTGACTCCTGAGGAGATTGAGTTGGTGCGGCCGCGGTTGGTGGAGTTCACCGCGG
>NZ_JBARWZ010000253.1:0-2902 GCF_049647105.1 Actinophytocola sp.
ACCCACTCGATAGGTGTCCTCTCCCGGGCGTGATTGTGTCTTCGCAACCACCATCATCCCAGGCCAGAGCGGCACCTATCACCATCTCAGCAGCGTGTCACCGCCTTACTCGCGGATACGGGTCTGATGGCCCGGAGGCCGGGGATGAATCCAGCGACGAGCCACGCGCATGCTGCACCGTCACCTCCGGCGCAGTCCACGGCGTCCGGGATCGAGGTAAGTTGGTATGCGAACACTCCGATGGCTTTGAGTCCGGTTAGTACGCCTTCCCAGTTCCAGACGTCGTACTGGCACCCAGCCGGTGAGGTACCCCCAGCGTCCGCGGCCGCGTGACAGACGATCGCTGCGGCTTCCGGACTTTGCGTCGCGAACGCGAAGGCTTCCCGACGGGTGAACAACGCTGTGCCGGTGTAACCGCCTCGTCTCAACACATTAAGCGCGTTCTGGTCCAGTCTTTTCCCAAGCGTCAGACCATTCAGGTGATTCTGTGTGTTCGCATCTCGCGGTTCCTTGACTCCTGAGGCAGTCGTCGCTCTGCCACAGTTGCCGTCTCTGCACGCGCCGGCGTCGATGGCGCCGGAGCTGTCACCTTCGAGCAGAAACAGGCCGGATGGGTCGGAGAAGGTGACCGGGTTGTTGTTGCTGTAGGTGTAGCCGTTCATCTGCTGGGCGTCGGTAAGGTCCATGATCGGGTCGACCGAGATGAACCTACCCAGGTCGGGGTCGTATTCGCGGGCGCCGAGGTGAGTGAGGCCGGTGGTGGCGTCGAGGGTGCCGCCGACGAAGCCGCGTTCGCTGGGCCAGGTCAGAGGTGCCTGGCCGCGGGGTTCACCGAACGGGAGGTGGCGGCGGCGGTTGACCTGGAGAGTGTTGCTATTGATCGATACTTCGCCGGTGTTGTTGTGGTCGGTCGCGACCCAGTTCAGGCTGGCCTCGGTGCGGGTGGCGACCGCCTTGCCGCCGTGGCTGTAATAGCGCGTACCGGTTTCGATCTTGGTTTGCTTATCGAGACGGATCTCCTGGTTGCCCAGGTACAGAGTCACCGCCTGAGGGTCTCGGCGGATGAGACGGTCACCATCGGCGGTGTAGACGTAGCTGGTTTCCTGGCCGTTCTCGGTGACCTTCGTGAGGTTGCCTTCGGCGTCCCACTCGAGGGCTTGGCCTTCGCCCGCGAGGACGCGGCTGGTGGTGTTTCCGGTCGCGTCGTAGCCGTATTCGTCGAGGGTGGTGACGCCGGCGTCGGTGGTGGTTGCGCTGTCGAGGCGATGGCCCTGGTAGGTGTAGGTGCTGGTGGTGTCACCGGCGGCGTCGTGTTGGGTTTGTTCGACTCGGTTGCCGGTCTTGTCGTAGCCGTAGGACTGCCAGTACGGTGCCGGGCCGTCGAGCGCGCTGGTGGTGGGGTCGGCGGCGCAGCCGTTGGTGGGGGTCCAGGCGTCGGTGAGGCGGCGCAGGTGGTCGTAGCGGAAGCACTGGGTCTCGCTGGGCAGGCCGGCTGGGGCGTCGGCGACCGAGGTGATGTTGCCGATGTCGTCGTAGGTGTAGTGGTAGTCGGCCTGCATCGGGTTGGGCACCTCGGCGTCGACGACGGTGCGTTGCAGCCGACGGGTGTCGTGTTCGTAGTAGTAGGACAGCCATGCTCGTTTGGTGTCCTGGCCGAGTTCGAGGCGTTGGGGTTCGCCGTAGCGGGTGTAGTCGGAGCTGAGGACGTATTCGAAGGTCTTGCCGCCGTAGCCGCCCCAGGTGCGCAGCGGCAGGCCGAGGTCGCTGTAGGAGTGGGCGACGCCTTCGGCTGGCAGGGCGCCGGCGGCGGGATAGGTTTCGGACGCGAGTGATCCGTCCGCCTTGTACTGCAGGGTCGAGGTGTACTTGCCCGCTAGTTCCGGACCTTCGGCGGTCGGGATCTCGACCTCGACCTGGACCGGCTCGTACTCCGCCGTGTAGCCGAGAACCCGGCTGGTGTAGGCGGCGGTGCCGACGTAACGCGTCGATGACGCGGGTAGGCCCTTGCTGTAGGGGACGGTGTCGTAGGTCCAGTCGGCGAGGCGTGGACCGGTGACCGAGTCGCGGTGCAGGACGGTCTTGCGGCCGAGGTTGTCGTATTCGCAAACCAGCGTGGTGTCGCGGGCGTCGGTCGTGGACACCAGCTGGCCGACGTCGTCGTAGGTGTAGCTGGAGTCACCGCGGTCCGGGTCGGTGTCGGCGATCTTGCGGCCACGCAGGTCGTAGCTGTACCGCCAGATGTTGCCCGCGGGATCGGTGACCTTCGCGAGCTGCCCGGCCGGGGTGTAGTCGTAGTGGGTGATGTCGTCGCCGTCGGGGCCGTGCTGCAGCAGGTCGGTCTTGCGGCCGCGGGCGTCGACGACCGTGGTGACCGGAGTGCCGCCCGCCGGCGGGGTGACGGTGACGCGGTCACCGCCGTAGGTGGTGGTGGATCGCCATCTCTCGTCACCGTTGCTGAGGAACTTCTGCACGGTGGGGCGGCCTGCGGTGTCGTAGACGTACGCGGTCATGTTCGGCACGACGTTGTCGGTCGGCAACCACAGTCCGGTGTCGACTTCGCCGCTGTTGTAGTACGGACGTGAGGTCTTCGCGACGCGGCCTTGCGAGTCGTACCGGGTGTCGGTCAGCAGTCGTCCGCCGCCTGGTGCCTGGGTCTGCAGCTGGCGGGGCCGCAGCTACGCGGCGACAACCCACGACACTGGGCGGCACGACCGACCGCTGGCTCTTACCCAGCGGGGCGGCCTGGAATCCGCAGGCCGTGCGACATCGTTAACCGACGGCCCGCCCGTCATCCGCGAGCGGTTGGCCTCGCCGCGAATGTCATCGAGCCGCACCGTCCGGTACCCGGCCGCGACGCCACGCGGCTGGAGCAGCGCATGACCCCATTTCACGCTGGAACAGG
>NZ_JBARWZ010000254.1:0-80778 GCF_049647105.1 Actinophytocola sp.
CCCCTCACCCCGGCGAGGCCGCCCGCAACGGCCGCCGCGCGGCGGAGACTCCCGGTTTCCCGTCGGACGCTCCCCACCCCGGTGACGGCACCCGGAACAGCTTCTTCGCGGTCGGCGAGCCACCGGCCTTCCCGCACGACGCCCGCACCGGTGAGGCCCCCGCACTGCCCGGCGCCCGCACAGGTGACGCCCCGGTACTGCCCGGTGCCCGCAACGGCCGCCGCGACGCGTTCCCGCCCGCCGCCCCCGGTGAGGGCTCCGCCCCTCGCGCCCGACGAGGCGCCCGTCCCGGCAACGCCACCCCCGAGGCGTTCCTGCCCGAGGCCCCCGGCGAAGGGTCCGGCCCCCGCTCCCGCCGAGGCGCACCCCGCCCCGGCAACGCCGCGCCCGACCCATTCCTGCCGGACGCCCCCGGTGAGGGCTCCGGGCCCCGGTCCCGCCGCGTCGGCCCCCACCCCGGTGAGGCGGCGCGCAACGGCCGCCGCGACGCCACCCACGGCGCGTTCCTGCCCGACGCTCCCGGCGAAGGCTCCGCGTTCTTCCCGAACACCTCCCACGCCCCGGGCGAGGCCTCCGCGCACCACGCCATCCCGGGCGAGGCTCCCAGCCCGCTCCCGCGCCGGGGCGGCCGCCGGGCGGGCGAATCGTCCGCCCACCACGCCATCCCAGAGGACCCGCGCACCACCCGCCGCCCGGGTGAGGCCTCGGCCCACCTCCCGATTCCCGGTGGCCCGAACGGTTTCCCACCCGACGGCCGCCGTGTCGGCGAGACCTCGGCCCACTACCCGGTGCCCGGCGACCCCAACGGCTTCCCCCGCGACCGCGCGGGTGAGGCGCCCGCACGCTTCGCGATTCCCGGCGAGCCCCCCGTCTTCCCCCGCGACGACGCCCCCCTCAACGGCCGCCGCGCAGGCGAGACCTCCGCGCACTACCCGGTGCCCGGGCACGACCCCCGTCGCCAGGGCCCGCCGACGCCACCTCCCGGGCAGTGGCCAGCGGAGTCGCTGTCCGACCCTCGGCTGCCCCCGGTGGCCGGCGACGCCCCCGAGGCCCCGTCCCGGCCCATGACCACCGGTGTCCCGCCGGTTCCGCCGCCGCTGCCGCCGCGCGGTGACGACGACCTCGTCTCGATGACCACCGAGATGGAGGCCATCGGCGAGGAGGTGCAGAAGCGGCGCTCGATCGACCACACGCTCGCGCGCTTCTCCGCCGTCCACGACGAGATCAAGGCCGAGGAGCGGGAGAAGAAGGCCAAGCGCCGCAAGCTCCGGCCGTGGCAGAACGACGACACCGAGATGGACCGCCTCGACGAGCTGGACGCGCAGCAGTCGATGGCGATGCAGATCCCCGCCGTCCCGAGGGACGACGAGGACGAGCCGGAGGAAGAAGACCCCAAGAAGGCCCGCCAGCGCAAGAAGAAGCTGCGCAAGAAGTTACGCGGCCGGACGGCGGGCAAGGCGTTCGTGGTGTTCTTCGCAGGGCTCGTGTTCGTCGGCACCGCGACCGGCTGGAGTTTCAAGGCCTACCTGGAGGGCGAATCGCAGACCGTCGACGCGCTCGACCTCGAGTCCAAGGCCATCCAGGACGCCGACGCGCAGCTGGGTGACGAGAACTTCCTGCTCGTCGGCTCCGACACCCGCTCGGGTGCGGCCGCCGGGGATGGCGTCGGCGACGAGAACACGATCCAGGGCGCGCGGTCCGACACCGTGATGATCGCGCACATCCCCAAGAACCGGCAGCGGGTCGTGGTCGTCTCCTTTCCGCGCGACCTCGAGGTGACCCGCCCGGCCTGCCAGGGCTGGGACGCCAAGACCGGCGAGCTGAACGCCGAGCAGCACCCGGCCGAGGAACAGGTCAAGATCAACACGGCCTACCAGGTCGGCGGGCCCAAGTGCGTGACGAAGATGGTGCAGGAGCTGTCCGGCCTCGCCATCAACCACTTCGTGGGCATCGACTTCCACGGCTTCAAGGACATGGTCGACGCGGTCGAGGGCGTCGAGGTCTGCGTCGAGCGGCCGATGAAGGACGAGACTCTCGGCACGATCGTGTCGGAGGCGGGCAAGAACGTGCGGCTCACCGGCGACCAGGCGCTGAACTTCGTGCGTGCCAGGAAGGTCGAGGGTGACGGCACCTCCGACTACGGCCGCATCATCCGCCAGCAGCGGTTCCTGTCCTCCCTGCTGCGCAAGGCGATGTCGGGTGAGGTGCTGTTGAACCCCGGCAAGCTGACCGACTTCGTCGACGCGTTCTCGAAGGCCACGTTCGGTGACAACGTCGGCGTGGACCAGCTGTTCATGCTCGGCCAGTCGATGCAGGGCGTCGAGGCGGGCCGGGTCACGTTCATCACCGTGCCGACCGTCGGCGAAGCCAACGACCGAGGCAACGAGGACCTCCTCACCGACGACACGAACGCGCTCTTCGAGGCGATCCGCCAGGACACCCCGCTCCCCGGCGAGACCCCGCCCAAGCCCGCCGACGACGCGTCGCAGAAGACGGCGCAGCAGTCCGGCCTCAAGCAGGACGAGCCGCAGGGCCCTGTCGACCCGAAGACCATCAAGATCCAGGTGCTGAACGGCGGCAACGAGACCGGCGGCATCGCGGGCGACACCGCGGACGCGCTCGCCGAGTACGGCTTCCAGATCATGCGCGTCGACCCGGCACCGGAGAACATCGATAAGCCGTCGATCATCAAGCACAGCAAGGAACGCACCGCCGAGGCGCAGACACTGCAGGCCGCGGTCCCTGGCTCGCAGCTGGTCGAGGACGCGTCGGTGGGGGGCGCGATCCTGCTGGTCGTCGGCCCCGGCTTCGACGGCGAGGTCGTGTCGCCCAACGGCGGCGGCAAGCCGGTCGAGGTGCCCGAGAACCTGTCGACGGTCAACGCGGGCGACGGTTCCTGCGCGTAGCACCCATTGGTGGCCTCGGGTTCACCGGGGATTCATCCGGGAATCCGGTTGCCGTGTGTAGGCGCCCGTAGGCTGTCGCCATGCGTGAGGCCTACCATGTCGAACTCGGTCAGCTCGCGGAAGAGCTGGCCAACATGTGCTCCATGTCCGCGACCGCGATGGAGCTCGCCACCCGGGCGCTGCTGGACACCGATCTCGGCCTCGCCGAACAGGTGATCGGCGACGACGTCAAGATCGACGACGCCAGGTCGTCCTGCGAGGAGCACGCCTACGCGCTCCTCGCGCTGCAGGCGCCGGTGGCGACCGACCTCCGCACGGTCCTCGCCGCCATCCACGCCGCGGAGAGCCTCGAGCGGATGGGTGACCTGGCGCTGCACGTGGCGAAGGCCGCACGCCGCCGTCACCCGAACCCGGTGCTGCCGGACCCGGTGCGACCGTACTTCGCCGAGATGGGGCGCCTGGCGGGCGAGCTGGCCCGCGACGCGGAGCAGGTCATCCTGAACAAGGACATCGACCAGGCCCGCTCGCTGGAGCAGGCCGACGACGAGATGGACGACCTCCACCGCCACCTGTTCTCGGTGATCATGGACAAGGACTGGCCGCACGGCGTCGCGGCCGCGGTGGACGTCACCCTGCTCGGCCGGTTCTACGAGCGCTTCGCCGACCACGCGGTATCGGTCGCCAAGCGCGTGGTGTTCGTGGTGACCGGCCGCATGCCGGGCTACGTGGAGGACGAGGACGTCTAGCGGGTCACCGGGGCCACCGACTCGATCATCTCGCCGAGCGTCGACGCCAGGCGGGCCGAGTCGGCCGGGCTGAACGTGCTGCGTACCTGACCGTCGTCGCCGACCGGCCGCGACAGCGTCAGGTACCGGCCCGCGTCCGTGTCGATCCACGTCAGGTTGCCGCCACGCAGCTCCTTGCCGGTGCGCCGGTCGCGCCCGGAGACGGAGAAGAACCCCGTCCCGGTGCGCGGCCTGGCGAGGTAGCTCGCGGCGATCCGCATCTGCTGGTCGTTGCCGCTACCGCCGTGTATCCGCGTCAGGACGTCGTCCTGCTCGGACTGGACCGGCCCGGGGCGGGTGACGGTCACCGACTGGCCGGGGCCCGCCGCCACCTTCGGCAGCAGCCCGACCAGCGAGATGGCCAGCGCGGTGGGCCGGATCGGCTCCAGCCGGAACTTCTCGCCCTCCTTGGCCGCGAGCACCCCCGTCTCACCGTTGGTGGCGGCCCGCGCGTACACCTTCCGCGTCTTCTCGGCCGTGCCCATCACGGCCACCGAGATCACCGGCTGCGACAGGACCTTGAACGCACGCGTCAGGTCCGGGTCGATGTCGGTGCCGCGGATCAGGCCGCGCCTGCCCAGGTCCAGGAACACCTCGCGGGCGATGCGCTGCCGGTCGACCTGGAACTCACCGAAGCTCGGGATGTCGAACGGAAACTGCCGGACGTTGGCGTCGAGCGTCTGCGCGAGCACATCCACCTCGGCCAGCGTGAGCAAGTAACCGGCCATCACTCACCGATCACCGGCGGCGCGGTCATCTGGTCGGTGCCGAACACGGCGTCCGGGTCGCCCTCGACCAGGAACGACGGTCGCTTGTGCTCGTCGTCCTCCTCGCCATCGCCACGGCGGCCGCCGAGTGGCCCTCCCATGCCGCCCGCACCACCGCGGCCCGCCGCGCCCGCGGCACCGCCACGCACGGGCGCACCCTCTCCGAGCGCACCGCCCGAGCCCATGCCGCCTGCACCGAGACCACGGCCGGGCGCACCCTGACCGCCGCCCGCGCCGGAACCACTGCCGCCACCGCCCACGCCGGAACCACTGCCACCGCCGGGGCCACCGCCGCTGCCGCTGCCGAAGCCACCTGAGCCGGGGCCACCGCCGAAACCACCCCGTCCGCCGAAGTTGCCGCCTCCGCCGCCTCCGCCGCGGCCGCCGTAGCTACCGCCACCGCCTCGGCCGCGGTCGAAGTCGCCGCCGTTCGGTCCGGGCAGGCCGGTGACCGGGAGCGGCGGGACCGACGGGTTCTGGCCGAACTGGTTGCCACCACCGCCACCCCCGCCACCGGGGAACTGGCCGGGACCTGGCAGTACGGGCACGTCGCCGCTCGGGGTGGTGCCGCTGCCGCCCGGACCGTTCGGGCCGCCGGGGATGGTCGGGACACCGGGGATGTTCGGGCCGCCGGGGCCGTTGGGTCCGCCAGGTCCGTTCGGGCCGCCCGGGTTACCGGGGTTGCCGGGGCCGGGCGTGCCGGGTGGCACGGTCGGCACGCCCGGGTTGCCCGGGTTGCCGCTGCCTGGCGGGTTGCCGCTGCCCGACGGCGTGAAGCCGCCGGGGTCGTTCGTGCCCGGGGTGTTCGTGCCGATCGGGCCGACGTTCGAGTTCTCGATGTTCGTCGTGCCCGTCGAACTGCTGGACAGCGTCGGCGGCGGACCGAACGCGGGCATGGTGCTCGCGCCGGACAGGCCGCTGTCGTAGGTGTCGACGACGCCGGCGGCGCGCTCGTGCGCGGCCTGCTGCGCGTCGTACTGCGCCTGGTAGTCGTCGAGCTTGCGGATCAGCTCGAACGGGTTCGACTCGGACTGCAGGTCCGCGTTGGCGGCGTCGATGTCGAAGTCCACCGGCTCCGGCATCTCCCGCTTCGCCTGGGCGAGCGCGGACGCCTGCAGGTTCGTCTGCGTGCCGGCCAGCTGCGCGCTCTGGCCCGCGTCGCCGACCCAGTTGCCGACCTGCGCCATGAACGTCCGCGCCGAGTCACCGGCCGAGCCCTGCCAGTCGCCCTCGCTGTTGTTGATGGCCGACGCGACACCGGACTGGAAGCGGGTCATCGCGTTGCCCGCCGAGATCCACAGGTCCCCGGACTCGCCGACGGCGTCAGGGTTCACGTCCTCGGTGACCATGGTCTTGAGCTGCGGATGCGGCGTCGACATGTAGTTGGCGCTCATCATGACCGGGCCCTCACGGGTCTGCACACCCTGCGCGAGCTCGGCCGCGCGTGTGTTCATCTCCGTGTTGTACGTGTCCTCCACGCGGTTGCCATGGTTGAACATGTCGATCAGCCGGTCCAGCACCGATCCCTGGTCGACCGCGCGGTCCACCTGGGTCTCGGCGTCCTGCTCGGTCTCCTCGCCGGTCTGCGTGGTCTGGTGCCGGTCGATGTAGGTCGAGCGGCTCGAGTCCCGGGTGGAGTCGTAGTACGGGCTCGACCGGTCGTAGTTCGGGCTGTACGGATCGGACACATCGTCCCGTGACTGGTGATTTGTGACCATCGCGTGTCCTCAGGGCAGTTTCGGTTCGACGAGTGCGGCGAGCTGCGCCGCGAGCTGGCATCCCTGCTGCTGGTCGCCGCCGACGGCGGTGTTGTCCACCCGCGACGACTCCCCGACACCGAGGCTGACCCCGCAGCCGCCTGCCGGGCCGATGAACGACGCCGCGTCGTGCGCGCCGATCTTCGGCAGTTGCGTAACGCTGGTGCCGACGATGTCGGAGAGGCCTCGGGTGTCGAACAGCTCGACGGAGACGGTGAAGCTCTCGTTGAGCGTCGCCCCGTCGTGCCGGTAGCGGCAGACCCTGGCCTCGCCGAGCGTCTTGCCCTCACCGCCGGTGAGGCCGAGCGAGCCGAGCGCGGCCTGGTCGACGAGCCCGCACGGGTCGACGTCGGCGAGGCCGCCCGGTTCGTCGTCGGGTGTCGACGGTTCGCTCGAGTCCGTCGGCGCGTCCGGATCGGTGGTGATGGTCCGCTCCGCGGTGCTGTCGCCGTCCGGGGTCGGGCTGCCCTGGGTCTGCTCCGCGCAGCCGGCCAGGAGAAGCAGGAGAGCGGCGGTCGCCGCCAGTAGCGGTCTAGACACGGAAGTTGCTCTCGACGGATGACTCGATGTGCCGGTAGTTGTTCATCGCGCCGATCACGCCTGCCTCCGCGTCGACGAGCGAGGCGCGGAACTGCGCCAGCATGGTGAGGAAGCCCTCCTGGTCGGTGGCGACCTCGGTGACGTACGGCTTCATCGCCTCGGCGCCGTGGCTCGTGCCGAGCGGGGGCTGCTGGGCGAGCGTGCCGAGGTCGGCGAGGTTGTCGTCGACCCACTTGGCCATCTCGCGGATGGCCACCAGCAGCGCCTTGCCGCCCGTCTCGTTGACGGCGAACGATCCGTCCGCGGCGGCCTGCTTCAGCCCGTTCATGGAGGCGGCCATCGCCGCCATCCCTCCGCCACCACCTGCGTCAAGCATCGCCCCACCCTTCGGAGTCGACCCCAAATCGACCACATTCTGACGCAATCCGGCCCACAAGGGTTCCCCAAAGTAAACGCCAACTCCGCGTGTCCAACGCCAACGACCCGCGTGTCCAACCGAGATGACCAGCAGTTCGACCAAACCCCATAACGTCGTTATGCGAGTGGGTTCAACTCGGGGGTCGTGCGGGTTGGACACGCGGGTCGTGCGGGTCGGACACGCGGGGTTGTCAGCCGAAGCGGCCGGAGATGTAGTCCTCCGTGGCCTTCTGGTTCGGGTTCGAGAAGATCTTTTCCGTCGCGTCCATCTCGATCAGCTTGCCCGGCTGGCCGACGCCCGCCAGGTTGAAGAACGCGGTCTGGTCGCTGACGCGGGCGGCCTGCTGCATGTTGTGGGTGACGATGACGATCGTGTAGTCCTGCTTCAGCTTGCCGATCAGGTCCTCGATCGCGAGCGTCGAGATCGGGTCCAGCGCCGAGCACGGCTCGTCCATCAGCAGCACGTCCGGCTGCACGGCGATCGCGCGGGCGATGCACAGGCGCTGCTGCTGCCCACCGGACAGCGACGAACCCGGCTTGTTGAGGCGGTCCTTCACCTCGTTCCACAGGTTCGCCCCGCGCAGGGACGTCTCGACGACCTCGTCCGCCTCCGCCTTCGACATGCGCTTGTTGTTGAGCTTCATGCCTGCGAGCACGTTGGCGTGGATCGACATGGTCGGGAACGGGTTTGGCCGCTGGAAGACCATGCCGATCGACCGGCGCACCTGCACGGGGTCGACGCCGCGGCCGTACAGATCCTCGCCGTCGAGCGCGATCTTGCCCTCGATGTACGCCCTCGGGATCACCTCGTGCATCCGGTTGAGGGATCGCAGCACGGTCGACTTGCCGCACCCGGACGGGCCGATGAGGGCCGTCACCGCACGCGGCTCGACCGCCATGGACACACCTTCGACGGCCTTGAACTCGCCGTAGTAGATGTTGAGGTCGGAGATGTCCAGTCGCTTGGCCATGACTTTGTGTGCCTGTCTTCCTTGTCCTACCGGCGGCCGGTCTTGGGGGCGAAGAACCGCGAGATGAGCCTGGCGATCAGGTTGAGCAGCATCACGATGATGATCAGCGTCAGTGCCGCGGCCCATGCCCGGTCGTAGTTGATGGTGGTGATCCCGTTGGGCGCGAGGCCCTGGCTGTACTGGCGGAACACGTACACCGGCAGCGTCATCATGCGACCGTCGAACAGGTCGTAGTTCGCCGAGTTGGCGAACCCGGCGGTGATGAGCAGCGGCGCCGTCTCACCGATGACCCGCGCGATGGCGAGCGTGACACCGGTGACCAGGCCCGCGGCGGCCGTACGCAGCACGACCTTCATGATGGTCAGCCATTTCGGCACCCCCAGCGCGTACGCGGCCTCACGCAGCTCGTTCGGCACGAGCTTGAGCATCTCCTCGGACGCGCGCACGACCACCGGGATCATCAGCACGGCCAGCGCCACCGAGCCCGCCGCGCCCATCCGGACGCCCGGTCCGAAAATCAGCGCGAACAGCGCGTAGGCGAACAGGCCCGCGACGATCGACGGGATGCCGGTCATGACGTCCACGAAGAAGGTGATCGTCCTGCCCAGCCGCGTCGGCCCGTACTCCACCAGGTAGATGGCGGTCAGCAGGCCGATCGGCACCGAGATGACCGTCGCGAACGCGGTGATCTCCAGCGTGCCGATGATCGCGTGGTACGCGCCGCCCGCGTCCATGCCGCCGAACACGCCACGCATCGTGTACGTGAGGAAGTACAGGTCGAACCGGCCGATGCCCGCCGACACGACCGTCCACAAGAGACTGATCAGCGGGATCAGCGCGAGCACGAACGCGCTGTACATCAGGGTGGTCGCGAAGCGGTCCTTCGAGGCCCGGCCACCCTCGACGATCCTGGACGTGATCAGCAGCGCCACCGCGTACAGGACCGTGCCGAGCACCACCGTGAGCGGGATGCCGAACGAGCCTGCCGCGGCCAGCAGCCCGGCCGTCACCGCGACCGACGCCGCGAACATCGCGATCGGCGCGTACCTCGGCAGCTTGCCCGCGGTCAGGCTGACGCGCGCCAGCGACGGCGAAGGCGGGCTCTCTACCGACGTCATCAGTTGGCCCCCGAGAACTCCGCGCGCCGGGACACGATCCACCGGGCGAACATGTTGACAAGAAGGGTGATCACGAACAACACCAGGCCGGTGAAGATCAGGACGTTCACGCCGAGCCCGGACGCCTCGGGGAACTTGAGCGCGATGTTGGCTGCGATGTTCTGCTGCTGGCCCGGCTGCAGGATGAAGATCGAGTACATGAGGCCGGGCGAGAGGACCATGGCGACGGCCATGGTCTCGCCGAGCGCGCGGCCGAGGCCGAGCATGGTGGCCGACACGATGCCGGACCGCGCGAACGGCAGCACCGCCATGCGGATCATCTCCCAGCGGGTCGCGCCGAGCGCGAGCGCGGCCTCCTCGTGCAGCGTGGGCGTCTGCAGGAAGATCTCGCGGGACACGGCCGTGATGATCGGCAGGATCATCACGGCGAGCACGATGCCCGCGGTGAAGATCGTGCGTGCCGGGTCGGCGGCGGGGCCCGCGAACAGCGGGATCCAGCCGAAGTAGGTGGTCAGCCACTCCGTGAACGGGAAGATCTTCGGCATCAGCCAGAGCGCGCCCCACAGGCCGTAGACGACGCTGGGGATGGCGGCGAGCAGGTCGATGACGTAGCCGAGCCCGGACGCGACCCGCCTCGGCGCGTAGTGCGAGATGAACAACGCGACCCCGATGGCGATCGGGGTCGCGATGACGAGCGCGATGAGCGCGGCGAGGATCGTGCCGAACACGAGCGGTCCGACGTACCCGAGCAGCGAGTGGCCACCCAGCCAGCTGACCGTGTCGGTCAGTTCCTCACTGGGCGTGGCCAACGCGGGCCAGCCCTGGACGATCAGGAAGACGGCGACGGCGGCGAGTACGACGAGGATGAGGACGCCGGCGTACTTCGCGCTCGTGGAGAAGACGCGGTCGCCTGGTCGCTGGGGTGGACGCTGCTCGGCCGACGACTTGCGGTGCTTCGCCTTCGGCTCGTCCGTTGTGGTCACTGTGCGGTCTCCGTGGACAGGGAGTGACGGACCTGGCGCGGTGGGCGGCCACGTTCTCGCGACCGCCCACCAGGGCCGATGTGGACCGTACTAGGCGATGGACTTCAGGGCCGCTTCAACTTCGGTGCGCAGTGCGTCCGAGATCGGCGCGGAGCCGGCCTCGTCGGCGGCGACCTGCTGGCCCTCCGCGCTCGCGATGTAGGTCACGTACGCCGTCACGAGGTCGCCCTGGGCGGTGTCCTCGTACTTCGAGCAGACGACGATGTAGGAGACCAGCACCAGCGGGTAGGCGCCGTCGGTGGTGGTGTCGCGTTTGAGGTCGATCGCCAGGGCGTGCTCCGGCAGCCCCTCCTTCTTCGGCGACTCCTCGACGACCTTCGCAGCACCTTCGGCGGTCGGCTCGACGAACTTCTCGCCGACCTTGATCTTGGCGACACCCAGGCTGCCCGCCTGGCTGTGGTCGGCGTAGGCGATGGTGCCCTTGCCGCCCTGGACCGTCTGCACGACACCGGAGGTGCCCTGCGCGGACTGGGTGCCCTGGCGCGGCCAGTCACCGCTCGGCTCGTGCGGCCAGTCGGCACCCGCGGTCTTCGAAAGGTACTCGGTGAAGTTCTTCGTGGTGCCCGACTCGTCGGAGCGGTTCACCGGCGTGATCGCGAGGTCCGGCAGGGTCGCGCCTGCGTTGTCCGCCGCGATCGCCGGGTCGTTCCACTTGGCGATCTTGCCGTCGAAGATCTTCGCGATCGTCGATGGCGCGAGGTTCAGCTCCTTGACCTCGGGGAGGTTGTAGACCACCGCGATCGGGCTGATGTAGAGCGGCAGGTCGTACGCGTCGCCGCCCGCGCAGCGGTCCTTGGCCTTGGCGCGCTCCTCCTCGTCGAGCGCCGAGTCCGAACCGGCGAACGCGACGCCGCCGTCGAGGAACGCGGTGCGGCCGCCGCCGGAGCCGACGGGGTCGTAGGAGAGATCGACGTCCGGGTTCTGCGCCATGAACTTCGCGGCCCAGGCGTTCTGCGCGGACTCCATGGAGGTGGCACCGGAACCGGCGAGAGTGCCCGACAGGCTCGACTCGCTGACGTTGTCCCCGCCGCCGCTTCCGGAGTCGGCCGCTGGGTCGTTTCCACAGGCTGTCAGCGCCAGGGCGCCGGCAGTGACGATGGCCGCGATACGGCCATAGCGGATGCGCTTCACTGGATCCTCTCGGGGCAACTCGTGAGTCACTACTGCTCGCACACGCTTGTCAGCGGGTGCAGCGCGGACGCTAGGGAGCGGGAGTGGACAACCCCGGGTATCCAGGTGAACGCAAGATGAACAACGCCGGATTGTGACTTTTGTTGCTAACGGTAACGGTGATCGGCCTATTTACCGTTGGTACGCGACGTTGTTGTACGCGAGGGTGAACCCCAGACGGGTGTACACGGCCAGCGCGGGCGCGTTGTCTGACTCCACGTACAGGATGATCTCCGGCACGCCCCGTCCCCGCAGGTGGTGGAGGCCGGCGAGGGTCAGCGCCCTGCCCAGCCCACCACCCTGCGCGGCCGGATGGATGCCGACGACGTAGACCTCGCCGGTGCCGTCGGGGTGCACCTTGGTCCAGTGGAAACCGACGACCTTGTCGTCCTCGTCGACGGCGAGGAAGAACCCCGCGGGGTCGAACCAGGCCTCCTTTTCCGTGGCCTCGACATCGGCGACGGTGAGCATGCCCTGCTCGGGATGCCAGTCGAAGGCCGCCTTGTTCACGTCGACCATGGCCCGCTCGTCCTGGCCGGGCACGAAGGTGCGCAGCGTGACACCCGGCCGGGGGCTCGTCCGCTCCGGCAGTTCGACGCTGTTGTCGAGTCGCATCTGGTACAGCTCGCGGACCCTGGTCAGGCCCTTGGCGGCCGCGATCCGCGCCGCGCCGGGGTGGTCGCGGTGGGACCACAGGCGCAGCGGGCCGTCGATGGTGAGGACCTCGTCGACCAGCGCGGTGCCGATGCCCCGCCGCCGGTGGCCGGGGTGGACGAACAGCTCGACGATCCGGTTGCCGAACGAGTCGCCACGCGAGTCGACATGCGCGTACCCGAGCGTCTCGTCGCCATCCCGGGCGATCAGGTGCCGCCCGGCACGGAACTCGGCGGGCAGCGACCCGTCCTCGGTGTCTTCCGGCGAACCGTCCTCGGCCCGCACGGCTGCCAGCAGCCCGGAAATGGTGTCGTCCGCGTCATCCGACCAGATCAGCTTCACAATCCGACCGTACCGGCGCAGCTCAACTCACCGAAACCGCGACGATGCCAACCCCCACCCGTTCCCGGGGGCGTCCCGCCATGCCAGTTTACCGGCTGGCGCTGACAATGCGGCGTTGTCGATCTTGACTGTGGATAACTGGTGCGGTTGTGGACAACCGGGTCAGTTGACCTCGACCGGCTCGGCGATCGGCTCGCTCGCGGCGAGCTGCGCCTTGGGCGGCTGCACGAACTTGTAGCCGACGTTGCGGACGGTGCCGATCATCTGCTCGTGCTCGGTGCCGAGCTTGGCGCGCAGGCGCCGGACGTGCACGTCGACGGTCCTGGTGCCGCCGAAGAAGTCGTAGCCCCACACCTCCTGCAGCAGCTGCGCGCGGGTGAACACCCGGCCCGCGTGCTGCGCGAGGTACTTCAGCAGCTCGAACTCCTTGTACGTGAGGTCGAGCGGGCGGCCACGCAGCCGCGCCATGTAGGTCGCCTCGTCGATGACCAGCTCGCCGAGCCGCAGTGCGCCGTCGGCGCCGGGGGCGCCCGCGGGGCCACGCGTGGTCAGCAGGCGCAGCCTTGCGTCCACCTCGGCGGGGCCCGCGGTCGGCAGGAGAATGTCATCCACGCGCCATTCCGAGTTGACGGCGACGAGACCGCCCTCGTTGACGATCGCGATGACCGGGGCGCTGTCGCCACCACTCGTGAGGAGCCTGCAGAGGCCCTTCGCGGCGGCGAGGTCGGTACGCGCGTCGACCAGCACGACGTCCCGGGACCCGGCCTCGAGGAGGGCGGTGACCTCGGGCGCCTGGGTGCGCACGTGGTGGGGCAACAACATCAGTGACGGCACAACCGAGCCCGGCGTTGGGTCCGCGGTGAGCAGCAGCAGGTCGAGGCTCATAAGGGGCCCGCCTCTCTGGAAACGCTCCGTGGCTTTCCGGGAGAATAGCCGGTGTGCCGAGCAAATGTCCTGGTCGTGACACCTGCGTCACACGTCTGCACCAACACGCGAGCGGCGGCCTGGGACTGACGGGACTGATGTGGCGGACCGAAACATGGACGTAACGTCGGCGACCGCATCGCCCCCACCCCGGTGCCACTCGTGCACGGGACCGAGGATCATTTACCTGCCGGCTGACTGGCTTCACACCAACACCAGAGAGCGATTGGCAGTATGACGACGATGACGACAGAGACAGCGTCCCGGCCCGCGCCTCGCAAGCGCAGGAAGACGGTCCGCAGACTCGTCATCACCCTGGTCGTGCTGCTGGGCCTGCTCGTGGTCGCGGACTTCGGCGCCGCCGCCGTGTTCGAGTACCAGGTGTCCAAGCGGGCCCGTGACCAGTTCCACCTCGCCGACGACCCGTCGGTCAAGGTCGGCGGCTTCTCGTTCCTCGCGCAGGCGATCTCCGGCGAGTACGGCCACGTGATGATCGACGCGAAGGGCGTGCCCGTCGAGGACACGCTGCGCGACCTCGAGGTGCACATCGAGCTGCGGGACGTGCAGGCGCCGCTGGGTGACCTGGTGTCCGGCTCGCTCAAGGAGGTCCTGGTCCGCGAGGTCGAGGGGCAGGTCAAGGTCAAGGCGTCGGACGTGAACCGCGCGGTCGCCGAGAACGAGAACGCCGCGATCCGGTCCATCACGAACCTCACGATCGACCCGGTCAGCGAGCAGGACGTCGTCACCAACCCGGACGACCGCACGGACGCCGAGCAGGAGGCGGCCGACCGCGCGGCGGAGGCGGAGATCGAGGACACCACCGCGGGCGCCCGGATCTGCGCGACCGTCGACATCGGCGGCGAGGAGACCGAGCTGTGCGCGTTCGGCATCATCTCGCTGGTCGACGCCAAGATGACCTTCACGCCGGGCCGTCTCGAACTGCGGAACTCGGTGCTGGGCAGCGGTGAGCTGCCACCGGTCCTCGACGCCGCCGCCAAGCAGGCGCTGACCTTCACCCTCGACCCCGGCGAGCTGCCGTTCACCGTCACACCCACAGCGGTCACTGTGGACTCCGGCGTACTGTCGGTAAAAGGCACGGCGATCGACGTGGTGCTTGGCGGCTAGCAGGGAGCTGGGCATGACCGGGGTGCTGGTGCTGGTGGGCACACTCGTGCTCGCCACGGTCGCCGGCCTGGTCATGAAGTCCCGCAACGGTCGCGTGAGGACCACCTCGGCCTCGAACCTGCCGCCCGACGTCCAGGCTGTGCTCTCGCCGGGCAAGGTCACGCTGGTCCAGCTGTCCACTGTGTTCTGCGCGCCGTGCAGGCACACGCGGGTGCTGCTGTCCGACCTGGCGTCCCGCACGGACGGGCTGCACCACACGGAGCTGGACCTCACCGAGCGACCGGAGCTGGCGAAGGAGCTGTCGGTGCTGCGGACGCCGACGACGCTGGCCATCGACCGGTCGGGTACCGAGATCCTGAGGGTCGGCGGGGTCCCCAGGCGGGACCGGCTTCTTGCCGCGCTCCGGCCCCACCTGACCTGAGCACAACCGGCTCGGAAACCCCACGTCAGGGGCCCGGACGACTCCCGGCTTGCTCACCTCGGTCAAGAGCCGCCGAGTCCGTCTCACCACGTGGACGCCTCAGCCCAGTAACAGGGATGCGGCGGTAATGTGCTAGTCGTGAACACCTTGCTGACCAGGCGCCGCGCGGTTGATTACTGCCGCGTCGACTCCAGCCTGTGTCTGGCAACTGACTGACCCGGACGGCCCCCTGTCTCCATGGCCGCCGTCCGGCTGGTTCCCCAGCCGTGCAGTCAGGAGGTGCCGCCATGTCCGCTGGACCGTCCCAGGTCGACCCCCGAGGGCCACGCTTCGCCGCGTGGGTCACCACCGTGGTGCTCGCGGCCGTGCTGGTCACCGGGTGGTGGCCGTTGCTCGCCGCACAGGGCGTGGTGTTCGCCATCGGCGCGTTCGCCGGGTTCGGTGTCGCGCCCTACTTGATCCTCTACCGCGCGTTCGCCGCGCCAAGGCTCGGGCCGACCGACGAGCGGGAGGACACCGCCCCGCTGCGGTTCGCGCAGGGTGTCGGGTTCGGGTTCGCCGTGGTGGGCGTGCTCGGTTACGCGACCGGCCTTACCGCGCTCGGCATCGTGGCGACGGCGTTCGCGCTGGCTGCCGCGTTCCTGAACGCGGCGTTCGCGTTCTGTCTCGGCTGCGAGACCTATCCGCTGATCCGTCGATTCACCCCAGAGAAGGAGAGAGCGCTCCGATGAGCCGCGAAGACGTGCTGGTGACGGCCGAGTGGGCCGAGAACAACCTGGAGACCGCCGGGGTGGTGTTCGTCGAGGTCGACGAGGACACCTCCGCGTACGACGGCGGGCACATCCCCGGCGCGGTGAAGATCGACTGGAAGACCGAGCTGCAGGACACGGTGCGCCGTGACTTCGTGGACCGTGCGGGCTTCGAGAAGCTGCTGTCCGCCAAGGGCATCAGCAACGACGACCGCGTGATCCTGTACGGCGGCAACAACAACTGGTTCGCCGCGTACGCGTACTGGTATTTCAAGCTGTACGGCCACCAGGCGGTGCAGCTGCTCGACGGTGGCCGCAAGAAGTGGGAGCTCGACGGGCGCCCGCTGTCCAAGGACGTCGTGACCCGCGCCGAGACCGAGTACAAGGCGCAGGAGCAGGACTCCGCGATCCGCGCGTTCCGCGACGAGGTCGTCGAGGCCATCAACGCCAAGAACCTGGTCGACGTGCGGTCGCCGGACGAGTTCTCCGGCAAGCTGCTCGCCCCCGCCCACCTGCCGCAGGAGCAGGCGCAGCGGGCGGGCCACATCCCGTCGGCGATCAACGTGCCGTGGAGCAAGGCGGCCAACGAGGACGGCACGTTCCGCTCCTCCGACGAGCTGCGTGAGCTGTACAAGGAAGCCGGGATCGACGAGGGCAAGGCCACCATCGCCTACTGCCGCATCGGTGAGCGCAGCTCGCACACGTGGTTCGCACTGCACGAGCTGCTCGGCTACTCGGATGTCAAGAACTACGACGGGTCCTGGACCGAGTACGGCTCACTCGTGGGCGTGCCGGTCGAGATCGGCCCCGGCACCAACTGAGGGTTCCCGAAGGAGAGACACGCATGGCCAACGACGGTTGCGGCGCACCAGAGCAGACCGCAGTACTGCCCTCGGGCATCGACCTCGGCAAGGAGATCGTGCTCGGCGGCAAGGTGACCGCGGACGGTGCGCCCATCGGCGGCGCGTACGTCCGGCTGCTCGACGCGAACGGCGAGTTCACCGCCGAGGTGGTGTCCTCGGAGGACGGCGACTTCCGGTTCTTCGCCGCGCCGGGCCAGTGGACGGTGCGCGCACTGCACCGTTCCGGCAACGGAGAGGCCAGGGTGACCGCCGACGGACCAGGCCTGCACCCGGTGGCCGTGTCGGTCGCCTGAGAGCTTTACCCCGAAAACGCGGGGCGGCCTGAAGTCGGCCGCCCCGCGTTGCCATATCCTCACCGGGTGGAACTGCTCGTCACCCTGTCGCTGATCGCGGCCGCACTCGCCGGCGCCGTCCTGCTCGGCCGTCTGGCCGTGCACGTTCGCGGGGCACGCTCATGACCACTCCTGACCAGCCCGTTCCCGGCAGCGGCGACGAGGCCGTGCGGGTGGCCGCCGAACGCGCGAACACCACCCGCGAGCGCAACCTCCCGCTGTGGCCGGACCTGCCGATCCCCGGCGACACCGCGAACCTGCGCGAGGGCGCCAACCTGCACGACGCGCTGCTGCCACTGCTGCCGCTGATCGGCGTGTGGCGCGGCGAGGGCGAGGTCGTGTACCCGACGATCGAGTCGCAGCACTTCGGCCAGCAGATCGTGTTCGCGCACGACGGCAGGCCCTTCGTGTACTACGAGAGCCGCGCGTGGCTCCTCGACGCGGACGGCAAGGTGATCCGGCCAGCCGCCCGCGAGATGGGCTGGTGGCGCCCCCAGCCCGACGGGACGATCGAGCTACTGCTCACCCACGCGACCGGCGTGATCGAGATCTACTACGGCGAGTCGAGGACGCAGACCTCCTGGGAGCTGGCCACGGACGTCACCATGCGGACGGCATCGGCCAAGGAGGTCAACGGCGCGAAGCGGCTGTACGGCCTGGTCAACAACGGCGACCTGGCCTACGTCGAGGAACGCGCCATGGTCGGCCAGCCTCTGCAGCCGCACACCTCCGCGTACCTACGCCGGATCGCGGGCTAATACTCCGACTCGTACAGCGCGTTCAGCTCCGTGTGCAGCTCCGCTGTGTCCGGCAGGGCAACCCCGTCCAGCGTGCGCACCCGAGTGATCTTGCGGACGCTCGACGCCAGGAAGACGCCATCGGCGTCCCGCAGCTCCCGCACGGTCAGCGGCTCGACCTTCGTCACCCAGCCCGCGCGCTCCGCCGCACGGAACAGCGCCCCCTGCGTGGTGCCCTTCAGAATCCCGCTCGACGGCGGCGTGGTGCGGAGCGTCCTGCCGGTCGCGATGACGACCGTCGACGTCGGACCCTCCAGCACCGAACCGTCCGCCGCCACGAAGATCACCTCGGTCGCGCCGACCGACTCCGCGTGCCGGAGGGCCGCCATGTTCACCGCGTACGACAACGACTTCGCACCCAGCAGCAGCCACGGCGCGCGGGAAACGATCTCCGGGTCGTAGCCGCGGTCGAGCAGCACCGCGTCGACTCCCGACGACCGGGCGGCGAGGACCTTCTCGCCGATCGACAGCCCCATCGCGTAGCCGGTCGGTGAGCCGTCGCCGAACTCCGGGCCGCGGGTGTAGATGAGCTTCAGCGCCATCTCGCCGTCGCCGTGCCAGTTGTCCAGCACCACCTGGACGCAGCGCTCCCACTGCGCACGATCGGGTACCGGGAGCTGCAGCATGGCGGCCGAGTAGGCGAGGCGATCGAGGTGCGGGCCCAGCTCGCGGGGCTTGCCGTCCACCACGAGGATCGTCTCGAAGACGCCGTCGCCGCGAGTGATGCCCAGGTCGTCCACCCGGATCAGCGGAGTCTCCGGATCGGTAAGTGTTCCGTCGAGCATCGCCAGCACGCGCATGGGGAAAGCGTACGCGGGCCTACGATCGGTGTTGTGGAGACCAACATCCAGGAGGAACGGGCGCAGCTGAAGTCCACGCTGCACGAGCGCGGCATGCGGATGACGCCGCAACGCCAGCTCGTACTGGACGCGCTGCTCGAACTGGAGCACGCCACCCCGGAGCAGGTCTGCCAGCACGTGCAGCGCAGCACGCCGACGGTCAACATCACGACCATCTACCGCACGCTCGAGCTGCTGGAGTCGCTCGGCGTCGTGCGGCACACGCACCTCGGGCACGGCGCGCCGAACTACTCGGTGCACGAGCACAAGCACGTCCACCTCGTCTGCCACAGCTGCGACCGGGTGCTGGAGGCGCCGTGCGACGTCATGGACGACCTGCGTGGAACACTCCGCGCCCACTTCGGGTTCGCACTTGATGCGAGCCACCTCGCGTTGTCCGGCCTGTGCGAGAACTGCCATAAGGAGACCTCATGACCGCGGTCGAAGCCCCGGAAGGTTCGCCGGACGCGGGTGTGCCGTGGCATTTCGGTGACCCGTTCGCCGAGCAGCGGTCGGCGGCACGCAAGGTCGCCGTGGTCGACCGGTCCAACCGGGCGGTTATCGCGGTCACCGGGCCGGAACGCCTGTCGTGGCTGCACCTCGTGATCTCCCAGCACATGACCGACCTCGCCGACGGCGCCGCCACCGAGGCACTGGTGCTCGACAGCCAGGGCCGCGTCGACGCGCACATGGAGGTCGCGCACCTCGGCGACACCGTCTGGCTCGACACCGATCCGGGCGCCACGGCCACCGGCGTGCGCGGCGGGAAGCAGCCGCTCCTCGAGTACCTCGAGTCGATGGTGTTCTGGTCCAAGGTCGAGCTGCGGGACGCGACCGCCGAGCGGGCCGTGCTGACGCTGCTCGGCCCCGAGACCGACGCTCTGCTGTCGAAGGTCGGGCTGCCGGTGCCCGAGCAGGTCGCGGCCGGGGACGACGTGACCGTGCGTCGCGGCGCGCTGGGCGTGGACCTGCTCGTGCCGAGGGACGTCCACGGCACCTGGTGGGCCCGCCTCACGGAGGCAGGCGCGCGGCCGATGGGCAGCTGGGGCTACGAGGCGTTCCGCGTCGAGGCCGTGCGGCCGCGCATGGACCTCGACACCGACGAGCGCACGATCCCGCACGAGGTCCGCTGGGTGCACGTCGCCGCGCACGTCGCCAAGGGCTGCTACCGCGGCCAGGAGACCGTGTCGAAGGTGCACAACGTGGGCCGCCCGCCTCGGCGGCTGCTGCTGCTGCACCTGGATGGCTCGCCGGAGGTCCTTCCGGAGACCGGCGACCCCGTGCTGCACGGCGAACGCACCGTCGGCCGGGTCGGCTCGGTGATCCGGCACCACGAGCTGGGCCCGATCGCGCTGGCGCTGGTCAAGTACTCCGTGCCGCTGGACGCCGAACTGCTCGTCGGGCAGGACGACCGGATCGTGCAGGCCGCCATCGACCCGGACTCGGCGCCGGAGACCACCCCTGGCCTCGGCCGCGAAGCCGCCCGCCGCCTCCGCGGCTGAGTTGTCCACAGCCGCACCGGTTATCCACAAACAAGATCGACATCCGTCCCTCTGTCGGTGGGTGCCGGTAAACTGGCATGGCGGGACGCCCCCGGGAACGGGTGGGGGTTGGCATCCGGCCGGTTTGCGTGTTTTCGCAGGTCAGGGGCGCGGGTCGGGGGCTGTGACGGCGTTGGAGACCTGTGCGTGGGCCTGTGGGGCCGGTGCCCGCTGGGAAGCTCGCCGCCATGATCAGGTCAGGACGGGTCGCCCACCAGCCTCACGGATCTCCTCAACTTCTCCGGGTCGTCGCGAAGCCAGGGGTGGGGCCGGCGTGCGGTTCCGCATACGATCGCGGCCATGTCCACCGGCACGCTGATCACGGTCGCGCCCACCGGCGCGGAGCACGCGAAATCCTACGTCCCCAATCTCCCCGTCACCATCGAGGAGCTGGTGCGCACCGCGAAGGACTGCGAGCGCGTCGGCGCCTCGATGATCCACGTCCACATCCGTGGCGCGGATACGCAGCCGACGCTCGACCTGCAGCGGCTGAAGGACACCGTGGCCGCGTTGCGTGAAGAGACTTCGCTGGTCGTGCAGCTGTCCACCGGTGGCGCGGTGACCGACCCGGAGGAGCACCGGCTGCGGGTGCTCGACGCGCTGCCGGACTCGGCGAGCTGCACGATGGGCACGGTCAACTTCGGTGACGACGTGTTCATGAACCGCTGGGAGTTCGTGGTCGAGCTGCACAAGCGGATGCGGGACCGCGGCATCGTGCCGGAGTACGAGATCTTCGACCTTGGCCAGCTCGCCAGCCTGCGCCGCCTCCTCGACCAGCACGGCCTCCCCTCGGGCGGGCACGTGCACGTCGACCTGGTGATGGGTGTGCCGGGCGGCATGCCGGGTGACGCGGAGACGCTGGTCGCGGCGCTGCGGATGATCCCGGAGGGCGCCACGTTCTCGGCGACGGGTGTCGGCCGCACGTCGATCCCGGTGATGCTGGCGGCGCTGTCGGCGGGCGGTCATCTGCGGGTCGGCATGGAGGACACCATCTCCTACGCCCGTGGTGAACGGGTGCGCGACAACGCCCAGCTGGTCGCCCGGGCCGCCGGGTTGGCCAAAATCGCGCAGCGGCCGCCAATGCGGCCGGACGAAGTTCGTACCCTTTTGCAGGTTGCCCAAAGCAACTGACTTGGCGAGGTTGGCGGCACGGGGCCGCGTACCGGAGGATAGGCACGTGATCGAAGTCCGTCCCGGTGGACGCAGGCGTATCGACCGAGTGCTCGCGCCGGACTATGTGCAGGATCTCGCCCAGCTCGACCTTGGCGAGGTACGCAGCCGCCGGGACGATGCCGCCCAGGAGGAGACCGACCTTTCCTACCTGCGCAGGCTGCTGCACGGGCGGATCGACATCGTGAAGGCCGAGCAGCAGCGGCGCCGCGATGGCGGGTCCAGCTCCGTCGTGGAGCGGCTCGTGGAGATCCTGGCGGACAACGTGGTGGGGCCGGCCCCGTCCGGCGCCGGCCGCCACCAGACCCTGGAGCCGTCCCGCGCGGAGGCCCACCGCAGGCACGTCGAAGCGCTCGTGTCGGACGCCGACCTGTCCGATGTGGCATCGCTACCGGACGAGCGGCTCGACCTCGCGCTGCGCACGTACGCGGCGGAGGAGGAGTCGGTCTCGAAGCGCAGGCGCGAGGTCCAGAAGGTCGTCGACGCCCTGAACGACGAGATCGGCGCGCGCTACCGCGCAGGCAGCGCCTCGGTGGACACGCTGCTGGCCGCCGAACGAGGCGAAGTGGATTAGACCAGTCCGCCTCCCCGGAATTGCGCAGTTCCTACTAATTGAAGCGTTCGCGGACGGCCAGGCCGCCCCAGAAGTCGCGGAGCTTCTCGAAACGGCTCGCGATCTCGTCGACGTCCTCGCGTTCGAGCGCGTCGAGGATCGCGTGCACGTCCGCCGCCGACGTGTCCGCCTTCAGCTCCTCGTCCGTCAGCAGCTGCACGAGCCCGCCGTAGTCCAGCTCGACGGCCGACTGGTCGTCGAAGTGCTCCAGCCAGCGGCCGGTGTCCTCCAGGACCTTCGTCGGGCCCTGGTCACCCATCGCCCCCGAGGCCAGCTCGTGCGCCTTCGTGACCCGTGCCCGCGCGTCGGACATGGCCACCCGCCAGCACAACTGCCGCCGCCCGTCGTCCCTCGGCGCCAGCACCAGGTGCCTGGTCGCGGGGTCCACCAGCGTGAACCACGGCAGCGGCACGGTCCAGGTCGTCGAGACGGTGTGCACGGCGCCGCTGGGCAGCTCCGCGAGCACCCTCGTCGCCTTCTCCCGCACGCTGTCCTCGGACGAGGTCAGCGCGGCCGCCTTCAGTGACGGGTGCGCGGTCGACAGGAAGCCAACGAGCGCGGCGGCGGAGCGGGCGCGGATGTCCAGGGGGCAGACAAGCGGGCCATCGCCGACGTCGCCTGGCACCTCGGCCGGGTCGAGCACCAGTACCTCGCGCTGAGCGCGTGGCGACGGCGAACCGTTCGCCAGCTCGCCGGGCAGCAGCGTCGGCGGCTGGGAGAGCTGTGATCTGAACCACAGATCCCGCTCGCGCTCCGCGACCGAAGCGTAGTCCAGCTGTCCGTTTTGCACCGCTTCTCGCAGGCGGTCTGCTACGTCCGAGTCGAATGCTGACAGCGGTTCGTACACCCGGAGGTAGGCGACGAACGGTCGAGGCACGTGTCGCATGGTTTCACGGTTCCGCCGAACGCGATCAGTCGGCACCAGAACGTCGTGCCCCTTCGCACTGAACCCCCTCGGCACGGTACGGTAGTTGACAGGAACCAGTTGTCGAGATCAGCGGGGCCGCCGTTTCCCCCGGCCGCCCCGCAACTGTGCGAGGGGGTCGAGCCATGGGGCGCGGCCGGGCGAAGGCTAAGCAGACCAAGGTAGCCCGAGAGCTCAAATACAGCACTCGTCAGACGGACTTCGATGCACTTCAGCGTGAGCTGTCGGGCACCAAGTCCTCAGAGGGCGGCAACGGCGACGAGTCCTTCGACGACGATGAGTACGAGGACGACGACTACCGTTAGACGTCGCGAGCCTCAGGGATGCGTGAGGTAACGGACCTGGCCTGACTTGGCCTTGTCCGACGCCGTGCGTGCGTCGGCGATCTCGGCCCTGGTCGAGACCTCGGGCACGCCCACCTCCCACCAGGCACCGGCGTCCGTCCACGACGAAGGATGCGTGCGGATCACCACGACCGCGGGCGTACCAGCCCGCGCATGCGTGCGGGCCTGCGCGTAGGCGGCGGCGAGTCCGTCGAGCTTGTCAGCCGTGAGCACGGCGCAGCCCAGTGCTGCGGCGTGCGAAGCGAAGTCCACTCTTGGCGGTTGTGTGTGCGGTGAGCGGCAGTCGGCGTACATGTTGTTGAACGCCGACGCGCCGTTCCCGCGTTGCAGCCGGTCGATGACGGCGTAGCCGTCGTTGTCGCAGACCACGGCGACCAGGCCGTGCCCGGCGAAGGCGGCGGAGTACAGCTCCGAGTTGAGCATCAGGTACGAGCCGTCACCGAGCAGCGTGGTCACGACACCGTTCCGGTGGCCGATCGCGGCACCCCACGCGCCGGCCAGTTCGTAGCCCATGCACGAGAACCCGTACTCGACGTCCATGCCGGGGTTCGCCGCGCGCCAGCCGCCGATCAGTTCGCCGGGCAGGCCGCCGGACGCGGTCATCACGTAGTCGCCCGGCTCGGCCGCGTCGTTCACGACCCCGACGACCTGCGCGTACGTCGGCAGCCCCGCCGATGGCGCACGCAGCCCGTCGATGTAGGTGTCCCAGCGGGCCCGTTCGACGTGGGCCATGGTGGTCCAGTCCCTGTCGACCGGCCACGAGTCGACCGACAGCTCGTCGAGGGTTTCGCGGGCGTCCCCGACGACGGCGAGCCCACCGTGTTTGACCGCGTCGAAGCGGGCGGTGTTGACGCTGACCAGCCGCACGTCCTTGGCGAACACCGACCAGGACGCGGTGGTGAAGTCCTGCAGCCGCGTGCCGACCGCGAGCACCAGGTCCGCGTCCCCGGCCAGCGCGTTCGCCGAGGCGGAGCCGGTGATGCCGAGCGGGCCCGCGTGCAGTGGGTGGTCGTGCGGGACGAGCGTGCGCCCGGCCGTGGTCTCGGTGACGGGCACGCCGTGGCGCTCGGCGAACGCCAGCGCGGCGCGGGTGGCGCCGGAGTAGCGGACGCCGCCACCGAGGATCATCAGCGGCCGCCTGCTGGCCCGCAGCAGGTTGGCCGCGTGGGAGAGCGTGCGCTGGTCCGGCCGAGGCCGCTGCGGGCGGTGCACGACCGGCTCGAACAGTGACGCGGGGAAGTCGTACGCCTCGGCCTGCACGTCCTGCGGCAGCGCGAGCGTGACCGGCCCGCAGTCGGCCGGGTCGGTCAGCACGCGGGCCACCTGCGGCAGCGCCGACAGCAGCTGTTCCGGGCGGGTGATGCGGTCGAAGTAGCGGCTGACGGCACGGAACGCGTCGTTGACGGTCGCGGTGCCGTCGCCGAAGTGCTCCACCTGTTGCAGCACGGGGTCCGGCGCGCGGTTGACGAACGTGTCACCCGGAAGGAGCAGCAGCGGGAGGCGGTTGGCGTGGGCCACTCCTGCCGCGGTGACCATGTTCAGCGCGCCGGGACCGATCGACGACGTCGCGACGCCCACCTGCCGCCGGTGCGTGGCCTTCGCCAGACCGACGGCGGCGAGCGCCATGCCCTGCTCGTTGTGCCCGCGCCAGACGGGCAGTTCGGGGTGCTCGGCGAGGGCGGTGCCCAGGCCGAGCACGTTCCCGTGCCCGAAGATCGCGAAGACCCCCGCGAAGAGCGGCGCCTCGGCGTTGCCGCCTGCGCCGTCCATCAGCTCGGTCCGCTGCGCCAGCAGCCAGCGAACCAGCGCCTGTGCCGTCGTGAGCCGCATGGCCCGCCTCCCGAGTTCCGGCCTTGCACAAAGATCAGGACACTAGCTCGAGACCTCCCGCAGCTCGTGTTCCAGCGCCTCCAGTTCGGAGCCGCCTGCCATCTGACGGGTCAGCTCCTCGATGGTGATCTCCGACTTCTCGGACGAGCCGAGGCTGGCGCCGCGCTTGAGCAGCAGGAACCGGTTGCCGACGGGGTAGGCGTGGTGCGGGTTGTGGGTGATCAGCACGACGCCGAGCCCCCGGTCCCGCGCCTGCGCCACGTACCGCAGCACCACCCCGGACTGCTTCACGCCGAGCGCGGCGGTCGGCTCGTCGAGGATCAGCACCTTCGCGCCGAAGTGGATGGCGCGGGCGATCGCCACGCACTGCCGCTCACCGCCGGACAGCGTGCCGACCGGCTGCTCGACGTCCCGCAGGTCGATGCCCATGTCCGCGAGCGCTTCCCTGGCGATCTGCCTGCCGCGCCCGCGGTCGAGCCGCTGGAGTGGCCCGACGCCGACGGTCGGCTCGGAGCCGAGGAAGAAGTTCCGCCACACCGACATCAGCGGCACGACCGCCAGGTCCTGGTAGACGGTCGCGATCCCGGCGTCCAGTGCGTCGCGGGGCGAGGTGAACCGGGTCTCCTCGCCGTTCACGAGGAGCCGCCCCCGGTCGTGCTGGTGCACCCCGGCAAGAATCTTGATCAGCGTCGACTTGCCGGCACCGTTGTCGCCGAGCACACAGGTCACCTCACCCGCGTTGACCACCGTCGACACGTCCCGCAGTGCGATCACGCTGCCGTAGTTCTTGCCGATCCCGTCGACCTCGATCAGTGGAGCGGTCGGTGTTGTCGTCATCGCCGGACCCTTTCCGCTCGACGCCGGAAGGTGTTGTTCACCAGCACCGCGCCGAGCAGCATGATGCCGAGGAAGAGCATGAACCAGTCGGAGTTCCAGTTCGCGAACACGATGCCCTGACGGGCCATGCCGAAGATCAGCGCGCCGATGGCGGCGCCGAGTGCCGAGCCGAACCCGCCGGTCAGCAGGCAGCCGCCGATCACGGCCGCGATGATGTACTGGAACTCGAGGCCGATGCCCTCGTTGGCCTGCGCGGTCGTGTAGCGCAGGATGTTGATCGAGCCGACCAGCCACGCGGCGGTCGCGGTCGTCATGAACAGCAGGATCTTCGTGCGGGCCACCGGCACGCCGACCGCCCGTGCGCTGGGCGCCGAGCCGCCGACCGCGAAGATCCAGTTGCCGAACTTCGTGCGCACCAGCAGGTACCCGGCCAGCGCGGCGAACCCGAGCCACCAGATGATCGAGATCCGGAACGACGTGCCGCCGATGTCGAACGTGGACGCGAAGACGAACCCCGCCGACTCGTAGCCGTCGGCGCTGCGCATCCCGGACACCTGCACGCTGTTCGTCACCAGACGGGTGACACCCAGGTTCAGGCCCTGCAACGCGAGGAAGGTGCCGAGCGTGACGATGAAGCTCGGCAGCCCGGTCCGCACGACGAGCCACCCGTTGAGCGCGCCGACGCCGAGCGCGAAGATCAGCGAGAGCAGCAGCGCCAGCCACACGTTGAGGCCGACCTGTGTCGCGAAGATGGCCGTGACCAGTGCTGTCGACGCGGTCATCACACCGGCCGACAGGTCGAACTCGCCGCCGATCATCAGCAGCGCCACCGCGACCGCCATGATCCCGAGCGTCGCCGAGTCGTCCAGCCAGGTGGCGACGCCGCCCATGGTGAGGAACTTGTCGGTCACGATCGAGAAGAACAGGAACACCACCAGCGCACCGAGCAGAGCGCCGATCTCGGGCCGGACGACCGCCCGCTGCACAAGGTGGTTCTGAGCCACCCGCTCATCCACGGCGGTCATCGGGTGCCTCGCTCGGTGTAGGTCTCGACCTGGTCGGCGTTCGACTCGTCGACGAATCCCGGCCCGGTGAACACCGGCTGCCCGCCGCCGAGGGTGTTGCCGTTCTCGCGGTACAGCTTCAGCATCACGATCGGCACGTAGCCCTGCTGGTACTGCTGCTGGTCCACGGCGAACAGGATCCTGCCCTCCTGGATGGACTTGACGACGTCGGTGTTGAGGTCGAACGTGGCGACCTCGGCGGAGGAGCCCGCCGCGTCCGCCGCGGCGACCGCACGGTCGGCGACCTGCGAGTTCAGCGTCAGCACGCCGTCGATCGACGGATCCGTCTGCAGCGCGCCACGCATGCGGGCCTCCGCGTCGGTCGGGTTGGCGACGTCGACCTGCAGGTTCGTGACGTTCCCGCCAAAGCCTTCCTTCGCACCGGCGCAGCGGTCGTTGAGGCCGGAGTTGCCCGCCTCGTGGATCACGCAGAGGAGCTTCTTCTTGCCCTCGTCCTTGAGCCGCTTGCCCGCGGCCTCGCCCGCGACCGTCTCGTCCTGGCCGACGTGCGTGATCGCGCCGAACTCGACACTGCGGTCGGCGCCCGAGTTGATCGTGATCACCGGGATGCCCGCGCGGACGGCGGCCTCGATGGACGACTTGAGCGCGTCCGGGTTCGCCATCGACACCACGAGGCCGGTCTTCCCTTGCGCCACGGCGTTGTCGATGAGCTTGGACTGCGCGGCCGCGTCGCCGTCGGCGAGGTAGCTGACCTTCACGCCGAGGTCGCGCGCGGCGTCCTGCGCGCCGTTCTGCACCACGCTCCAGAAGGCGTCGCCCTCGCTGCCGTGGGTGATCACCGCGAAGTCGAGCGGTGCGGTGGAGTCCACGCCCCCGCTGTCGGGGGCCGGCTCTTCCTGGCCGGTGTCCGCTGACGGCCCGGTGCACGCGGCGAGCAGGAAGGCCGCGGCGGCCGGCCATAGCGCTCGTCGTGCCCGGGCGGAGGTCCTCGACATCGTTGTCTTATCTCCTGTCTAGGCGGTCATGAGTCGATCCAGATGATCCAGGCTCTGTTTGGTGTGGGTGCGCGGCAGGGGGTCCTTCGCCGGGTCGTCCGGAAGGGAGGTGTCCTGCTCCAGCACGTACCAGCCGTCGTAGTCGTTGTCCCGCAACAGTTTCAGCATGGCCGGCAGGTCGACGTCGCCCGCGCCCAACGGCACGTAGATGCCGTCCTTGACGGCCTGTGTGTAGGTGATGGCGCCCGTCCGCACCTGCTCGGCGAGGTCCTCGCGGACGTCCTTGAGGTGCACGTGCCCGACGCGCCTCGGGTGGCGGCGCACGAGGTCGACCGGGTCGGTGCCGCCGATCAGCAGGTGCCCGGTGTCGACGCACAGCAGCAGTTCTGAGTCGTGCACGAACCGCTCGACCTCGGCGTAGGTCTCGACGTGCGTGCCGACGTGCGGATGCAGCACGGTCCGCAGCCCGAGTCCGGCGGCACGTTCCGCGATGTGCGCGGCCGTGTCGACCAGCGTCGCCCATTCCTTGTCGGACAGTGCGGGCCGCTCGTCATAGCCGTCGAGCCCGGTCGCGGCGGCGAGCACCAGCACCTCGCCCCCCGCCCCGGCCAGCAGCTCCGCGACCGCCATCGCATCGTCCACAGTGGCCTCGTCGACGCTGTGCAGTGCGGATGCGAAGAACCCGCCCACGAGGCCGAGTCCGTGCGAGTCCAGCAGCGCGACCAGGTCCGGCACCTCGGTCGGCAGGTAACCCGGCGGGCCAAGTTCGGTCGCGGCGATGCCGAGAGCGGCCATCTCCCCGAGCACCGTCGCCCTCGGCAACACCCGGCCCCAGCCCGGCACTTCGCAGACACCCCAGGAGATCGGTGCCGCCGCGACCTTCGTCATGCTGTGCTCCATTGATGAGTCCGCACCGGTTTCCCGCCGCGGCGAGACTGGTCGCACGCGTCCGCGAGCCGGAGGCTGACGAGGCTGTCCCTGGCGGGCGACGGGTTGTCCGCGCGGCCGGCGAGCACGTCGGTGAACACCCGCATCTCGTTGCGGTAGGCGTGGCTGAACCGGTCGGGGAAGCCGGAGTAGGCGTCCGTGACGCCGTTCAGGGGAGTGCGCTCGTCCAGGCCGACCGCCACCGAGTCCCGTGCGCCGAGTACCTCGATGCGGTGGTCGTAGCCGAGCGGGTCGTGCCGCCCGCCGGTCAGCACCGCGTGCGCGCCGCCGGCGAACTTCAGCAGCACCACCGCGTTGTCCACGTCGTCGGCGGCCGCGAACGCCTCGTCGACGAGCACCGAGCCGGACGCGTACACCTCCACCACCGGCTCGCCGACCAGCCACGGCACGGCGTCGAGGTCGTGGATTAGCAGGTCACGGAAGATGCCGCCGGAGCCGGGGAGGTAGGAGAAGTCCGGCGGCTGCGCGTCGAAACCGGTGGCACGCACCTGGTAGACCGCGCCCAGCTCACCGGCACCGATGCGGCGGTGCAGCTCGACCATCGCCGGGTCGAACCGTCGCTGGAACCCGACCAGCACCGGCACCGACGCCGCCTCGATCTCCGTGACCAGCGCGGCCATCGCGGCCAGGTCGGCGGCGATCGGCTTCTCGCACAACACCGGTCTCCCGGCCGCGAGACACGCGCGGACCAGGACCGGGTGTGTGTCGGTCGGGGTGGCGACGAGAACGCCGTCGCTCTGCTCAAGGAGGTCGGCCAGTTCCGGCACCGCGCGGGACTTGGGCAGCGTGGCCGCCCGATCGGCGCGCCCGGCGATCGGGTCGTAGAGCAGGACCTCGTCCACCTGGGACAACGCGGCGAGGTTCGCCGCGTGCATGGTCCCGATCCGCCCGACACCCGCCACGCCGATCCGCATACTGCTCCTTGCGTTGGAGCGCTCTAATCCGCCTATCCTGTAATGGCCGTCACATCAGTGTCAAGGAGGTCCCCCGTTGGCCCGCCCCACCATGGAGGACGTCGCGGCGCGGGCCGGCGTGTCCCGGGCGCTGGTGTCGCTGGTGATGCGCGGGTCGCCGAAGGTGAGCGCGGCCCGGCGCACGGCGGTGCTCGAGGCGGCGGCGGCGCTGGGGTACTCGCCGCACGCGATGGCAAGGTCGCTGGCGTCGCGGACCTCGCACGTGCTTGGCGTGATGGTGTCCGATCTGCACAACCCGTTCTGGGCCGAGGTGGTCGACGGCCTCGACGGTCATGCCAGAGCAGCCGGGTTCGAGCTGGTGATCAACACGGGCGGGCGGAGCCCAGCGCGGGAACAGCAGGCACTGCGGTCGCTGACGTCGTTCCGGCCCGCCGGGATCGCGTTGCTTGGACCGGTGGTGCCGTCGTCGGCGATCACGACCGCGGCGGACATCCCTCTGGTGCTGGTGTCCCGATCATCCCGATTGTCCACAGTGGACACAGTGAATGACGACGGCAGAACCGGCTGCGCGCTGGCCGTCGACCACCTGGTGGCACTGGGCCACCGCGACATCGTCCACATCGACGGCGGCACCGGCTCGCAGGCGGCCCCCCGGCGCACGGGTTACCGGCTGGCCATGACCCGCCACGGGCTGGCGCCCCGCGTGGTCCGCGGCGAGTTCACGGAAGCCGCGGGCGCCGCGGCGATCCGGGAGCTGCGAAGACCGTTCACCGCGGTGATCGCGGCGAACGACCTGAACGCGGTCGGGGTGCTGTCCGCGCTCGCGGAGGCGGGGCTGCGTGTGCCGGAGGACGTGTCGGTGGTGGGGTACGACAACACGTGGCTCGCGGCGCTGCGGCACATCGGCCTCACGACGATCGACCAGCCCCGCGACGAGATGGGCAGGCTGGCGGCATCCGCGCTGATCTCCCGGGTACGCGGCGAACGAACCGAACCTGCGCGGCTGGTGGTGCGGCCGACACTGGTCATCCGCGCCACGACTGGTCCGCCGCCGTGACGGCGGCCTCCGGCGGCGGAGACGTTGGGTCGCACCCCAACAGCCCCGCCTGGCCAATCGTTTCCGCGAGAGGAAACGATCCGGCAAGACGGGGCTGTCGCACACTCCACTTCGAACAACGCTCGTGGACTCAGCAGAGGATGATCAGGCCGGTGATGACCAGGCAGTTGGCGCTGTCGAAGTCGTTGGCCGGGTTGGGGTCGTTGGGGGCGCTGGTGATGCGTTGGGCTCCCGCGTTGAGGGGGAGCCCGATGGTGAGGGTGGAGATGTTGGCGCGGAAGGTGAAGTTGGTGCTGGCGCTGGCGGCCAGGGCGCCGACCGGGCAGCTGACCTGTTTGAGGGTGCCGTTGTAGGTGCAGGATCCGAGGTTGGTCACCGAGGTGGTGGCGGACGGGACGGCGGTGACGACGGTGGCCGAGGACAGTGCGTCAGGGCCGGTGTTGGTGACGCCGACCGTGTAGTTGATTCTGGGTTGCAGGAGCACCGCCGCGGCGGACAACGTGACGGCCAGGTCGGCCTCGTCGACCGGCGGGGGTGTGGTCACCCGGATCGCGTGCGAGACGAAGTCGCCTGCGGTGAGGGTGCCGACCAGGTCGAGGAACTGACCGCAGGGCGCGGTCTGACCGGGTGCGCAGACCTGCACCGGGACGGTGCGGTTGGTGGTCGTCCCGTCGCCGAGTTGCCCTGAGCCGTTGCCGCCCCAGCCGACCAGGGTGTCGTCGATGCGGGCGAGGGTGTGGACCGTGCCCATGCTGATCTCCTCGACGCCCATCAGCAGGTTGGCGCACGGGGCACTCTGCCCGACCGCACACACCCGCACCGGAATCGTGCTGTCGGTGGTGGTGCCGTCGCCGAGCCGTCCGCTGGAGTTGCCGCCCCAGCTGCGCACGGTTCCGTCGGCCAGGACGGCGGCGCTGGAAAACGAGCCGGCGCTGACCTGGATGATGGTGGACAGGCCCGTGCCGCAGCCGGTTTCGGAGCACACGTCGCCGGGGGTGCTCCGGCTGGAGGTGGTGTTGCCGCCCAACTGCCCGTCGTCATTGCGTCCCCACGACAGAGCGAAGCCGCTGGGCAGCAGGGCAAGCGAGTGCCGCAGACCGCCGTCGATAGCGGTGACGCCGGTCAGTTGCCCACCGCACAGGGAGTCGTCGCACACGGCGCCCGGCACCGACCGGTTGGTGGTGGAGTTGTCGCCGAGCTGCCCGAAGTCGTTGTGGCCCCAGGCGACGACGGCGCCGCCGGTCACGATCGCCATGCCGAAGAAGCCGCCTGCCGAGATGGCGGTCACGTCATCGAGGAAGGTCCCGCACGGGGCACTCTGCCCGACCGCACACACCCGCACCGGCACACTCCGGCTGGTGTTGGTACCGTCGCCGAGCCCGCCGAAGACGTTGTTGCCCCAGGCGACGACGCCGCCGTCAGCCAACAGCGCCAGGCTGAACAAGCTTCCCGCCGAGATGGCGGTCACGTCGTCGAGGAATGCCCCGCACGGAGCGCTCTGCCCGACCGCACACACCTGCACCGGAACCGTGCTGCCGGTGGTGGTGCCGTTACCGAGTTGGCCGCTGCCGTTGCCGCCCCAGGCGTAGACCGACCCGTCGGCCAGCAGCGCGAGGCTGTGGCCGTCCGACGCGTCGGCGACCTGCACCGCGTCGTCGAGCACGCTGCCGCACGGCGCGGTGCCGCCGGGAGCGCACACCGGCACCGGCACCGACCGGGTGGTGGTCGTGCCATCACCGACATTGCCGCCGAAGTTGACGCCCCAGCCGTAGACCTCGCCCGGGTCGGACACCGCCGCCGCCGACGGTGCGCCGGCCACCAACACCACTCCCGACATCAGCACTGCCGCACACCAACCAGCCAGGGCCCGGCTTCGTTTACCCATCATCGAGTGCTCCTCATTCGCACGGAATGGGCGCGGCTCGGATTTCCACCGAAATGTGTGCACACGCCCGAACAATCCGCCGAACCGGCGCAACACAATCCAACCTCGGTCCCTTGTCGTCGATGCCAGTCTGACGGCACCGCACAGTCTCCTACCAGGCCACGCGCGCCGACCAGCCGTCGTGCCGCGCCACGGAACACCATTCGACGGACCGCCCGAATGGGTGAGTGCCGTGCGGCACGCCGGTCAGGTGTGAACTCGGCAGAGGGTGATCAGGCCGGTGACAACGAGACGGTTGGCGATATCGAAATCGTTGGCGGAGCCGGGGTGCCGGGTGTCAAGATCAGGTGAGACGAGACCAGATCCTGAACATTGGCCTCCGGCCCCCGGAATCCAACGTAGCGACGGGGACCGACATTCCTCGCGATGGTGGGCTGCGCCTGGGGACAGTCGAGTCCGCTGTGGACAACCCGCTTTCGCGCGCCGTGGAATGTCGGTCCCCCGCCGTAGGCTCGCAACCGGGGGCCGGAGGCCAAACCGCTATCCGGCGATCGCCGCGCCTACCACCGCTGCCATGCCACGCATGCCCGCCGCGTTGGGGTGCAGGGGGGCTGCCACGTTCTCGGGGATGAACGGTTCCGTCCAGCGCACCGACGCGGACTTGCAGACGTCCTTGCCGATGCCCGGCGTCCTGATGTCCACATAGGTCGCGCCACCGGCCGAGGACGCGTCGGCGAGGACCTGGTTCAGCTGGTCGATCTTGGCCTGGATGTAGTTCGCGTCGCGGGCCCAGACCTGCACCCTCGGGTAGCAGCCGTTCTGCGGCAGGTAGGTCGTGTAGCCGACCACGAACACCCGCGCGGACGGTGCCCGCTGGTGGATCGCCGCCAGCACCGCGTCGACCTTGGGCCGCGCGGCGGCCACCCGCTCGCCGTAGACGTCACGGCCGCCCGCGGTGTACTCGTCTGCGCACGACGAGCCGGAGAGCCACTCGGGCCAGACGTTCAGGCACGACTCCGCGAGTCCGACGAGCCCGGTGTCGTTGCCACCGATCTGCAGCGTGACCACCGACGTGTCGGCGGTCAGCGCGTCGAGCTGCGGCGGCGCGGTGCCGAGGTCGGTCTCCTGCGGGTTGAACATGTCGTTCGTGTCGGCACCCGAGCAGGTCACGTCGGTGATCGCGAGCCCAAGCCGCGCGGCCGCCAGCTTCGGGTAGTTCACGGTGGAGCGGAAACAGCCCGCCATGCTCAGGTCGGGCGGCAGGATCAGCGGGCCCGACGCGGCGGAGTCGCCGAGCGCGACGTATTTCGGCGGAGCTGCCGAGGCCACCCCCGGTACCAGCATCGCCAACACAACGGGCAGCACAACCAGGACCAGCCGGCGCATCGTCATTGACCTCCGGGGCAGGGAACCGGACGTGAATCAGTGTCAGGTTCCCGGCCCCGGTTGTCCATCACCCAACCGGCTGCCGCGTACGCGCCGAGGTGGGCGATCCACCGGCGGCTCACTCGTCGGACTGAGCCCGGCGCCCCTTCTTGGTCTGCGACCGCCGCTTCTTGGCGGACAGCCGCCGCTCGACCGACCCCCGGGAAGGCCGGGTGGCCCGCCTGCGCGGAGGCGGTGGCGATGCCGCGGCCCGCAACAGGGAAGCCAGCCGCTCCCGGGCCTCGGCCCGGTTGGCCAGCTGAGCCCGCTGCGTACTGACCGCCACCGTCAACACCCCACCGGCCAGCCGCCGCCCCAGCCGGGCGACGAGCCGCTCCCGCAACCATTCCGGCACGGAAGGCGACCCGGCCACATCCCACGACAGCTCGACGCGGCTGTCCGCCGTGTTGACCCCCTGCCCGCCGGGCCCGGACGACCGCGAGAACCGTTCCCGCAGCTCCGCTTCGGGAATCACGAACGCCGACGTCACCACCAGATCAGAAAACACTGAAACCAGACTTCATCATCAGCTTCAGAACCTGGGGTGGTTGCCGACCAGCTCGGCACGCGGCCCGTCGTCGCCTGCCGGGCCGACCTCGCCGAGCACCCACGCGGGCACGTGCCGCGCAGTGAGCACGGCCAGGACGCGGTCCATTTCGTCGGCGGCCACGACGGCCACCATGCCGACACCCATGTTGAACGTCTTCTCCATCTCGGCCCGCTCGACGCGGCCGCGCTGGGCGATCAGGGAGAACACCGGCGCGGGCGTCCACGTGCCGCGGTCCAGTCGCGCACGCAGGCCCCTCGGGATGACGCGGGCGACGTTCGCGGCCATGCCGCCACCGGTGATGTGCGCGAACGTGCGCACGTCGGCCTCCGCGGCCGCGGCGAGGCAGTCCTTGGCGTAGATGCGGGTGGGTTCGAGTAGTTCCTCGCCCAGGGTGTGGCCGAACTCCTCGACCTGACCCTCCAGGGGCATGCGGCCGATCTCCAGCAGCACGCGCCTGGCCAGCGAGTATCCGTTGGAGTGCAGGCCGGACGACCCCATGGCGATGAGCACGTCGCCGGGCCGCACCCGGTCCGGGCCGAGCAGCCGGTCGGCCTCGACGACGCCGACCCCGGTCGCGGACAGGTCGTAGGCCCCGTCGGTCATGAGGCCGGGGTGCTCGGCGGTCTCGCCGCCGAGCAACGCGCAGCCCGCCTGGACGCAGCCCTCGGCGATGCCCTTGACCAGCGCGGCGATCCGCTCCGGCACGACGGTGCCGACCGCGATGTAGTCCTGCAGGAACAGCGGCTCCGCCCCGCACACGACGAGGTCGTCGACGACCATGGCGACCAGGTCGATGCCGACCGTGTCGTGCACGTCCAGCGCCTGCGCGACCGCGATCTTGGTGCCGACCCCGTCGGTGGACGACGCGAGCACCGGCTCCTTCCAGCGATCCAGCCTGAGCTTGAACAGCCCGGCGAAGCCGCCGATGCCGCCGAGAACCTCGGGCCGGGTCGCCTTCTCGGCGAACGGCTTGAGCTGCTCGACCGCTTCCTCGCCTGCCTCGATGTTCACTCCCGCTGCCGCGTAGGTGGCGTGCGGGGAGTCGGGAGTCGCGCTGGTGTCGGTCATGGCTCCGGTTTGGGTCAGGGACGCTGGAGTGCGTCCGAGGCACCGTACCCCGCAGGCACGACAGGGGCGGCGGACCCCGCGACCCCGCGCTCGAGGCCCTCGAGCAGGTGCTTGCCGATCCGGTCCTCGTCGGGGATGGGGATCGGGTAGTCGCCGTCGAAGCACGCCGTGCACAGCCGGCTGCGGGGCTGCTCACTGGCCGCGATCAGGCCGTCGAGCGACACGTAGCCGAGCGAGTCCGCGCCGATGGAGCGGCGGATCCCGTCCAGGTCGAGACCGTTGGCGACCAGTTCGGCGCGGGACGCGAAGTCGATGCCGTAGAAGCACGGCCAGCGCACCGGTGGCGAGGCGATCCTGACGTGCACCTCCACCGCGCCCGCCTCCCGCAACATGCGGATGAGCGCACGCTGCGTGTTGCCACGCACGATCGAGTCGTCGACCACGACAAGGCGCTTGCCGCGGATCACGTCGCGCAGCGGGTTCAGCTTGAGCCGGATGCCCAGCTGGCGGATGGTCTGCGACGGCTGGATGAACGTGCGGCCGACATAGGCGTTCTTGACCAGGCCGGACCCGTAGGAGATGCCGGAGCCCTGCGCGTACCCGATGGCGGCCGGGGTGCCGGACTCCGGCACCGGGATGACCAGGTCCGCCTCGGCCGGCTGCTCCTCGGCGAGCCTGCGGCCGATGTCGACGCGGGCCGCGTGCACCGACCGGCCCGCGATCGTCGTGTCGGGCCGGGCCAGGTACACGTACTCGAACACGCAGCCCTTCGGCTCGGGGTTCGCGAACCGGGAGGACCGCAGCCCGTGGTCGTCGATGGCGATCAGCTCGCCCGGCTCGACCTCGCGCACGAACGACGCGCCGACGATGTCGAGCGCGGCCGTCTCGGACGCGACGACCCAGCCCCGTTCGAGCCGCCCGAGCACCAGCGGCCGCACACCGTGCGGGTCGCGGGCCGCGTAGAGCGTGGTCTCGTCCGCGAAGACGAGGCAGAACGCGCCACGAACCCCGGGCAGGAGGTTCATGGCGGCCTGCTCGATCCCGATGTCCGCTGCGGTGGCGGCCAGCAGGCCGGAGAGCAGGTCGGAGTCGCTGGTGGCACCCGTGGCGCTGGCTCCGCTCATGGCGATGCCCAGCTCACGGGCCCGGTCGAGCAGTTCGGCGGTGTTGACGAGGTTGCCGTTGTGGCCGAGCGACAGCCCACTGCCGGTGGCGGTGGTGCGGAACGTCGGCTGCGCGTTCTCCCAGGTCGTGGACCCGGTGGTGGAGTAGCGGCAGTGGCCGACGGCGATGTGGCCCTGCAGCGAGACGAGTACCTGCTCGTCGAACACCTGGGAGACGAGCCCCAGGTCCTTGAACACGACGATCTTCTGCCCGTCGGACACCGAGATGCCCGCGGCTTCCTGTCCTCGGTGCTGCAGCGCGTAGAGGCCGAAGTAGCTGAGCTTGGCGACTTCCTCGCCCTTTGCCCACACCCCGAACACGCCGCATTCCTCGCGAGGCTCGGGTTCCGGTTGGTCGATCTGTTCGGTCTGGTCGGAGACGGTCGGATCGATGACCACCGAGAGCAACTCCCCGCTTGATGGCGTCAGGTGCTTCCCAAGTGTAGGTCGTCCGGTGCGATGTTCAGCTCATCCGCAATGCCTTCAGCACTGTGGGATCACCCTCACCAGTGAGCTGCATGCGGCCGCGCAGCTGGTAGAGGACGTTCGCGGTGCGATTGGACAGTCGGCCGTCGGCCTTCTCGTTCCGGTCCGCGGACCGCACCTCGGGCACCTCGCCGGGTGTCATCCGCACGTGCCACGCCTGCGGACCATCCGTGCAGGACACCACGGCGGTGCCGCTGAACGCGGGTGGCGAGTCGCCACGCATGCGGGCGGCGAGCAGCGTGCCGAGCAGTTCGTCGACGGCGTCGGCGGCCTGCTCGCGGTCGGTCGGCGTGAGCGTGCGGAGCGCGGCCTGCGCGTCCCACCGCCGCAGGTTCAGCTCGTGCGCCACCCGCCGGTGCCACACCCACGCGAGGTCTGGCGCCGACGGCGAGAAGGTCCACACCGGACGGTTGCCGGAGGTGTTGTTGAGCACCTGCGTGGCGGCGGCCAGCTGTTCGTCGAGGTAGACGACCGGGTCGACGTCTCTGCGCACCGGCAGCGGCCGCAGCTCGACGATGCTGCCACTCGTGAGGTAGCGGGTCGCCGTGTGCAGGAACCGCGCGACGTGCACGGTCAGGTCGGCGAAGGTCCAGCCGGGGCAGGACGGCACGTCGTCGCCCTGCTTGGCCGTGGCGACGGCCGTCCGGAACAGACCAGCCTGCTGCGCGAACACACCGGTCCACCGGCGGGCCGTCCACACGTGATGTTGTCCTTCCCGTACGCACACAGTGTTCGATGAACCACCCTATGCCCACCGTCCCCGGGTTACGGTCACTTCCGTGGCCGACGGTTATGAGGTTGATCCCGCGGCGTTGCGAGCCGCGTCGGATGGGTTTTACACGGGTGCGGACGCCGTTGGACAGGCGGCCGCGCGGTTGTCGGTGGCACAGCTGGTGCCCGCGGCCCTCGGTGAGGTGGACGCGGCCTACGACCTGGCGGCGGCGTTCGCCGAGTTCGTCGGCGAGCACGGGGACGACCTCAGACGTGGCGCGTCGTGGGTGACCGACGCGGGTGACGGCCTGGTCGAGAACGCGGACGAGTACATCCGCCGTGAGGAGTTCCGCATATGACCGACCCTGAGCAGCTGTACGCGCGGCTCGCGAGCGGCGACACGAGCAGGATCCTCGCGGTGCTGGAGCCGATGGGCGCGGCGAAGTCCCTGCTCACGGACGTGGAACTGAAGCCGGTCAACGAGTGGGCTGGTGCGGCGGCCCAGGCGTTCGACACCCGGCTGACCACGTCGAAGACGGCCGTGACCACGGCGGCGGAGCGGCTGACCGACGCGATGTCCGTGGTCGAGGCGGCCGCGGCGGCGTACGGCCGCATGCGCACCGCGGCGGACCAGACCATCCAGGCATACCGGTCGGGCGGCATCCCGGACACACAGGCCGCCTCGGTACTGACCCAGCTGACGACCAGCTACGAGGAGGTGCTGCGTTCCTACGCGGGCGCGCTGCGCGGCATCCGCCCGGCCTTCACGACCGCGGGCGCCACGACCGCCAGTGCCACGACGGCGTCGGGCGCGACGGTCCCGCCGCCCGGCACCGACCCGCGTCAGGTCGCGCAGTGGTGGAGGTCGCTGCCGGAGACGACGCAGAACGAGCTGCTGGCCACGCAGTTCGACGCGCTCGGCCGCCTCCGCGGACTGCCGTCGCCGGTGCTCAACGAGGCCAACCACCACCGCATCGAGGCGGACGTGACCAGGTTCGCGGCGGCGAACACGGACCTCACGAACCAGATCAACACGCGGGCAGCCGAGCTGGGCATCGACCCGGCCGACGAGGGCGCGCTGCGCGACGAACCGGCGCTCGCCGAACTGCTCGACCAGCGCCAGGACGCCAACAGGGGGCTGGACAACGCGACCGCCGCGAACGCACGCGTCGAGGAGGCCGCGCGGTCGGGCTACGACACCTACGTCCTGTCCTACGACCCGTACGGCCCCGGCAAGCAGGAGGGCACCCTCGCGATCGCATACGGGAACCCGGACCAGGCGAGCAACGTGTCGGTCGTGGTCCCCGGCACGACGACAACGCTGGAGAACGGCTTCCCGAACGGCAGCGCACAGGACCTGCGCGCGGCCATGGACCAGGCGGAACCCGGCAACAACGCCACGATCGCGTGGCTGGGCTACGACGCCCCGGCCTGGGACACCACGGTCGCCACCCCGGACAACGCCATCGAGGGCGGCGAGCTGCTGAAGTCCGATGTGGACGGCTACCGGGCCTCGGCGCAGACGCAGCAGCACATCTCGCTCATCGGCCACAGCTACGGCGCCACCACGGTCGGCTACGCGGCCATGAACGGCCTGGCGGCCGACGACATCGCATTCATCGGCGCCCCCGGGGTCGGCGCGTCCGGTGTGGACCAGCTGTCGCCCGGCGCCGGGCACGTGTGGGCGGGTGCCTCCGAGCACGACCCGATCGTCCAGGCCACGAGCGGCAGCTGGTTCACCGCCGACGGCAGCTCGGTCGGCCCGTACGACGAGCAGTTCGGCGCGAACCAGTTCGCGGTGCCCGGCGAGGAAAACGTGCTCGGCGCCCACAGCGTGTACTACTCCGACCAGTCGCTGAACAACCTGGCGAACATCGCCACCGGCAACTACGACGCGGTCACCCAGGGCACGCCGGAGGGCAACTCCGCCGGCGAGCTCGTGTCGGACGCCGGTGGCGGCCTGTGGGAGGCGGGCAGGGACGCCCTCCACGGCGACTGGGACGGGGCATGGGACGAGCTGAAGGACACCGGCAGGGAGCTGCTGAACGACGCGGGCGACGTGCTCCTCGGCGGTGCCGGCGACCTGGTGGAGGCCGGGAAGTCGGTCTACGACAACACGCTGGGCCGGATTTTCTAGAACCGGATGATGGGGAGCAGCGTGGAGAGGTCCGCGCGGTTCCCCGACGCGGTGACCCGGCCCTCGGTGACCGCGTCCGTCCACAGGAGAGTGCCGGACGCCAGCTCCAGCCAGGTGCGGGCGTCCATCTCCACCACGTTCGGCGGCGTGCCCCTGGTGTGCCTCGGCCCCTCGACGCACTGCACGGCGGCGAACGGCGGCACCCGGACCTCGACGCTGCGCCCCGGCGCCACCTTGGCGAGGGTCCGCAGGCTCAGCCGCACGGCCTTCGCCAGGTCAGGGCGGGCAGGCGAGTCCCATGGCAGCACGGCGGCGACCGCGTCCCGCATCTCCCGGGGGTCGACGGAAGAACCACTGCTCACTGACTGGCCCCGGCGACCACTTCGTCAAGCAGCTCACCGACGTGGTGCGTGAGCTTGCGCAGGTCGGCTGGCGAGATGGTGGTCCACAGCGCCCCGTCGTCGGCGGGCCGCCGGACCTGCACGTACCGCCCGTCCTCGGTGTCGAAGAACGACACCACCCGGTCGGCCCGTCTGCGTCTGCCGAGCTTGTCCCGTGCGGCGGCGCCGAAGTTACCCATGTGCGCCACGTCTTTGATCATCTCGGCGAGCGCGGTGGCGTCGTCGGACCGCAGCCCGTTCGCGAGCAGCGACTGCTCGAACCCCTCCCGCGTCCCACCCGCGCCGTTCGCGGCGGCCTCGAAGTCGGCGGTCCGCAACGTCACCGACTGCCCCGGCCCGGCGGCGACCGAGGGCAGCACGGCCAGCGCGGCGGACGGCAGCCCGGTCACGGACGCCGACCGCAGCGTCACCGACCCCTCCGACAGCTCGGCGACCGCGGCGACCTCACCGGCCGCGGCGGCGAGCACCCGGACGTTGCTTCCGACGTAGGCACGCACGTCGACCTCGCGGTCCGGCCGGGAAAGGACCGAGAGCAGCTCCGCGATGTCGGGGTTCACGTCGATCGGCCGCCCGAGCCCCCTGGCCTCCAGGTCGGCCCACACCCGGGCCTCGATCCGGTCCCGCTCCTCGAACGTCTTGCCAGGGGACGGCACCTTCACCACGAGCGGCAGCGCACCGAGCCTCAGATGCTCCCACAGCACGTCGAACTCGAGTGCGGTCAACGTGATCGGCGCGGTCTCCCGGTCACCGATCGAGAAGGTGCTGGTCACAGCGCAATCTTACCTACGAAGACAGCGGCGGGGAGCCGCCGGAACGACTCCCCGCCAAGGTAGGGACGGATTATTCGCCGATCACGGTCGGCGAGACCCTGCGGTCGTCGCCGAACACGTCGTCGTTCTCCAGCAGGTAGTCGGGCGAGTAGTGCTCCTCGTCCTCCTCGCCGTCGGCACGCCGGCCAGCGGCACCAGCCGGACCGTGCACACCGTTGCCGCCGCGACCCGCGGCACCGGCGGCGCCGGGCCCGTTGCGGACCACACCACCCTCGCCTGCGACGCCACCACCGGCGACGCCACCCCGGCCGAGCTGCGACGGCGAACGCTCACCGTCCAGCGCGCCGGCACCAGCGCCGCCACCGGGCATCCCGCCGCCTGGCAACGCGCCACCCTGACCGCCACCGAACGGACCGCCCTGGCCACCGAACGGGCCGCCCTGGCCACCGAACGGACCACTCTGACCGGGCGCACCAGGCATACCTGGCATGCCCGGCAGGCCTGGCCGCAGCGGCATGGCACGCCGGGCGATGTCGCCCGCGTTGTCGACCGGGCCGGGCAGCGTGGGGCCGGTGTTGAAGTACGGCGGCTGGCCACCCTGGTAGGACGGGCCCGGGGTCGGCGACGGGTTGGTCGGGAACTGGTTGGGGAGCGGGTACTGGCCGTTGGGAGCGGTCGTCGGCGGGGCGAACACTTCCTGCGGGGTGGTCGCCGCGGGCGGGGCCTGCACGTTCGGGATGCCGGGAGTGCCACCCACGACGGTGCCGCCGGAACCACCCGAACCCGAACCAGAGCCACCAGAACCGCCGGGGTTGACCTGCGGAGTGCCGGGCGACTGCTGGTGCACGGCCGGGCTGCCTGAGCCGCTACCACCGGACTGGGTGCCGCTGCCCGGCCGGACCGACCTCGTCGTGCTGCCGATCAGCACCGCGCTCGCGGTGCCGGTGGCCTGCGGTGCCGGGGTCGACACCACGACGTCCGGCGGTGCGACGAACGTGCCGAGCGTCTCCCGGTTCCAGGTGCTGCTCGACTCGTAGGTCCGCATGGTCTCGATGGCGCGCTGCTCCGCCTCGCTCTGCGCGGCCTCCTGCGCCTCGTGGTCGGCGGCCTGCGCGGCCACGTGCACGGCTGGTCCGACGTTGCCGGTGGCCGCGGCGACGCCTGCCGCGGCAACGGCCCAGCCGGACGGGGCCTGGGTGGTCACCTCGACGGGCTCAGGCATGTTGGCCCGCGCGTCGACGATGTACTCGCCCTGGTTCTCCGTCGAGATCCGCATGACGTCGGAACCGGTCTCGGCGTCACCGGCCCACTCGGCGAGCGGGGTCAGCCCGGCCTGCGCGCTCGCGGACGCCTTGCCCTCCCAACGCGAGCCGAGCTGGGACAGCCTCGTGTTGAGGTCCTGGTCGACCTGCGCCAGGTCCTCGGAGAGCGACGACCAGTACATGGTCTGCGGGTCCGACGCCCTGGAGCCGGGCCCGGTGTTGATCATCTTGTACAGCTCGGGGTGTTCGAAGCCCCGCCAGCGGTAACCCATGGGATTCCCTCACAAAAGGATCAGGCCTGGTCGTACTTGCCCCAGCGGTCGGTGTTGTTGCCCTCGACGGCGAGGTAGTCGGCGTGCGCGCTCTGCAGTGACTCGATCGCGGCCCGCAGCTGCTTCTGGTAACCGGTGAGGCACGCGAACGCGGAGTCGGCGCCACCGGTGTTGGTGCGCTCGGCGAACTGCTTGGCGGTCTCGCCGCTGACCGGGTCCCTCGCCCACTCCTGGACCGGCAGGCTGGAGAGGTCGCGCACCTTGCGTGCCACGCGGTCGTACGCCTCGGTGAACGCCTTGAGCGCCTCCGGGATCGCGGAAGGCTCGATGTGCAGGGTCTGCGTGCCGGTGAACGTCGGGCCGGACGTTGTGCTCCCACCACCGCCATCTGCCACGAACACGGTTCGTCTCCCTCGGTCTGTGCGATTGCGACGACTCTAGCTCTGATGCACGACTCCGTGGAGTGGTTCCCACGAGGAATCAATCACTTATAAGAACTTTTCACGAGATCTTCCATCGAGTGGTGGACACTCACTCGATTCAGAGTTCAGCCAGCGCCGCCGCGGCGATCCTCGGCACACGTTCGCAGAGTGTTCCTTGTGGAGTGACCGGCTCGGAACCTGGCGAACTGAGGCCGTAGTTGACGTACAGCATCTGGCCGTCGGCGACGTCGACCGCGCCGAAACAGCTGTCGGGGGCGGCCGGTTTCAGCAGGTAGAGCGGGAAGCCGTCCACGACGGTCTCGCTGACCTCGGCGTTGGCGCCGTCGGCGTACTCGGCGGCGCCCTGGTCGACGACCGCGACGATGGTGAGCCCGAGGTTCGCCTCGACGCCGTTGGCGAAGCAGTCCTGCGACCCGGGGAAGCTCGTCGAGGTGCCACCGGTCGGCGGGCGGTCCTGGTCGAGCCCGAAGGTGGCGAGCGGCAGCGACCCGACCAGTCCGCAGATGTCCAGCCCGGCCATCTCGAGATCCCTCGGACGCTCCTGGGTCTCCGCGATGGTCGTGGTCGTGGTGATGGTCGTGGTGGTCGTCGGCGGCTCCGTGGGCTGTTCCCCCGGCGTCGGCGAGCCGGCTTCAGGGGTCGTGCAGCCGGCGAGCAGCAGTCCCGTCACGAGCAGCAACCTGCGCATGACCGCAACGTACCGACCTACGATGGGTTGATGCCGGAGACCCCGTCACCCGAGATCACCCCTCGGATGCGTGCCAGCGCGATGGCCAATCCCAACACCTGGCTGTACGTCATCGACCCGGCCTTCGATGCCGGTGCCGATGTGCCGCCGTGGGGCGTGGTCGGCGCGTACCGCGTGGACGGCGGCGGTGGGATCGACCCGGAGTTCCGGCGCAACACGGAGTACCGCCCGTCGCCGACCGCCCTGCGGATGCCTGCCCCGGCAAGCGACCTGGAACGGCTGCTGCAGTGGATCACGACCGGTCACCGGGAGGAGTCGGAACTGCCGGGCGCGGTGCTCGGGTCCCGGCTGCTGGTGTACGCGTCCGGCCCGGACGACCACGCGGTGACCGCGTTCCCCGACCGGACCGGCCGGATCATGGTGCCCGCCTGCACGTCGGCCGCCAACGTCCCGGCCGCGTGGCCAGGCTGGCGCGAGGTCCAGGGCCGCGACCTGGCCCCCCGGCTCGGCGACCACCCACTGGTGATCAACCCGATCGGCCCGATCACCGCACTGCTTCCCGCGGCAGCACTCGCGTAGCCCGCGCGTTCACGACGCCGGTTCGGCCTCCGGCCCCCGGGCACCACGCTACGGCAGGGCACCGACAACGACGGCCGCACGAGCGCGGGTTGTCCACAGGTGGCGTGGTTGTCCACATGCGACCGCGCTCGGCCCGGTTCTGTCGGTGCCTTCCAGTAGCGTGGTTCGAGGGGGCCGGAGGCCACGGCCTCACGTCAGCCAGGTTTCGACGTCCTCCGGTGGGCCCGGTTTCGCGTACAGCCAGCCCTGCGCCGAGTCCGCGCCGATGTGCTGCAGCAGCTGTGCCTGCTCGCAGGTCTCCACACCCTCCGCGATCACGGTCAGGTTCAGCGTGTGCGCGAGCGACACCAGCGCCGTCACGATCCGTGCGTCGACCGACTCCGCCGCCCCGGCCCGCAGCCCTTCCACAAAGGACCCGGCGATCTTGAGCGCGTGCACCGGCAGGTGCCGCAGGTACGCCAGGTTCGAGTACCCGGTGCCGAAGTCGTCGATCGCGATGCGCACGCCCATGTCGACCAGCCGCCGCAGCGCGGACAGCGGCTCGCCGGTCGTGCCCATGATCGCGCTCTCGGTCAGCTCCAGCTGCAGCCACGACGGCGGGATCCCCACCCGCTCGATGATCGCCGAGACGGCCGTGACCAGGTCCGGCTCGGCCACCTGCCTGGCCGCCAGGTTCACGCTCACGAACGGCGTCCGGTCGGCGTCACGCCACTTCATCGCCTGCTTGCACGCGGTCTCCAGCACCCACAGACCGAGCGGCACGATCAGGCCGGTCTCCTCCGCGAGCCCGATGAACTGGTCCGGCCCGAGCCTGCCGGACGTCGGGTGTGCCCACCGGACCAGCGCTTCGACCCCGAGCAGTGTCCCGTCTACCAGCGAGACGATCGGCTGGTAGTCGACGTAGAACTCCTCGCGTTCCAGCGCCGCGGGCATCGCGTTGGACAGCGTGATCCGCGCGATCTCGCGCGCGTTGCGCTCCGGATCGTAGGCCGCCCACCGGTTCTTGCCGTCGACCTTCGCCCAGTGCAGCGTCACGTCCGCGTCCCGCATGGTCTCCGAGGGCGACGCGTCGAACACCGACCGCTCGACGAGGCCGATGCTCGCCGACACCGTCAGGCGGTGCCCGCCAACCTGTACGGGTGCGGCGATCGCCGCGAGGATCCGCTCTGCCACGTCTTCCAGCTCGTCCATGCCTTGGGCGTGCTCGATCAGCACGACGAACTCGTCGCCGCCCATTCGCGCCACCAGCCTCCCCGGCGCCGACACCAGCGAGTCGAGCCGTCTGCCGACCTCGACGAGCAGCAGGTCGCCGACCACGTGGCCGAGGGTGTCGTTGACGGCCTTGAACCCGTCGAGATCGAGGTAGCAGAGCCCCACCCGTTGCCCGAGCGACCCGCCGAACGCCGCGTGCAGCCGCTCGGTGAACAGGGCCCGGTTGCCGAGCCCGGTGAGGTGGTCGTGGTTGGCTTGGTGCCGCAGCTTCTCGGACAGCTGGTGCCGCTCGGTGTTGTCCTCGACCATCCCGACGAGGTACTGCGGCATGCCATCGTCGTCCCGCACGAGCGACACGGTCACGTTCGTCCACAGGGGCGTGCCGTCGCGTTTGCGGAAGCGGCGTTCGATCCGGTAGTGGTCGCACTCGCCCACCACCATCTCGTTGAAGTACCTGCGCAGCTCGGGCGGGTCGTCCGGGTGCAGGAAGTCGACGAGGTTCAGGTCGAGCAGCTGCTCGGGCCGGTAGCCGAGCATGTTCGCCATCGCGTTGTTGACCTCGAGCAGCCTGCCGTGGGTGTCGGTGATGCCGATGCCGATGGCGGCGGAGGTGAACATGGCGCGGAACCGGGCCTCGCTGGCCCGCCGCGCGCTCTCCGCACCGTCCCTGGCCTCGAGCGCGGAGCGGCGCAGCGACTCCTGCTCGCTGAAGATCCGCGACTGGACGGCCCGCACGAACCCGGCGGTCACGGCGGCCTGGACCTGCGACATCCGGCCTGGGTCGTCGCACGAGAGCCGCGTGCCGATCAGCTCGATCGTGCCCGCGAGCGACTCCGCGGCGAAGAACCGCAGCCCGACGAGTGCCTCACCGACCTGTTCGGCGGGTGCCGGGTCGAACCGCTCCTCGGCCAGTGCCGAGGTGAGCACGTCGGCGAGCTCGCCGAGCCGTGCGCGGAGGTCGACGCGCCCGGTCGAGACATACCCGGTCGCCGCGAGCACGTCGACCCACGCGGTGCCGAATGCGTCACGCCGTGAGCCTTTCGGGCCTGCCACCGTTCACACCTTCCGGCAGAGTTCACTCACGCACCCGCCTGCGTGGCAGGGGTCAGGATACGACCGGGCACACACTCCGTCCATGCTCACGTGTGAGCCGTTCGCACTGGTCACAGCGGTGGAACCGGAATCCGGCCCGGTCGCGGATCGTGATTTTCCGTGCTCACTCATGCACCAAACGTTACCTAACAGACCGTTACTAATTCACCAGACGACGTGACAAAACGGTACTGAGCGCCCACAATCTGTGTCTTGGCAGCTCCTGCCCGGGTGCTGCCATTCGCGAGGGCGATTGAGAAAGGGCTTCCCATGAACATCGTGTGGCGTGGGAGACGTCGGGGCTTGCTGAGCGCCGCCGTTGCGGTCACCACCACAGTGCTACTCGCGGGGCTGGCCAGTCCCGCGCAAGCCGACCCGGTTGCCACCCCTGCAGGCGACCAGGCGGCTGTCGACGAGATGATCCGGACCCAGGACCACGAGATGGGGTCCCAGATCCGCAAGCACGAAGGCATCGCGCAGATGCCACGCGGCGTGCCGGCCGACGTCGGGGCCCAGGCCTCGGTGGCGGGCATCGACGTGAGCGGCCACCAGGGCAACGTGGACTGGCCCGCCCAGTGGAACGCGGGCAGGCGGTTCGTGTGGGTCAAGGCGACCGAAGGCACCGGCTACAAGAACCCGTACTTCAACCAGCAGTACGGCGGTTCCTACAACCAGGGCTTCATCCGCGGCTCGTACCACTTCGCGCTCCCGGACCGGTCCTCCGGCTCCGCACAGGCGACGTACTTCTCCAACAACGGCGGCGGCTGGTCCGGCGACGGCAAGACGCTGCCCGGCGCACTGGACATGGAGTACAACCCTTACGGCGCAACCTGTTACGGGTTGTCCAAAGCGGCCATGACCAACTGGATCCGCGACTTCAGCGACACCTACAAGGCGCGGTGGAACAAGTACCCGGCGATCTACACGTCCACCAGCTGGTGGAACCAGTGTGTCGGCGCGAGCTTCGGCTCGACCAACCCGCTGTGGGTCGCGCGGTACGCGTCGTCGGTCGGCACGCTGCCGGTCGGCTGGAGTGTCTACACGGTGTGGCAGTACAGCTCCTCGCCGATCGACCAGAACTCCTTCAACGGTGACTACAGCCGCCTGCAGGTGTTCGCGACGAACCACGACTGATCCGTCTGTTCCGTCTCAGAAGGGGACCTTCCTCCACCACGTGGAGCGAGGGTCCCCTTCGTACATTTAAGCTCCGCGTGAATCGCGTGAGTTGAGGGAACGAGTACCCCCGTGACCACGTCGGACCCGTGAAGACCGTGATCCGGGAGGGACAATGACTTACCCACCGCAAGGACCTTACGGCCAGCAGCCGGATCCCTACGGACAGCAGGGACCGCAGCAGCCGCAGTACGGCGGCGGGTACCCGCAGCAGCAGCCGAGTGGACAGTACGGCGGCTACGACCCGAACGCGCAGCAGCAGCCGAGCGGGCAGTACGGCGGCTACGACCCGAACGCGCAGTACGGCGGCGGCTACCAGCAGTACGGAGGCCTCGGCGGACCGCCGGGACCGCAGAAGAGCAAGACCGGCCCCATCATCGCGATCGTGGCGATCGTCGTGCTCCTGCTCGGTGGTCTCGGCATCACCGGCTTCGTCGCACCCGGCTTCTTCCTGTCCGACGACAAGGGTGGCAACAACGCGGGCTCCGGCGAGACGACGTCGGAGAAGAAGGACACCGGCGCCGAGGAGTTCATGGACAAGCTCGTCACGGCCGCCGACGAGCAGAACAAGTCGGAACTGCGATCGCTCGCGTGTTCCGATGCGACGGACACAGTGGACTCCGCGATCGACGCCATCGACAGCACCGACAACGCGAAGCTCGGCGACGTCAAGAACGAGTCCGACGACGAGATCGAGTTCATCGTCACGATCACCTACGAGGGCAAGCAGGAAGACGACACCGTCACCATCAAGAAGGACGGCGGCGACTGGTGCTGGCACGACATCAAGGCGGGCACCGCGACCGGCGATGACGACAGCGCCAGCGCCGAGACTCCCACCGCGGAGGATTCCGAGACGGCCGAGCCGACAGACGCCCCGACCGGCGACACCGATGGCGAGAAGTTCGTGCAGACCTTCCTGGACAAGATGAACGGCGGCGACGGCGCGGGCGCGGCGGCCATGTCATGCTCGGACAGCACCAGCCAGTCGGACATCACCGAGGCCGCGACGCAGGGCTCAGCACTGGAGATGGACCCGAGTGGCACGACCGCGGACGACGCCTACGTTGGCGCCGACCTCAAGGGCACGCTCGCGGGCGCCCCGGCGACGGGCCGCACGAGCGCGTTCCTTGAGAAAGGCAAGTGGTGCATCTACACCTTCTTCGCCTCCTGATCCTCCGCGCCTAGGAACGGATGCCGCCGGTGACCGTCACACTCCTCATAGTCGGGTCTGTGGCGATCATCGGCGGCATCGTCGTGTTCGCGAAGTCGTCGCGGCTGGTCGCGACGATGCTGCTGGCGTTCGGCGCGCTCGCTCTGGTCACCGGCTGGCTGCTGCCCACCGCGTCGCGAGCGGACGCGGTGAAGACGGGCGGCCTCGCAGCGGGCGCTGTGGTCGCGCTGTACGCGTTGTGGCTCAACGACCGCAGACGCCGCGTCGACGAGCAACGCCAGCAACTCGAAACGGCCCGGCAGACACTGGAGCACGCCCGCGCGGCCCACGAACGCGAACGCGCGGCGGACGATCGTTTCCTCAAAGCGGTGGAACTGCTGGGCCACGACGCGGACCAGGTTCGCGTCGGCGCCCTGCACGCGCTCGCGGGGGTGGCCCGCGCCCGCCCGGCCTACACGCAGGACGTCCTCGACGTGATCTGCTCGTACCTGCGCCGCCCGTTCGAACACAACGAGTACTCCGACGCCCGCGGCGACAAGCTCGAACGTGACCTGGATCCGGCCGAGGCGGACCGGTGGCGCGTGGTTCGCCTTACGGCACAACGCTTGCTGGCCGACCTGCTGCCGAAGGTGGACACCCCCGACGCCCCCGCGTACGACCTCGACCTGACCGGCGCCACGCTCGAGTACTGCGACCTGTCGTACCGGATCATCGGCAGGCTCAGCGCGCGGGCCATGAAGCTGTATCAGTCGAACTCGTTCCACCACTGCGAAATCCGCGGCCCGGCATGGTTCACCGCGACCCAGAGCTGGGGCAACCTGTGGGTCCACCACGTGGAGTTCCACGACCTCGCGTGGTTCAAGCAGGTCAGCACGCACGCCAATGTGAGCTTCGAGCAGACGGTGTTCCACCGGGCCACGCGGTTCGACAACGCCAAGTTCCTCGGCGAGACGTCGTTCGAGAACACGGTCTTCGACCAGGAGATGGACTTCTCCCACACGGAGTTCAGCGGCCCGCTGACCCCGCCCCCTGGCTGGCAGCAGGACCCGGCAGGTCGCCTGGTCCCCACCGCAAGGCCGTGACCTGCCCGTTCGGGCGGCAACATTGACAGTGCGTCACGCATGTGGGTGACTCAGCGATCACCTGATCGAGGTTTCGCAGTGTTGCGGGAGGTCGGCAATGCGGGGTGGGGCGTTAGCGGGGGCTCTGGTGCTCCTCACGGTGGTGTCCGGGTGCAAGCCCACCGACGGGTCGGTCTACGTGCCAGGGTCGTACACGGTGCGCGAGTCCGGGGTGCGGCTGCGGTCCGGCCCCTCGGCCTGCGACGACACCCCGGGCACCGGGAACTGCCCAGACGTCCTCGCCGGGCTCGAACCCGGTGACAACCTCTACCCCGTGTGCCAGAGCAAGGGGCAGCTGGTCGGCAGGAACTCGTGGTGGGTGTACGTCGACGCGCCCGGCGGGAACCGGGGGTGGGTGGCCAGCTGGTACCTGACCTGCCCCACCAACCGGCTCCCCGAAGTGGCCGACTGCCCGCCTCCCCGGCATTGAAAGTGCTGGTCCCGACCCAGCGACAGCCGCGGACCGCAGGCGGTTAGTGCTTGGTGCCGTCACGTTCCCCTGAGGTCACCGTTGATCAGCCCCAGACCTCGCACCAAGATCCATCGGACAGGCCCTAACCGAACAGGGCGGGCAGCGTGCCCTCCCAGACTTCCGCCAGCTCCGTCAGCGACAGCTCGCCGATGCCCTCGATGCGCAGCGAGGACGTCTCCGACACCGCGCCGAGCCGCTGCCACGGCAGGCCAGCCTCGTCGCAGCGTGCGGTGAACGCGTCGGTGTCCGGCACCGACACCAGCACCCGCGCCGACGACTCACTGAACAGCGCGACGAACGGGTCGCCGGTCAGCTCGACGTCGCAGCCGCGGCCCGTGACCAGGGTCGACTCCACCAAGGCCTGTGCGAGGCCACCCTCGGACAGGTCGTGGGCGGCCGAGATCCCACCATCGCGCAAGACCGAGGCGATCGCGGCTTCACGGCCGAGGTTCACGGCCGGGGGTCGCCCGCCCAGGTGGCCGTGCACGACGTGTGCCCACTCCGAACCGCCGAGTTCGTCGCGGGTCTCGCCGAGCAGGACCAGTGTGTCGCCCGGGTTGCCGAGACCGGTCGGGATCCGGGTGGCGACGTCGTCGATCACGCCGAGGACACCGACGACCGGCGTCGGCAGGATCGCCGTGGTGCCGGTCTGGTTGTAGAAGCTGACGTTGCCGCCGGTCACCGGGATGCCCAGCTTCACGCAGCCATCCGCCAGACCGCGCACGGCCTGCTGGAACTGCCACATCACCCCCGGGTCCTCCGGCGAGCCGAAGTTGAGGCAGTTCGTCACCGCCACCGGCCGGGCGCCGGACACCGCGACGTTCCGGTACGCCTCCGCCAGTGCGAGCTGCGCCCCCGCGTACGGGTCCAGATAGGTGTAGCGGCCGTTGCAGTCACAGGAGATCGCGACGCCGCGGCCGGTCGCCTCGTCGATGCGGATCATCCCCGAGTCCGACGGCTGCGCGAGCACGGTGCCGCCGCGGACGTACCGGTCGTACTGCTCGGTCACCCACCGCCGCGACGACAGGTTCGGCGAACCGGCCATGCGCAGGATCTCCGCCCGCAGTTCGTCCGAAGTGGACGGACGGGCGAGTGAGTCCGGCACCGCGACGACGACATCGTCCTGGAACGACGGGCGCGACACCGGGCGTTCGTACACCGGGCCCTCGTGCGCGACTGTGCGTGGCGGGACGTCGACGACGGTCTCGCCGTGCCAGGTGATCACCAGCCGGTCGCCATCGGTGACCTCGCCGATCTCCGTCGCGATGACGTCCCACTTGCGGCACACGCGCATGAACGCGTCCACATCGGACGGACGGACCACCGCGCACATGCGTTCCTGCGACTCGGACGACAGGATCTCGGCGGGTGTCATTCCCGTGGCACGCAAGGGAACGCGCTCGAGGTACACGTGCATGCCGCCGTCACCGGCGGAGGCCAGCTCCGAGGTCGCGCACGACAGCCCGGCACCACCGAGGTCCTGGATGCCGACGACGATGCCCTCGCCGAACAACTCCAGGCAGCACTCGATCAGCACCTTCTCCGTGAACGGGTCGCCGACCTGCACGCTGGGCAGCTTCTTGCGCCCGCTACCGCCCTCGTCGCCCGCGAACGTGTCCGACGCCAGCACGGAAACGCCGCCGATGCCGTCGAGGCCGGTCCGCGCACCGAACAGGATCACCTTGTTGCCCGTCCCGGAGGCGTGCGCGAGATGCAGGTCCTCGACCCGCATCGAACCCACGCACAGCGCGTTGACGAGCGGGTTTCCTTGGTACGACTGGTCGAACACGACCTCGCCGCCGATGTTGGGCAGGCCGAGGCAGTTGCCGTAGCCGCCGACACCGGCGACCACACCGGGCAGCACGCGGCGGGTGTCCTGCGCGTCCGCGGCACCGAAGCGCAGCGGGTCCATCACGGCCAGGGGCCGCGCGCCCATCGCGAGGATGTCGCGCACGATGCCGCCGACACCGGTCGCCGCGCCCTGGTACGGCTCCACATAGGACGGGTGGTTGTGCGACTCGACCTTGAACGTGATGGCCCAGCCGTCGCCGATGTCGACCACACCGGCGTTCTCGCCGATGCCCGCGAGCATCTTCTCGCGCATCTGTTCGGTCGTGGTCTCGCCGAAGTACCTGAGGTGCACCTTCGACGACTTGTACGAGCAGTGCTCGGACCACATCACCGAGTACATGGCCAGCTCGGCGTCGGTGGGGCGGCGGCCCAGGATCTCCCGGATCCGGGTGTACTCGTCGTCCTTCAGCCCCAGCTCGCGGTACGGCTGCGGCGTGTCCGGAGTGGACGTGGCGTGGTCGACGGAGTCGACGTGTGCGGTGGTGGTCATGCGAGCACCGTCCCCAGGACCGAACGGAACATGGCGAGGCCGTCGTCTCCCGGCCCGGTCAGCGCGTCGATCGCGTGCTCGGGATGCGGCATGAGGCCGACGATCCGGCCGTCCGCCGAGGAGATCCCGGCGATGTCGCCGAGCGAGCCGTTCGGGTTGACGTCCAGGTAGCGGAACACGACCCGGCCCTCACCCTCCAGTTCGTCCACGGTGGCCTTGGCGGCCGCGAACCGGCCGTCCATGTTCTTGACCGGTACGACGATCTCGGCGCCGGTCTCGTAGCCGGACGTCCACTCCGTCGAGGTCCGCTCGACGCGCAGCTTCTGGTCGCGGCACACGAAGTGCAGGCCCGCGTTGCGCGACAGCGCACCCGGCAGGAGCCCGGCCTCGCACAGGATCTGGAAGCCGTTGCAGATGCCGAGCACCGGCATGCCGCCTCGGGCGGCCGCGACGACCTCGCCCATCACCGGCGCGAACCGGGCGATGGCGCCGGCCCGCAGGTAGTCGCCGTAGGAGAACCCGCCGGGGACGATCACCGCGTCCACACCGCGCAGGTCCGCGTCGCCGTGCCAGAGCGCGACGGGCTCACCGCCCGCGTAACGCACGGCACGCGCCGCGTCGGTGTCGTCCAGCGTGCCGGGGAAGGTGATGACCCCGATACGACTCACGACGGTGTCCTGCGGATCACGAAGTCCTCGATCACCGGGTTCGAGAGGAAACCGACGGCGATCTTGGCGAGCGTCTCGTCGTCGACGTTGTCGTCGACTTCCAGCTCGAAGTGCTTGCCCTGGCGGACATCGGAGATTCCGGTGAAGCCGAGGCGGGGCAGGGCATTGGCCACGGCCTGACCCTGTGGGTCGAGGATCTCGGGCTTGGGCATGACGTCGACGACGACTCGGGCCACGACAGGCAGCTCCCAATTCGAGGGGTGTCTGGTACGCCGCGAGACTACCTGAGCTGCGGGTTCACCCTGTCGGGCGCGTCGGCGCCCCACGACGCCAGCAGGCGAAACGCCTCCTCGCACGGTGTGCCGCGGCGGCTGCCGGTAGTTCGCCCAGCGCGAGATGACTGGCGGCCCGCCTCGTCGTCGGGACAGGGTGGCGGCATGAGGATTCTGGTGCTGGGAGGAACGATCTTCGTCGGCCACGCCGTCGCGGCCGAGGGGCTGGCGCGGGGGCACGACGTGGTGTGCGCGGCGCGGGGCGAGTCCGGCGCGGTCCCGGACGGGGCGAGGTTGGTGAAGGTCGACCGGGACACCGAGGACGGCCTCGCGCCGCTCGCGGGCGAGGCCTTCGACGCGGTGGTGGACGTGTCACCGCTGTCACACCCGTGGGTGTCGCGGGCGCTGGCCGCGCTCGGTGACCGGGCTGGTCACTGGACTTTCGTGTCGACGATCAACGTGTACGCGGACAACGAGACCCTCGGCCAGACACCCGCGACCGGCCCGCTCGTCCCGGCGATCGAGGAGCACGCGACCCGCGACGAGATGATGGCCCGCGGCGAGGACGGCGTGCTGCTCTACGGCGGCATCAAGGTCGCGAGCGAGAACGCGGTGCGCGACGCGCTGGGTGACCGTGCGTTCGTGGTCCGACCTGGACTGATCACCGGATCGTGGGACCGCAGTGACCGGTTCGGTTACTGGCCGGGCCGGTTCGCGCGGGGCGGCCGGGTGCTGGTGCCGGACACCACGTCGCCGATCCAGATCATCGACGTGAAGGACTTCGCCAGATGGATCGTCGACGCGGGTGAGCGGGGCACGGCGGGCACCTACGACGCAGTCGGCCCGCACCGGCCCACGATCGAGATGATCGAGGAGATCGCGTCGGTGACCGGCTTCGACGGCGAGCTCGTGAAGGCGTCACCCGACTGGCTGGCGGCGGCGGGCGTGAACCCGTGGAGCGGCCCGAAGTCGCTGCCGCTGTGGCTACCGTCGGGCTACGAGGGCGTGAAGACGCACGACCCGGCGCCGTCGATCGAGGCAGGACTGAAGATCACGTCGTTCGCGGACGCGGTGCTGGACGCGCTGGCCAGGGAGCGGGAGCTGGGCCTGCACCGCGAGCGCAAGGCGGGCCTGTCCACAGAAGACGAGACGGTTCTGCTCGCGAAGCTGTAGCGAAGATGGCAGGGTCGGGGGATGGCCGAGATCTTCGACTACGTGGTGGTCGGTGCCGGTACCGCGGGGTGTGTGCTCGCGAACCGGCTGAGTGAGAACGAGGCGGCCAGGGTGCTGCTCCTCGAGGCTGGCGGTGAGGACGACGCCGACGAGGTGCACATGCCGGTCGCGTTCTCGGCGCTGTTCAAGACGAAGTACGACTGGAACTACGAGACGGTCGAGCAGAAGAACCTCGGCGACCGCTCCGCGTACTGGCCGCGCGCGAAGATGCTGGGCGGCTGCTCGTCGATGAACGCGATGATCTACATCCGAGGCAACCGCGCGGACTACGACGCGTGGCCATCGGGCTGGCGGTACGACGAGGTGCTGCCGTACTTCAAGCGTGCCGAGCACAACACCAGGCTGGCCGGCCCGTACCACGGCGTCGACGGTCCACTGCACGTCGAGGACCGGAGGTACACGCACGAGCTGTCACACGCGTGGGTCGACTCGGCGGTCACGTGGGGCATGAAGCCGACGGACGACTTCAACGGCGAGTCGCAGGAAGGCGCGGGCCTGTACCAGGTGACGTGCCGCAACGGCCGCCGCTGGTCCACGGCGGACGCGTACCTGCGCCCGGCGATGAGCCGGTCGAACCTGACTGTGCGCACGCACGCGCTGGTCAACCGCATCGTCTTCGACGGCACCCGCGCGACGGCGGTCTCCTACTCCCGCCACGGCGAGGAGCTCGAGGTGGGCGCGTCCACCGAGATCCTGCTGTGCGGCGGCGCGGTCGGCTCGCCGCAACTGTTGATGCTGTCCGGTGTTGGCCCGGCCGAACACCTGCGCGAGCTGGACATCGAGGTCGTCGCGAACCTCCCTGGCGTGGGAGACAACCTGCACGACCACCCGGCGGCCGCACTGCTGTGGCGCACCAGGGGCACGACCGACCTGATCAACCTGGCGACACCGGCCCGCATGCTGCGCTGGCAGGCGACGGGCCGAGGCCCCTTCGCGTCGAACGTCGGTGAGGCGGGTGCGTTCTTCCACACCCGGGACGGCCTGGCCGCCCCGGACATGCAGGTACATGTCGCCCCGACCCTCTTCTACGACAACGGCCTGCGGGAACCGACGGTCCCTGGCATCACGGTGGGGGCGACCCTCGTGGACGTGGCCTCCCGGGGACGGCTGCGGCTGCGCTCGGCGAACCCACGGTGGCGCCCCCTGATCGACCCGGCGTACTACGACGACCCGACGGACTTCGACGCCATGCTCGCGGCGATGACCACACTGCGGGAGATCGCGGACGCGAGCCCACTGGCGAGGTACCTGGACGGCCCGTTCATGCCGGCGACCGCGGACCCGACGGAAGACGAGTTGCGCGACCACATCAGAACGGTCACGCAGACGCTGTACCACCCGGTGGGCACCTGCGCGATCGGCACGGTCGTCGACGCGGACCTGAAGGTCCACGACATCGAAGGCCTGCGCGTAGTTGACGCGTCGGTGATGCCGACCGTCCCCCGGGGCAACACGAACGCCCCCACGGTCATGATCGCGGAGAAGGCCGCGGACCTGGTCAAATCGACCCGTTGAGAACGACTGTTCGATTCATCCCCAGAGTTGTCCACACCTGTGGACAACTCTGGGGAACTGTCGTCCGCCTGCCGTAGGCTGGAAACCGGGGGCCGGAGGCCAGCCCGCCCGCAAGTCCTCGCCGTCTGCAACCGGGTCGGGCGCGGCGCACCCGGCCCACGATCACCGTCGTGGGCCCGATCTGTGGACAACTGGCATGGCTGTGGACAACCACCGTCGCCGCGACGGGAAACGTCGGTCCTTCCGCCTACGCTGGTGATTGGGGGGCCGCGGCCCCCCCCTCAGCGGCGCTTGCCGTGCAGCAGCGTGATCAGTTTCGTGACCGTCGCGTCCGTCTTCGCTGTGCGGTTGAACGTCGTCAGCACCAGCGGCACCTTGAATCGCTGCCGTGCGATGGCCTTCGGGCGGGCGAACTCCTTCAGGCCCTCCGGTCCGTGGATGCGTCCGAAGCCCGACTCGCCGATGCCGCCGAACGGCAGTGACGGGATGCCCGCGAAGCTGATCACGCTGTTCACCGCCGTCATGCCCGACCGCAGCCGCGCAGCCAGCTCCATGCCGCGACGCTTCGAGAACACGGTGGACGCCAGGCCGTACTTCGAGTCGTTGGCCTTCGCGATCGCCTCGTCCATGTCGGCGACCTTCGCGATCGTCAGCGTCGGGCCGAAGGTCTCCTCGCGCACCGCCACCGAGTCCTCCGGCACGTCGACCAGCACCGTCGGCTGCACGAACTTCTCACCGACCGCCTCGTTGCCGCCGACCAGCGCGCGGCCGCCGCGGGAGAGCGCGTCCTGGATGTGCCGCTGGATGATCTCCAGCTGGCCCGGCATGGTGATCGGGCCGATCTTCGCCTCCGGGTCGTCGCCCGCCCGCACCTCCTTGGCGATCTTCACGACCTTCGCGACGAAGTCGTCGTACACCCGTTCGTGCACGTAGACCCGCTCGACGCCGACGCACGTCTGACCAGCGTTCGACATGCCGCCCCACACCGCGGCGTCGGCCGCCGCGTCGAGGTCCGCGTCCGTGTCCACCAGCAGCGCGTCCTTGCCACCCGCTTCGATGAGCACCGGCGTCAGCGTCTCCGCGCACGCGGCCATGATCTTCTTGCCGGTGCCTGGCGAACCGGTGAACGCGAGCTTGTCCACACCGGACCGGCACAGCGCGGCGCCCGTCTCGCCGAAGCCCGTGATCAGCTGGAACACCGGCCGCTCCGGCACGACCTCGGCGAACGTGTCGGCCAGCCACTTGCCGACGCCCGGCGTGTACTCGCTGGGCTTGAACACGACCGCGTTGCCCGAGGAAAGCGCGTAGGCGATGGACCCCATCGGGGTGAACACCGGGTAGTTCCACGGGCCGATCACGCCGACCACCCCGAGCGGCTGGAACTCGACCGACGCCGCGTGGTTGGACATCAGCAGACCGGCAGGCCTGCTCTTGCGACCGAGCACCTTGGACGCGTGCTTCGCGGCCCACGCCGTGTGGTCGATCGCGAGCACGATCTCGAGCATGGCGTCGGCGTGCGGCTTGCCCGTCTCGGCGTGCACGACCTCCGCGAGCTGCGCGGCCCGGCGGGTGATGACGCCCTTCCAGCGCTGGAGAAGCTCGGCGCGCCCCTTGAAGCCAAGGCCGGCCCACCATGCCGCGGCGTCACGCGCCCTGGCGACCGCGGCGGCGACGTCGTCCTCGGTGTTGATCGGGTAGGTGCCGACCACCTCGTCAGTCGCGGGGTTGAGCGAGTCGAAGGTGTCCTGCTTCGCTTGCACGGCGGTCATCCCGAGCCTCCCTGGTCGCGTTCCGCCGCCTACGCTACCCGCCGGTAGCGGGCACCGCGACGCCCAGTTCGCTAGCCTGGCGGTGTGCGGATCGCTCACTTCGGGCACTCGTGCGTGCTGGTATCGACCGACTCGGCACGACTGCTCTTCGACCCAGGCACGTACTCGGACGGCTTCGAGGCGGTCACCGACCTCGACGCCATCCTGATCACGCACCAGCACCCGGACCATCTCGACGGTGCACGGCTGCCCGCGCTGGTCAAGGCCAACCCGGACGCCGCGCTGGTGTCCGATGAGGACTCGGCGGCGGCACTGGAGAAGCTGGGCCTGACGCCGACGTCGGTGGCGCGGCCCGGCGACACCCTCTCCGTCGGCGGCACCTCGGTCACGGCGGTGGGCGGCCGCCACGCGACCATCCACGAGGACCTGCCGATGCCGGCGAACGTGGGGTACGTCATCGACGACGGTGCCTTCTACCACCCCGGCGACTCGCTGTTCGTGCCCGATCAGCGGATCGACGTGCTGGGGCTGCCGATGTCGGCCCCGTGGCTGAAGACCGGCGAGGTGATCGACTTCCTGCGTGCGGTGGGTCCGAGGGTGGCGGTGCCGATCCATGAGGCGCTGCTGTCGGAACTGGGCTTCCGGGGACAACGGGGCTGGATCGCCAACCTGGCGCCGGACGCGGACTTCCGCCAGCTGCCGAGGACTGAGCTGACCGCGATCTGAGGTTGTCCACAGCTGTGGACAACACTGTGGATCGAACGCATGTTCGCCAGGAGATTGGCCTCCGGCCCCCCGTTGACCAGCGTACGGGCAGGCACCGACACTTCCCGCGCCGAGCGGCGGGGTTGTCCACAGGGCGGCCGGTTATCCACAGGAGCGCGTCTCCGCGGCACGGAACTGTCGGTCCTCTGCCGTAGCGTGGTTCGAGGGGGCCGGAGGCCAGCCGCCTATGCGGCGCGGGCCTGCCGGTGCGTCAGCAACGCCGGGTACGTGAGTGGGGTCGCGTCGTGGTGGAGCGCGATGTCGATCGCGTCCAGCAGGGCCTGCCGGGGCCCGGAGCGGGCCAGGTTGGTGGTGTCGACCGCCAGGCGGATCGGCCTGCCTCGGCGTGCCGCGTGGGACGCACCCATCACCAGGGCGAAGCACCACCACGGTTCGGTCCGCTCGCCGAAGCCGAAGCCCTGCACGCGTCCTCTGTGGACATGATCCGTACGCAGCACACGGATGCCCATCAAGTCCGCGCACAGCGCGAAACCCTTGTGGCGCAACGCAAGCAGCGTTCCTGGGGACGCCACCCAGCGTGGGGGCACGAAGGCGTCCGTGGTCAGGCCGAGGCGTTCCATGGTGGCGGCCGCGGCGGTCAGGCGGAGTCCGGCCTCGTGGGCAGGCAGTGATGCGAACTCGGCTCGGCGGCGAATGGTGCGGGTCGTGAGGTCGGCCGTGTGGTCGTAGCCATGTTGGAGTAGCGCGTTGCCCGCTGCTTGTTGCCCGCGCACCCAGTCGACCACCGGCCCCGGCTGGTCCGCGCCCGCGATCTTCGGGGCGAACAGCATCGAGAGCGGCACGCCCCGGGACGCCAGCTCGTCGCTCAGGTCGGCACTGCGCTCCAGGGTCCACGCGTTGATCCCGGACAGCGACACCATCAGTTGAGCGGTCACGCTCTCATGAGGCCATGCGTCGATGACTTCGCACTGACATCAAGGTGACATGCCACCGAACAGAGCGCCGATTCACCCGGAATTCCTACGCCGCGCAAGTGCGTGCCATTGTTTGGCGATGAGCTACGACTGGATCTCGTTCACGACCGACTACGGAATCGATGACGGATTCGTCGGTGTCTGCGAAGGGGTCGTCGCGCGGATCTCGCCCCGGCCACGGGTCATCCACATCAGTCACACGGTGCCACCGCAGGATGTCCGGCGGGGCGCCGCGATCCTCGCCCAGGCGGTGTCGTACCTGCCGTCGGCCGTGCACTTCGCGGTGGTCGACCCCGGCGTGGGGACCGACCGGCGTGGTGTGGTCGTGGTGGCCGCCGAAGGTGTGCTCGTCGGGCCGGACAACGGTTTGCTCGTGCCCGCCGCCGAACTGCTCGGCGGGGTGCGGGCCGCCTACGAACTCGTCAACCCCGCCTACCAGCTGTCGACGGTGTCGGCGACCTTCCACGGGCGTGACGTGTTCGCCCCCGCCGCCGCGCACCTCGCCGCCGGGGTGGCACCCGAGAACTTCGGCCCGGCCGTCGACACGGCCGGTCTCGTGCGGCTGCCGGAACCGGAAACGTCGGTGGAGCCGGGAAAACTCACCACCGAGATCCGGTACGTCGACACCTTCGGCAACATCCAGCTCGCCGCCACCGGCGCCGACCTCGACGCGAGCGGTGCCGCAGCAGGCACCACGGCGCACGCTCACCTCAACGGGCGGTCGGTGACGGCCACCGTCGGCCGCACGTTCGCGGACGCCATCTACGAAGGGCTCATCGTGTACGTCGACTCGGGTGGCCGGGTCGCACTGGCGGTGAACGGCGGCTCCGCTGCCAACGACTTCGGTGGCAGGCCCGGGGATCCGGTGCTGCTGTTGTTCGCGAGGTAGCCCCGATCAGTGCACCGTGATCTCGTCGCCAACCCCGATCTCGCCTGGGCTGGTCACCGTCACCTTGATGCCGAAGCTCACGCCGCCGTCCGGTTCGCGGCGGTAGTCGGCCAGGGTGCGTAACGGTTCCGGGCCCGCTCGTTCGCCGGTCGGCTGGTCGACCACGGTGACCTGGCAACGGACATCCGGCTTCACCCAGCGCAGCCGGGCAGTGCCGATGCTGAACTCGCGGATGTCGTCCTCCGTGTACGGCGTCTCCCAGCCCGCGATCACGATGTTCGGGCGGAACCTGGCCATCGGGACCGGGTCGGCGCCCTTCTCCAGGATGCGGGCGTTCAGGTCGTCCAGCGACGACAGCGACGTCAGGTGCAGCGGCGTCGAGTCGGTGAACGTGATGTCGCCGTGCAGTTCGTCCACGGACCTGTTGTGGTCCGGTGACACGCGTACGAGACGTAACTCCTCACCCACGACGGAGCTCGCCCACTCGGCCGCGTCGTCGCCCTGGTCGACGCCCTCGCCGTCCCAGACGCCGTGCACGCTGACCGGCAAGCGCCTGCCGTCCTTCGCGACGTCAAGAGCCAGCGACTGCGTGTCCGGCGCGGACAGCGTCAGCTTCTCACCATCCGCCGCCACGTCGGGCCGGATCACGGACAGTTTCGGGGTGCTGCGCTGGCTGCGGAACACCCCGTCCGAGGCGCGGACGAGCATGAACGTGCGGTCGTGCGCCATCCCGGTCGGCAGGATCCGCGCCCGCGTGAGCGGGGCGCCCGCGCAGCCCTTGACCGGGTAGTGCAGGAGATCTGAGACGGTTGCCACGGTATCGAGACTAGCCGTGGGAAAGCCGCGCGTCAGTGCGGTCGTCCATACCGATCACAGTCCTCACAGGATCGCGCCGGGGACGTACCTGGCCGCGTCGCCGTAGCGGGACACCACGTCCGACACCCGCTTCACCACCGCCGCCACCTGCGCACCGGCCACGCCGGTGAACGGCAGCCGGTCCGCCAGCAGTGCGTCCAGCGCCTGCCGGTCGAGCGGGATCCGGTCGTCGGCCGCCAGGCGGTCCACCAGGTCGTTGCGCTCGATGCCCTGCTCCCGCATCGCGAGCGCCACCGCGACCGCGTGCTCCTTGATCGCCTCGTGCGCCGTCTCGCGGCCGACCCCGGCCCGCACGGACGCCACCAGCACCTTCGTCGTCGCGAGGAACGGCAGGTAGCGGTCCAGTTCGCGCGCGATCACCGCCGGGTACGCACCGAACGAGTCCAGGACGGTCAGGAACGTCTCGATCAGACCGTCCAGCGCGAAGAACGCGTCCGGCAGCGCCACCCTGCGCACCACCGAACAGGACACGTCGCCCTCGTTCCACTGGTCGCCTGCCAGCTCACCGACCATCGACGCGTAGCCGCGGAGTATCACCGCGAAGCCGTTCACGCGTTCGCTCGAGCGGGGGTTCATCTTGTGCGGCATGGCGGACGAGCCGACCTGGCCGGGCAGGAAACCCTCGGTCGCCAGCTCGTGGCCGACCATCAGCCGGATGGTCTTCGCGAGGCTCGACGGCGCCGCCGCGACCTGCACCAGCGCGGACACCACGTCGTAGTCGAGCGAACGCGGGTACACCTGGCCGACGCTGTCGAACACCCGGGAGAAGCCCAGATAGCCGGCGATCTTGCGCTGCAGCGCGTCGAGCTTCGACGTGTCGCCGCCGAACAGGTCGAGCATGTCCTGCGCGGTCCCGACCGGCCCCTGGATGCCACGCAGCGGGTACCTCTCGACCAGGCTGTCGAGCCGTTCGAACGCCACCAGCAGCTCGTCCGCGGCGGACGCGAACCGCTTCCCCAGCGTCGTGGCCTGCGCGGCAACGTTGTGCGAACGGCCCGCCACCACCAGCTCGCTGTGCTCGGTCGCGAGCGTCGCCAGCCGCGCGAGCACCGCGACCACGCGGTCCCGGATGTGCTCAAGCGACCGGCGGGTCTGTAGCTGCTCGACGTTCTCCGTGAGGTCGCGGGACGTCATGCCCTTGTGCACGTGCTCATGGCCGGCGAGCGCGTTGAACTCCTCGATCCGGGCCTTGACGTCGTGCAGGGTCACCCGTTCGCGGGCCGCGATCGACGCCAGGTCGACCTGGTCGATCACTCGTTCGTAGTCGGCGATCACCCCGTCAGGGACGTCGATGCCGAGGTCTGCCTGGGCTTTGAGCACGGCGAGCCACAGCCTGCGCTCCAGGACGATCTTGTGCTCGGGTGACCACAGCTCGGCCAGTGCCACGGAGGCGTAGCGGCCGGCGAGAACGTTGGGGATACGCGGCTTGGACGTCACGTTTCGCCAGCTTAATCGGTCACGCTTCAGCAGCTGGTCGAGCGTGCGGGACGTCGGGCGGGTGGCGCGATCAGGTCCGCAGCGAGTCCCGGAGCATGCGGTGCGCGGCGGCCCTCGGGTCGGGGTCGACCTCGATCAACGCGTTGACCACGGCACCGTCGACCAGCGCGATCAGCTGCTCGAGGCGGCGGTCGTCGACCGGGCTGCCGCAGCGGTCGAGGACCTCCTGCAGGAGACCGCGCAGCTCGGCACCGAGAGTGCCCATGAGCGGACGCAGATATGGCCGCCTGCCGGTCGCGACAAGGCGTTCGTAGCGGAGAAGCACCAGCTCGGCGTCGCGGTTGCCTGCCGGAGGGCCGAGGAGCTGGTCGAGCACGAGGTCGACGACGGAGTCGAGATCGCGGTGCTCGGCGGGCAGCGCCTCGAGCTGCGCGCGGCCGCGCTCCAGCTCGGTGCGGCCATGGTGTTCGACAGCGGCGGCGATCAGTTCGTCGAGCGAGTCGAAGTAGTAGGTCGTGGAGGCGAGCGGAAGTCCCGCACGTTCGGCGACCGCACGGTGCCGCAGCCCTTCGAAGCCGCTCTCGACCAGCAGCGCCGCCGCGGCCTCGACCAGTGCCTGGCGACGCCGCTCACCTTTGGGGGTGCTCGCGGCTGTCATTGTCGGGGCATCGTACGGCCGTGCGAGGGGACCCTAGTAAAGCTGTCCCAGCTCGCGGGCGATCTGCTCGATGTCCGACCCGAATGGGGCAGCGCCGCCCGGGCTGACGGGCTCACTCACCAAGAACACCTGGCGGCCGTCGTCAGTAGGCGCGTCGGCCTGCACACCATCGGTCGCCTGCGCGCTCAGCACCACATTGCCGGGGAGAAGCAGAACGCTGATGCGACCGCCGGGAAGGTCGAAAGCAGCACCGGTGGCGCCCTTCGGGCAGCTCAAAGAAACCGGCATCGCGGCGTCGACCTTGATTGAGGCGGCGGCCGGGAGCTCGCCCGCGAGGGCAGCAGCGAGCTCCCGGTCCACCTGTTCGCACCCGCTAGGGGTGCCGGCGGGCCCCGCAGGCCCGCCATTCCCATCCGAAGAGCCCCCCTGCTTGGGCGTCTCCGGCGGGAAGTCTTCAGTACCACCACGCTCTGTTGGCGCGGCTTCTTTGTTGCCCTCGACTGGTAACTCGTATGGAGCAGCGTTTTCGTTACCGCCTGATGTGGCACTATCCGCATTTGTTGCGCCAGCGCCCATGGTCGGCCCTGTCCACAATGCCACGCCGAGTGCCGTCGCGCCCGCGAGGACGGCCACACCAAAGGCGGAACCTGCGAGTACGCCGTTCCGGTGACGGACGCGCTGACGGCCGGACTCCTGGGCGACGTCAGAGACCGTGAAGGTCGACGGCGGGGTCTCCGCCACCGCGTCTTTCAGCAGGTCAGCAAGCTTCTTCTCGTCCACTCCGCCACCTCCTCCGCGTACTCATGACGCCGACCGCAAGTCATCGATCGTGTCTCCCAGGGCCGCACGCAACGCGGTCAGCCCCCTGGCTGTCTGGCTCTTCACGGTGCCCTCGGAGCACTTGAGCGCCTCGGCCGTGGCCGCGACATCCAGTCCCTCGAGAAACCTCAGGACGAGCACCGCCCGTTGCCGGGGCGGGACCGCCCGCAGACCGTCGAGCAGCGCCGACCGGGTCGCCACGGAGTCGCCGATCTCGCCGTCCCGTTGCGGCGTCTCCGGCAGCTCTTCGACGAACCGCTCCCGTCGCCAGGGGCGGCGGGACTCGTCGATCACCGCGCGCACCAGCGTCTTGCGTACGTAGGCGTCCAGGGCCCCACGGTCCCGGATCTTGCGCCATCGCCGGTGCAGCGCGACGAACGCGGTCTGCGCGAGATCGTCCGCACGGTGCCAGTCACCGCACAGCAGGTACGCGGACCTGCGCACGGCATCTCGCCGAGCCGCGAAGTATTCCGCGAAATCCTGCTCGTCGCGTTGATCCACGCGGACTCTCTCTGCTCGTCGTCTGCATACGGGGGACGGAAGGTGTGGCCTCTAAGGTTGCACGACGGCTCCGTCGTGACGTACGCCACCCCTCAAGACGTGTGGGACACCAATGAGGATGCCCGTACGCCGGTGTGGTGTGATCAGATCGTGACCAAAGTGCGGGAGATCGACCTTCGTTCAGACGCTGTCACCCAACCGGACGAGCCGATGCGGCTCGCCATGGCGCGCGCCGAGGTCGGCGACGACGTGCTGGACAGAGATCCCACCATGCAGGCCTTGGAGGAGCGGGCGGCCGACCTGCTCGGCATCGAGGCCACGCTGTGGGTGCCGAGCGCGACCATGGGCAACCTCGTCGCACTGATGGTCCACCTGAGAAGAGGCGACCGGTTCATCGCGCCCCGAGGCGCACACGTGCTGGACGACGAACTGGGTGCGCCCGCGTGGCTCGCAGGCGGCATGCCCGAGGCGGTCGACTGGGGCGCCTGGCCGGGCCGCCTGCCGGTCGAAACGGTGCGCCAGGCCGCGCGGAACGCGCCGTACCACATGCTGCGCACCACGTTGTTATGTCTGGAGAACACGCACAACGCGGCCGGCGGCACGGTTACTCCGCCGGACGAGCACGCGAAGCTGGTCGCCACCGCGCGGGACGTCGGGCTGCGCGTGCACCTGGACGGGGCACGGCTGTGGCACGCGTCGGTGGCGCTGTCGGTGCCGCCCGCCGCGCTGACGGTCGGCGTCGACACCGTGCAGGTCTGCCTGAGCAAGGGCCTCGGGGCGCCGATGGGCGGGCTGGTCGGCGGCACGTCGGCGTTCGTCCAGGAGGCACGCCGCGTCCGGAAGATGCTGGGCGGCGGGGTCCGGCAGGGCGGGATCGTGGCCGCGGGCGGGCTGATGGCGCTGGAGCGGATCCCGGACCTCGCGAACGACCACGTCAACGCCACGAAGCTCGCCACCGGCCTGAAGGAAATCGGCTGGGAGGTCAACGAGCCGGAGACGAACATCGTGCTCGTGTCGACGCCGGACGCCGACGCGACGCTGGCCGTGCTCAAGAAGGTCGGCGTGCTCGGTGTGCCGGCCGGCGGGCGGGTGCGGCTCATCCCGCACCGCGACGTCACGACCAAGGACATCACCGAGGTGCTGTCCAGGGTCGCGACGCTGCACGCCTAGCGGATCCGCTTACGGTCGGAGCCGCCCTTGATCGCGGAGTAACCGATGGCACCTACGGTGACGACCGCCGCGGCGACGAGCAGGAAGCCCAGCACCTTGAACACGGCACCAATCACCGCGAACGCCACCCAGATGACGATGATCGCGCCGATGATCTTCACCAACAGTGGGACGCGGGCAGGCTCAACGTGGTAGTGGTGGTGATGACGAACGGTCGGCATGTGAGGTTCCTCTCCGGGGACTCACCGGGTCAACGACTGTGGCTTCGCTGCGGTTCCACCAGTCAACCATCGCGGCTGCCCAGGTGCATCAGGGAATTCCACTGGTTCACGTTCAGGGTGCGAGCCAGTTGCCCAGCCGGTCCAGGCCGGTCTCGATGTCCTGTGCCGGGCCCGCGAACGAGAACCGGATGAAGCGGTCGCCAAGCTCGGGGTCGAAGTCGATGCCGGGCACGATCGCGAGCCCTGTCTCCGCGAGGAGACGCTGGCACCACGCCATGGTGTCGGTGGTCAGGTGGGACACGTCCGCGTAGGCGTAGAACGCGCCGTCCGCGGGCGCCACCCTGTCGATGCCCATCCTGCCAAGGCCCGCGACCAGGAGGTCCCGGTTCTCGCGGTAGGCGGCGACATGCGCGTCCAGTTCGCCGTACTGGAACGCGGCGGTCGCGGCGTACTGCGCGATCGCGGGCGGGCAGATGGTGAAGTTGCCGGTCAGGCAGTCGACCGCGCGCATGAGGCGCTGCGGGACCAGTAGCCAGCCGAGCCGCCAGCCGGTCATCGCGAAGTACTTCGAGAACGAGTTGACCACGATCGCCTCGCGGGAGAACTGCCACGCGGACGCCGTTGGCACGTCGCCGTACGCGATGCCGTGGTAGATCTCGTCGCTCACCAGCTGGACGCCACGGTCGGCACACCAGCCCGCGATGGCGGCCAGCTCACCGGCGGGCAGGACGGTGCCGGTCGGGTTGGCGGGCGAGGCGATGACCAGCCCGTCGAGCGGGCCCGCCTGCTCGAGCATCTCGACCGTGGGATGGAACCGGGTGCCGGCACCGCACGCCAGCTCGACGACCTCGCAGCCGAGCGCGGTGAGGATGTTGCGGTAGGCCGGGTAGCCGGGCCGCGCGAGCGCCACCCGGTCACCCGCGTCGAACGCGGCGAGGAACGCGAGGAGGAACCCGCCCGACGAGCCCGTGGTGGCGACGACGTCCGAGCCCGCGACGCCGAGCGCGTACCGCCGGTCGTAGTGGCAGGCGATGGCCTCCCGCAGCTCGGGGATGCCCAGTTGTTCCGTGTAGCCGAGGGGACCGTGCAGGGCTTCGGCGGCCCTGTCGAGAACGGCGCGTGGTGCCGCGGCCGACGGTTGCCCGGCGGCCAGCGACACCACGTCCCCCCGCGCACGCTGCCGGGCGTTGGCAGCGGACAGTACGTCCATCACGTGGAACGGTGGGATGTTCGCGCGCTGGGCGACGCGCAGCAGACGGTTGGACATGTCCCCAGCCTGCCGCCGGCCGCCGATAGTCGCACGCGATCAACCCACCGGCACCGGCACCGGCACCAGCTCCTCGCTCGCTGCCTTCGGCTGCCGCAGCATGATCACCGCGAGCAGCACTGCGAGCATGACCAGCCCGGCGGCGACCGCGAACGCGAGCCGGAAACCACCGGTCATCGCCTGCAGCGGCGCGGCACCTTCCGCGATGGACCCGTTCGTGTAGGACGTTGACAGGGTGGCGAGAACCGCCAGCCCGAGCGCCCCACCGACCTGCTGGGTCGTGTTGACCAGACCGGAAGCGACGCCGGAGTCGTCCTTGGTGGCGTCGGACATGGCGATGGTCATCATCGCGGGGAACCCGAGCCCGGCCCCGATGCCCATCAGCGCGACCGACGGGAAGACGTCGACCAGGTAGTCGGCGTCGACGGGCGCCCTGGTGAACAGCGCGAGCCCGGCCGCGACCAGCGCCAGTGCGGCGATCAGCACCGACCGCTCCCCGAACCGGGCGTTGACCCGCGCCGACGCCCCGAGCGAAAGCCCGCCGATCCCGACCGCGACGGGCAGGAACGCGAGCCCGATCCGCAGCGGGTCGTACCCGAGCACCTTCTCCAGATAGAGGGCGCCGAGGAAGAACAGCCCGAACATCCCGGCGACCATGAGCACCTGGATCAGGTTGGCGCCCGCGACGTTGCGGTCACGCAGGATCCGCAACGGCAGGAGCGGGCCGGCGACGGTCGCCTGCCGCACGACGAAGCCGAAGAGCAGCGCGACCGAGAGCGCACCGAACCCCAGCGTGTGGCCGGAAACCCAGCCGTGATCGGCGGCCTTGACGATCGTGTAGACGCCGATCATGAGCCCGGCGGTGACGAGGACCGCGCCGATGACGTCGGCGCCGCCGCGCAGCCCGATGCCCCGCTCCCCGGGCACAACCCTGGTGGCCAGCCCGAACGCGACCAGCCCGATGGGCACGTTCACGAAGAAGATCCAGTGCCAGCTGATGGCCTCCGTGAGCACGCCACCGGCCAGCAGCCCGATCGACCCCCCGGCGGCCGCGACGAAGCTGAACACGGCGATGGCCCGCGCCTGCTCCCGCTTCTCCGGGAACATGGTGACGATCATCCCGAGAATGACGGCGGCGGCCATCGCACCACCGATCCCCTGCACGAACCGCGCGACGACGAGCAGTCCCTGAGTCGTGGCAAGCCCACAGAGCAGCGAAGCGACGGTGAAGACGACGATGCCACCGAGAAACATCCGCTTGCGCCCGACAAGATCCCCCACCCGCCCGGCGAGGAGCAGCAACCCGCCGAAGGGGATCAGGTACGCGTTGATGACCCACGCGAGCCCGGACTGGGTGAAGTCGAGATCAGCCTGAATGACGGGAAGAGCGACGTTCACGATGGTCCCGTCGAGGATGATCATCAACATCCCCACGCACAACACAACGAGCGCGACCCATCGCGAATCGCGCCCCTGACCAACGATCTGGGACATGAACCCCTCCTGAGTTCTCCGTACAGGAGGGACCGTAACAGATCGTCTGCTAGTAGACGATCTACTGTGGGATTGGCCGCATCGAGATCGATTACCTCCGCCGACGAGGCGCCCTCTGACACACGACCGGCGTGGACAGCCGCGACTCGACCAACCGAGTCAGCCCATTGACGAACACATCCCGCTCCCCAGCGGGCAACGCCGAAAGCACATCCTCGTAGACCCGCTGGACAACCCCGGCAGCCTTGGCGTTGACCTCTCGCCCCTGCTCGGTGACCACGATGATCCGGGCCCGCCGGTCGACAGGGGAGGTCAGACGCGCCACCAACCCGGCCTTCTCGAGCTCATCGACCGTGACGACCATCGTGGTCTTGTCGAGACCACACAGGTCGGCCAGCTGGATCTGCGTCTTCTCCCCGGTCAGCGCGGCCGTCAGCACACAGTTGCCGCGCGGCGTGATCCCCAGCCCGGCCAGCTCGGCGGTCAGCTCGGTGGACAACACGTGACTGGCGTGGGCAAGCAGGAACGCGAGATCCATAACCCCAGGTTACGCCGATAGATCCGCCACAAGATAATCCAGTGACCGACCAATCAGTACCCGACGTACGACCCGCCGCCCGCCGTCGCCTTGATGCCCGGCACGTTCGCCAGGGACCCGTACCGCGAGATCGCGTAGTTCACGCCGGCGCAGATGTTGTCGACCGGGTTCCAGATGTCGTTGTGGCCGGCCAGCTTGTACGAGTCGAACGTCGGGTCGATGCACTGCATGAGGCCCTTCGACGGCGTGCCCTTCGCCGCGTTGGAGTCCCAGTCGTTGATCGCGTGCGGGTTGCCGCCCGACTCGTGCTGGATGATCTGCCAGATCCGCTGCGCGTCCTCGGGGCCGACGTTGATGCCGTTCTGCCGGAGGATCTCGATCGCCTGGTCGATCCACTCCTGCACGTTCCCGGGCGGGGGCCCACCGGCGGGCGGCCCACCAGACGACCCGAGGCCGCCACCGCCCCCGCCGCCACTACCGCCGCCGTCGCCACCGCCGGAGCCGCCGGACCCGGACTGCGACGAGTTGTCCGGCGCGGGCGGCTGGCCGCCGTTCTCGGCGGCTGACGGGCCGGTGGTCTGCGGTGGCGTCTCGACCCACTCGATCGGCTGCCCGCTCTGCGGCGTGAACGGCTGCGTGTCCGGCTGCCCCAGCGACGAGAACTTCGACGCGGGTGACTTGCTGGTGTTGATCGTGCCGAGCGCCGAGCCGAGTGTCTGCTCGGTCCCCTCGAGGTGCGTGTCGATGTCCGACGCGACGGCAGAGCACACCTCGCGCGTCATCGCGTCGAACTCTTCGATGGTGGCGTCCGGGTGGTTCGTCGTCCACGTCGTGATGTCGGTGAGACCCTGATCGCACCGCGTCGAGACGTAGCTCTGCGCGCCGGTGAGCGCGGTGGCGACGTTCGTGAGCGCGGTCGAGGCGTCGGTCATCGCGGTGCCGATGTCGGTGCCCGCGGTCTTGAACTTGTTCATGTACGCCACGAACGCGTCGGCGGAGCTGCCTTCCCACGCCTCGTCGAGCGTGGTGACGCTGCCCGCGACCTCACCGCTGTACGTCGACGCGTTGGTGGCGGCCGTGGACAGCCGGGTCGCGGCGGAGGTGATCGCTCCGGTGTCCGCGTCCTTCACCTTCGCGGCGGCCGTGGCGACCGCCTCGCCGCCCGCGTACCCGGCCAGAGTGTCAGCCGAACCCACCGTGTCCCCCTCCCAGACGTGCACTCAACGCGGACGGCCACCATAGGTGCGCTCGCCATCGTCCTCGGTGTTCTGAACGGTCTGCGCGATCGCGTCGAGTGCGCCGGCGACCCCGTCGAGCCGGCTCTCGGCCGCGTTGAACTCGTCGTGCATGAGGTCGTTCAACGCGTCCACCGCGGACGCCAGGCCTGCGGAGCTGGGCAGCTTGCCGTAGACGGTCGACGCGGTGCACACCTCGGGGAACGTGTCGGAGACTTCGCCGAACTTGGGCTTGAAGTCGAGCGCCTTCTGCATGCAGCCGTTGATGGCGTCGATGTTGTACTTCGTCATGTCGCCCCCTTCGCGCGCACCCGCATTTGACGGCCCTCGCCGCCGCACGGTTCCCTCACCTTCAGGCCGGTCAGGTCTCGGCCATCAGTTCCCGCACACAGGTCGCGAGCCGCCGGTTGTCGGCCGGCGTGACGGTGCTCCACACGCGACCGTCGACGTTCGGCTTCGCGAGGTGGACGTAGCGCCCACGCGGTGTGTCGTGGAAGGCGATGACCCGGTCGGCACGGACCATTCGCTGGTCCCGATGCATCCGGTTGACACAGAACTGGCCGCGCACGTTCATGTCACGCACCATGTCCGCCAACGTCTTGGCATCCGACCCGGCCACGCCCGACCGGCTGAGCGCGGCGGCGAACTCCCGCGCGTCCCCCCGCGCCTCGGCGTCGGCGGCAGCGAGCACGTCAGACGGCACACTGACCGACAGCCCGGGCCCGGCGACCACGTCCCCGGCCACGGAGACCGCGGCCTCGGCGATCGCGGTCTCACGAGCGGGGATCAACCACACCTCGGGCCCGTCGACGGCGGCGAGCAGCGCCGAGGACCCGGAAACCACCGCGAGCGAGGAGATGCGGTGGTCGGTCCAGACCCAGCTGTCGATGGCGAGCTGCGGGTAGGCGAGCAGGTTGAGCCGGTCGAGCAGATGGGGCGCGGCCCGCTCCCGTTCGGCGAGCCCCCGCTCCTCGAGATCCGCGAACGCCTGCGCGACGAGCCGCCGCCGCTCGGTGTGCGTGGTCCCAGGACTGGGCACGGTGAGTGCCTCGTGCTTGGGCGGGAGCTTCTCGTGCTCCCACAGGACATCGAACTCGAGCTTGGAGAGAACGATGGTGCCGCTGATCATCTACCGGTCGTCATCGTCGCCGATCGACTCCGGCGCCACGACCCGTTCGTCGTCGAACACATCGCTCGACTCGACCCCGTAGCGCCGGACGTGCTCCTGGTCCTCCTCGCCGTCGGCGTTCCGCCCGCCTGCCCCGGCCGCGGCCGGCTGCATGATCGACCCGCCGGGCCGGCCGGTACGCGCCCCGAACTTCTCGGCGTTGCGCGCGGCCCTGGCCTCGTCATCGGGCACCGAACCGATGGGCACCCCGTTCTTGATCGGACCACCGCCACCACGGGCACCGGCATTACGGGCGAGCCGCTCGCCGTCCGCACCCGCACCCGCGCCACCCGCGCCGCCCGCACCCATGAGCGTCGCGGCCTCGGCCATGAGCATGGGGTTCGCGGCACGGAGAGCCGGCGCGAGCGGGTTCGCGGCACCGGGCCCGAGCGGGTTGCCGGGGGTGGGCCCGCCACCGGTGAAGGGCGGGCTGCCAAGGGGCGGGTTGGGACCGGTCGTGGGCAGCTGGGGCGCCGGCCCACCACCGGGACCGGGCGAGAAGGTAGTCGAAGAACCACCGCCACCACCGGGCCCGACGGTCGGGTTGTAACCACCGGTCGGCGAGAAGGTGCCGACACCGGAGACGTGAGTACTGGTGTCCACCGGCTGCGCGACGAGGTTCATACCGGGAGGCACCGGCAGCGCCTGCGCCTGACCGAGCGCGTCCGAGCTGTTGTTCTGATAGCCCGTCATGGAGTCGACCGCCGCGTCATGTGCCGCGTTCGTGTCCCTGACCTGCTGCGCGTGATCAGTGGTGTGCCCGAAGAACCCGGCGACCTGGTCGATCCCGCTCTCCTCGGTAGGGCCACGGAGAATGCTGGAATCGGGGGCCCCGTTGCGGGTCGTGTGGAACGTCTCGCCCTGACTGCCGACGCCCCTGGCCGAATCCGTCACCGGGTCGATCGCGTTCTCCGCGTAGATGCGCGCGTCCTCGGTCGCCGAGGTACCTCCCGCGGCGGCCTCGCCCTCCCAGTTCACCCCGATCGCCTTGAGCTGAGCGCGCAGTGTGGCATCCGCCTCCGCCAGCCCGAGCGCCACCGTGACGAGCGCACCCATGGCGTTCTGGAGCGAGCCCGACCCCTCGCCGCCGCGCAGCGCGTCGATCTGGTTCGCCATCTCCCCGGGCGAGTAGCCCGGGAAGCGCAGGTCGCTAAGTCCGTGGTCCCCGGCCATAACACTTCCTCACTTCAACGTCTGCAGCGTCGTCATGGCCATCTCGGTGGCCTGCCTGGCCATCTGGCACAACTCTTCCTGCTCGAACCCGGGGGTGATCGGCATGATCTGCACCCACAGGTTTTGCCCGTCGGCGACGCCGACCGCGAAGTCACAGCCTTCGTCCTCGACACCGCGGAACTTGAACTGCGCCGCCGGGAATCCTTGCACCGAGGTGAGCTCGGCATCCACGTTCCGGTTGCCGGTCAGCCACGCCTCGACCCCCTCGGTCGTGACCGCCAACGCCGAGTAGTCGTAGAAGGGCTCCTGATCCTCGATCGCGATCGTGCACTCCTTCATGCCCTTGAAATGCTGGCTCCCTGTCTCCTCCCCACTGTCCACGTCATCGGCGTTGAGCTGCGCCCGTTGCGCGTCCGTGTAGAGAGTGCAGGGGTCCAGCCCATCCAAGGAGATGTCCCTGGGGCGAGGTGGTACCTCGACCGTCGGGGTGTCCGAGCCGGGGGTTTCGCTGGTGGACGTGCTCGACTCACTGGACGGGGCGCCCCCCTGCTCAGCTGTCGGCTGTCCGGACGCACTTGTCGTACATCCGGCAGTGAAGGCCGCCACGACCGTTACCGCGAGAACCAGACGTTTACCCACCGGTCTTCCTGAACGCCGCCTCGATTTCTTCCTCGCTGAACCCGTACGCACGTGCCGTGTCACCGAGCTGCACAGCGAGCTTCCGGAGGCTGGCGAGGTAGTCAGCGATGCGGCTCCGGTACGAGTCCTCGTCCTCGATCAAGAGGTCGTTCCACGCCGCTGCCATGCGGACGCTGACGTCGTCGTTACCCGGAGGGTTCACCGTCAGGTCCCGCCGGACGCCGTTGAATCTCTCCTTGAGCGAGTCAGCCTGGGATTCGATGATGCGGGCTGCCGCCAGGACGTTGTCCCTGTTCACCGTGAAGGTGCCCGAATTAAGGCCTTTTGTGGCCTGTTCGACCTGCTTGAAGGCGGCGTTGATGCCTCGGCCCATGTCGCCGGCGAGATACATCCCGTTCGCTCCCCACTGATCGTGACGATCCGGTCTCGTTCTGCAGGCTACCAACGACGCGCGGCACCCACCTGAACTTTGACGAATTAGTGGCGTGTTCGGTTCCGCTGATCGGCTGAAACGTCACTGTGTGGTGATCTCGCCCTTCGCGGCTCGGGCGGCGATGTCGGTGCGGTGGTGGGAGCCGGCCAGGCGTACGTCCGCCACCAGCCGGTATGCCTCGTCGCGGGCTTCGAGGAGGGTCTCGCCGGTGCCTACCACCGACAGCACGCGGCCGCCCGAGGACACGATCGCGCCGTCGTCCCGGCGGCGGGTGCCCGCGTGGAGGACGCCGTGGGCTTCCGCGCCTGCCACGACGTCGCCAGAGCGGACTCTGCCCGGGTAGCCCTCCGCGGCGATGACGACCGTGACCGCGAAGCCGTCCTGCCATTCGAGCGGGGGCTGGGTGGCCAGTGTGCCGGTCGCGACCGCGTTCAGCAGGCCTGCCAGCGGGGTGCGGAGGAGGGCCAGCACGACCTGGGTCTCCGGGTCACCGAAGCGGCAGTTGAACTCGATGACCTGCGGGCCATCGCTGGTGATGGCCAGGCCGGCGTACAGGAGGCCGGAGAACGGGGCGCCCCGTTCCGCGAGCTCTTCCACCACCGGCTGGATGATCTTGGTGAGTACCTCGTCGACCAGGTCGGGCGGGGTCCAGGGCAGAGGGGCGTACGCGCCCATGCCGCCGGTGTTCGGGCCCGCGTCGTCGTCGCCGAGGCGTTTGAAGTCCTGGGCGGGCAGCAGGGGGACGACCGTGGTGCCGTCGACGAGGCAGAAGAGCGACGCCTCCGGGCCGTCCAGGAACGACTCCAGCAGGACGGGGTGACCACCGTCGAGCAGGGTCATCGCGTGGGTGCGGGCCGCGGCCAGGTCGCTGGTGACCGCGACGCCCTTGCCCGCCGCGAGGCCGTCGTCCTTCACGACCCACGTCGGGCCGAAGCGGGCGAGGGCGGCGTCGAGCTTGGCCGGGTTGTCGACGATCTCGCTGTGCGCGGTCGGGACACCGGCGGCCGTCATGACGTCCTTCGCGAACGCCTTCGAGCCCTCGATGCGGGCCGCGGCTGCCGACGGGCCGAAACACGCGATGCCCGCCGCGCGGACGGCGTCCGCCGCGCCCGCGACCAGTGGCACCTCGGGGCCGACGACGACGAGGTCGGCGCGCCACTCCTGGGCGCACGCGACCACTGAGGCTGAGTCGGTGACGTCGGCACCGTAGGACTCGGCGACGGCCGCCGTGCCCGCGTTGCCGGGGGCGCACGCCAGCGCCGTCACCGTGGGGTCGTGGGAGAGGGCGAGCAGAAGAGCGTGCTCGCGCGCACCGGACCCGATCACCAGGACACGCACGATGAAAGAGCGTAGATGCCGCCTCCCGGCGGCACGCCGTCAGGGCCACGACCTGCTGTAAGAACCTTTCGAAGTAGCCCCCGCCACTGCATCGAGCCGCACCATACCGCCATAAAAAGCTCGCGCGCGCGATGCCCAACCCCCACCCGATCCCGGGGGCGTCCCGCCGTGCCAGTTTACCGGCAGGGGGTGACGCTCCCCGGGTTGTCGATCTTGGTTGTGGATAACCGGGTCGGCTGTGGACTACTTCGTTGCTTCCAGTGCCTGAGCTGCGCCCGGGTGCAGTTCGACCGGGTCGGTGTCCGCCGCGATCTCGCGGTCAAGGGCGTTCGCGGCTTTGTGGACCTTCGCCAGGTCGTCCTTCTTGTCGAAGACCAGGTTGGTGATGGCACACGCGTTGCCCTCGGGGAAGTCCTTCGTCACCAGCAGCAGGTTCGGCACCACGATCGTCGGGACGTCGGCGGGCAGGCCGTACGTGTCGGCCGGGATCGCGCCCTCCTCGTAGACCTGGTTGACCTTCTTCATGTCGTCGAGCAGGTCGCTGATGTCGATGAACTTCACGTCGTCACCCAGTGACGTGGTCAGGTCGGTCAGCTCCGGGGTGGGCAGGCCACCGGACCACACGAGGCCGTCGATCTGACCTGCCTTCATCTGGTCGACGGTCGGGCGCAGGGCCAAGCGCTGCGCCGAGATGTCGGACGAGGACAGGCCCGCCGCCTCCAGCAACCTGTTCGCGATCACCTCGGTGCCGGACTTCGGGGAGCCCGTCGAGATGCTCTTGCCCTTCATGTCGGCCACGCTGTTGATCCCGCTGTCGGCGCGGACGACCACCTGCGTGTAGTTCGGGTAGATCCGCGCCAGCGCCGCGATGTCCTGCGGCTTGCCATCGAACGACGCCTTGCCTTCCACCGCGTCCGCGGCCGTGTCGGCCAGCGCGAACGCGATGTCGTAGTCGCCCGCGACGAGCTGCTGGATGTTCTGTACCGACGCGCCCGTCTCCGCGGCGCTGGCCTTCAGCGGTGTGTTGTCGCTGATGAGCTGCGCCAGACCGCCGCCGAGCGTGTAGTACACGCCGCCGGTGTTACCCGTCGCGATGGTGATCCGGCCTTCGCCCGCCTCGCAGCTGCCGGACGACTGCTCAGCCGAGTCGTTCGTCTGCTTGCCGCCGCACGCCGCCGTCACCAGCAGCACCGCCAGCGCCGTCGCCGCGATCCTCGTCGGTCGCATCATCGGGTTCCTGTTCTGTCGAGGTTGTCTTGCGTCTGAGCAGGTGCACGGCGACCGCCGCCACCGCGAAACCGACGCCGATCGCGATCGACAGCGGCTGCAGGTAGAGCAGCAGCAGCGCCGCGGGCACGCACAGCACCCGCTCCGGCCAGCGTGCGGGGCCGACGAGCCAGCCGCCCGTGACCACGGCCAGCGCGGCCACGCCCAGCGCGGACACCACCGTCACCCACAGCACGGTCACGAAACCCTGCTGCAGCAACAAAGCCGAGCCGTTGTCGGTCAGCACGAAGGCGAGCGGCACCAGGAACGCGGGCAGCGTGTACTTCCACGTCTGCCACATCGTCTTCATCACCGAGCCGCCGGTGATGGCGGCCGCCGCGACCGCGGCCAGCGCGGTCGGCGGTGTCACCTCCGACAGCACCGCGTAGTAGAAGATGAACATCGCGACCTCGGCGGGCTCCACACCGAGGTCGGACAGCGCGGGCCCGAGCACGACCCACGAGATGATGAACGACGCGGTCACCGGCACCGCCAGGCCGAGCACGCTCACCGCGACGGCGGCGAACACCACCGTCAGCATCAGGATCACGGTCTCGTTGGGCGCCAGCGCCCGCGCCGCGTCGACGAGTGCCGCCGCCAGCTCCTGGCCCAGCCCGGTCTTCGTGATCGTCGACGTGATCACGCCAGCCGCCGCGCACACGGCGATCACCGGAAGTGCGCCGCGGATGCCCTCGGCCAGCGAGTCCGCGACGGCCCGCAGCCAGGTCAGGAACGAGCCACCGGTAACCAGCTGTGAGATCAGCGCGAACAGGGCCGCGACGCCGGTCGCGTACACGACCGCGGTGAACGGCGGGATGTCCATCGCCAGGAACACGACGATGATCGCCAGCGACGCGAAGTGGTAACCGCCCCGCAGCAACAGCTTCCCGACCGGCGGGGTGTCGACGTCCACGGGCTTGGCGCCGAACCGCCGCGCGTCGGCCTCCACCGCGAACACGATCCCGAGGTAGTACAGGACCGTCGGGATGATCGCCCACAGGAGCACCGTCAGGTACGACGTCTCGAGGTACTCGGCGATGATGAACGCCGCCGCGCCCAGCGTCGGCGGTGACAGGATCGCGCCGATGCCCGACGCGGCGAGCAGGCCGCCCGCGTTCTCCTTGGGGTAACCGGCCTTGCGCAGGACCGGCCACGTGATCGCACCAAGGCTCACGGTCGTCGCCGTGCCGGAACCCGAGACCGTGCCGAGCAGGAAGCCGGACATCGCGGCGGTGCGACCGGGCGCGGTGCGTGACTTGCGGAACGCGGCGAAGCTGATGTCCACGAAGAACTTGCCTGCGCCGAACGACGACAGCACGGCTCCGTAGATCGTGAACAGCACGATGTAGGTCGCGGCGACGTCGAGCGGAATGCCGTAGAAGCCGCTCTGGTCGTTGTACAGCGCGTTCACGATCTGGCTGAAGTCGACGCCGGCGTGCGCGATGTTCCAGTCCGGCGGCAGGAAGCCGCCGTAGTAGGAGTACGCGAGGAACACCAGGCACACGATGGGGAGCACGAGGCCGGTGGTGCGCCGCGTCGCCTCGATGACCAGCACCAGCAGCAGCGCACCGGCCACGATGTCCGGGGTGGACAAGGTGCCCTGGCGGTCGAGGAACGCGTCGAACCCGCCACCGAAGTCGCCGCTCCCGATCGGCATCACCGGGTACAGGCCCACGATCAGTGCGATCGCGGCGAGCGCCCAGTCGAGAGGGCCGGGGTTGTCGGGATCCTTGGCGCTGCCGTAGGTCCGATAGCACAGGAACACCAGCGGCAGCGTGAGCCCGAGAAAGATCACCAGGTAGAACTGGTTGCCGGCAGAGAACGGCAGGAAGACCTGCTTGAGCACCAGCAACGCGACCGCGATCGACGCCGCCCACACGAACCGCTCCCAGTAGCCGGACAGGGTCCGGGCCGGGCGTTCCTCGTCGTGCTCGCCAACGGCCGCGGCGGGCTTGTCGACGTCCACGTCTTCCGTAGACCTGGTCACCACCGGCAACCTACCCGTGACAGGTGTCGCAAAGAAGATCGAACGCGTCACCGCTTCGTCACCTTCGGGTCTGACGGAGTTTCCTCAGGTCGACGACGATCTGCGGGCCACTCGAGGCGAGGAGGAGACCGTGAGTTCGAAGTTACTGCGCTTGGCCGTCACCGCGACGGCGGCGTTGACCCTGGTGGGAGCGGCGCCGGCGATGGCGGACCGTACGCCGCCCCCGGCGCACGGCGGTGGGGACAGCTTCACGATCGTCGGCCACCGGGGCGCGTCCGGCTACCGGCCGGAACACACTCTGGCGTCCTATGAGCTCGCGGCGCGGATGGGCGCCGACTACATCGAGCCGGACCTCGTGACCACGAAGGACGGGGTGCTGGTCGCCCGGCACGAGCCGGAGATCGGCGGCACCACCGACGTCGCGGACCACCCGGAGTTCGCGAGCCGGAAGGTGACGAAGTCGCTGGACGGCGTGGCCGTGACCGGCTGGTTCACCGAGGACTTCACGCTCGCCGAGCTGAAGACCCTGCGGGCCAAGGAGCGCATCCCGGACATCCGCCAGCACAACACGATCTACGACGGCCGCTACGAGGTGCCGACGTTCCAGGAGGTCATCGACCTCGTGAAGCGGCTGTCGCGGGAGCTGCACCGGGAGATCGGGATCTACCCGGAGACCAAGCACCCCACGTACTTCCAGAAGCAGGGCCTGGCGCTGGAGCCCGCGCTCGTGTCGACGCTGAACCGCAACGGGCTGAACCGGTCGTCGGCGAAGGTGTACGTGCAGTCGTTCGAGGTCACGAACCTGATCGGGCTGAAGCGGCAGCTGCGGGTGCCGCTGGTGCAGCTGACGTCGGCGACGGGTGCGCCGTTCGACTTCGTTGACGCGGGTGACCCGCGCACGTACGCCGACATCGTGTCGCCTGCGGGGCTGAAGGACGTGGCGAAGTACGCGAAGGGCCTCGGTCCGGACAAGAACCAGGTCATCCCGCGGGACGCGGCCGGGTTCCTGACGACGCCGACCACGCTGGTGCGGGACGCGCACCGGGCCGGGCTGAAGGTCCACCCGTACACGTTCCGCGCGGAGAACTCGTTCCTGCCTGCGGACTTCCGCTCGTCCACGGTCCCCGCGCAGTACGGCGACCTGTTCGCGGAGATCGAGGCCTTCCGCGCGACCGGTATCGACGGCCTGTTCACGGACAACACGGACGTCGCGGTCGCGCAGGAGCAGTTGGCGGCGGCCTGAGTTGTCCACAGCCGCACCAGTTGTCCACAGGTAGGCCGTCAACCCCCTGTTGCCTCACGTCAAGATGCCCGCGTAGGCGGATTCGTTGCCTCATGAAAAGTGTCCGTCTGGGTGAGGCCGGTGTA